>NZ_LTDM01000020.1 GCF_001940565.1 Tissierella creatinophila DSM 6911
CAATTTCCGTTTTGAGTTATAAACAACTTGATACTGTATATATACCCAAAATCGGGGGAATCCCAGCCATTTCAATAGATTGAAATGCAGTAAAATAGCTCGCTACAGAGTTCTGCAACGAGCTATATTCTAAACATTATACGAGGGGGATGAATTATGAAAAAGAAGTTTTTGATTTTTTTAAGTCTTATACTTGTATTATCTGTTGTTATAACAGGTTGCGTACCAAAATCTGATGATGCTAATCCAGGCGATAAAGATAAGCCAGCAGATGAAGGAAAGGATACTCCTAAAGGAGAAAAGATCCTAAGAACAAACAATGCTAGTGAGCCAGGTTCACTTGATCCTGCACTTGCAACAGGAACTCATGAGTCTTATGCACTTGACCACACTTTTGAAGGTCTTATGAAGTTAAATCCAGATCTTGAATTAGTTCCTGCTATGGCTAAAGAAGAGCCTGAGGTATCAGATGATAAACTAACTTATACTTTCAAACTTCGTGATGACATAAAATGGTCAAACGGAGATCCTGTAACAGCTGGGGATTTTGAATTTGCATGGAAAAGAGCACTAGATCCTAAAACTGCTGCAGATTATGCTCATCAACTTTATTATATTAAGGGTGGAGAAGAGTATAATACTGGAAAAGGTAAAATAGAAGATGTTATGGTTAAAGCAGAGGATGATAAAACTCTAGTTGTAACATTAGATGCTCCTACACCATACTTCTTAGAATTAACTGCCTTTTACACTCTTTATCCAGTTAATCAAAAGGTAGTAGAAGCAAATGCAGATTGGGCTAAGAACGCTGATACACACGTATCTAATGGACCTTTCACTTTAAAAGAATGGACACATAGTGCTAGTATCAAACTTAGAAAAAATGACAACTACTATGATAAAGACAAGATAAAGCTAGATGGTATAGACTTTGATATCATATCAGATGAAAATACTGCTTGGCAAAAATATGAAGGTGGAGACTATGACTTCTTACTTCCACTTCCACAGGCAGTAGTAGCTCAAATGCAAGCTGAGAAAAACCCTGAACTTGTTATAGGTACTGAAGTAGGAACATACTACTACAGTTTAAACTCTCAGTTTGAACTTAAAGATGGTATTAAGCCATTTGCAAATGAAAAGATAAGAAAAGCTATGACAATGACACTAGATCGTAAAACTATTGTAGAGAAAATCGCTCAAGGTGGTCAAATAGTTGCAGAAGGTGTAGTTCCATTTGGTCTTAAAGATGAAAATGGTAAGGAATACCGTGATAAAGTAGGAAAGCTTGTAGAGTATAATGTTGATGAAGGTAAGAAATTATTCCAAGAAGGATTAAAAGAAACAGGACTTACTGCTGAAGACTTTAAAAAAGTAGTACTTGTTTATAATACTTCTGAAGCTCACAAAAAGATTGCTCAAGCTGCACAAGAGATGTGGAGAGTAAACTTAGGTGTTGAGATTCAACTTGAAAACGCAGAGTTCCAGGTTAAACTTGATAGAGAAAGATCTGGAGATTATATGGTTTCACGTTCAGGTTGGATTGGTGACTATACAGACCCTATAACATTCTTAGAGTTATGGTATAGTAGTTCACCATTTAACTATCCTAAGTACAATAATCCTGAGTATGATAAGTTAATTGATACTATTAAAAGTAGTCCAGATGCTGCAGTTCGTTTTGATTCTCTGAGAAAAGCTGAAAAAATGATCATGGAAGATATGCCTGTAGTTCCAGTTTATTTCTATACTCTTCCATATGCACAAAAACCATATGTAACTGGAGTATTTAAACCTCTAGTAAACTATCCAAGATTAACTTATGCAGATATAAATAAATAAACAATAAAAATTGATGGGCTTTTTTTAGCCCATCTGATTTTTATTTTAGAAGGTGGAGGAAAATGAAAAAGTATATATTTAAAAGACTTGGTATGTCTATTGTTACTATTTGGGCTGTTGTCACTATTACTTTTTTTCTAATGCACTCTGTACCAGGTGATCCATTTAGAAAAGAAGGAAAGATGTCACCAGCAGTATATGAAAATCTATTAGAAAAATATGGATTAGATAAATCATATCCAGAACAATATATGATTTATTTAACAAACCTTTTAAAGGGAGATTTTGGCGACTCAATGAAGTCAAAAGTTGAAACTGTAAATGATATGATAACTAGGGGATTTCCAGTGTCAGCTTATCTTGGCGTGGAGGCCCTACTTATAGCTATAGTCTTTGGACCAGCTCTTGGAGCCTTAGCAGCTCTATATCAAAATAAGGTGCCAGATTATATTGCTATGATAGTAGCTATAATAGGTATATCTGTACCAAGCTTTATTATGGGTACGATGTTTATACAATTTATAGCTAAAAATATTAATTGGCTTCCTATAGGAGGCTGGGGAGAGTTTAAGCACACTATTCTTCCTGCTATTGCCTTATCTATGATGCCTCTTGCATATATGGCAAGACTTATGAGATCAAGCATGCTTGAAGTACTTGGACAAGACTATATAAAAACTGCTCAATCTAAGGGTATCTCTAAGGCAGCTGTTGTGTTAAAACATGCTGTTAGAAATGCTATACTTCCTATAGTTTCAGTTCTTGGAACTCTTATATCAAATCTTTTAGTAGGTAGTTTTGTTATTGAAAAAATATTTGGAATTCCTGGTCTTGGAGCATTGTTTGTGCAATCTATAACCAATAGAGACTATACTCTTATAATGGGAACTACTATCTTTTATGCCATTGTTTTAATTGGTATGCTTTTCTTAGTAGACTTAGCTTATATGGCGATTGATCCAAGAATAAAACTTACTGGGGAGGGACGTTAATGGATAGAATTGATGCAAACTTAAACAAAGAATTACAAAGAGAAATGTTTGAACCAGCTGATCTATCCAATAGAGATGCTGACAAAATTAAACGCCCTAGTATAAAATATTGGCCAGATGTATGGAGAAGGTTAAAACAAAATAAACTTGCTATGTCAGGTCTTGTTTTGATTGTAGGTATTATAATCATCGCTATTGCAGGGCCTTATATGAATAAATTTGATTATTTTGAACAAGATTATACTAAGATAAACTTAAAACCAAATTCTACGCACTTCTTTGGTACAGATGAACTTGGACGAGACCTTTGGACTAGAGTTTGGATAGGAGCTAGATATTCTCTTATAATAGGGATATTAGCTGCTGCTATTGACTTTGTAATAGGAGTATTATATGGAGGAGTTGCTGGAGTTGCAAGTAGAAGAGTAGATGCTTTTATGATGCGTTTAGCTGAAGTTATTTATAGTATTCCTTATTTACTTGTAGTAATTCTCCTTTCTGTAGTATTTTCTAAGGAAGGTTCTGGTACATCACTTTTTGTACTGATTCTTGCTATGACACTTACCTCTTGGGTTCCTATGTCAATTTTAGTAAGAGGACAAGTTCTTCAACTTAAGGAATCCGAGTATTCTCTTGCTTCAGAGTCTCTCGGTGCTTCAAATGGATGGATATTAAAGAAACATATAATCCCAAATACACTTGGACCGATACTAGTAAATGTAACTTTAACTATCCCCCGCGCAATATTTGCAGAGGCAACTCTTGGGTTTTTAGGACTTGGTTTTCAAGCTCCAAATTCAAGCCTTGGATCTCTTGCAAATGATGGACTAGCTGGAATGGCGGTGGGAAATGCTTATCAACTTATAATACCAGCTATACTAATTTCTCTTATTATGTTTGGATTTAATGTACTAGGAGATGGACTTCGTGATGCACTTGACCCAAGATTACGTAAATAAGGAGGCAAAAAATGGAAAATTTATTAGAAGTTAAAAACCTAGCTGTTTCTTTTAAAACTTTCTTTGGGGAAGTTGAAGCCGTTAGAAATATAAGCTTTAGTGTTAAAGATTCCCAAACGGTAGCAATAGTAGGAGAGTCTGGATGTGGTAAGTCTGTTACAGCAAATTCTATAATGCAGCTCCTTCCTATGCCTCCTGCTTTTTTTAAGGGCGGGGAAATATGGTTTGAAGGAGAAAACCTATTAAAAAAGACAGATAAAGAGATGCAAAAGATAAGAGGCAATAAGATGTCAATGATATTTCAAGATCCTATGACATCTCTTAATCCAACTATAAGAGTTGGTAAACAAATAGTAGAAGGTCTTATACATCATCATGGTATATCAAAACAAGAAGCAGAAGAAAAGGCATTAGAGATGTTAAGACTGGTTTCAGTACCTCAACCCGAGAAAAGAATAAAACAATATCCACATGAGTTTTCAGGTGGAATGAGACAAAGAGTTATGATAGCACTTGCAATGGTTTCAGATCCAAAACTTATTATAGCAGATGAGCCAACTACAGCACTTGATGTAACTGTACAAGCTCAAATTTTAGAACTGATGAGAGAAATTCAAAAAGAACGAGGTATGTCTATAATATTGATTACACACGATTTAGGAATTGTAGCTGAGATGAGTGATAAAGTAGTCGTAATGTATGCAGGTCAAATTATTGAAGAAGGAAATACAAAAGAAATCTTTGAAAATACAAAGCACCCTTATACTGCTAAGCTTCTTAAAAGTGTTCCAAGGCTTGATATGGATAAAAATGAGCCCCTTCATTCAATAGAAGGGACTCCACCGGATCTATATATTCCGCCTTTAGGGTGTCCTTTTTATGATAGATGTGACAAGGCAATGAAGATTTGTAAAGATAATATGCCAGATGAAGAAAACCATAGTCCAACTCATAAAAGTAGATGTTGGTTAAATCATCCCTTGGCTAAAGACCAAGAAAGGAGGTCTTCTTAATTGGAACCTTTAATATCAGTAAGAAATTTAAAAAAGTATTTTGATGTTGGAGAAGGAATGCTTAAAGCAGTAGATGGAATTAGCTTTGATATATATCCTGGAGAGACTTTTGGACTTGTAGGTGAATCAGGTTGTGGCAAATCTACTGCAGGAAGAACTATAATAAGGCTTTATGATCCAACTGATGGTGAATTAATATTTAATGGAAAAAATATATATGATTTATCTAGAAAAGAGATGCAGGAAGTTAGAAAAAACTTTCAAATGATATTTCAAGATCCTTACGCATCTTTAAATCCTAGAATGACAGTAGAAGAAATAGTAGGAGAACCTTTTGATATCCATGATATCTATAAAGATAAAAAAGAAAAGAAAAAAAGGATAATGGAACTTTTACAATTAGTAGGTTTAAGTGATGAGCATGCTATGAGATTTCCACATGAGTTTAGTGGTGGACAAAGACAGAGAATAGGAATAGCAAGATCCCTTGCATTAAATCCAAAGTTTATAGTTTGTGATGAGCCTATATCAGCTCTAGATGTTTCTATCCAGGCACAAGTGGTAAATCTTTTAAAAGAACTCCAAGAAAAACTTGGACTAACTTATCTTTTTATAGCTCATGACCTTTCAATGGTTAGATATATCTCAGATAGAGTTGGTGTAATGTATTTGGGTCAGATGATGGAACTTGCTGATTCAGAAGAGCTTTATGAAAACCCTATTCATCCTTATACAAGAGCACTACTTTCTGCTATACCAATACCAGATCCAGAGATTCAAAAAGATAGAAAGAGAATAGTTCTTCAAGGAGATGTACCAAGTCCTATAAATCCTAAAGAAGCTTGTAGGTTTGTAGATAGGTGTCCTTATGCAATAGAGATCTGTCACAAACAAGTTCCTGAATTTAGAGAAGTAAAGCCAAAACATTTTGCAGCTTGTCATAGAGCATTAGAAATTTAATAAATACTTTTATTTTATAAGAAAAAGAGTAAAGATAATTA
Organism: Tissierella creatinophila DSM 6911; assembly: GCF_001940565.1. Classification (GTDB taxonomy): domain Bacteria; phylum Bacillota; class Clostridia; order Tissierellales; family Tissierellaceae; genus Tissierella_A; species Tissierella_A creatinophila. The sequence continues at coordinate 5,808 of NZ_LTDM01000020.1, forward strand.
TCTTTACTCTTTTTTTATGCTATTTTAGTCTACTATAAACCTTTTCCATAAGTTTTTCTTTTAAAGCTTTTCCAGTAGATAAAACTTCTTCTACTTCTCTTTCCTTTTGAGTTCTATAAGCATCATCTTTTATACTCTTTAGGTTTATAGTAACATTTAATAACGAACCCTCAAGTCCTGTATAAGCAAGCAGAGCACCTACCCCTACATCTGTTATAGCATGAACGTTTCCGTTATTTGCAAAGGTTTCTTGAAGCTCTAAGACTTTTTTACATTCTTTAGCACATTCTAAAGGAAGTTCTAGCGCCTTTTTATAACCTGCTTGAATGGCATCTGTTCTTTTCTTCTTTTCTTCATCTGTTTCTTTTGGCATCTTAAAGGCTTTCATTACATCATCAAAAGCTTTAGTATCTTCATCTACAAAGTAGTTTAACTTTTCAATGCTTTTTTTAATTTCTTCAAAGTTTGCATCCATTTCACTTCTTTGATCTTCTTCTAACTCTTTGTATATTTTTTTGTCTATAGTTAAATTATAAACCATAGAAGTAAGAGCTGCTCCAAGACTTGCAGCTAAAGCTGATACACTCCCCCCACCTGGTATTGGTTCTCCACTTGCTGTTTCTTTTACATATTCTCTTATACTTTTATCAATATACATTTTTCTCTTTCCCCCTTTATACTAAACTCTTAAAAAGAGTTATTTACACATTTATAATTCCTTCTAAGACTACTTTACCCTCTCCACCAACTTCAACTTCATAATCAGAATCTTTCTCTTTAATAGTACAATATATAGAGCTCTCTCTACCCATAGCTTCGCCTTGTATGGCTTTTATTTGATTGCCATTTATAAAACCTTTTTTCTTTAAAAGATATATAAGTGCACCATTAGCAGTTCCAGTTGCAGCTTCTTCCTTTAGATTCATCATATTAGAAAAGTTTCTAGCAAAAATGATTGAAGAATCCTTTTCGGGTAAGAAAAAAAGATGAACACCTTGTATATCCAATTTATCCAACTTTAACCTTAGCATTTTTTTATCCATGTTTATCGTCTCTAGTTTTTCTTTTGTCTTTATTGGAATGATTGCATACTTAGAACCAAGTTTTATAATTGGGATATCAGTAAGCTCATTATCTAGATTTACATCTTCCATAGTTAAGTTTAAATGCTTTAAGAATGAACCTCTATCTTCTATTACTCCTACTTCTTCTGGTTTTCCCATTTTAACAACTATATTTTCTATTTTATAATCTAAGAAATATATATCTACATGAAGCCTTTTTTTATTTGAATGGATATATACAGTTTTAATACCTGATTCTATAGGGATTATATATCCTCTAAGTGCAAGTATATAGAATGTAGCTAGAGTAGAATGACCACAAAAATCTACTTCTCCGTAAGGAGAAAAGTATCTAACTTTGTATGAATCTCTATCTACAGAAGTTACAAATGCAGTTTCTGATGCATTAAGTTCTATAGCTATTTTTTGCATCTGATCTTCGTTTAAACGCCTTGCATCTGGAACAACCCCTGCTGGATTTCCTTTAAAGGCTTCATTTGTAAATGCATCTACTAAATATATATTATAATCCATTTTTTTCTCTCCTTTCTTTATAAGATGTTCCACGTGGAACATTAATGAGTTAGGATTTCAAAAATTCTTTGTAAGTCTTCATCGCTATAGTATTCTATCTCAATTTTACCTTTTTTATCCCCTAGGGTTAAGTTTACTTTTGTGCCAAGTGTTCTTATAAGTTGTTCTTCTAAATCTACTATATAAGAATCTTTTTTATTTGAAGTTTTCTTTTTAGTACTAATGTTTTTATCTTGTTTAACCTTTTTTACTTCTTCTTCTGTACTTCTAACATTTAATCCTGTTTCTATTATCCTTTTAGCTAGTTCTACTTGAGCTTTTTTATCTTTTATACCAAGTAGTACTTTACCATGACCTTGAGTTAGTTCTCCATTGTATAGATAATCTATTACTCTTTGGTCTAGATTTAAAAGTCTAAGACTATTTGTTATATAAGATCTACTCTTTCCTATAGTTTCTGCTAGTTCATCTTGTTTTAAATTGAAGTCTTCCATAAGATTTTTATAAGCTATAGATTCTTCAATTGGGTTTAGATCTTCCCTTTGGATGTTTTCTATTAAAGCAAGTTTTGCTACTTCTTCATCTTTTGCATCTAAAACAATAGCAGGTATTTCTTCTAGGTTGGCAAGTTTAGAAGCTCTAAATCTCCTTTCTCCAGCTATTATTTCATACATATCATCCTTTTTTCTAAGAAGTATAGGCTGTATTACTCCATGAACTTTTATAGAATTTGAAAGTTCTTTTATTGAACTTTTTTCAAACTCTTTTCTAGGTTGGTCTTTTTTTGCCTTTATATTGTCAAGGGATATGTATTTTATCTTTCCTTCTCTTTGATCATCTTTTTCATTTATAAGATTGTCTATTGATGGCTTATCTGCAAGGAGTGCAGATAAGCCTTTTCCAAGACCTCTTTTTTTAGTGGTCATAAAACCATCCTTCCAATTTATCTTAACTTTACTCTACATATTCCAAAAATTCTTCAGCCAGTTCTCTATAGGCCTCTGCACCTTTAGATTTATCATCATAGTCCATTATAGATAAACCATGAGAGGGTGCTTCTGCTAGTCTTACATTTCTAGGAATTATACTCATATATACTTTACCTTTAAAATATTCTTTTACTTCTTCTACTACTTGTATAGAAAGATTTGTCCTACCATCAAACATACTTAATACTACACCTTCAATTTCAAGCCCTGGATTATAACTACTCTTTACCAGCTCTATAGTTGTAAAGAGTTGGCTCACTCCTTCTAAAGCATAGTATTCACACTGTATAGGTATTATAACGCTATTAGATGCTATAAGACCTATTACACTAAGTATACCCAAAGATGGAGGACAATCTATAAAAATATAATCAAATTTATCTTTTACCTGTTCTAATTTATCTTTAAGTAACTCTTCCCATTCTCCTTCCCTTGCAAGTTCTACTTCAAGACCTGCCAGTTGACTATTAGAAGGTAATAAAGAAACATTCTCTGCTGAAGAGTTACAAATGGCCTTTTCTACATCTATATCATTTGCCAATACATCATATATTTGATACTCGATCTTATCTCTTTCTATTCCAAGTCCACTTGTCGAGTTCCCCTGCGGATCTAAGTCAGCGAGTAGTACACTTTTACCAAGCTTTCCTACACCTGAAGCTAGATTTATACTAGTAGTTGTCTTACCTACCCCACCTTTTTGATTGAATATAGCTATTATCTTGCCCATCTTTTCACCATCCATTTTTTATCTCTTCTATCGTATCTTGTGTTTCCTATATCTATGATATCATATTTATAACAAAAATGAACTAAAAAAGTTCCACGTGGAACTTTTTTATTATTTAAAATGTCTTTTAATAAAAAGTAAATATATGATTTATATATTTATTTAATGGCTATAGATTAGGAAATATTTTATATAAGTTTTCTTTATTAAGAAATATTAATATTTTTTTGAAAAAAGATGTTTAAAAAATATATATTGGGTATAATATTAATACACACCTAGTAGGTAATATATTTAGAAAATTAAGTTTATATTATATAACTTACATGGGTGGTAAATAAAACTTGAGTTGGTATGAGTCTAAAGTATTAAAGATTTAAATTTTAGAAACGATAATTTTCTTTATCAGATTTACAAAAAGTAGATTTATAAAAGTTATCGTAGAAGAGATTTAAGTATTAAGAGTATCAGATTAAAACAATTTTAAGTTTAGGTAAAGTAAGTTCAAGTAAAGATTAAAGTAAATTAGTAGTTTAATCTTACTGCTAGAGAAAAGTTTCAATTTTAGTAAAGGTTTAAGGATTAAAGAAACTTAAACTATAGATTTAAAGTTAAAAGATTAAGGTTTTAAATGGTAAGCTTGATTTAGATGTAAGATATTTAAACTAATTAGAGTTTAAAGTAACTAGATTAAAATAAGTAAATGAACACAGGTAAAAGATTAGATGTATTTTACAATTTAATCTAAGTTAAAAAGAAGGGTTAAGATAGAAGTTTCCTACAATTAGTATATTAAATAGGATACTAAAACTTAATAAAAAGAATTTAGTTAAAAGATTAATTAAGGAGTAGATTGTTATAGAAAAAGATTTTAGTTTTAAGAGTTATTTAGACTCTACCAACAATTTCAAGTTTTATTTTAAATAATGGATGTTTTCTAGTAATATATATAGAAGACATCCATTATACTTTTTTGTTTAGCTAAAATAATTAAAAACCTCTAAAACAGTTTAAATTCGCTTGTATTGTCTTTTATAATTAAATCTATGTAATCCTATTACTAATACATATTTCATCTAATTGAGGTCCATCTGATGAGTCATTTATTGTCCCTTAGCTATTTGTAGTTTAAATAAATCTTGTATTTTATCTTTCATATATACCAATCTTTTAATGCTTGGGTATATGTATGGGGAATAGTTATTTTAATAATAGTATATATTTAGAATAACAAAAGATGTTCCACGTGGAACATCTTTTGTTATTCTATTATTTTTTAGGTATTTTAATTACTACTTCTACGTGATCATCTTTTTCTACTTCTTTATAACTTGCATCTACTCCAAATTCTTTTATAGCAGTATAAGCTTTTTTTACTGTATTTAGATAAATCCTTACATTTATAAGAGATTTTATTGTTTGTTGTGGTTGTTTTTCTTCTTCTTCACCTCTTAAACCGTTTAAGATATCTTCTACTAAGTTTTCAGTAGCATTTACATTTAAACCTTTTTTAATTACCTTTTCTATAACTATTGACTTTAATTCATCATCTGGTAGTTTAAGTAATGCTCTTCCATGTCTTTCAGTAAGTCCTTCTGTTATAAGTGTCCTCTGAATTTCTGTTGGAAGTTTTAGAAGTCTTAATTTATTTGCTATGGTTGATTGAGACTTTCCTATCTTTTTAGCTAAATCTTGTTGCGTAAAGTTATGATCATTTATCAGGTTATAGTATCCTTCTGATTCCTCTATAAAGTTTAAGTCTTCTCTTTGAAGGTTTTCTATTAAAGCTATAATTGCTGATTCATTATCTCTATATTCTACGATTAAAGCTGGTATTTCCATCATTTCAGCCATCTCGGTAGCTCTAAGTCTTCTTTCTCCTGCAATTAACTCATAGTTCTCTGCTGAAGTTTTTCTTACACTTATAGGCTGAATAACTCCATATTCTTTTATAGATTGTGATAACTCCTCTAAAGCCTTTCTATTAAAAATTCTCCTTGGTTGGTATGGATTGGGTCTTATAGTAGATACTGGGATATACTTTATTTCTTGATGTAATGCCATAACAAGCACCTCTTCCTTGTAGTTTGGTAGTTTAATATTTGGAAAATTTATATATGTAATTTCCACGAAAAGTTTATTTCCCGTGGAAATATTGTTATATTAATAATACTATAAATTTTTAATATTTCCAAGCTTATTTCCCATCAAATTTCCACCAAATTACTACAATTTATAGCGGATTTTTTCTAGGTTTTCCTCCACCACGAGGATATTTTTGAGATGTTTGTCGTATTTTTTCTATTACTATCAAAGAATGCACTATGTCACTTTCAGGAAGTGTTATAATTTTAGTTTCTACAACATTTCCACCTAAAAGTTTTATGGCATTTCTACTTGAGTTTAACTCTTCTTCTATATCTGGTCCCTTCATAGCTATAAAGTGACCACCTACTTTTACAAAAGGTAGGCAGTACTCACTTAATGTATCAAGAGATGCTACAGCACGGGAAATAGCTATAGAAAAGTTTTCTCTATATTCAGTTTGTCTAGATAATTCTTCTGCCCTTCCATGTATAGCTTTTATTCCCTTTAAATCTAAGACTTTTATTACTTCATTTAAAAAATTTATTCTTTTATTTAAACTATCAAGAAGAGTTATATTGAGATTATCTTTCATTATCTTTAAAGGAATACCAGGAAATCCTCCTCCTGTTCCTATATCAATTAGAGTTTTATTTCCTTCAAATAGATCTAGTGATAGACAAGTAAGACTATCTAAAAAGTGCTTTATATCTATTTCACTATCTTGTGTAATAGTCGTTATATTTATCTTTTCATTCCACTCTTTTAAAAGCTCTTTATAATTTAAAAATCTAGCTTTATCTTCTTCTGTAAGTTTTAAATTTAAATCCTGGGTACCTTTTAATAGTATATCTATATTAGTCATCCATAGCATCCTTTCGTCTTTTTTGCTCTAGATATATAAGTAAAACATTTATATCTGCAGGAGATACTCCTGATATTCTAGATGCTTGACCTACTGAATCAGGTTTTATTTTATTTAATTTTTGAAGTGCTTCATTGCTAAGCCCTTTAATAAGAGAATAGTCAAAGTCTAAATCTAGTCTCTTCTTTTCTAGTTTTTTAAACTGTTCAATCTGAATCATCTGTTTTTTTATATATCCTTCATACTTAATTTGAGTTTCTACTTGAAGCCTTATCTCTCTTAAGAGTTCTTTTCTTTCTGGATCAAATATACTTGTAGATTCGTAGTTTAACTCTGGTCTTCTAATTAATTCAGAGACAGTTGTAGGTGTTTGAGTAGTCGTAGAACCTAATTCTTCTAATCTTTTATTGTTTTCTTCTGTAGGATTTACCTTTACCTTTTTAAGTCTTTCTAATTCTTCATTGACTTGTTTTTCTTTTTCTATAAGCATATTATATCTTTCTTCTGTTACAAGACCAAGTTCATATCCTTTTTTAGTAAGTCTCAAGTCTGCATTGTCTTGTCTTAGAGTTAATCTATACTCTGCCCTTGAAGTCATCATTCTATAGGGCTCATCTGTACCTTTTGTTACTAGATCATCTATTAAAACACCTATATAGGCTTCTGATCTATCTAGTACAAAGGGTTCTCTACCTTGTATATTTAATGATGCATTGATTCCTGCAACAAGTCCTTGTCCTGCTGCCTCTTCATATCCAGAAGAACCATTTATTTGTCCTGCAAAAAATAGATTTTTTATTTCCATATGCTCCATAGTCCTTTTTAATATGGTAGGATCTATTGAGTCGTACTCTATAGCATAAGCTGGTCTCATAAACTCAACATTTTCTAGACCTATTATTTCTTTATACATCTGTTTTTGTACTTCTTCAGGAAGGGTTGAACTAGCCCCTTGAACATACATCTCTTTTGTGGTGAGTCCTTCTGGTTCTATAAATATTTGATGTCTTTCTTTATCTGCAAATCTAACTATCTTATCTTCTATAGAAGGGCAATATCTAGGTCCTACACCTTCTATATTTCCAGCATACATAGGGGAACGATGAAGATTTTCTCTTATTATATCATGTACCTTTGGTGTAGTATAAGTTAAGTGACACGGAACTTGTTCCACGTGGAACTTTTTACCCATATTTAAAAATGAAAAAGGAATGATTTCATCATCTCCTGGTTGTATTTCCATTTTGCTATAGTCTATGCTATCTTTATGAACTCTTGCAGGTGTTCCTGTCTTCATTCTTCTAAGTTTAAACCCTTTTTTTATTAGATTTTCTGAAAGTATATTAGAAGGAAACATTCCATCTGGCCCTGAAGAATAGTTTACTTCACCTATATATACTCTACCTCTAAGATAAGTTCCACTAGCTAGTATTACTGCTTGTGCCTTATACATAGCTCCCGTTCTAGTTATAACTCCCTTTACTTTACCATCTTCTATCACTATATCTATAACTTCAGCCTGTGATATTTTTAAGTTTTCTTGATTTTCTAATACCTTTTTCATCTCTATATGATAAGCTTTTTTATCTGCTTGTACTCTTAATGAATGAACTGCAGGTCCTTTAGATGTATTTAACATTCTACTTTGAATAAATGTCTTATCTATATTAAGAGCCATTTCCCCGCCAAGAGCATCTATTTCTCTTACAAGATGACCTTTTCCAGTTCCACCTATATTGGGATTACATGATAGTGCCACTATAGAGTCAAGACTCATAGTTAGCATAATAGTCTTCATACCCATTCTACTACTAGCCAATGCAGCCTCCACTCCAGCATGTCCAGCACCTATAACAACAACATCTACTTCTCCTGCATTATATGTTTTTAATTCTTCCATTTGTACACCTCTTTCTAATTGAAATAATTTATTTTATATAGACTAAAAATTAGACCTTGAACAATCAAGGTCAATTGAGTACTATTCTTATTTTTACAAATGTTCCACATGGAACATTTGTAGTTTTAACTTCTTATTTAACTAAGCAATGATAAGTTTAATTTATTGAAGAGGATAATTTATAAAATTTAATCCACATGTGGATAGTTCTCCTATTATATTTTAATCCACATGGGCATTTCTTGTCAAATCTTTTATTTTCCAGTGGATTATTTTCCAATACAAAAGTCTTTAAATATCTTATCTAAGATATCTTCAGCTATAGTTTCTCCTGATATCTCACCTAAGTCCTCCCAAGCATTCTTTAAGTCTATCTCTATACAATCCAATGGCACATCCATATCTATATCTCTTATAGCACTTTGAATGTTCTTTTTGGCTTTTTCTAGCTGGGTTTTATGTCTTATATTTGTAATTACTACATCAGATTCTATATTTAAATCTCCCTCATAAAATAAATCTTTTATATCTTCTTCTAATGTTTTTACGCCTACATTTTCTATAATAGATGTCTCTATTATATGATTTATTCCCTCTAATTCTTTTAGGAACTTATCTTTAAAACTACTTTCAATGTCTATTTTGTTTAATAAAACTATAGACTTTTTGTTTTTTAATAGGTTTATTATCTCTTTATCTTCTTCAGTAAAATCTCTTGATACATCAAATACTCCTATAATAAGATCCGCATTTTCTAAAGATTCTCTAGCTCTGTCTACTCCTATTTTTTCTACAATATCTTCTGTAGCTCTTATTCCAGCTGTATCTACTATTTTTAAAGGTATCCCATCTATATTTACATATTCTTCTATGATATCCCTCGTAGTTCCTGGCACATCTGTAACTATTGCTCTATTTTCTTTTAATATTGCATTTAGTAGTGATGATTTACCAACATTTGGTTTACCTAGTATTACAGTGTTTATACCATCTTTTAAAATTTTGCCTTTATTTGCAGTTGAAAGAAGATCATCTATTTTCTTTTCTGCTAATTGAGCATCAGTCTTTAAACTTTCATAAGTTAATTCATTTACATCTTCTTCTGGAAAATCTATAGATACTTCCACATGGGCTACCATCGAAAGAAGGATATTTCTTATCTCTCTTATTTCTTTAGAAAGACTTCCTTCAAGTTGATCAAATGAAACCTCAAAGCTCTTATCAGTCTTTGATCTTATAATATCTATTACAGCTTCTGCTTGGGATAAGTCTAATCTACCATTTAAAAATGCCCTTTTAGTAAACTCACCTCTTTCTGAAAGTCTAGCTCCACTTCTAATTAAGAGTTCTAAAACCTTTCTAACAGAAATAATACCTCCATGGCAATATATCTCTACCATATCTTCTCTTGTATAGGTATATGGTCCTTTCATAAAAGCTATCAAAACTTCATCTATCTTCGTCCCATTTTCATCTATTATGTGTCCATATGTTAGTCTCTTATTTTGAATTTCCATTATCTTTTTATCATCAAAGCCTATAAATACTTCTTCTCCTATATTTATAGCACCTTTTCCACTCATTCTCACGATTCCAATCCCAGCTTCTCCTACAGCAGTTGAGATTGCAGCTATTGTATCTAACATTTTTATCAACTCCTTATCTCCATATTATACTTTAAAACATCAAATTTATCCAACTTAAAAGGGATGTTCCACGTGGAACATCCCTTTTGTTTACTTTGCCTGTATAACTACTCTTCTATATGGATCATTTCCTTCACTAAAGGTTTTAATGTCTTTATTTTCTTGAAGGGTTGAATGTATTATTCTTCTTTCATATGGATTCATAGGCTCAAGTTTTACTTGTATCTTACTAGATATGGCTTTGTCCGCCATCCTTTGTGCAAGTCTAACAAGTGTTATCTCCCTTTTTTGTCTATATCCTTCAACATCTAATATTACTTTTATATATTCGCCTTCTTCTTTGTTTACAAAAAGACTTAAAATATATTGCAATGCATCTAAAGTATTACCTCTTTTGCCTATTATAATCCCCTTATCATCAGGGTTAATACCTTGTATATCAACAAACAAATTATTGTCTTCTCTTTTTATGTCTATAGAAGCTTTTAAATCCATAGAATTTATTACTTTTTCTAAAAATTCTTTAGATAGTTTTTCTATATTCCTAATCTCAGTTACTTTTATCTTAGCATCTCTAGCACCTATTAGTCCAAATAAACCTTTACTTGCTTCTTCTAAAACTTCTATCTCTACTTCATGTTCTTCTAATTTTAATTCTGATAGAGCTTCCTTTTTAGCTTCTTCAAAAGTTTTAGCACTTTTAATAATATATTTCATAGAATTATTCCTCCCTGGCTTTTATAGAAGACCTATTCGATATAAGCTGCTGAATTATAGTAAATACATTACCTAGTACCCAATATAAAGCAAGACCTGCTGGAAAGCTTTTAGCAGAAAAGAATATTAAAAATGGTAAGAAAATAGTCATCATCTTTTGTGTAGACTGAGCTGGATCATTTGCATTTCCACTTGCTGGAGGTGGTGTCATAAGCTTACTTTGTAGATAAGTAGTAGCTGCAGCAAGTAATGGAAGACCCCATAAAAATGGATCTGGATTGTCTAGATTTGGAATCCATAGAAATACTTTGCTTATTTTATCATATAGTCCTGGTTCTGTAAAAGCATACTTAGCTGGTTCTCTAAAAACAGCAAAAAACGCTATTATTATAGGAAACTGTATAAGTAAAGGAAGACATCCTGAGGCAGGATTATAATTGTATTCTTTATATAATTCTTGCATTTTAACTTGCATTGTCTGTGGATCTTTTTTATATTTATCTTGTATTACTTTCATCTTAGGCTGTATTTCACCCATTATACGCGTTGATTTAGTCTGCTGAAAATTTATTGGCAATAGCATAAGTTTAAAAATTATCGTAGTTACAATAACTGCCATTGCATAATAAGAAAAATTACCTGGCTCTGAACCTACAGTTGAGATTATATCATAAACATATCTAAGTAGAGAACCTAGTATTTTACCTAAAAAAGCCGTCATTTATTTACCCCCTATTATTTAAGTGGATCATATCCTCCTTTATTGAAAGGATTACATCTTAATATTCTATTTATAGTTAAAAAAGTGCCTTTGAAAAATCCATATTTTTCATAGGCCTCCATAGAATATTGAGAACAAGTAGGATAAAATCTACAGTTTCTTCCCGTTAAAATATATCTAGAAATATACCTTTGATAAAATTTAATAATCTTTATCATAAGTTTTTTCATTTTATCACCTTTTTTTTAGAAGCTTGGCTATACTCATAATATGTATCATCGAGCCTTCTAATTCTTCAAAAGAAATATCTACGATACTTCTTTTGGCAATAAAAATCAGATCATATCCATCTTTTATATTATGAAAATTTAATCTATATATTTCTTTCATTCTTCTTCTTATCTTATTTCTTGTAACTGCATTTCCGATTTTTTTAGTAATTGTGTATCCAACCCTTGTCTCATTCAAACCGTTATTTTTAACATAAAGAATCAAATTTCTATTCCAATAATTTTTTCCAACCTTGTATATATTTTTAAACTCCATATTTTTTCTTATTCTATACTTCTTTTCCATAACTTTTTTCTCCTAGTATGACCTTTAACAAAAGGCCACCATAAGTGGCCTTAAGCTGTTAGTTTTTTTCTTCCTTTTTGTCTTCTTGCTTTTATAATTGATCTACCAGATTTAGTTCTCATTCTTTTTCTAAAACCATGTTCTCTACTTCTTTGTCTTTTTTTTGGTTGATAAGTTCTCTTCATTAAAAACACCTCCCTTTAATACTTGTATATAACTAAATATAGAGTTTTCCAAAATAAATTAATACACTACTATTGATTATATTTATTTAATGGCTATATGTCAAGAAATATAATTATTATAATATATAATTCGATATGTTAACAACTTGTTGATTATGTGGATAATTTAATTGAATGTTGTTTGATTTTTTGGTATCATAAAAAGAGATGTGGATATTTTTTAATATTGTTAATTTATCGTACTTATACACATTATGTGGATAATATGTTAATAACATATGAATATTTCTATAAATATATGTCAACACTTTGTTATATCTAATTTTTTACTCACAATTTATATTGTTTTTAATTGTGGATATCTAGTATAATATTTATATTGGATTTTAATTAACATGGTGTTGATTTTTTTGTCAACAATTTTGATTTGTTTAGAACATATTTTTTTAATATTTATTTTTATATAATCTGTTAATAAACTTGTTAATAAATATGCAAATAAATTTAAATTTTATACTTAAAAGTTAGGGGGGAAATTTATGGCTTCAAATTTAGATAATATTTGGAATAGTGTTTTGAGTATTATAAAAGTAGAATTAACTGAGGTTAGTTATAACACTTGGCTTAAAACTGTAATTCCTATTAGTTTATCTAATAAAACAATAATACTAGCCGCTCCAAATGATTTTACTAAAGGGATCTTGGAGGGAAGGTATTTAAATCTAATTAAAAACGCAATTAAGGAAGTAGTAAAAGAAGATTATGCAATCGAATTTATAATTCCTGGTGAAGAATCAGTTTCAAATAAGGGACAGGCAATAGAAAAGGAAAATATAGAAATGCATAGATCTCAACTAAATCCTAAATATTCTTTTAATACATTTGTAATAGGAAATAGTAATAGATTTGCTCATGCGGCAAGCTTAGCGGTAGCTGAAGCTCCAGCTCATGCTTATAATCCTCTATTTATCTATGGAGGAGTAGGTCTTGGAAAAACTCACCTTATGCATGCAATTGGTCATTATATATTGAGCCAAAATCCTGATACAAAGGTTATGTATGTATCAAGTGAAAAATTTACAAACGAACTTATAAACTCTATAAGGGAGTATAGAAACGAAGAGTTTAGAAACAAATATAGAAATATAGATGTGCTTTTAGTAGACGATATCCAGTTTATTGCTGGAAAAGAGGGAACTCAAGAGGAATTTTTCCATACATTTAATGCTCTTCATGAAGCAAACAAACAAATTATAATTTCTTCAGATAGACCTCCAAAGGAGATTCCGACATTAGAAGATAGACTTAGATCACGTTTTGAATGGGGGCTTATAGCAGATATCCAGGCACCTGATCTTGAAACTAGGATAGCAATACTTCGAAAAAAAGCAAATATAGAAAATCTGGAAGTTCCAGATGAAATAATGGAATATATAGCAAGTAAAATTCATTCCAATATAAGAGAACTTGAAGGAGCACTTATAAGAGTAGTCGCTTATTCTTCATTAACTAATAAAGATATTACTATAGAACTTGCTGAAGAAGCCCTAAAAGACATTATATCTAATAATAAACCAAAAGAAATCACTGTAGACCTTATAAAAGAAGAGGTATCTCAAAACTTTAATATAAAAATAGATGATTTTACTTCTAAAAAGAGGACAAGAGCTATTGCATTTCCACGCCAGATAGCAATGTATCTAACTCGTGAACTTACTGATTTGTCATTACCTAAAATAGGAGATGAATTTGGAGGCAGGGATCATACAACAGTTATTCATGCCTGTGACAAAATAAATGCTGATTTACAAGCTAATAAAGATTTAAAGGATAAGGTAGATTATATTACAGATAGGTTAAAGGGAGTTTAGATGTTTTTTTGTGGATAGTTTTAAGTTTATTATAAGATTATCAACATGTTATTAATTCATTCATAACTTATGGTTTAAACGCAAAAAAGGCTTATCCACATATTCACACGCCCTACTACTATTACTACTATCTTTATATATCTTTATATCTATCTAGAGAGGAGATTTTCGATGAAAATTAAAATAAAACAAAGAGAATTATCAAAACATATTAATATAGTACAAAAGAGTATTTCTTCAAGAACTACAATGCAAATATTAGATGGAATACTTTTAGAAGCTAAAAAGGATAAATTAAAGCTTACTGGAACTGATTTAGAACTTAGTATAGAATCATTTGTAGATTGTGAAATAATCGAAGAAGGATCTATTGTAGTTAATTCTAGAATATTTGGTGATATAATAAAAAAGCTTGAAAATGATTTAGTTACAATAACAGTAGATAAAACTAATATAAATATTAAATGTGAAAATTCAGAGTTCAATATATCTGGTAATTCTGGAGAGGATTATCCAGATCTTCCTTTAGTTGTAGAAAGAGACTCCTTTAATATACCTATGGATATATTTAAAACTGTTATAAAAAAGACTGTATTTGCTACTACTGCAGATGAAACAAGGCCTACTTTAACTGGAGTTCTTGTAGAAATAGAAAATAGATTTATTTCTTTTATAGCACTTGATGGATATAGACTTGCATTTAAGAGATTACCTATAAATACAGATGCAAACACCAAGATGATAATACCTGGAAGATCACTAAATGAAATAAACAAGATATTGGAAGAAAAAGAAGAAGATTTAAATATAAGTGTTTCACCTTCACATATAATAGTAAACCTTGGGAGTACGACTATTTATTCTAGGCTTTTAGAAGGTCCATTTTTCAATTATAAAGATATTATAAGAAAAGAACATAAGACAATTGTAAAGGTAAAAAAACAAGAATTACAAAATAGTTTAGAGAGAGCATCGCTACTTGCTAAAGAAGAAAAAGCAAATCTTGTAAAACTTAGTCTTATAGATAACACTTTAAATATAAAGTCAAATACAGAAGTTGGAAATGTTTTTGAATCAATAGATGCTCAAGCAGATGGGGAAGATGTAAATATAGCTTTTAACTCAAGATATATAATTGAAGGTATAAAAGCTATAGATGATGAAGAAATAAAATTAAACTTTATGGGAAGTTTAAACCCTTGTATAATAAATGGTTTAGAAGATGAGGATTATACTTATTTAGTACTACCTGTAAGACTAGCTCAAGATGATTTTTAGGAGAGATAAAGATGAAAGAGATAAAAATAGATACTGAATTTATAAAATTAGATCAGTTTTTAAAGTTAGCAGGAATAGCTGGAACTGGTGGACATGCTAAGATTTTAATAAGTGAAGGAGAAGTACTAGTTAATGGGCAATCATGCACAATGCGAGGAAAAAAACTTAGAAAAGATGATCTTGTTAAAATAGATGGAAAAAGTTTTAAAATAATCCAAGATTAGTTTTAGAACATTTGTTTAAAAATTAATAATATGATATAATACAAATCTAAGAATAAATAAAACTTTTTTTAGATAAATTTTTGGTGCAAAATTATTACTCATATATCAAAGAGTAGATAAATACTTTTTAATGCCTTAAGGGGTGCATAGTTTGAATGTAGAAAATATAAGGCTTATAAATTTTAGAAATTATAAAAATATAGAATTTAAATTAAATAAAAATCTAAATATTTTCATAGGCAATAATGCCCAAGGCAAGACAAATCTTATAGAAGCTATATATATATGTGCCACAGGAAAATCATTTAGAACCAATAGAGATAAAGAAATCATAAATTTTTGTAAAGATGAAGCTTATATAGGATCTTCTGTGCGTATAGAAAATTATAATAAATTTATTGAAATAAAACTTCATAGAGATAAACCTAAGAGAATCAGAATAAATAAAACAGAACTTGAAAGTTATAAAGATTTAAATAGTGGTCTAAATGTTGTAATATTTACTCCAGAGGACTTAAAGATAGTAAAGGGAGGCCCAAATGAAAGAAGAAGCTTTCTTGATGAGGGTATCTCTAGGATAAAACCTATATATAATTATAATATAAATAAATATAAAAAAATCTTATTTCAAAGAAATAATTTACTAAGGTCTAGTAAATTTAGAAAAGATTTAAAAGAGCTTTTAGATGTATTTGATAATCAGATAGTAAAGATAGGTACAAATATTATTTTAAATAGATATGAATATATAGAAAAACTTAATTCAATATCTCGTGATATCCATAAAGAGATAACTTATAAACAAGAAGACTTAAATTTAAAATATATTACAAATGTTCCCATATTAGAAGATAGGCTAGAGATGGAAAAAGCCTATCTAAATTTAATGAAAAAAAACTTAAAAAGAGATATAGAATATACTACAACAGAAATAGGACCTCATAGAGACGATATAGATATGTATATAAATGAAAATGATGCTCGTATTTATGGTTCTCAAGGTCAGCAAAGGACAATAATCCTTTCTATTATCTTATCAGAAGTAGAACTTTTAAAAAATGAGAAAGGAACATATCCTGTTTTATTACTAGATGACGTTTTTTCAGAACTAGATGAAAGTAGAAAGGATTTTTTGATTCTCTTTTTTAAAGATATTCAGACATTTATAACTACAACTGAAGGAGAAGATTTAAAGTCGATGGAGGGCTTAAATAAAACTATATTTCTAATAGAAGATGGTAATGTCAAAATAGGAGGATAAGTTTTTGAATATTTGCATAGGGGAAAATATATTTATTTCAAAGAAAGATATAATAGCTGTACTTGATTATGAGACTATAATAAAGTCCAAAGATGGAAAAGCTTTTATAAAGTGGTACGAAAAAAATGCTTTTATCCATCATATAAAAAAGGAAGTAAAGAGTTATATAGTAACAACTAACGGTGATAATATAAAAATTTACGAATCAAATATATCTTCAAATTCTATAAAAAATAAATTTAAATTGAAGGGATTGAAAGAATTAGATGACTAAGGAAATGGATATAAAAAATGATAGACATTATACCGCAAGTGAAATCCAAGTACTTACAGGGCTTGAGCCGGTTAGAAAAAGACCTGGTATGTATATAGGAAGTACTGGTCCTAAAGGTCTTCATCATTTAGTATATGAGGTAGTAGATAATGGTATAGATGAAGCTTTAGCTGGTATTTGTGATACTATAAAGGTAGTGCTATATGAAGATAATTCGATATCAGTAGAAGATAACGGAAGTGGTATTCCAGTAGAAACTCATCCTCAAACAGGTAAGTCTACAGTAGAAACTGTTCTTACTATACTTCATGCTGGAGGAAAATTTGATGGTTCAGCATATAAGGTTTCAGGTGGACTTCATGGTGTAGGTATAAGTGTTGTAAATGCACTTTCAGAATGGTTAGAAGTAAAGGTAAGAAGAAACAATAAAGAATATATGCAAAAGTTTGAAAGAGGTATAGCAGTAAGTGAATTAGAAGTAATTGGAACTAGTACTTCTACTGGAACTACTGTTACATTTAAACCTGATAGTGAGATATTTGAAACTATAGAAATTAGTTCTGACACTTTAAAGAATAGGTTTAGAGAGATGGCATTTTTAAACAAAGGTGTTAAAATAATTATTGAAGATAAAAGAAGTGGAAAAGAAAAAGAGTTTTACTATGAAGGTGGAATAAAGTCTTTCGTAGAATATATAAATAAAAATAAAAACCCAATTCAAAAAGATATAATATATTTTGAAACACAAAAAGATGGTGCAGTTGTAGAATTTGCGATGCAGTATACTGATGGATACTCTGAAAATATATTTACATTTGCTAACAATATAAATACCATAGAAGGAGGAACTCATCTTTCAGGACTTCGTACAGCTTTAACAAGGGTTATGAATGACTATGGTAGAAAATACAATATCTTAAAAGAAAAGGATGAAAATCTTTCTGGAGATGATGTAAGAGAGGGTCTTACGGGTATCCTTTCGGTAAAACTTGGAGAGCCTCAATTTGAAGGACAAACCAAGACAAAGCTTGGAAATAGTGAGATGAGAGGTATTGTAGAGTCAAGTACCTATGAATATTTAAACAACTTTTTAGAGGAAAATCCAAAGCTTGCAAAAACTATATTAGATAAATCTATAGGTTCTCAAAGAGCTAGAAATGCTGCTAGAAAAGCTAGAGAACTTACTAGAAGAAAGAGTATATTAGATAATACTACACTTCCTGGAAAACTTGCTGATTGTCAATCAAATGATATAAATATAACAGAAATATATCTTGTAGAGGGAGACTCAGCAGGTGGTAGTGCTAAACAGGGTAGATCTAGAGAATTTCAGGCTATACTCCCACTAAGAGGAAAAATACTAAACGTAGAAAAAGCAAGATTAGATAGAATCTTAAATTCTGATGAAATAAAGATAATGATTACAGCTTTTGGAGCAGGGATTGGAACAGAATTTGATATAGAAAAGTTGAGATATGGTAAGATAATAATAATGACAGATGCGGACGTTGATGGTGCACATATTAGAACCCTTTTACTGACATTTTTCTTTAGATACATGAGAGAATTAATTGATAATGGTCATATATATGTAGCTCAGCCACCACTTTATAAGATAACTAAAGCAAGAAAAGAACACTATGTATATAGTGATGAACAACTTGATGAGCTTTTAAATGAAATAGGAAGAACAGGATACTCTATTCAAAGGTACAAGGGTCTTGGAGAGATGAATCCAGAACAACTTTGGGATACAACAATGGATCCAGACTCTAGGATACTTCTTAGAGTTAATACAGAAGATGCAGTAGCAGCAGATGAAATATTTACAACTCTTATGGGAGATAAAGTACAACCTAGAAGAGAATTTATACAAGAAAACTCTAAATTTGTTAAGAATTTAGATATATAGGAGGCAAGTATGGACAAAGAACTTAAAGGTCAAATAATTGACATAAACATAGAAAAAGAAATGAAAAAGTCCTACTTAGACTACGCCATGAGTGTTATAGTAAGTAGAGCACTGCCAGATGTAAGGGATGGTTTAAAGCCTGTTCATAGAAGAATACTCTATGCTATGGATGAACTAGGCATGGGTCCTGATAAACCTCATAGAAAGTCTGCAAGGGTAGTAGGGGATGTACTAGGTAAGTATCACCCACACGGAGATAGGTCAGTTTATGAGGCAATGGTTAGACTTGCGCAAGATTTTAATACAAGGTACTTGCTCGCAGATGGTCATGGTAACTTTGGTTCTATAGATGGTGATAGTGCAGCGGCTATGCGTTATACAGAAGTTAGAATGACAAAGATGGCAATGGAGATGCTTAGAGATATAAATAAAGAAACTGTAGACTATGGGCTTAACTTTGATGAAACATTAAAAGAACCAATGGTACTTCCAAGTAAGTTTCCAAACCTTATGGTAAATGGTTCTTCAGGTATAGCAGTTGGTATGGCTACAAATATACCACCTCACAATATAAAAGAAGTTATAGATGCAGTTGTAGTATTACTTGATAATCCAGATGCAAGTATAGATGAACTTATGGAAGAGATAACAGGACCTGATTTTCCAACTGGAGCTTTTATAGTTGGTACAAGTGGTATAAAATCAGCATATAGAACTGGTAGGGGAAAGTTAAGACTTAGAGCAGTAGCTGAAATAGAAGAAAATGATAAAGGAAGATCTATGATAGTAGTAACTGAACTTCCTTATCAAGTAAATAAGGCAAATCTAATAGAAAGAATCGCAGATTATGTAAGAGATAAAAAGATTGAGGGAATTTCAGATTTAAGAGATGAGTCAGATAGAGAAGGTATGAGAATAGTTATAGAAATAAAAAGGGATGGAAATCCTAATATAGTTCTAAATAATCTCTACAAATATACTCAGATGCAAACTACATTTGGAATAATAATGTTAGCACTAGTAGATGGTGAACCAAGGGTGTTAAATTTAAAACAAATGTTAACTTACTATATTGCTCATCAAAAGGAGATAATAGTAAGAAGAACTCAGTTTGACCTTAAAAAAGCTGAAGCTCGTGCACATATTGTAGAAGGGCTTAGAATTGCACTTGACCATATTGATGAAGTTATTAAAATAATAAGAGCTTCAAAAAATGATGCTAGTGCTAAGTCAAGCTTAATGGAGAGCTTTGGACTATCAGATATTCAGGCTCAAGCTATACTTGATATGCGTCTTAAGAGGCTTACTGGTCTTGAAAGAGATAAGCTTGATGAAGAATATAGAGAGCTTATAAAACAGATAAACTGGTTTAAAGAAATATTAGCTAGTGATAAAATTATATATAATATAATAAAAGAAGAGATATTAGATATTAAAGATAGATTTGGAGATAGAAGAAGAACTAGGATAATCCCATCTTCGGGAGAAATAAATATTGAAGATATGATAAAAGAAGAAGATATAGTTATTACTTTAACTCATTTTGGGTATATAAAGAGAATGCCAGAAGACACTTATAAAACTCAAAGGAGAGGAGGAAAAGGGATACTAGGACTTACAACTCGTGATGAAGACTTTGTAGAAGATTTATTTATAACTTCAACTCATGATACTGTACTTTTCTTTACAAATAAAGGAAAAGTATTTTCATTAAAGGGTTATGAGATACCAGAAGGAGGAAGACAAGCTAAGGGAACTGCTATTATAAATATACTTCACTTAGAAAAGGGCGAAAAAGTATCTGCCATAATTCCAATATCTTCATATGAAGATGACCATAATCTAATCCTTGCTACAAAGAAGGGTATAGCTAAAAAGACAAAACTTTCAAGTTTTGAAAATATAAGAAAAAATGGAATAATAGCTATAACACTTAAAGAAGATGATGAACTTATATCAGTAAGAAGAACTTGTGGTGATGATGAAATGATAGTAGTTACTGAAAAGGGAATGGCTATCAGATTTAGAGAACAAGATATAAGAACTATGGGAAGAAGCGCTATGGGTGTAAAAGCTATTACACTAGCAGATGATGACAAGGTAGTGGCTATGGATCTTGCTCCTGATGATAAATTTGTTTTAGTAATCTCTGAACAAGGATTTGGAAAAAAGACACCTTTAAATGAATATAGAACTCAGATAAGAGGTGGTAAAGGTATTATAACTTATAATATTCGTGAGAAGACTGGAGATATAGTATCAGCTAAGGTAATAAAAAAAGAAGATGAGATTATGATGATATCTTTAAACGGAACTATAATAAGATTGAAGGCTGATGAAATATCTACAATGGGAAGAAATACACAAGGTGTAACTCTTATGAAGATGAAAGATGATAGAGTAGTTGCTGTAGCAAAATATGTAGATGAAGTAAAAAACTAGGGAAATATTGTTAGTACCTGGTTTTTGCTTTACTTATTTATAAAAATCATATAAAATAGTTTAATACAAACACAAACAATAAAGATAAGGGGGGTTTAACATGTCTTTAAGTATAGATTCTCAGTTTGATAATAATGAAAATAAGTGGATATTTAAACCAGAAGGAGATTTAGATATATATACTTCCAGTCAATTTAAGGAAGAGGTACTAAAAAACTTCAATGCAATAGAATCAGATATAATTATAGATGGAGGCAAACTTGACTATGTAGATAGTACAGGCCTTGGAGCTTTGATAAGTATTCTTAGAACTATGAAAGAAAAAGAAACTAAAATATATATAGAAAATGTAAAACCAAATATAAGAAAAATCTTTGATATTACTAATTTAGATAAACTATTTATCTTTAGAGGTGAAGAAAATGAATGATAAGATAGAATTAAAACTTCCAAGTAAACCAGAATATATTAGTCTTATAAGACTTACTGCTTCATCTATAGCAAATAATATAGATTTAAATGTAGATGAAATAGAAGATATAAAGGTTTGTATAAGTGAAGCTTGTATAAATGTATTAAACTTTGCTGATACTGAAGAAATAAATGTATTATTTAATTTGAAAGAAGATGGAATATATATAGAAATAAAAGATGTGCTAGAAGATATACCAGAAGATGTAGAACATTCAAAACAAGGCATAATGGGTTTATTAATTATAAATTCTCTAATGGATAGTGTTGAATTTAAAGACTCACATATAATTATGATAAAATATATATAATAAAGGTGGTACTTAAATGATGATTAAGAACTACTATAAAAAAGAATCAAAGAAAAGTATTGAAAAACAAGAGATAAAAGATCTCTTTATAGAATATGAAAAGACTAAAGACCAAGAGATAAGAGATATACTTATAGAAAAACATCTTTATATAGCAGAGATTTTATCTAAAAAGTATTCTAATAGAGGTATAGATTATGATGATATATATCAAGTAGCATCTATTGGACTTATATATGCCGTAGATAGATTTAAGGTAGCTAAGGGATTTGAGTTCTCAAGTTTTGCAACACCTACTATTATAGGAGAGATAAAAAAGCACTTTAGAGATAAAGGATGGACTATTAGAGTTCCAAGAAGAATACAAGAACTCTCTAAAAAGGTAAATAACTCTAAAGTTCACTTAAGTCAAAAACTTCAAAAGGCTCCTACAGTTAAAGAGATAGCAGAATATTTAGAGTGTACAGAGGAAGAAGTCTTAGAAGCTATGGAAGCTAGCAAAGTATATGCACCTCAATCCTTAGACATTACATTTGATTCTAGTGGTGATGATAAAGATATAAATCTAGCTGATTTAATTGGTGAAGAAGATTTTTATTTTAGTAAAGTAGAAAATAGTGATTTTATTCTTAAAACCATGAAGGGCTTAAATGATATAGAAAAACAGATAATAATAGAAAGATATTTTAATAAAAAAACTCAAGTATCTATAGCCAAAGATTTAGATATATCTCAAATGACAGTTTCTAGGATAGAAAAGAGAGTATTAGAAAAACTAAGAAGAGAAGCAGAAAAGAATATGATAATATAGTTATGAGTTATGCTTTTCTGGGGGACAATGTATGAAAAATAAAAAAGAGATACTTAAGAAAATAATTGAGATATCATTTATGTTAGAAATTGCATTATCATTTTTCTTGATAATAGGTATAATAGTGGGGATGAAAGATATATTTTCTTATCTTGTAGATATATATAAGACGAGTGCTGTTGAAACATATGATGTATTTAAACAATTTTTAGCTCATATACTTCTCTTGGTAGTGGGTATAGAACTTATTCTTATGTTAGTATCTCATTCAATAGATTCTATTATAGAATTTATCTTATTTGTAATAGCTAGAAAGATGTTAGTTCATGCAGAAACAATGTTAGAACTTTTTCTTGGTACTATATCAATAGCAGTTTTATTTTTAACTATAAAACTTTTTGCAGCTAAAAAAGACATTATTAAATATGATGATTAAAATAAAAATACTCAAGTAGATAGGATTAGTAATAATCTTATCTACTTTTTTAAAATTAAATAATGCTATCATCCATGTTTTATAGAGTAAGATCTAGTTCTTACTCTATTTTTTTATCGTTTATAGAATATCTAATAATGATATATGTTCTTATATATTATGGTTTACTGAGATGAAATTTAGATGAGACTTTAAAAAACATATAATATATTTAGCTTGTAAACCACTTAAATACACACTTACATATTATTTAAAACATTATTTCAAATAAGTGTTGACATATATATTAAAAGAGTATATAATTTTAAAAGTTGGCTCGAGAAAAGAGCAAACAAAACAATTTTAAAAAGATTTAAAAAAACTATTGACTTATCCTTAAAAAGATAGTAAGATAGTAAGAGTCGGCTAAGGGGCACGACAGAAAAGTCAAAACAAACTTTAAAAAATATTTTAAAAAAAGTGTTGACAAGCTTCCTTGAAAATGATATACTAAACAAGTTGCC
>NZ_LTDM01000021.1 GCF_001940565.1 Tissierella creatinophila DSM 6911
ATAATAAATCTACCCGTAAAAATATTATTTTACTGCTAAAAAAATATTATTTTACTGCTAAAAAAATATTAATAATAAAATTCTAACCGTGTCGATTTCGACACGGTTAGAATTGAAAATCTCAGAAATACAATTTAATAAATTAATAGACTTTTAAATATAGCTATTATGACTTTTGTTTTTTCTATATACTATATTTATTCTAATCTTTTTACACTTTGATTATTTAGTAATGACTTTAATTGAGTTCTTGCTATTTTATTGAGTTCTATTAGTCTTTTCTCTTGGTTCAATCCATCCATAAAGCAATTAATTCATTTAATGTTTCTGCTGTAGAAAGACCTTCGAAGTAAATAGCATATCTTTCTTTATTATAATTTACATCCCCTTCTGGCTTAACCTCAATCTTATAAATCTTAAGATTAGAAATGTCATCCATCTTAAATAATAATCTCATAATATCCTCAATACTATAAGGATAATCTCCATCATAAAGATAATCTGTGTTTATTTTTAAAGCTCCTGCTATCTTATTTGCTATGTCTTCTTTAGGAGTTCTAATATCTAATTCTAGTATCATTAAGACCAGTTTTTTCTCCTAAATCTAATTGTATTAAATCTTTTATATCTATAAAATTCTAATAACACCATTGATATATGACCATCTCAGTTAGTATAAATAATACCATACCAGATACTATAAATAAAGAAATATTAAAAAAGGTGTTGATAATAATTATCTTCTTAAAGGGCTCTATTTCAAAGAATCTGAACCTTCAAAGCTTAGGAATAGAAAGTGTATAAGTACAATCGTTATATAGCTTTAACAGGGGATATAGGAGCTAATGTAAATGTACAATTAATGGAAAATAAGAATGTACAATTTTGTGTACTTTGAGATTCTAATATTTGTGTAGTTTCATCTTAACATTTACAATTCATATAAACTATTTGTTTAAGATTAAATTAAAGTAAATAATATTAAAAAAACATTGACTAATACGCATAAAAGGAGCATAATATAATTAACAGAAGGTAGATATATGAAAAGATTTAGTTAATCTTCTTGAAAGGAACGGTTGGTATTTAAAAAGGAATGGGGAAATCATGGCATATACACAAATGGAAAATACATAGAACCAATCCCCAGACATAAAGAAATAAACGGAAAGTTAGCAAAAACAATCTAAAGAAATTAGGGCTTTAAGCCCTAGCTTCTTTAATCATCAAATCCACAATATAAAATAATTATAAAACAAAGGAGTGAATGAATTGAAAAGGGCATATCCAATTATAATTAAAGAAGAAGAAGGAGATTATTATGTAAGAATCCCAGACTTTAATATCAGTACGCAAGGAACAGATGTTGCAGATGCTATAGCAATGGCTAGAGATGCAATAGGATTAGTAGGTATAGATATGCAAGACGATAAAAAAGAATTGCCAGAGCCTTATTCTATAAAAGAGGAATCAGAAGAAGGAGATATCCTTACTCTAGTAGATGTTGACTTTACAGAATATAGAAAAAAGAATGATAATAGGGCAGTAAAGAAAAACTTAACTATACCAAGTTGGTTAAACGAGGAAGCAAATAGAGCCGGGGTAAACTTCTCAAGGCTATTACAAGAAGCACTAATGGAACACCTTAATCTAAGGTAGTAATGTAATTTGTATTTAAAGAAGGAGGAAATTATGCTTGATATAAAGAAAAAAACACTAAAAGGATATACCTTTATAGACTTGTTTGCAGGAATAGGTGGATTTAGGCTTGCTCTTGAATCTTTTGGTGCACAATGTGTTTATTCTAACGAGTGGGATAAATATGCTCAGGAAACTTATAACTTGAATTTTAATGAAATACCTGATGGAGATATAACACAGGTAGATGAGAAGAATATTCCAAATCATGATATTTTATGTGCTGGCTTCCCTTGTCAAGCATTTTCTATTAGTGGAAAACAAAAAGGATTTAAAGATAGCAGGGGTACCTTGTTTTTTGATGTTGCTCGAATAATAAAAGAAAAAAAACCTATGGTTGTGTTTTTAGAAAATGTAAAGAACTTTGCTACTCATGATGGTGGTAATACATTAAGAGTAGTAAAAGAAACTATGCAAGAACTAGGTTATAGTTTTGATTATGAAGTATTAAATCCTACTCACTACGGTATGCCTCAAAAAAGAGAGCGTATATATATGGTTTGTTTTAGAGAAGATATTATAAGAGAAACTTTTACTTTTCCTAAACCTTTTCAACTGGATAGATATGTTGAAGATTTTTTATTACCAAATAATAAGGTTACTGATTATATTATTGAAAGAGATGATTTAATGTTAAATGATAAAGCAGAAACTACTGAAAACTTTAACTCTACAATTCGGGTAGGTATGGTAGGAAAAGGTGGTCAAGGTGAAAGAATTTATTCTCCTAAAGGTATTGCTATTACATTATCAGCATATGGTGGTGGTGTATTTTCTAAAACTGGTGGATATCTAATTGATGGTAAGACTAGAAAACTACATCCTCGTGAATGTGCAAGACTTATGGGTTTTCCTGATACTTATAAATTGAACCCTAATAAAAATCAAGCTTATAAACAATTAGGAAATTCTGTAGTAATAGATGTTTTACAGCTTATTACAGAGCAAATAGGAGAAGCTTTAAATTGTCAATATAGTGGTATTAAGCAATTAGCTATTATTTAAATTAATAAGAAAGTTGCGTAATACATCTACAAGACTTAGAAAATAGAACTAGCCTAATTATAATATATGGTGCTTAAACTTTGCCCCCTAAATCAATATAATGATTTAGGGGGAGTTTTTACAGTCTTGATTTAAATTCCTCTAAATCAAATTTATCTTGATCTTTAATTAATTTAATACTAAAAATAACATTTGGGTTATTTGTATTTGATAGCTTTCTAATTCTGTAAGTATCACCATCATATTTTCTAATCATATAATCGGATTCTGATATAGAAAATCTTATGTTATCAATTGACTGAGTTGATTTAATCATAAAATTATCTAACAGAACAAATTCTATATTCATGTTACTCAACTGATTGAGAACATCATTTTGGCGACTTTTGGGAACATTACTCGATCCACTTTTTTTAACTCTAAAATTACAATTTATTTTAAAGTATTGGCTATACTGTTCAATAGGGAATATTATAAAATCTTTTCCTTTTGTTATAAAAAATTCTACACCTTGATTTTTATAATTACTAATAATCCAATTGCTAAAAAGTTCTTGGGAAAGATAGATTTTTTCTCCACTAGTTCCAGCATTTTCATATTTGGAAAAGTTTTCGTTCATGTAATCTATAATAAACTCAACATTTTCATCAATTTTACTTTTATTTCTTGGTGAAAATACAAACTCCTTTTTATCAGAATCTGGTAATAAAACAAATTGTCCACTTTGTGCTGAGGGCATCTTTGCTTCAATAAAAAAAGACTTTTTATCCTTTTTGTATTCTATATCACTTGTAGTTGAATCACTGAATCCTAAGTGACTGAAGTAATTTCCGTAGGTTTTATTTAAATAGTCCACGCATTCCAATTCAAATTTTCTCCAATTTTCCATTTACTATTTACCTCCTGAGAGTGTTTTTAATATTGATTTTCCGATTTCTTCAACAACGTTTGCTGTCATTGCATTACCTGCTTGCATCAGTAAGTTTCTGTTAGTTACTTTATTTTTAACACGGGATACATGTTCGTGGTTAAATCCTTGAAATAATAATGCCTCAGCACCTGTCAAGTAATACATTTTTTTGTTTCTTACATAGTAGATCCCGTCTCTATGAGCTCTTAAAGTTGGCATTCTATTAATATAAAGTCTTAAATCTGACATTCTTGTGTCTACGATGAGGTTTTCTTGATTTAAAATATTATTGATATCAAATTTTCCTTTATTTTTTTCATTATTAAGATATTTGTAATAGAACCATCTTTTATCTTCAGGACTCATTTCATTATCTTCAGGAAATAAAAAATCTGCTATATTTACTCTTCCCTGAGGGATAGGCCAAGAAAAATCTTGTGTACCAATATTTAAATCTTCACGGAAACCAACTATAAAAACCCTTTGTCTCATATGTGGTACACCATAATCAATACTATTAAGAACTCTATAAAATACTGAGTATCCAATTTTTGATAATGATAGTATTATTTCTTTAAAAGTTTTACCACCATCGTGACTTATAAGACCTTTTACATTTTCTAAGATGAATACTTGAGGTTTGCTGTTCTCTAAAATATTCATTAGGTAATAAATAATTTGACCTCTAGGATCTTTAGTCCCAGTCTGTTTTCCTATAACAGAGAAACTTTGACATGGAAAGCCAGCTATCAAAATATCAAATTTAGGTGCTATTTTAGGATTAAATTTCCTTAGATCACCATAATTTTTATTATTCTTATTCGGAAACAAAAGCTCATAAGTAATATTTGCAAGCCTACTAGTATCAGATGATCCTATACATTCAAGGTCACAATTTTCTAACCCCAGTCTTCCTCCTCCAATACCAGAACAAAAGTCAAAAAACGTTTTCAATTCCAAATAATTCACCTCCCTAGGATATATTACTTTTTATTATATCAGCCACTAATTTTAAATACCAGAGCATACTTGTTTATCTATGGTAATATAAAAGTCATTAAAGAATTTCAATGAAAAAACATTATTTTATTTGACGGATTTTATGGATAAAAATAAAGTAATTAAAATTTTCCTATATCTAAGAATTAGTTATGATAGAAATATTTATTTAAAGAATAAAAAGCAAGATATATAGCTTAATATAGCTGATATGAGAGTGTAGGGAAAGTTTAATTAGATAAGAACCCCGTTACTTCAGTGATGAGAGATTCGGGATGTTCTAAGGCAGGAGGCATAAACTTTGATATAATAGAAATAATATATTGTAGAAAAGGTGAATTTAGTGGCCAATCAAATCCTATTATCTATTATTGGAGATATAATAGATTCAAAAAATATAAAAAAAGAAGTGAAATTCAAACAAAATTAAATAATGTATTGACCAATGTTAATAAAAATTATAAAAATATATTGTATCTAAGTGGACCATTACTTTAAGTGATGAATTTCAGGTATTGTTAAGTCATAATGTATCCATTAAATCTGCGTAAAGATATTATATTACCAAAAAATTAGATGCCTTCACTAATGAAGATAATATAAACATAATCTTGGATAGGGTAAAATCTAAAACTAATGATGATAAACCAACCGGAACTGGGACTGGAACGGGTGAAATAAATTATAAATGGATGCAAAATAAAATGACAGAACAGAATTAAACTGATAAATAACTGCTAAATTAAAAGTTTTTGCATATAATCGATAATATGAAAAAAAGAGTGGGAATAACTCCAAACTTCATTGAGATTTCATCAATATGAAGTTGATGTAGTAAAAAGTTAAACCTTATAATAGCTAGAAGAATTAGTTGTTATAAGGTTTGTTTTATATAACTTAGATATAGAAATTTTAAAAAGGGTAATATATATGGAAGATTTATATATGGTAAAATAAATATATATTAATATTTTCTTGAAGGGAGTGTATTGTTGTGAAATGGAATGAAGCAGTAAAAAATTATCCAAATAAATGGCTACTGTTTGAAGCTATAGAATCATACTCAAAAGAAGGAAATAGAATTATTAAAGATCTTTCAGTTATTAACTCATTTGATGACAGCAGAAAAGCTTTAGAACAATATTCTGAAATGCATAAAAAAGATAAGTCTAGAGAAATGTATGTTTATCATACTAAAAACAAAGAATTAATTATAGAAGAAAAAAGATGGATAGGGGTTAGGGAATATGGTTAAATTAAATTATATATTTTAAACTGGAAAATCTACTGCTTGGAATAATTTCAAAAGTTACTTTAAGTTAATCTGAGTGTTATACAGTATTCTAGAAGAGGCTTCTTATACCTCTTCTTTTTATTATCACTATTTTGCATAAAAAAATAGTACTATTTTTTTACTAAAGTTAATTCAATAAATATTTTTATTTTTAAAATAATGTATTGATTTAATCGTTGTGCAACGATAGTGCTATAATTGTACTGGTTTGCAACGATAAATGAATCGATAGAAGCAACGTTTCAAAATTATAAAAATAATAATAAATACTTAAAACAAAGCTGTATAATAATAAAATGCACTTATAAGACTGCACTTAAAAACAAAAGCAAACAATGAGGTGTAAAATGAATAAAAATAAAAAAATGATAACTGAGTTTGAGAAGAATGGTGGAATACTTAAAACATCAGAGCTGAATAAATTAGGTTTTTGTAAATGTCAACCCCAAAATGGTTCTTTCCAATGTTAGTTGACTCTATGGTAATTATCTAATATAATATGGACATATTATATTAGATAACATTGGAAAGAACAAATTTCATCTTAACATTTACACTAGATAGTGCTTATTTATTTATACGTGGTTCGAGAGCTAAAAAAGTAGAGAAATTTGAATTAAAAGAGCATACTGCTTATAAAAATTCTGAAGAAAAACGAATGAAAGAAAACTATATAATGGATAATTTACCATTTTAGAAATAAAATTATACTAGCAATTTTTAATTAGCTGATGGAAAATCAATGGTTTGAATACATTTAAGCCCATGAGTATGAGTTATCAACTACACAAAAAACCACCATAGAGATCTTATTAAAAGAATCTATGGTGGTTTTAATGCAAATATTTACTTCTTATTGGGTGTTAGAGTATATGCTCTAATATAGGTGTTATTTTAGCTAAAACAGTAATAACAACTTGCTTTAGCTTGCCTACTTCCCCAGGGCTTATGTGCTTACTAAAACGGTAAGAAGCATCTGGATCAACGATTAAACTCTTATCTAAATCCCCTTGAATACTTCCTTTTAATTTGCTGGCAAATTCCTTGCTAGAAATGACAAGCATGGATTCGCTATTAATATAGCTACTTCTAGCATCTAGGTTAAAGGAACCAAGTACACTAATGGTATCATCAAAGATATAGGTCTTAGCATGCAAGGAGCCTTCACCTTGAAACTCATGAATGGTAACCTTGTTTTCAGCCATGGTGTTTCGGTGGCGTTGGTAGGCTGATATACTCAAATGATTTGGACTTGAGTAGGTGGAATTAGTTAGAATATGGGTCTTTTCTAAGTCAATATCGTAGTCCTTAAAGACAGATTTCATCCTTCTTGTGGGGATAATATAAGGACTTTGCATAAAAATCGAATCTTTAGCCTGGGCCGACAGAGATAATAAGGCTCTTAGGCACCAAGGGTCCTGGTTAATCACCCCAACAGGGTTATGAACAAAGGTAATATCTTGGGCAAGCATGGTATGGCTGAGCCAGTCTATGGAACCTGCATTTTTAGGGCTAACATAAGCTGAATTTAGATAGTTGACTTTTAATTCTTCGCGGATGCCCTCACTCTCAAGCAGTTTTTTTGCAGATAGTTTTCTTCTAAATGGCTTAGAGTATTTATAATCCCATGTTTCTTGGTAGTAGTTTTTCATATCAGTTATAACGCTAGGGTAGTCTCCTTTAGTCTTGTCTATATAAATAAGGACATCTCGGTCGTTAGAAAAAGTTGTCCATCGAGTGGGTTTTAAAAAATAATTATCCGCAATATTACGGCCACCCATTATCCCTAGATAATCATCTGAAATAATCATCTTATCATGTAGACGCTTGCTCCAGTTAAAGGGGAACAAGGGGTTTATGGGATCATAGAATTTAAAACTTATTTTCTCGTGGGCATTAGCAGCGTATAGGATAGGCAAAAATTCTGAGGTTAAGGAAGATAAAGAAGACATCCCATCTAGTAAGATTCTAACTTCCACACCCCTATCAGCTGCGTCTATAATGCTGCCTAGCATAAGCAGGGAAGTTTCACCATTTCTAAAGGTGAAGTAAGCAATATCGAGAGTCTTATTAGCGCTTTCAATGAGTTTGATCCTAGCAGTTAGGGCATCTTGTGGTGATGCTATTAATTGAACCCTGTGGCTTGCACGGGTTGTTTTATTGTCCTGATTGTCTGATGGAGTCTGATCCTTTCCTCCTATAGTAGGATTTTCAAATGCATAAATTACAAGGGAAAATACAAATGCGTATAAGAGGTATACCGTTAAAATAACCAATAAGATGCGAAGTAATTTTTTCATATTAACCTCCTTTCTAAATGCCTTAAGCAGATAGATAATTGGTATATAGATAGATGAAAAAGTGTCAATATTAGCTATTATAGAAACTCATATAAACTTATATAAACTCACATAAAGTTTACCATAAATGTATGAAAGAGTCCAACAAATAACCCTTAGTGGAACTGGGGCTGGAAGGGGAAAATAAATTTAAAATCTGCTTTAAACAGAAGTATAGAAGAAAAACGAACTGTTAAATAATCTCTAAATTGAAAGCTTCTGCATATAGTGGATGATATGAAATGAACAGTTGGAGTAGGACCCAGCCTTTCTAAAGTTAGTATTATAAACCCTGAGATTAATATTACACTACTGGGGTAATAAATATTTAGATAAGTATAAATTTTAGAGGAGAGATGAAATTGAAAACCAAGAAAATAATGGGATTAATCATTGTTATGATGATGACTTTACTTGTTTCAGTAGGGTGTACATCAGATTCAGGAGATAAAAATAATCAAGGCAAGCAAAACGATGTAGATGTAAATGAAGAAGAAAATAAAGGTGAAAATGAAGATAAAGAAGATAGTAATTCTGTAGAAGATTCCATAGGCGATTCTAAATATATCAATTACCCAGGCACAGTAAGTGAAATTGCTGATAGTGAAGGAGACCAAATCACTGTTAAAGGGGATGACGAAGAAAGTGGATTTGAAAATATTTCATTTAACCTAACAGATGAAACAGTAGTTGTATATGATGAAAATCAAGAAATTATAGAGACTGTAGATATTGAAGAAGGAAATAGGATTGAAGTAATTTATGGAAAAGATTCTCCAATGACCAAAAGTATACCTCCTATTGTAAATGCAAGAGCTTTAGTCATTAGACAGGCGGAAAGCAACTTAGGGGTAAAGGTTTCTAACTTTAATGATGACTTAATTAGTGAAGACAACACACTTCAAATTAAAATAAATGAAGATAGCTCTATAGTAGATTTACAAGGTAATAAATTAAAGAAAGAAGACATTATAGGCAAGGAAGTGTTGGTACTCTATGGTCCTGAAGAGACTTTAAGTATTCCTGGGCAGGCTAATGCAATAAAAATTATTTTACTGTAAATGTTCCTGCATTATATAAATAGAATTTTAATTTGGGATAAAATTTCTGAAAATCAGGAATTAGATGCTAGACTTTTTTTGGTCTGGCATTTATCTCTAATTACTTAAATTATGCCCCGATGTTATATAGCGGGAAAGTTCAAGGTGGAAAAGTGCTACTTGATGTAAAGAGGAGAGATAAGCATGAGAGAGAAAGTAGTAATAATTGGTGGATCTATTACAGGAACCTATACAATGATAGAATTAGTAAAAAACAAATTTGATGGAGATATAACTATTATTGACAAGAAAGATGTACTGCCCTATAATACCTATCCGCTTTCAAAAGAATGGATGCTGGATAAAGAGGAGATGGATCCTCCACTTTTAAAGGAAAAGGAATATTATGAAAAAAATAATATTAATTTAAAGTTAAATACCAAAGTAGATTCTATCAACTGGAAGGAGCAGACTGTAACAACTGATAGTAATGAAACAATTCCCTATGACCATTTAGTTATTGCCACAGGATCTAAATTACGTAAGCTTAGCTTACCTGGAGATGATGCTAAAGGAATCTTTTACCTTAGAGAATTTAAAGATGCCATAGCCATTAAAAAATGGTCAAAGAATATTAAGGATATTGTAATAGTTGGAACAGGATTTATAGGTTTAGAGTTTGCATCAACCTTTAGACAATTAGGGAAAAATGTTTCAGTCCTAGTAAGGTCTGGGAAACCACTTGAAAAGATTCTTGGTGGGGAAGCATCAGAATACTTTACAAAAATGCATCAAGACCATGGAGTGAATTTTATTTTTAATGAGGAAACAGCAGAATTTATTAAGGATGAAAATGGTAATATAGCTTCTATACTAACTAAGACTGGTAAAACTATTAAATGTGATATGGCAATAATAGCAGTAGGGGTAGGACCAAATCTATCCTTTGAAGTAGATTCACTAGGGATGGAAAAAGGGGCCATTATTGTTAACGAATATGGGGAAACTTCCCTACCAAATATTTATTCAGGTGGAGATATTACCATGTGGCCCTATAATGGACGCTTAGTTCATATAGAACATTGGGAAAATGCATGGGGGCAAGCTATTTCAATTGCAAGAAATATTTTAAATGAAAAAAGTAGTGAATATAAGGAAGAGCCATATTTTTGGACTGATCAATATGATCAAACCTTTGAATATTTAGGGAATACTAGAAGCTGGGATAATATATTTATTCGAGGCTCCCTAAATGAAAAGGAATTTGCTCTTGCCTATCTTGATGAAAACAATTATCCTCTGGCTATTCTTTTTGCCAATAAGTTTGAAAAAAGAAAGGATATAGATACATTATTAAAGAGTAAGAAAGCCCTTAGTGAAACCAAATTCACTGATGTAAGCATAGCTCTTGATGAAATGTAAAAATCCTATAGAAAATGAGTAAGGCTAATGAATTAGATATATATTATAATTGAGGAATAGGGGCAAAGGTCACTATTCCTCATTACAATATAGTAGATAAGAACTCTTTGAGAAAACTTAGAGTTACTAGTTATTGTTCTAATCTTTTTAATCTTTTACTAATGTATTAAAATAAATTATAGATACAAGAATTATAGGACAAAGATTAGTATAGATTTTATCTATATTAAACTTGATTTGCATAAATTATATCAATTGTTAAGTCTCGAAAACAGATGCTATAATTATAATCTATAGAAATAATATAATGAATTATTAGGAGGAGAAAAGATGGATATTAAAAATAGTGTCGACTTGATAGAATCATATCTAGATTTAGATCGTAAGCCAGTAGGTATCAAATTTTTCTTTGATAAGGATGAATTCGAGAATTTTGAAATTCCTCAAAGAAATTCTAAAGTTACATATTGCAACTCAGTACAACTTGCAAGTAAAGGTAGTGCTATGAAACTTACTAAAGAAAACCAAGCATGCCCTAATGGAGCAATGGCTCTGAAAATGAAAGAAGTACCTGAGCCAATGGCAAATGGAAAGGGAAGATTTTCCAAAAATATTTATAAAGATGTAGAAACATCAAAAAGCATTAGTGATGAAATGCAGTTTTTAAAAGAGGAACCTGTTGGCATAGTAGTTATGCCACTTGAAGATTATAAAGAAGATCCTGATGTTGTAGTTATGGTTAGCAGCCCCTATAATATTATGAGAATGATACAAGGACATGGCTATTTTAATGGTTACACAAATAACCTAAAAACTGTTGGTTTGCAAGCAGTTTGCCACGATTTAACAACCTATCCGTATAATACTGGAGATATTAATATCACTTTATTATGTCCAGGTACTCGTTTAGTTGCAGATTGGCAAGTAGATGAAATAGGAATGGGTATACCTTTTGAAAAGTGGAATGAAGTTGTGATGGGTGTTAAAGAAACAACCAATCCTTTTGAAAGAAATGACAAAAAGAAAGGTATTGAAAAGAGATTAAAAGAACGTGGATTAGATGCTAGTGGAATCAAATTTAACGAAAATTATGATGATGGGTCATATACTGGTGGGAAAATAGATATTGGTTAATTGTATTAATCTTATTTTCGCTGATGATGGGAATCATAATTGAAAAGAAGGAGGATTGTTATGAATCAGTTATTAAAAAGGATACCTATACCAATGGCTGGATTGATGCTAGCTTTAGCGGCGGGTGGAAATTTGGTAGGGTCTTATGGAACATTATATAGGAATATTTTGGGAATTATATCTGCAATTTTATTAGTATTTTTATTAGCAAAGATAATCAAATATCCAAGTGCAGTAAAAGAAGAATTAAAAAATCCAGTAGTAGCTAGTGTTTTCCCTACTTTAACTATGGGAATGATGTTATTAGCAACCTATATAAAACCATTTACAGCAAATGTCGCATTTGGAATGTGGATTGTTAGTATACTAGGACATATAGCATTAATGGTCAAGTTTACTATGGATTACATAATAAAATTAGATATAAAAAAGGTGTTTCCAAGTTGGTTTATTGTATATGTAGGTATAGTTGTAGGCTCTGTTACAGCACCAGTTTTTGAAATGCAGAGTTTAGGTAAGATTTTTTTCTGGGTAGGAATAGTGTCATATTTCCTACTATTACCAATAGTTTTTAAAAAGGTTAGATTGGGAACTATGCCAGAACCTGCATTACCAACTTTAGCAATATTTGCAGCCCCTGTTGCTCTTTGTCTAGCAGGTTATATGAATTCTTTTGAAACTAAAAATATGGTTATTGTATGGGGATTAGTTATTTTGTCACAATTAAACTATATTTTTGTATTATCACAGCTACCAAAGTTGTTAAAATTAAAGTTCTACCCAAGCTTTTCTGGATTTACATTCCCATTGGTTATATCTGCAATTTCTATAAAACTTACTAATGGCTTTTTAGTAAATAGTGGACAAACTATATACGTATTAAGATATATTGTAAAATTTGAAGAGATTGTTGCCGTTTTAATGGTATTATACGTGTTATTAAAATATATTCAATTCTTAACAGGATCTGCACAGAGTAAAACTACAGTAACTGTAGGAAAGTAAATAAGTCAATACAATTAATATTACAAGCCCTGATTCTCCTAGTTAGGGCTTTCTTCATAAAGTCTACTAATAGGTTTTCAGTTCTAAGGATTAATACCAGTCCAATGGATTAAAAAGTCCTTGAAAGCTTCTACTATAGGTGATAAGGTCCTATTTTTAGAATAGACAAAATAAAAACTACGTCTTAAATTTAAGCCTCTTACTGTTAGGGGCTTAATTAATTCTAAATCAATTTCATTTTTAATAGATATCTTTGAAATGAAACTAACACCTAATTCTAGTTCAATCATCTTCTTAATCATTTTATTACTATCTAATAGAGAGACAATATTTAGATCGTCTAAACTTATACCTTTTTCTGAAAGGCACCTTTCCACTAATAATCTGGTTCCTGAACCTTCTTTTCTAAAAATAAACTTTTCTGAAAATAAAATATCCATGTCCACAGATTCATTTGTGTAAATTTGGTAGTTTTTATTGTTAGGTACAGCTAAAACCAGTTCATCTTCATAAAAATCTATATATTCCAGCATTCTAGAGCTATGTTTTGCACCTACTATTCCAAAATTTTGCTTACCTTCAACTATATCATCTATTATATCTTTTGAATTTTTATTAGTCACAGAAAAAGAAATACCAGGATACTTTTGTGTAAAGTCCTTAATTATATAAGGTAAAATATATTGTTGCGGAATAGAGCTAGCATTTATCTCAATTTGACCTTCAATTTTATCTAACTGACCCATAATATTTGATTTAGCTTGATCTCTAATATTGATAAGTTCTACAGCATATTTATAGAAAAGTTTTCCAGAATCTGTTAATGTTATAGTTTTACTTTTCCTATCTAAAAGAGTAGTTAATAGTTCTTTTTCTAAATTCTGAATATGATTACTGATAGTCGGTTGAGTTAAATATAGTTCTTTAGCAGCTTTGGAAAAACTCTTATGCTTTACAATGCTTACAAATGCTTCCAATTGATTAAATTCCAAAATACCTCTTCCTTTCCAAAATACTATTTGTTGACCATATTTTATATAGAAGCTATTGTATATTCTTTCTTCTTCAGTTCTATCTTTCTTTAGGCGATATTACTCCCATCCTCTTAGATGAGAGGCAATGCTTATGATTAATAATATCATAAAATAATTTTTTATGTATTAAAATATCTTGTGATTCAATAAAATTTAAACATAAAATAATAATCTATAAAAAATGATATCTAAATTTTATTTTACTATTTCAATGAGGAGATGAATTCCTTAAATCTTGATTTAGCAGATATCACATGTATCAATATAAACTCGATATTAGTGGTGTTTTACTAATAAACTGGGTATACTATACGTATAAATAACAAACGTATCTAAAGATAATAAATTCATTGTTAAAGCTATGGAATGGGACATTGAATTTAAAATACTTACCTTTAAAAATAAAAAACTTTGCAAAGGTCAATGGAGAGTAGTTCACGGTAAATATAATATAATTTATAAAAAGGAGGTAGATCCGTAATTTGTACAGATTAAAGAAAGAGACTAATCGACGCCAGGCACTTGAGTTATTAAGTTAATGTATATCGGGGAACAGAAAAAGTTTTAATGGCTTCAATTCTTAGATAAATATAGAGAATAAGCATAAGAGAAAAAAGTTGGTGTTGATTACCAACTTTTTTTCACCACATAAATGAACTGATAAATAATTTCTAAATTGAAAGTTTTTGCATATAATCGATAATATAAAAAAAGAGTAGGAATAATTCCAAACTTCATTAAGATTTCATCTATATGAAGTTGATATAGTAAAAAGTTAAACCTTATAATAGCTAGAAGAATTAGTTGTTATAAGGTTTATTTCCTATATATTAGGTGTAGAAACTTTAAAAAGGGTAATATATATGTATGGTGTATTTATATATGGTAAAATAAATATATATTAATATTTTCTCGAAGGGAGTGTATTGTTGTGAAATGGAATGAAGCGGTAAAAAACTATCCAAATAAATGGCTACTGTTTGAAGCTATAGAATCATACTCAAAAGATGGGAATAGGATTATTAAAGATCTTTCAGTTATTAATTCTTTTGATGAAAGCAGAAAAGCTTTAGAACAATATTCTGAGATGCATAAAAAAGATAAATCTAGAGAAATGTATGTTTATCATACTAAAAATAAGAAATTAATTATAGAAGAAAGAAGATGGATAGGGGTTAGGAAATATGGTTAAATTAAATTATAAATATGATTTACCATTTTGTAAAATTATAATTGAGTATAGAGGAAAGTCAATAACCTTAGATAATATTCTTTTAGATACAGGATCTGGTTGTACTATATTTAAAATGGATGAAGTTGATAAAATTGGAATTACAATAGAAAAAGAAGATACTATAGAAACTATTTCAGGTGTCGGAGGAGTAGAATTTGTATATAAGAAAAATATTGATAAAATAATATTTGGGAATTTAGAAATAGAGAATTTTAATATTGAAATTGGAGTTATGGATTATGGCTTTGATATAAATGGGATTATAGGGATTGATTTTATGAAGTATATAGGAGCTATAATAGATTTAGATAAAATGATAGTATATGCTAATGATAGTTATAATAGATAAGAATATCATATTAGATTACGAAAATTGATATGTTTAATTATTATAGTTTGCTTCTGAAAACATATAAAGCCAATATAATAAAGATATATTCAATTGCTATTATAAAATACTATAAAAAAAGGAATGAAAATATGAGTACAAATAAGTCTAATGAAATTTTGCTCCTTAAAAAAAGTAAACGTGGAATACTTAGAATAATATTTGGAAGAACTGGCATTGTTGTTATTCTTTTACTAACTCAAATACTAGTATTAATGAGGATATTTAAGTTTTTAAAAGGTTTAATTCCATTTACAGTTGGTACATTATTAGCCTTTACAATAATCATGGTTTTATATGTAATTAACTCAGAACATAATACAAATGTTAAGTTATCTTGGATTACAATGATTATGCTATTTCCTGGATTCGGGGGTATGCTTTATATTTTCATACAAACAGATATAGGACACCGAACTATCAAAAAAAGAATTAAAAAAATAGTAGAAGAAACCCAAAAAGAATTTATGGATCAAGAAGATTTAATGAAAAGATTAGAAAAAGAAAATAAAGGACTTTATAATCTAGCTACATATACTGGTAAGTCAGGAGGATATCCAATATATGAAAACACCTCAACAAAATACTTTCCTCTAGGTGAAGATGCCTTTAAAGAAATGTTAATACAGTTAAAAAAAGCTGAAAAATTTATTTTTATGGAATATTTTATAGTTGATGAAGGCTATATGTGGGGACAAATTTTAAAGATTTTATCTGATAAAGTAAAGAATGGTGTGGAAGTTAGATTTATGTACGATGGAACTAACGAATTTGCATTATTGCCCCATAACTATCCTGATAAATTAAGAAAATTAGGTATCCAATGTAAGGTTTTTTCACCAATTCGTCCTTTTCTTTCAACTCATTATAATTACAGAGATCACCGAAAGATATTAGTAATTGATGGACAAGTTGCTTTTACTGGAGGGATTAACCTTGCAGATGAGTATATAAATGAAATAGAAGTATACGGTCATTGGAAAGATACAGTTGTTATGATACAAGGTCAGGCAGTAGAAAGCTTTACAATAATGTTTTTACAATTGTGGAATGCCAGTGAAGAAAATAGGACTTACATGATGGATTTATATAAATCAAAAGCACTAGATAAAAAAGAAAAAGGCTATGTAATACCCTATGGTGACTCTCCATTAGATAACGATAAAGTAGGACAAATGATATATATGGATATATTAAATCGGGCTGAAGATTATGTCTATATTATGACACCTTATTTAATTTTAGATGGTGAAATGGTAACTTCTTTACAATTTGCAGCTAGAAGAGGAATTGATGTGAAAATTATAATGCCACATATACCAGATAAAAAGTTTGTATTCGCTCAATCTAGAAGCCACTATAAAGAGTTGATAGACTCTGGTGTGGAAATCTATGAATATACACCAGGATTTATGCATGCAAAACAATTTCTAAGTGATGACAGGAAGGCAGTTGTTGGAACGGTTAATCTTGACTATAGAAGTTTATACCATCATTTTGAATGTGGTTTATATATGGAAGAAACAGGCGCTATTGCAGATATTAAATTGGATTTTAGGAAGACTTTAGACCAGTCACAGAAAGTCACTTTAAATGATATCAAGAAATATAATATATTTATGACTTTAACTGGAAGAATCATGAGATTATTTGCTCCATTACTGTAGACATATGCCAAAACTATTTTACTTCTGTAATTAGATAAATAAATCCCAATATAAAACAATCTACAGCAGTTTTAATATTATATTCATTCGCTATATCATGAAAATATACATATTCATCTAAAAGTGCGTTTAATAAAGGCTTATCTAACATCTTTAAATTCGAAAAATCATCCCTTTTTAGAAGGATAAATCTATATTTATTTATTCTATTTTAAATTAATACTAAACATATTTAAAGTTTTTATTGACAAAAACTTTCTTTAAGTGTATTATAAGTATAAATCAAAACGTATAAACTAGAGAATGAGAAAAGTACATGTGTTCGGAAGATTTTAAGAGAGTTGCAGGTGGTGAAATTGCAACAGTCCTCGTCATATGGAATGGGCTCATGAAGGTGGTAGGAACGGCATATTGCCTAGTAATGACCAACGGGAATCCAGCCCGTTATCCAATGGAAACGTATATTTGTACGTATTAAGTGGATGCTTTGCATCAATTTAGGTGGTACCGCAGAAGATATAACTTCTGTCCTATTGTTATAGGACAGAAGTTTTTTTATGGTTTAAAGAAGCTGTGCTTCTTTATTTTAAATAGATACTAAAGGCAATTATTAAATTAAACATATTATAAGAGGGGGATTAACTATGAAAAAAGGACTATTAACACTACTAACTATATCTTTACTAGCAACAATTTTAACTGGATGTTCCAAAGATTCAATTCCCAAAATTGGAATCTCTCAATATGGAGAACATGCTTCCTTAGACAACTGTCGAGAAGGATTTATTCAAGGCTTAGAAAAATCTGGTTTAGTGGAAGGTGAAGATTTTGTAATCGACTACCAAAATGCTGGGTTTGATGATTCTATTAACACACAGATTGCTCAAACATTTGCTTCAAACAATGTCGATTTAATGGTTGGTATTGCTACACCATCGGCAACTGCTCTTTATGCTGCAACAGAAGAGAAAGATATACCTGTTATATTTACAGCGGTTACTGATCCTGTTGAAGCTAAACTTGACAAAGGAAACGTAACTGGTACTAGTGATAAACTACCTATTGATGCACAACTTGAACTTATCAGGGCAATGCAACCAGATGCAAAAACAATCGGGATAGCCTATACAACAAGCGAACCAAACTCAATCTCAGCCATTGCTGAATATAAAGAAAAAGCTCCTAATTATGGTTTTACTATTGAGGCTATTGGAATCACTCAACAATCTGAAGTAACTCAAGCAGTGGACACATTGATTTCCAAAGATGTCGATGCTTTTTCAAATTTAACAGATAACAATGTCGTTGGTGTCTTACCTGCTATATTAGATAAAACAAATGCTGCTTCAATTCCAATTTATGGTAGTGAAATTGAACAAGTGAAATTAGGCTGTGTTGCAGCTGCTGGTATTGACTATATTGAACTAGGTATTCGTACTGGTGAAATGGCTGCAAAAGTTTTAACAGGTAAAGCCAAAGCTACTGATCTTCCTTATGAAACAATCAAGGATTATCATATATATACAAATACAAATGCGCTGGAAAAACTTAACATAACATTACCTGAATCCATTAAAGAAGATACTGTTCCTGTAGAACTTGATTAGGAGAAGAATTTATTATGAATATAATTGATTTAGCTGTAAATACTATAACTCAAGGATTAATATACGCATTATTATCCTATGCTGTGTATATTACCTACAAAATTTTAGACTTTCCAGACCTGACTGTTGATGGCAGTTTTCCTCTTGGTGCTGCCATTACCGCAGTTCTACTTACCAATAATGTAAATCCTTATTTAACATTACTAGTTGCCTTAGCTTTTGGTGCTCTCGCAGGGTTAGTTACTGGATTTATTCATGTACGATTAAATATACGTGCCTTGCTTGCAGGAATTATTACGATGACTGGACTATTCTCTATTAATTTACAAATTGCTGGATCAAACCTTATTGTTGATCGCACGATTGATACAATTTTTACAAGTGGTATATTTAACGTATTATTTGGAAATATTCCTCTTATTTATCGTAAACTTGTTATCACACTAATTATTGCCCTTGCATTTAAACTTATATTAGACCTTTATTTCAAGACAAAAAACGGTCTTTTACTTAGAGCTGTTGGCGATAATGATCTTGTTGTAACAATGCTCGCAAAGGATAAAGGGACTGTGAAAATTATTGGATTAACAATTGCCAATGCACTCGTTGCACTATCTGGTTCTATTGTTTGTCAAGAACAACGTTCTTTTTCAAGCACGATGGGAACTGGGCAGGTTGTTTTCGGACTTGCAACAGTTATTATGGGCACAACAATTTTTAAACGATTTGGTTTTGTAAAAGGAACAACTGCAGTCCTTGTTGGAAGCATTGTATATAAAGCATGTATTCAAGTTGCTTTAACTCTTGGTCTTCCTGCAAATCTATTAAAACTTGTAACTAGCATTCTTTTCTTAGTTATTTTAGTTTATGGAAATTATCAGCAAAAAACGACAAAGGTGGTGAGCAAAAATGCTCGAGCTTAAAAACATCACCAAAATTTATAATCCCGGTCTTGTTACCGAAATGTGTCTTTTTGATGACTTTAATTTGACAATAGAGGATGGTCAATTTGTATCTATTGTTGGAAGTAACGGAAGTGGTAAAACATCTCTATTAAACATTATTTGCGGCAATATACCTATCGAACAAGGTGAAATTATAATCAATGGTAAAAACATTGTTAAAATGCCTGAACATAAACGCCATAATAGTATTGGTAGGGTTTACCAAAATTCTTCTATGGGGAGTTGTCCAAATTTAACAATACTTGAAAACTTATCACTTGCCGATCATAAAGGAAAAACTTTCGGATTATCTTGGGCTTTAAATAAATCTCGTATTGATTATTACAAAGAACAATTATCTTCACTAGGCCTTGGACTTGAGGATAAACTCCATGTTAAGCTCGGTGCTCTATCTGGTGGACAACGACAAGCTGTTTCATTAATTATGTCAACTTTAACGCCTATTGATTTTTTAATTTTAGATGAACATACCGCAGCACTTGATCCCAAAACAGCTGAAACAATTATGATTTTAACCGATAAGATTGTTCGCGAGAAAAAACTTACAGCAATGATGGTTACACATAACCTACGCTATGCTGCTGAATACGGAGATCGTATTTTAATGATGGACAAAGGAAATATCATTCTTGATCGTTCTGGAAAAGAAAAAGAGTCTACAAGCATTGATGATCTCCTTAATATCTTTACTAAAATAAGTATAGAATGTGGTAATTAAATCCACATTCTATACTTATTTTCCCCTTACCCACCCTCGCTTTAAATATAAATTAGTATGTGGTAGTAACAATTATAAATAATTTGTACTGGTGTAACTTTTATGAGCGTAATTTGTTAAAGCGGAATCGAACCGCAGACTTTGCCCCCAAATCTCCATCAGTAGAAAAATTTTTATACTCACCTTTATATCTAAAAGCTACCTGCTATTTTAAACTAGATCAATAATCCAATTTAATCCTTGGATTTTTGTATCAAGTTCTCTATACTCTTTTGATAATTTATCTGCTTCTTTTTGAAACTCCTTAACATCTATAATACTTACATACTTTATCTCAGTTCTAGAGTATCTATCTGGTTTTACACTTGCTTCTTCAGCAGCATTAGCTAATATAGATCTTCTCTCAAGTAAAATATCCCTGTCAACTAAAGCCTCTGCCAATGTCAATTTATCATCAAATCTAGTTAGATTATTAGTTGTATTGATTCTTTTAATAAGGCTTGATAATTCATCTTGATTGGAAAAAAGCTCTTTTAATAAAAAATCCGGTTCTTCACTTGGTCTTTCCCCTTCTTGTACTAGAATATTATTTCTTAATCTGCTTTTGACTTGTTCTATTCTTTTTTGTAAATCTGCTCTTAGAATCAATGCTTCAGCTAA
Organism: Tissierella creatinophila DSM 6911; assembly: GCF_001940565.1. Taxonomy (GTDB): domain Bacteria; phylum Bacillota; class Clostridia; order Tissierellales; family Tissierellaceae; genus Tissierella_A; species Tissierella_A creatinophila. The sequence goes on from NZ_LTDM01000021.1 coordinate 21,120, forward strand.
TTTCAAATTAACCCCTCCAGTAAGAAAATTAAGAATACATAGTATTTTTTATCTCTATTAATGGGTTTTATTATAACATAGATTATAGAAATAATAAATGAAGTAGGTAAAAGTTTAAAATAAAAATATTTTACATTTAAAATTGTATATGGTATTTGTGGGTATAATATATATAAACATTTACTTATATGAGAGGAGATTATATTATGATTAATTTAGGTTTGCAAATTCAAAAAGTTTTTAAAGGTGCTGCTAAATCATTTTATAGATTTCCAGCTGCTATTATAAGTGCGATTGTGATTAGTATTACTGCAATTATAAAGATAACAATGGATTGGGAAGTACAACAAACATATACTCTTTTATTTGACAGTATTCAAATCTCTTTTTTCTTAGGTGCTGTATTTTCTATGGCGACTGTAGCTTTAGAAGAAGTAAGATCTGATAGGAAAAAATCATCCTTTGTATTAGCAAATGTATCTGGTATTGTATTGGCGATTATAAGCTTTTTACTTTTATATTTTTATGGTGGAAAAATTGGAGAAGATAAAATAGTTTATTTATCAGATATTGCTATGGCAAGAGTAAGTGTTGCTATATTTGTAAGTATAGTTGCATTTGTATATATAACTTCAAAATCTAAATTTGTAGATACTTTTAGTGATTCGTTTTTTATTACTCAGAGAGCTTTTATAATTTCAGCTATCTATGGATTAGTAATAATGGCAGGAGTTTCTGGTGTGCTAGGAGCATTTCAAGCATTGGTATATAGGAATTTAGATTCTAGAGTCTATCAATATCTAGGTGTGGCTGTTGGATTCTTGACATATACTATATTTTTAGGATATTTTCCAAGTTTTAGAGGAACAGAAAACAAAGAGGAAATTGATAAAGTAAAAGAGCAACCAAGATTTATATTTGTATTATTTGATTATATTTTGATACCGATTATAATGGCTTTGACTGTAGTTCTTTTAATTTGGTCTGTAAGAGTTCTTTTAAAAGGTGTAGATGTGTCCTTTAATCAATTATCTAGTATTGCATCAAGTTATGTAATTATAGGAATATGGCTCTATATAATGGTATCCAAACATGATACCAAGATAGCTGAATTTTACAAAAGAGTATATCCCTTTGCTGGAATTTTAATTTTAATATTTGAAGCATGGGCACTTTTCGCTCAGTTAAATAAATTTGGTTTAAAGACCGCAGAATATTCGTTTCTAATGATTTGGATTTTTGCGATTATATCCGTATTACTATTAATTTTCCTAAAGGATAAAGCATATAGAAAGGTTGCAATTACAGCAATTGTGATTTCAATAATCTGGGTATTGCCAATCATTGGATATCAAGATATTACTTTTAACTCTCAAGTAAATAGACTAAGGAAAACATTAATCAATGAAAAACTTTTAGTAGATGATAAGATAGTATCTAATAATAAAGAAGTTGAATATGTAATAAGAGGTGAGATTACCGATGCAGTAGATTTTATTTCATATTCTGAGAAACAAAATACTCCTATTTGGTTTAAGAAAGACTTAAACGATGAAAAGGTTTTTAAAGATACTTTTGGATTTGAAAAGACTTATGGAGTATATCCAGACCCATCAGAGTACACTTCAAGTAACTTTAGGCTTGAAACAGATGCAATAGATATAAGTGATTATTCTTTGAGTTTGAGAGTCCTACCAAATGAGAAGTCAGATACAACTAATAGATTTAAAGGGAAAAATGGAAGTTACGAGATTATGATAACAAGAGAATTTCAAAGAGTTCCTAAGATTATAGTAAAACTTGAAGACAAGATAATTGTTGAAGAAGATATGAGTAAATATCTATCAGATTTATCAATCAAATATAATTCAAAACAAAATAGTGAAATTAAAGTACCATTTGAAGATATGAACGTAATAATAGAAACAGAAGATATTTCAATACTATTGGTGTTTGATAATATTAACATTTATAGGGATCAGATAAAGGAAAAAACAGATTATTATGTAGAACTTCATGGAATATTTGTAAAAAATAAATGATGACATACAGAAAAACCCAAGATAAAAATACCCATAAAGATAAAAGTTAACAATAAAGTAAATACAATCTTATAAAGATTTCAATTAAACCAAAGAAATAAGTAAAATCCCTGATTTAATTTAAATTGATATGCTCCTCTTGTAATAGATAGTTTAAATAATAAAACTGTTTCAGACAAAGAGGAGCTATTTTTATGGGAAGAAAAAGCAAGATACTAGAATTTCAAAAAAACCAAGTTTATTGAGAAAAACTTAAGAGGTAAGGTTCTTTAAATAAAAAAGTGTAGTAATTATATAAACTAATATATGGGAAAAAACAAAATGGTAGTTATAGCATAGTTAAAGAATACTAGGGTATAAAGCATTATATATGAAGGGAGGTTAAAGATATGGAAAAAAGAGTATTAAATGAAAAGAGGATATTAAATAATTCCTTAAGAATGATTTATGATACATTTATATATCTAGTATTATTTGAAGTGATTTACAAAGGGGTAATATTGGTAATATTTAAGCCAATTATAGAAATTATTGTTTCTTTATTTAATAAAGATGGATCATATATGTTCTTAGTTAATGAAGATATAACTAGGTTTTTACTAAGATCTACGGGATACCTTATGATCGTAGTCTTAATGATTATATCAATAATTCTTGTATATTATGAATTAAGTGTAATTTTACTGATATTAGATAGTGGTAAGAAAAAAGAAAAAATAAAATTATTGCAAATTACGGAAACTGCGTTATTAAAGTTGAAAGACGTTATAAAGAACAAAAACATAGGATTAGTTCTTTATATCTTGATTTTAATTCCGATTTTTAATATTGGTATGCAGACATCCCTTTATCCTATTTTTTCTTTTCCACATTGGATAATAAAGAAGATTTCTAAATTTCCAGGAAGTGAAATATTATCCATCTTACTAGGGATAGGATTGATATATTTATTTACAAAATTATTTATAGTACTACCTATTATGATATTTAGTAATAAATCTTTTAAAGAGGCTTCAAAAATTAGTTTTAAAACAGTTAAAAATGAACAATTTAAAATTGCTTTTTTAATGATGATTGTAATGTTGATTTGGCTAATCCTAACGTATCCACCTTTTATGATACTAGAAATTTTACAGTCTATGTTACCCCTAATAATAAGGAGTGCATCTAATATATCTATAACAATATTTACTTTATTCATAGCACCATTTATATTGGCAATAAGTCTTGAAAACTATAACTTGCATGTTAGATCTGGTGATTTAGATAGAGAAGAGGTATATGAAAAGATAAAGTTAGGACAGTTTGGTAAAAAACTGTGGTCGATACTAGGAAAGATACTACAAATTATACAAGATCAAATATTTAAAATTAGAAATCATATAAAAGCATTTATATTTGTAACTTTAGTTATAATAATAGGAGTAAATATATATAGTGATGAAAGTATAATACCTATTTATGAAAAGCAGTTACTAATAGGGCATAGAGGTGGAAACTATGGGGTTGAAAATACAATAGATACTATTTTATATGCTGGTACTAATGGAGCTGATTATGTAGAAATAGATATTCTACTGACTAAAGACAGTGTTCCGGTAGTTATACATGATAATAGCTTAAAACGTTTAGCAGATACACGTAAAAAGATAAGCAATTTAACAGTAGATGAAGTAAAAAAAGTTACACTAGAAGATGGAAAAGAGAAAGATGATATTCCATTATTAGAAGAGCTTTCAAGAAAAGTAAAAGGAAAAACCAATTTGTTAGTAGAATTTAAAACTCATGATAAAGAAAAAGCGAGTGTAGTGGATAAGACTATAGAGGTTTTAGAAAAAGAAGGAATATTAGAAGAAACTATATTTCAAACAGCAGAATATGATATAATAAAAGATTTTAATGAAAAATATAAAGATTTATCTATAGGCTATATTTTTAAAGGAAGAATTGGAGTTTTTCCAACTAAAAAACTCTCCCAGATGCCAGTAGATTTTATAAGCGTAAAAGAATTACTAATAAATAAAAAGATGATAAAAGAGCTTCATAAATCTGGAAAGGCAGTTTTTACTTGGACTACAAACAATGATTATAAAGCTGAGAAACTTTTAAAGCTGGGAGTAGATGGTATAATAACGGATTATTCAGTAGAAATGATGAAACCGAGAGATAAGTATAAGGATTACAATGAAAAATAAATGATTGAAAATATAATAAATAAAAATCACTAAAGTATAAACACTCAGTGGTATTAGATGATAGAAGCCTTGTAATAGCTAGAGATAGATATTACAAGGCCTTTTATTGTTTAGATTTAGATTTAAACAATAACGCTTGACTTTACCACTGTAATGCGTTACTATAAATTGTAATTAAAGTTAGTAACTGGAAAAGGGTGATAAGGATATAGAAATTATTTAGTTTAAGCAGAATAATTGTTATTATTGTAACAAGAAATTATTTAAAAAGCAATGGATTATTTTAAAATCATTAGAGGTAGAAAAAAAGGAGGAATAAATATGAAAGTTGCATATGTTATATCGTCAGATAATAGTAGAACAATCCTAAGAGATATGATTGTTCCACAAATGGAAGCTAAAGGTCATGGTGCTGAGGTTGTAGGAATGTTTTTTGTATTTGACAATACATATTTACTGTTAAAGAACACAGATTTAGGGGAGAGATTACAAAAGCTTCATGATGAAACGGGAATGATAATACTTGCTTGTGATCAATGTGTTTTTGAAAGAGAGATTCAAGACAAGATAATACCTGGAGCAGCTATTGGATGTTTTCCAGTACTTTATGGTTGCCTAGAAAACGTAGAATTAGACCAAGTAATAACTTTATAAAACATTTCATTATTAATAGCTAAAATGATAAATAATTAATAATACGTATTATTATTATTAGGACAGTAATTATAAGAAACATACATAAGTTATTTGTTGGAGGTGCTTATTTGAGTAAGATATTGGTTGAATTTATTAATACATGATCTGGATGTGATGGTTATACCAGAGCTGTAGAGGCTGCTGCAGCAAAACATAAAGGAAAAGTTGATGTGAAAATTTATTATGCAGGGAAAGACTTTGATTATATAAAAAAATATGGAGTTATTTTTAAAGGTACTTTGATAATAAATGGTAAGAAGAAGATTGATAGAATTTCAAAAGATATTATAGAAAAGGAAATAAAAGAGGCTGTTATGGAACTAGAATGATAGGAGATGAAAAGATTATATGATTATATTTGAGTTTTTAAAATCTATGTTA
>NZ_LTDM01000022.1 GCF_001940565.1 Tissierella creatinophila DSM 6911
TTTTCTATGCCCTTTTTCTGTGTATAACTAGATTCTCCAAAATTAACGAGCATATTTATTTATTGAATTAAATTTCCCTTTGTGGATAACCTTAGATAATTTCAAAACTCTATTCTGCAACTATCTATATTTTCATAACTATCTATTCCAAATGTTTGAGTTAGCTTTTCAATATAATATCCTGTAGCAAGGTAAATATTATGATCATCATCTACTTTCACATCAGCTATATTATCTCTAGCTTGGTAACGCCATAGTTCTTCACCTTTCTTATTTAATTTAACTAAGGTTTTCTTGCTATCTGCTACATAGATTGCTCCATCTAAGCCTTGTGCCACTTTCAAATAAAGGTTTGTATAATCAACATTTGATATATTAGTTGAATTCACTTGTCCGCCTGAATACTTATTAAGGACTTTTATATTGGAACTACTTAAACCATAAATAAAGTCTCCTTGAACGCTAAATATTGGATTTGCATTATTAAAGAACTCCACACATCTAAGGCTTTCAATATCATATAGTCTATCTACAGCTAGAATAGTTTTATCATCCCAAAGGTGTAGGCTATTAAAGACTCCGCTATTTCCTATTTCTTTTCTACTTATAAATTTACCGTCACTTGATATTTTAACTAAATAATCCTTCCTGCTTGATGATGATGAATGCCAGTATGATATGCTAAGAATTATTACTCCTTCACTGTTTATTACTAGGTCTTTAATGTCTCCTGAAACTCCTGATATACTCAAAGACCACTGCTCTACTCCAAGTGGATTAAGCTTTTTAAATACCCTTGAAGAGTCTGCAATAAATACATTCCCATCCTTATCTGCTTTAACAAAGTTCAGCATACGTATATGTCTATATATCCACTCTTCTTTACCTGCTGCATTAAACTTTCTTACTGTCCAGTCATCACTGGCACCATAAAAATTACCACTTTTATCTATATCTATGGAGTTAACAGTCCCTTCAAATTGATGCAAGATAAATGGTGACCATTCTTTTTCAGTTGATAGGATCTTTGCTGTATGAGTTCTTAGTATATAAATATTCCCTTTTTCCTTATCAAAGCCATATGCATTAATAGGGTTATCAGTGATATCATGATTTTCCCTCCAAATAAAACCTGTCAATTGATTATCTAGTTTAGTAATCTCTCTATTAGAAATTGTATATACATTGTTTCCACCATCTACAAATAAATTATATACTGTTGTTACATTAGTGTTATTTAAAGTGAAAATAGGCTCCCCTGTTTGGAAGCTGTGTTTTCTTAAGGTTCTATTATAGATTATAGAATAAAAGTGATTTGTATTTGGTTCAATAGCTAAGGCATAAGCGTTGTCACTATTAGGCAGTGTATACACATATACTTGACTTCCATTGCTAGGGTTAAGTCTATATATTCTATAGCTCTCGGTAGCTACAATAACTGCATTACTAGTAACTGCAATATCCATTACTCTATAAGAGATATTGCCTGAACTCCATATACTCTGTCCATTACTTCTGTTATATTTATATACATAGTAATTTGATGAAGAAGTATTTCCAACATATACACCAGAAGCGTCTACTGTAATACAAGTAAAACTACTTCCTGTTGAGGCTTCCCAAATTAAAGTCCCATCCAAGCTATATTTATATAGTTTAGAACTATATGTTAGATAGTAACTTCCGTCTGTCGCTGCAGTATCTGGAGTCATATTTGCTGAAGAAGTTTGATGATAGTTTTCCGCTATTACCTCCCCTGAAACTGCATCATAGATGGTAACCCCTGAAGAATGTAATACATATACTTTTCCATCATTATAATGATTGACCCCCCTTCTATCAGATAAGGTACCAAGGGATTTATTGGCAAACTTTAATCCTAGCCCCTTTAACTTGTCTGAAGTAATAATTGGAGTTAAACCTTCTATAGGAACTTGACCTGAACCTCCCCCTGTTGGTGCCTGCCCAAAACCATGTAGTATTAGATCATTCATCTATAATTACCTCCTCTATCCAATCTCCCTCTTCATTATATATTTGCTTATAAAGGATTGTAGATTGAATTGTTTCTCCATCTGCTTCAAAATATGTGACTGTTCGATTGGCATATCTTGGAGAATTTCCACCATTTAGTTTTGACTCCTTAGCCAATGTTTTATCCCTGCGATACCACTGAATTTTAGTGAAAATCCCCTTATTGTCCTTCTCCGTTCGATGGGTATTTATAAGTTCCCCATGAGCTAAGAGACTCTCTTCATGTTTTCTAAATATAGTCCAGGGTACTAGGTCAGCTGTTTCATGTGTGATTTCCTGAATTCTATCAAACCATTCTTTCCACTCTTGATAAAAGATACCATCTGGTTCAGAGGTTTTACTCTGTAGCCATGAATTCCATAGAGCTTCAAACGCTTCTGGATGAGTAGCCCACCAACTATCCCACTGCTCTTGCATCCACTGAGTTTCGCTGGCTATATCTTGTGGAAGTAAGAGCTTACCACTTATATAGTAGTCTAAGCCTTGACTTGCTTTTCCCTCTATAGTCTCACCAGAAACTATAACCTGGTCAAATACTGATGCTTGATAAGACTCACCTGCTAAGAGTGTTTTTTCTTTCATAATATAAGCACCAGCCATCTTCAAGCTAACAGTTTGTGATGAATCTGATAAATTGGTTAATATAATTGATTTTAGTATGGCTATTCTATCATTAGGTACCTGATATAAAGGAGTGAACTCTGTGGTTAATTGTCCTTTACTTAGTCTTATTGCACTTCCCATTTACATCCCTCCCCATGTATTAATTGTTGGCTGATTTTCTAATTTATACCATATACCTTGTTTTATCTCTACTTCTAAAGTATTACCAATCATTCTAAGACCATGAGCCTCATCTTTCACTGATTTATTTATATGATCTTTAAACTGACTTCGTGGCACTAGATTAGTAATATCTTGTATTTCTTCAAACCAGGCCTTCCATTCTGTGTAAAATTCTCCACCAGGTGATTTTAATTTATCCTTTACCCAGTCCTGCCAAAGCCTTTTTATTTCTCCTTCAAACCACATATTCCACTTATATTGAATGCCCTCAAACCAGCTGTTCCACTCTAAATAAAACTCCCCATTAAGAATGCTTAGTTTATCATCTACCCATATATTCCATGTGTTTTGAAAAGTAGTAAGTTTGCCCTGTAAGACAGTTAGAAATGTAGCATATTCAATATTTACATTGTACTTTTTATCTGATATATATTTCTTGAAATCAATGAAGTCTTTATCTCCTTGATCCTTTTTAGCATTTAGATAGAGCTGCCATTCATTGAATAGTTCTCTAGTATCTACTTGTTCAAATAAGTGAGTAACGATTCCGCATACTTCGCTATTTAATCTTTCATCTATAATTTGATAGTTTTCTATAAAGCTCTTACCAGCAAGAACCTTTACTTGAGCTAGGGATATTTCATAAATATTATTACTTCTATTTAATGTTGGTGGTACTGGCTTTTCCGCTGCTTCTCCTTTTAATATAAAGGCCCTGACATATCTTTTATCCAAAGACTTATCAAGGCGAATTACAACTCTGTCTATTCTATTCATTGATGAATCTGCTGCATCAAGTGTTAAGCTTAAACTTTCTGTTTCTATTTTATATAAATATCCTTCAATCCAAGCATAGCCTTCATTTATTAATATATTCATATCAGATCCACTAGCACTTACCCTTAAGTTTTCTCCTCCATTAAAGATACCACTAGATATTAACTTCCTAAAATACTCTGCAAATTCATCTGCAGTATAAAACCTTTCATCTTCTCCTTCTACTGAGTCAAAGAACATATATCTCTCAGCCATAGGATGCCTCCTCTCTAAAAACCTATATATCTATTTCTCCATATTGCTTTTACTCTTGTATTAATGCTATCGTTATTACTTTTATAACTTAATATATTCTCTCCAGGAAGAAGGCTCCAAAAAGAAGAATCAAGATCTATATAGTGAAAGGCATTTTCACCATTTATCCTTACATACTTTTCACCAAAAGAAGTACAGATAGAAAGTACATCACCTTCTCCAAGCTCTCGATTTACCTTTATTATCTCTCCTGTAGTTTCATTTGTAACTGTTGGATTTGTGGCAGGGCCAATGAATTCTATCTTTACTGGTGTATCTACATCACCACTATTAACTGCCTTTCTTTTAAAACCTCTACTTGAAAACTTGCTAGGAAGCTTTAAATTAAACTTAAGTCCACCCATAATATATGACATTTCACTAGATTCATAATATGTCTCAAGCCAGAATGGACTGTGGCATATTAGATTAATCAAATATTTCTGGTAAAAGAGTCCCCTTCCTGCTGATGGGAATGAAGGAGTCGATTCTACTATGGCCTTTATTTCTTTAGTGCTCTCTTTATATTTGTACCTTATTGTTACTTGACCTAGCTTTGGATTTAATACTCTCTGCATCTTTCTTCTTAAAGTTAGTATTTCATCTGGATTATTTCTACTAATGATAATTCCTTCAATAGATATATCTCTACTTGAAAATGTATTTTTGACATAGGTTATTCCATCTTGATCAGGTGACTTCTGGTTTTCTAATTCTACTCCCAGTCTTCCTACCCCATCTATTCTTTCTAGAAATAAAGGTGCTTCATTTCCAAGAGTGATGCTTTCTCCATTGGTGTTTGTTATTTTTATGTTACTCAATCCTTCACCCCCTACCATTCCATTGCTAATTCTTTAGATGCATTTTTAATCTTTCTAGCCGTTTCATAAGGAGATAAATGTCTGGGACTGTTGATAACTATGTGTTGGGTGATTCCTTTATCCCCAGATAGCATCTTTTTAGTAACATTGTCGTTATAGATTTTACTCCCTCTTGGTAATTGTACAAGTTCTGGCCCAAGTTCTCCTACCATAGTAAGTCCACCTTGAAAGAAGCTAGTTCCACTATAGTTTGAATCAGCATCTTCTTTTGAAAATATGCTTTTTACCTTTTCAACTATGCTAAAGACTTTCTCTTTAACAGTTGTTGCATTCCATTCTAAGATCTTATCTATTCCACTTTTTATGGAAGATACTACAGTAGTAAATGATTCAGAAACTTTCTCTTTCATAGCTCCAAATTTATCATTGGCAGCAGTGAGCATTGAAGCTGTTTTCTTCACCCATTCTGATTCTGAATTTGTAATGGAGTCTATTATGTTTTTCTTTATATCTCCTGCCTTATCACTGACATCCTTTTTTATGTCTTTCCACTTTTGACTAGTATCAGTTTTTATTTCTCCCCACTTATCCGATACACTCTTTTTTATTTCTCCAGCTTTAGTAAGAGTATCTTCCTTCATATCCTTCCATTTTGTAGCTGTATCTGTTTTTATATTCTCCCACTTTTCTGATGAGTCCTTTTTTATATCTTTCCATTTCTCCGCTACATCTTCTTTTATCTTTTTAGCCTTCTCTGAGATATCAGTTTTCATAACTTGCCATTTGGTCTTTATTTCTCCAGTTTCCCAGTCTACTTGATTCACATGTTCTTTAGCCTGAGCCTTAGCTTCTTTTATTACATCTGCGTGCATCTCTTCTGCTTTTTCAACTGTGTCGTCTCTCTGTCTAGTTGCTTCTTGTATTAGCTTATCTGCTTGATCTTTTGTTATGGTTCCAGCTTCATCTCTTTGCCTTATTATTTCTTTAACCACTTCATCATATTGTTCATTAGCAGCTTGAACGGTTTTTTCCTTTTGCTCTATAGAGTTTTGAACAACTTCAGCAGCTTGGTTGGCAGTGATCTCTCCTGCTTGAGCTTTCATTCTTTCCATTATGGATTTAGCTTCTACTTCATTTTCAGATAAGACTCTAATACCTGTCTCCACCATTTCTTTTTGGATAGAATTTATCTCTTCTTGCTCTGCTTTTGTTATTCCTCTCTTCTCAGTTGATGCAGTTTCTAGTATTTCTTTAATTCTAGTTTCTCCATCGGCTACCTTTTGCTTTCTAGATTCATAGCCTTCATTCATATTACTTATGATTCCTTCTTGCTCTTCTTTTGAAAGTGATGTGCTATTATTTACAAACCCTTGTATTTTACCAAGGGATTCTTCATGATGTTTATCTAATCCCGACTGAATATCTGTTGCCATCTGAGAGAAGTTTCCTGTAATTTTATCAGCCATTTCCTGTGTTACTTCTTGCCCAGACCAGGATAATTGATTAAGGGCAATAGTAGCTTCATCATTAAGTTCAAGAAAACCTCCTACTGCTTTCTTTGTAGAATCGGAAACCTCATCACCAAAGAGCTGTATTTCAGGAATACTTTCTTGGCTTAAGTGTTTATATAGGCCTACTCCCACAGCTGTAACTGCTGCAATTCCCGCTATTGCTAGTCCAACTGGTCCTGACAGAATAGTAAAAGCTGTAGCAAGTCCTCCTATTGCTGGTGTTGCTGCTACGGCTCCCGTAGTTGCTACTGCTATGGCTCCAGAAACTGTTGATACTAATCCTATAATGCTTCCTATTCCTCCTATAAGTTTTCCACCTATTAAAAGAAGGGGTCCAATAGCTGCTGCAACTAGTCCTATTTTAACTATAGTTTCTTGAGTAGCTGGATCTAGGTTAGCAAACCACTCCACTGCTTCTTGAAGTTTTTCTACTAGAGATTGTAGGTGAGGAAGAAGTACTTCAAAGATCTGTATGCCGACTCCTTCAAGGGCAGACTTAAGTTTAGTTATTCCACCTTGGAGATTATCTTCCATAGTTTCAGCCATCGCCTTAGCTGTCCCTGTATAATTTCTTGTAGAGTCTGTAAGCTTTTCATAGTCTTCATCTGTTGCATTTATTATTGCCAGCATTCCACTCATAGCTTCTTTACCAAATATTGTAGCTGCATATTGAGCTTGTTGCTCCTCAGTTAAGCCTGAGAATTTTTCTCTAAGTTCACCCATTACATCTTTAAATGGAAGCATTTCACCATTAGCATCTGTAATAGATATGCCGAGTTCTGTCATTGCACCTTTCATTTTATCTGTTGGATTGGCAAGGTTTGCTATGGCTGTCTTTAGACTTGTTCCAGCTTGAGATCCTTTAATACCAGCATTAGCCATAAGGCCCAGAGCTAGAGCTGCATCTTCAGCAGAGTAGCCCATAGCACCAAAAAGAGGAGCCACATATTTAAATGACTCCCCAAGTAATGCTACATTTGTATTTGAGTTTGATGATGCACTGGCGAGTAAGTCTGCAAAGCTTGATGCATCTTTTGCTTCCATACCAAAGGCTGTAAGGGCATCAGTTACAATATCAGAAACTGATCCTAGGTTTTCACCACTGGCAGCAGCTAGCATCATAACCCCATCAAGTCCATCTACCATTTGATTTGTATCCCAGCCTGCCATGGCCATATATTTTAAAGCTTCAGCAGATTCAGTGGCAGAAAACTTTGTAGTAGCACCCATCTCTTTAGCTTTTTCTTCTAGTTGTCTTAGATCACTTCCTGTAGCACCAGATATGGCTGCAACTTCACTCATTCCAGCTTGAAAGTCAGAGCCTACTTTTGAAGCTGCAGTTCCAATTCCAACTAAGGGAAGAGTAAGTTTTTTAGTTAAATCTTTTCCTACTGATTCCATCTTCTTTCCTACATCTTGAAACTTTTGTCCTATTGGTTCTAGTGTTTGGGAGAGCTTATAGAAGCTGTTAGATTGAAGTTCTATTTCCTTATTTAAAGAGCTTAAGCCTTGCTCCATGGAAGATAGCTTAGCCTGGGCATTATTTAATTTAATCTCTAAATCTTGAGTAGCTTTAGCATCTTTGCCTTTAGTTTCTACGGAAGCTTGATGTGCTTGTTTTAAAGCATCTACTTTTTGTCTTTGCAGCTCAGTTTGACGGGTCAAGTTGGTTGACTTTAATTTCAATCCATCCAATTCTTTCCCATGCTTACCTAGTTCTGTACTTGCAAGCTTAAATTCAGATTGAACCTTTTTCATTTCTCTATTTAAGGCACCTATTCCATTTTGAAAGCCTGTGGAATCTAATCCTACTACTACATTTAAATTTCCTATTTCCTTTGCCACTTACATCACCTCACTTTTTGGCGTAAAAAAAGCACCCTAAATGGATGCTAAATATTTTTATATTAACTTATTTCAGCTTGACCCTAGCTTGACCCCAGCTTGACCTTTTCTAACTTTCCAACTCTCTAAGGTGGCTATATCACTAGCTTAATCCTAATTATTGTCTTGGCCCTAGCTTAACCCTAGCTTGATCTTTATCTCAATATCCTATTAATTATTTAGTTTGTTTAAAGTGTCTTATGAGTAATATTTTTGATTTGGACTCGTTGGTTTATCTGGTAATATTAGATTTAGTAAACCACCTTTTATTAATGGATTTAATACTTTCCTTCTAAAGTGAGAGGTGCTTTTAATCCCTACAAATTGCTGAATTTCTTCTCTACTTCTAGGTATTTTACAGAATTCCAATATATCTTTTGTTTCTCTATCTTTTTCATCTTCTACAGGATCATTAACTTTTCTAGTATCTCTAGTATCCAAAGGTATAATTGTTTTAAACACATCACCTTCTATAAACTGAGCTTCTGAGCCAGAATAAATTTTATTATATTTATTGATATTTCTAACACCTGAGCCCAGCTCATCTACCCATCCTATTTCCCTGAAAAACTTTGCTATAGTAGGATTCTTAGAATATGGTGAGAAGCTCTTTGGGTCTATTTCTCCGCTACCACGAGCTGTATTACCATTTTCAGCATAAACTCTATTTTTTTCAATTATAAGCTTTGCTGGAAATGGGTCAAGGTATTCTCTATGAACTAAAATATTTGATATTACTTCTCTAAATATCATATCTCTAATGTTTGTTCTTATGTCTCCTTCTAAATAAAACTTATCATTTAAGTGTTTTGCTATAAACTGCATAAGTCTATCATAACTGTCTATTAAATTAGTATCAACATAGTCCCTATCATCATACCTATCAAGATTTTGTACTCTTTTAATAGCATCTGTTTTATAATGCGGAAGTGCAGCATGGATTAATATATCTGTACCGAATATTAAAATCCCTGCTAATGTTATTCCTTCTTTCCCGCTTTGAGGCTCTTCAAGATAAAGTCCTGCACTTTTCAATAATTCCATATTACCCATACTCTTCCAAGGGTGATTGGATACTCGATTAGATGCAAATCTTCTAACTTTTTCAAAAATATCTTCTCTGAGTTGAGACATTTTAACTGCAGGATATATTGTATTCTCACTATAGGTACTTTGTTTTCTCATGTATAGCTTAAAAACAAGATCCCTATTACTTGTTATATTGAAATCCCCATCTTCATTTCTATCGTATATTTTACCATTACATCTATGAACATCTGAGCTCTCAGGAATGGATACATAGAGGATTGTCTTACCTTTAGTTTTAATCTCCTGGATCTCTGAGTAGCAGGTAGGATTTATTTTATCAGGGTTGTTCATCGATGATACAAAATTATCCTTAACCTTTTTTACAGAGTCATCATCAATACCAACAATGGTACCATCATCTTTCACACCTAAAAATAAGTGTCCTCCATTACGATTTAAAAAAGCACAGACAGATTCAAACACATCTTTATTTAGCTTAGTTTTACTTTCTTTAAATTCTATATTGATTCCTTCACCTTTATTTATCAGTTCCAAAATTTGCTTTTCATTCATAAATATCAACTTCCTATTCATCTATATTTCCATTCGAATATCTATTAACTATATTATATACTATCTCTAATGAAATTATAGTAGAAACTGATTTTTAGGCATAGTTTGTAAATATAATTTACATTCTCGCTCTAATTACATGTCATTTGAGCGAGAATGTAAAAAGTACAGTTGATACTTATTACAATACATCATCAATATACACTTTTTCTTCTCCAAGTTTTCTAGTTAAGAGCTTAAGATAGTAAAATATATCCATAGAGTCTATTTCATTTAGTGTCCAACCTTTATCTAAAAGGGCCAGATACAAACTATCTATAAATTCTTGGGGCTCCATGGAATTCCCCTCTACTCGTTTTTTCCTTCGCCACCAGTAGATTCAGTCATTCCACCTACTACTTCATTGATACAATTTGTGATGGTGGAGAGTAAATCTTTAGAAGATAGTCCATCATATACATCATCTCTGGTGAACTGGTTAGAAAATAGCTCTACAATATAATCTATAAGTTTATCTAGTTCTTCTGGCTTCAAGCTTTCAAAGTTTATTCCTTCGGATACTTCTATTGTTCTTCTTACCATTCTTGCAGATATGAAGTCCGCTGTAAAAGTCTTATCTTTTTTATCCATTCTTAATATTATTTGCATGACTAACCCCCTATAATGGTAGTATCTCCTGGAACCTTTTCAAACCAGGTTAAAGCTCCAGTAAAGTCTGCACTATCTTCATCTGCTGTTCTTTTCCAGTCTCCATCATGGAGTCTTGGCATAAAGGTAAGTTTTATCTTTGGAGTTTTATGGTCTACATTATCCTTTTTAGTAGAATAATCTTCTGCCATAGGCTGGGCTACTCCCTTTAAAAGCCATAGATATCTATACTTCCCATTAGACTTTAAACTTTTAAATCCTAGGGCTATATGTGGTGGGATATCAGATTTATTTTCAACTAATACACCTTCTACTATTTTGTTTCCTAGTATCTTTGCTCTTACCTCTAGTGGCAGGTCTGCTGTTTCTACTTCAACATCTATCTTACCCAAGGAAGAAATAGACTCCCAAAGCTGGTCATCTGCATATACTTCTTGTGTATTTACTGTTGGATTTATGGTAGCGTTTATTGCACCTATCATTGATTCTGGTAGTTCGTATGTTAAGGCTTCCTTTGTATCTTTTGTCAGTATTGCAAAGTGTAAATCATTTAGTCCTACTTGTGCCATTTATATTACCTCCTTTAAAAATCTCATTACTTTATGGTAAACTTTTAATTCTTCTTCATATAGATCATAAAAGTTTAGTTTTATAAATCCTGCTTCTATCATTTTCTGATGAACTGAATCTACTAAATCTGTATAGTCTTTCTTGCTCCAGACATCTATTTGGATATAATTTCCTGTGATTAGTTCCCTATCATCAGAGTGGAGCTCAGGCTTGTCAAGATAGGTGAAGAAGGTTATATATGTTTCTTCTTTTCCACCATAGGTTTGAAATCTTACTGGAACTCCTACATCCTTTAGTGCTGCTAGTATTTCTCTATTCATAGGCCCAGTCCTTTTCTTATTTCTTCTTCAATTATTCTTTCCGCTTCACTCTTAGAAGTTTCATATCCTCTAGACATAAAGGGGTTGGCCTTCATCTTTACAGTTCCAAATTCTAAAAACTTACCATAATATCCATCACTCCCAGGCCCAACTTCTACTTGCTTTATTCCACCTTTAGTTTTAACTCTGGAAACTGTTATGCTAGTCTTTAGTTTTCCACTTCTAGTAGGAGTTTCATTTTGGATGGAAATTTTGACTGCATCACCTGCTTCCTTTAGAGCCTTGTTTTCTATCTTGCTTCCTTCTCTTCCTAGTCTTTCTATTTCAACTAAGAGATCTTCTATTCCTTCTACTTTCATATCAGCCAAGACTATCCACCTCCAGTGCTTTTATTTCTATAAATCTATTTTCATATCTAATATTATCTATTGATGTGATATTGTAATGTTTATCTTTAAATAGTATCTTCATTGAAGTGTCTATTCCAGGAAGGTACCTTATTATGAATTTAACCGTGTTTTCCTTTTGAACTGTTGCAGCTTGAAAGTATTCTCTACCGTGAAGGTTTTTAATACTAGCCCATAGGGTTTTAAAGTCTATCCACTGCTCTTCTTCAAAGCCATTTTCATTAACTATAGCTTCTAGAGTTTGAAGGGTTATTCTATGCTTTAATTCTCCTATTGTCATATCTACCACTTCTCTTTTCTATATAAGAATAGAAGTCTTTTAGTAACATCAAGTACATTTCCAATATCAAAATCTTCTCTAGTCTCATACATATTTGAAACTATATAAAGTATTGCTAGATTTATTGTGGTGGGTATATTTTGTAATTCAGATAATGGATACCTTAGTATTCCTTCACATATTTCTTCAGCTGATAAAATAAAATTAGTGATGAGTGTATCTTCTTCATCACCTTCTACTCTTAAATATAGTTTTGCTTCTTCAAGTTCTAAAATCATACACTCACCCTCTTTTTTTCTATTCCGTTTCCATTAAACCTGCATGCTTTAACTTTTCAAGTAATGAATTAAAATCCTCTTTTAAATCCGATATTGTTGAAGCTGTACTTTCTGCTTGGCCTTGAGATCTTGTTAATGGTTTATTATTTAGTAGGAGTAACCCTGATTCAGTCACTTCAAGTACTCCATTAACAACCCATTTGTCTCCCCCTTGTTTTTTATAATTCTTTGTATTACTCATTTATTCACCTACCCTTTCATTTTTAGAATTTTGATTGCTTCTGGAAGTATTAATTTTCCATCTACTCTTTGACTAGCTTTAAATCCTACTTGACCTGTTGCAGCAAACAATTCATTTAATCTTTGAAAACTTCTACCTTGTCTATCTGCAACCCAGTAGTATCCAAAATCCCCAAAAGCTATAGGTTTAGTACCAGATGCTGCTACTGGAACATATGAAGATGTCTTTACTGGTCTATTTAGGATTGTATCTGGCTCTCCTGCAGTTATAGATGGTTGCCATAAATACTGACCATTTCCGTCTTTTAGTTTTCTTATTAGTTTTACAGTTGCATCATTCATTGTGAATACGGCTTTCTTTCTATATGGTGATTTCAATGAATAAAATAAATCTAGTAATTCATCTACTGTTATAGCTGTTGCAGATGCAGCAGTAACTCCAAGTTCTCCTCCAGCAGTATCATTAAATATTCCAGTAGGTTTTCCTACTCCATCTCCAATGAAAAAAGCTTCTTCTTCCTTAGAGCCAATTCTTCTAGCAAATTCCTGTGCAATATAGCCCTCTAAATTAAAAACACTATCATTAAGGAGTTCTTCTGAAACCTTAATCATAGTGGCTAGTTTGTATGCACCTATTGAAACTTGTGTAAAAGCATCATCTGATTCTGGTATTGCTCCTTCTTCATCAACCCATGAAGCAGTTCCTTTACTTGCTACTACTGGGATTTTTCTATCTCCTGAAGATGTTGTAATTACTTTAGCTAGTTGTCTAAAGATATTTTCTTCAAGTAATCCTTCGACAAGTGTCTTTTCAAATTCATCTGGAACCAAATATCCTCCTTCACTATCTGTCCCTATTTTCAGTGTGTTTTGTATTTCAATGTTATTCTTATTTCTCATAGAATTCCAAAATGCTTTCTTATACTCATTTGATGCTCTGCCAGTCTTTTCATCATCCATATTTTTATTTGGATTATTTCTTATTGCGTTTGAAGTTGGCTTTGAAAGTTCTAAGTCCATCACAGCCTGTCTTTCAAGTCTTTCTACTTCTTTACCAAGACTTATTACATCGGCTTCCATCTTTTCATAGGTAGCTTTATCTTCAGCTGATAAGAGTCCATTTTCATTTCTTCTTGAATCTAAAAAGACCTTAGTAGCATCCCAAAGTTTTGCTCTTTTTTCTCTTAATTCAATTATTTTATTCATCTATACTACCTCCATTTATTTTATTAGATTTAATCTTTTTTCTAGTTCTTTATGTGATGTTCCAGTTTCAATTATTGGTTTATCTATTGGCTTATCTTCTTTAGGAAATTTATTTAAGATAGAATTTACTGCTATCATGTTGCTGAAAGTTAATCCTTCTATTTCTTCTAGTCCTTCAACTTTTGAAAACATTATATTATCTGCAAATCCAAGTTCTACTGCCTTTTTAGCATTGAACCAGCTTTCCGAATCCATTAGATTTGATAGCTTTACTCTTGAAATACCGGTCTTTATTTCGTAAGCATTTATTATGCTTTCTTTTACTTCAGATAGCATTGCCCTTGCCTTTTCCATTTCAAAAGCATCTCCAAAAGCCACAGTTAAGGGATTATGGATCATCATTAAACCTGTTGGTGAAATCTGTACTTCTGTTCCTGCCATAGCAATTACTGAAGCTGCACTAGCTGCAATCCCATCAATCTTTATAATGACATCTCCCTTGTATTCCATAAGCATATTGTATATCTGTGAAGCTGCTATGCAATCTCCTCCTGGACTATTGATCCATACAGTGATATTTCCTTCTCCACTATTTAATTCATCTTTAAACATTTGGGGTGTTACTTCGTCTCCATACCAAGTTTCCTCAGAGATTACTCCATTTAGAAATAGAGTTCTTCCTTCTTCATTTTTAATCCAGTTCCAAAACTTTTTAATTTTCATCACCTCCACTAGTGTCTTTATCTTTTACAAATGCTCCAACATCTTTAAGCTTTAGCATATTCCCGTTAACCATATAAACATTTCCCCCTTCCTCTTCTGGGATTGGATTCATATTTTCTAGAGACCTAACATCATTTGGAGACATAAACCCATTTTGTATGCCAGTTGCATAACCTTGCATTCTGGAGTTATAGTCTCCTCTAAGTAAGCCATCAACAACAAAGCTTACAAAGTATTCTTTTCTTTCAGCTTCATTAAATAAAGCCTTATTAATAGATTGCTCTATCCGAACTAACCAGGGTCTTATTGTATGAACCACAAAACTTATTGACTGGTGCTCTATGTTTGAGAATGTTGCCTTATCTAAACTTGCTACCAAATGAGGTGGTACTCTAAATATTCTACATATCTCTTCAGTTTGGAACTTTCTTGTTTCAAGAAACTGTGCTTGTTCTGGAGGAATACCTATGGCTTGAAACTTCATCCCTTCTTCTAGTACAGCAACCTTATGAGAATTAGTGCTTCCCTGGTATACAGAGTTCCAACTATCCCTTACTCTAGATGGATCTTTAACCACTCCTGGGTGTTCTAATACTCCGCCTGGATTTGCTCCATTTGAAAAGAACTTAGCTCCGTATTCTTCAGTTGCTAACGCCATTCCAATTGTATTTTTAGCCATAGCAATTGGAGAATATCCTACAAGTCCATCAAATCCTAGCCCTGGAATGTGTAGAACTTCTTGTGATTTTAAAATATAGTCTTGACCTTCTTTGTTATATAGATAGTAGATTTCTCCTCTTTCACTTCTTTTTATTTTCATCTTATCTGGTATTAGGGGATAAAGTGCTGCGACTTCTCCTCTACCATTACGGATAATCTGTGCATATGCATTCCCCCATAATAAAAGATGACCTATAAGTGTTTCTCTAAACACAAATGAAGTCATCTCAGGATTTGGTGCATCTGAAAGAAGATGATATATTGGGTGATCTCTTGCCTTTTCTTTTCCTTCTGATGTTGATTTATATGTGTGTAATGGAAGTGAAGCTATTGTTTCAGCTAAGATTCTAACACAGGCATATACTGCTGTAGTTTGCATAGCTGTTGTTTCATTTACTGTCTTCCCACTAGTGGTAGCCCCAAAGAAAAAACTATAGGTGCTACCGAATAGACTATTACTTGGTTTTTCTCTTGATTTAAATAACTTTGAAAATATATTAATTATAATCACCTCCTAAAAACAGGCATGAAAAAAGCACCTTCTAATTTGAAGATGCTAAATCTTTAATATTTTATTTAAATATTTTATCCAGTTCATCTATCTTTTTACTATATATTGAGTCAAATTTTCTTTGTTTTTTCTTATCAATAACTTTAAGTATAATCGTATATTTAGAATTGAATGTATCTAAGACTCCTAGTAATGCTAATACCATAACTACTATATTAAAAAAGTTATTATAGTGTTCCGTTCCTATAATTGTTGCATACAGGCCAATAATAAAAAGAACTGTTAAACTTATTCTTGATATTAATATCAATCTTTTTTCATAATTATTTATTATACTATTTACTTCCTTTTCAATATCTTTATATGCTTTTTCTTTTTTTAAATCATATACTTTTGTTTCTTTTATCAATTCATCAATCTTATTTTTATCAGTTTCTCTAATTTTCTCAATATACCTTTGTTCAACTTTTTTAACTGTTTCTAATGATATTTTATTTATATCATTCTCTGTTAATTCTATTAAATCATGCTGTAAAGTATTTTGAGTTCTTATCAAGAGTGCTACCTCTGAATCTATATTTCCTTCCTTTTCTAATTGAACTACCTTTTTCATAAATGTATCAATAATCTCATTAGTAGGTTGATGGGCAGCATAAACACTTTCCATCAACTTTAAACACGGGATATTACTGTTTTTATCAAATGATTTTAGCCAAAGTATAGAAGTTAGATCTATCTCAGAGATAGCAAAAGATATTTCTCCCTTTGAAAATCTATCTTTATATAATTCTCTTACTGAGTTTACTATAGAGGTGTTTTGTGTAACCAACACAGCTTTACAATCTTCTATGGAATAAGACTTTTCTTTACCTCTAAGCCTACTAATTGAAGAGATAGATTCAACATCATTGTTTAAAGCTGAGTCTTCTAGCTCATTTCTATAATTAACTCTTTCAGCTAACTTTAATTTTAATTCTTCATAATCTAGATATCCTTTATCTTTAAGATTTTCTTCAGTAACCCTTCCATAACTAGGTGGGTCCGTAACCTCAATCTTAACATTTTGTAAATTTTTTATTAAACAGTCTCTAAGTCTTATTACATCATACTCATCATAGTTGTTTTTATTAAGATATTCCAACCTCATGCTATTTCTAGCAATAGGGTCTTTAGCATATTTCGTTAAAATACCGGCAACCTCATCTTCATTATGACTAAAAGTTTTAATTATTCCATCATTCTCATAAATCAATTCAATTAATTCTCTTGTAGCTAACTTTTCCTGCTCCATATTATATCCTAAGGCGTTTATTAACAATGAGGTGTCAAAATATATTACAGTGCCTTTCATTTTAGATTCTATTGTCTTTTTTTGTTCGGTACTAAAAAAGAATATAGATTTATATATAAGAAACCCTTTTATTAATTCTATTATTTTGTCAAATATAATACTCTCATTTTTATATTCATTTAATATAAATCGAGCAACATAATAATTATTTCTATTGCGCTCATTGTTTATAGTAACTCCTCTTAAATCATTTATATCATTTATTATAGTAAATCCATAAGACTCAAGAAAATCTATAAAGATTTCTCTGCTTTTTTCTAAATCTATATTTTTAATAGGTGTATGTTCTTCTAAATTCTTTACTAATGCTTTTATAATATAATCTGTATCTTCTTTCATCTTCAGTTTATTATCTTCAAATGATCTAGAGTCACACACCTTTTTTACAAAATATTCTTTATTTTTTCTTTCTAATATTTTTATACTAGATTTAGAGTTTCTATTAAGAATATTAATCAAGACATTTGTAGGAAGGTCTTCAATACCATATTCGCTATCTAATTTATTTATTATTTCATCTATCTCAACCTTTTCTCCTACCTTTTTAGGCAGTAAATTTAATATAAAAGGAGTTATTAAATCTAAATAGTCTTTTTTTTCTTCTTTAAGAAACGTTGATAGCATAGCTACTGTTATTAAAGCATCTTTATTTCTCATATTTATAAACCACCTCTGTATCATTTTATCATATTCACCTCCTCTTTTCTATTATTCAGGTTATATATAGTTCTCTATCTTATAATTGTACTCATACTTATTTATATTATTACCGGTTTTACCATTTTTACAATAAATTCTACAATATTAAAATTCCTCTATCATCATAAACAATACCACCACTATTTCCTTTGTTTCCAATCACTCTATCTAGCGCCATTATAGTAGCAAATGCTACATCTACCTTGTAGTATATCCAAATAAAAGGCTATAAGTACTTCCAAATAGACTATTACTTGGTTTTCTCTTGATTTAAATAACTTTGAAAATATATTAATTATAATCACCTCCTAAAAACAGGCATGAAAAAAGCACCTTCTAATTTGAAGATGCTATACTAATAGTTCCCTAAAATCTCGTCAAACAGTTCTCTATAATCTCTGTGTAGAGATGCTTTTACTAGTTTATACCACGTTTCTTCTTTAATATTTGCTCCTTCTACACACCAAATCTTATAATGGTTTTTCTTGTCAGTGTAATGATCGATTAGTATTTCAGTATTGCTTGTATCAACATATTTTTCTAAATATACTTCTAAAGCATATTGATTCTGAGTAAAATCAATGTGTCTAAAATACTTAATTTTAGGATAATACTGTCCATGAATAAATGTGGTAGTAATCTTTTTACTATATGATTCTTCTATATAAGGTAATTCTTCTATTTCTACATGCCAAAATTCTTCATTTAATTCTGTATCAAAGTCTTTTTTTACAACCATTAACAATTTATCCAGACTCTTAATATCTTGATGGACAATTATATTCTTAATATCATTTAGAATAGTTTTACTGAATTTAAATTGAATGCCTCTAAACCTATCAAAGCCTATAGTCTCTAACGAAATTGCATCTGCACTAGGTGACGCAAGCCTGTCATCCAGTCGTAAATAAATATCCGGATTTAATATTTCTTCCTCTATTATTCTAAAGATAGCTGGTTTCTTATCATATAATTGAATCTTCTCTTTATTTATACAACGATTATATAGATAATATTTATTATCATAAACATAGCCACTAGATAGAAATTCTACAGTATCTACATTTGTTAAATTATAGTCTGTAGTACTGTATTTAAATACCTCTGATTTGCATATTTCATTAAAGTTTAAACTCCTAAGCGGATTATTATCAATTGCATAGCATACTAAACTACAAATCAACTTTTCTTCTTCTACATCAACATATTCTGATACATCTTCACCATCCATAAGCTTACCTATTATTTCCATTTCACTTAAATTAGTCTGAGGTTTTACCGTATTTATATTACTTGCTACCCAAAGATAACATGGATCTTCAGAATATAATTTAAGTATATCTCCTAGTTCAACTTCATTATTCTTGATGAGTTGTCTTGATTTCTCACAAATAACCCTTAAAAAGTAAGGTATAGATTTCCATTCAAGCTTAAATATATTCCACATTGGCTTCGCTAAATTATAAGCATAATATCTTACACTTTCAAATTCCTCTAGATACATTATTTCTAATAGTAAATCTTCAACTCTTTGTCTATCCATATAGCCATTCACCACCTCTTATGATAAACTATTATATCATAGGTAATTATCTTATTGTATATTTAGGCATTATAAGACCAATATCCCTCTATCATCATATACACTACCAGTATTTCCTTGATTTCTAATTGCTCTATCAAGGGCCATTATAGTAGCTACCGCACCATCAATCTTCTCAGTGCTTTTTTCTTTATCTGGTTTTATGTTTCCTGCTGGGTCTGTTTTTATGAATATATTATCCATCATCCATCTTAATACAGGGTTTCCTCCATGAGATAGTTTCTTCTCTAAAGTAAGTTTCATTAGTTCTTTAGTTGGTGGACTCATATCTTTATATCCTTGTCCAAAGGGAACTACCGTAAAGCCCATTCCATCTAAGTTTTGAGTCATTTGAACTGCTCCCCACCTATCAAAAGCTATCTCTCTTATATTATATTTAGTTCCAAGCTCTTCTATAAATGTTTCAATAAATCCATAGTGTACTACATTTCCTTTAGTAGTTTTAATATATCCTTTCTTTCCCCAGATATCATAAGGCACATGGTCTCTTCTTACTCTTAAGCTCATATTTTCTTCTGGTATCCAAAAATAGGGTAGTATTATATAATTTTCATCTTCACTTCTTGGTGGAAACACAAGTACAAAGGCTGTTATATCTATAGAGCTTGAAAGATCGAGTCCTCCATAACAAACTCTTCCTTCAAGCTCATCTGGTTTAACTTCCAAATTACATAAATCCCACTTCTCCATAGGCATCCATCTAATAGATTGCTTTACCCATTGATTAAGCCTAAGTTGACGAAAGAGATTCTCCTCTGCTGGGTTTTGTTTAGCACTTTCACAGGCTATGGCCATCTTCTCTTCTTGAACTGTTACTCCAAGGGATGGATTAGCTTTTCTCCAAACTTTAGGATTTGTCCAGTCATCATCCTCATCTGCAGCAAATATAGTTGGAAAGAAAGACTGATCTATTTTTCTTTTAGTTAGAATATCCTCTGCTTTTTGATGGAGTTCAAATCCTATACTGTGTCTATTATTTCCAGCTGTAGTTATAAGAAAGTTTAAAGGTTGCCTTCTTGCATCTGCTGCACCATGGGTCATAACATTGAACATCTCCCTATTGGCGACATGTGTCTCATCAAAGAGTACTGCATGAGGGTTTATTCCATGTTTTGTAAAGGCTTCAGATGATAGTACTTGATAAAAGGAATTCATAGCAGGATAGACTATTCTCTTTTGTGAAGCTACAATTTTAAGTCTCTTTTGAAGGGCAGGTGAAAGTCCAATCATATCCACTGCTACTTGATAGATTAAAGAGGCCTGCGCCCTATCTGCTGCACAGCTATATACTTCAGCACCCCATTCACCATCTGCTGTTAACATATATAGGGCAAGGGCTGCTCCTAGCTCAGTTTTCCCTTGTTTTTTGGGTATTTCAACATATCCAGTAGTAAATTGTCTGTATCCATCTTCTTTTACAACTCCAAATAGATTATAGATTATCCTCTTTTGCCAAGGTAATAATATGAAGGGTTTATTATGCCACTCACCTTTTGTGTGTTTTAAGTTTTCTATAAAATTAACTACATATTCTGCTCTTTCTTCATCGAAGCTAGATGTAGGGAGCATAAATTCTGTAGGAATAAAAGTATCCATAAAAGTATCACTTCCCTGCTCTTCTTAACATTTTCTCCATTGGATCATCAGACTCTACTTCTTTTGTATTTATCTGGATTCTAGTTCTAGCAGCAGGAGTAAGTCCAAACTCAGAAGAGAAGTCTTTCATCACTTTTAGATAGGTTTGAGCTATTGAAACTTGAGGTACCTGCTGAATATATCCAGATGGTGTTTTAAATATAGTTCCATGTTTGGTTAAAAACTCCTCAGCTTCCTTCCATCTAGCATAGGCCTGGCAATACCCAGCAAAAGAAGCCTTATCAATCTCAGTTAATATTCCAATTGATTCTAGGGTTTTCGCCATTCTCTTCCATTCTTTTTTAGCTTCAGGCTCCAGCCATGACGGGCAACTTGGAGCTTGTTTTTTAGGTTTAGGTTCAAGTTCATTTAAGGGTCTTTTACCTGGATTTCCTTCAAGTAGTTTTAGGGCAGTTGGTTTTGGTTTTCTTCCTCTTGTCGCCATGCTTTCACCTCCAAATCTATAATCAAAAAGAAGCCCTAGTTTTAAGGCTCCTTTGTGTTTTCGTAAGTTTATCCTATTCTTAATTTTAAGCTTTCTACTGTAGATGTTATTTCTTCCATCCAGTCTGTTTCTGTTAAGCTTCCACTTGAGTTCCAGAAAGCTTCAAGTTCTTCTATCATGTCTACTATTTTTTCTATATCTTCTTTTCCATCTTCAAAGCCTAAAACACATATCTTTTCAATAGCTGTAGTTATAAGGCCTTCCATCATCATTTTAAATTGTAGTCTGTTCATCTTTTTTCACCTTCAGCTTTTCCTAGTTCAAAGGCTAGTCTTAAAGCTTCTTTTACTCCCCATACTGAAACGTCATGAAAGTCTAGTCCATCTGACATTCTAGTTTCTAGTGTTTCAATAAAAAGTTGTTCCTTTGCTATTTCCTCTAGTTTTCTTTCAGTTTTCTTATTCATTTTTATCTCCTCCTGTAGTTTCGTTACATACATATATCACTCAGAAGGGCTTATATAGCAAGTACTTTCTTCAAGATATCTACATCTATTTTCCTATTCCTTTAAAATTGTAATTTCCCTTTTTAACTTCTCTTGCTTCAGCATCTCTTGCTTCTTTATACTTTGGATCTTCGGTTTCTTTGTCTTTACAGTCCATACAGATACAGTCCTCATTAAACATTGACATTATTCTGCCTAGCTTAAGATCACTGCCACATCTATCGCAATACTTCTGCTTAAAGAACTTATCCAATTTGAACCCCTCCTTTGGAATTTTCAATAGGGTTGTTGTCCCAAGGCCTCTATTTGAAGCCCTTACAAGCCAAGCTGTGGCCTTACTTTCCCTTGATTTTGCTCTCTTCCAGGGCCTTATCAATATATTCCTGGTCAAAGCCAAAACTTTCATATCCTACTCTTACTCCTTGGAGGTAATTCTTGCTGGGTAAGTTTAAATGAATTCTATCTTTTATTTTATCGGTCATTATATAGACCATAGCTTCTACAACTTTTCCCCTCTCTAATTCCACTGGAATATTTTCTTTATAGTAAAAGTTTGGATAGCCTTCATACCTATCAAGGGATAATTCATCTGCTTTTTCTATGCTCCAAACTACTACTGGTACTTCGCTTCCTACTTTAGGCTCTATGGTTAAATACGCATTATTTGGTGAGCCTTTAAATAGGAGATGGTAACCTTTTAAAGATCCCTTACCATAGACTTTTGCACCTGGACATCTAAATTCCATCTGCTCTAGGTTTAGGTTGGAACCATAAGCTATATACAGTTTTTTCACATCTATCACCTCTTTCATCTTCCTTACTGGCCCCACATTTTCGCCTGTGTCGGCTTTAAATACACACTTGGTATAAATCTACCACCCTAGTAAACTAGGAGGGGTTGCCCCCTCACTGCGCTTAGGCTTGTTCTTTGAATCTCCAAGCTCCGCTTCCTTCTAGGTGTTTGCAAAGATGCTCTCTTGGGTTCTTGTAGTCTTTTCCTATAAAGCCTATTCTGTTAAGCCAGGTTCTCATTGCGAACTTTGGGTTTTCCAGTTGAGGCTTTTTGCTGCTGGCGAACTTCTGGGTTAAGGCTTGGTTGTTCATGGCTAGGGATAAAAGTATAAAGCTTCTTATCTTTCCAGCGTGGAGGGTTCCATTAAAGCCTCTAAGTTCTACTGTTCCTACTCCGTTGAAAAAGCTGTGTAGGTTTAGGAAATGGTAGCGGCTGTTGTGGTAGTGTCTACTTCTTCCTTCGTAGTAGCCTTGATACCAAATGTCCTCTATCTCTTTAAAGCTTGTAGGCTTTTTCTTGTTCATGTTTTCCACTAGGCTTTGGTCCATCTTCTTGCAATATTTTACTCTTTCACTTTTTATCTCTAGGCTGGTGTAAAGTAAATCGTTTCTTGAGTAGATTATGTTTACAAAGTTTCTAAGACTTCTTGAGGTGTGGTCTTTTCCGTTTAAGTGAATGTGTATTCCGCAGCTGCTGTTTACAAAAGCTCCAGCCCCTCTTAGCTTTCTCACCATTTCTTGTAAGCTGTCTATGTCTTTTTCATATTTTAGGATTGGGCTTACTAGCTCTACGCTGTATTCTCTTCCAGCTGGAACTTTCTGTCCGTTTGTTTTTCTTTGATTTCTTAAGCTTCCGTCATAAACTATCTGCCAGCTTCTTCCTTCAGCATCTGCTACTTTAAAGCTGCTGCCTTCTTTTATTATTAGTCCTTGTAAATGGTCCCTTATTACTCTTGCAGCTTTCTCCCTTGTGATTCCTGTAAACTCGATTTCAATTCCAAAGTTTCTTGTAAGCATTGTATTTACCTCCTTCTGGTGTGTTTCCTTGTGTACATATATCACTCAGGACGAGGTAAATAGCAAGTACTATCTTTTAAATAGATACATATTCTTTATTCTACTTCTACATATTCACTTATTATGGCTAGTGCTTCCAGGTAACTTTGGGATTTATATATTCTCTCTAGCATTTCATCTGCTTGATCTTTAAGTCCTTCTTCCTTAAGGCACCTTGCTGCTATAACCATAAGATTAAATATATTTCCGTTTTCTCCTATAAGTTTGCATCTTGGCTTTTCCATTTAAGCTTCCTCCCTTTTAGGATGTCTAAATGAAGGGTTTCCACTTAAGTTTTCAAGAAGTTCTTTTCTTATTTCTCCATAATCTTTACCTATCATTCCAAGGCTATTAAGCCAGGTTCTAAAGGTATATTTTTCATTGTCTGTTTCTGTTTGCTTTACTTGTGAGAACTTTTGTGTCTTAGCCTTTTTATTTATTAAGGCAAAGAGCCAGATGGCAGCTTCTCCCTTAGCATGTTTAAAGGTAAAGGTCTTATTTTCAAAGTCAAAGTCTACTCCAGGGTGGCCGTTATAGCCTATTTTATTTAGTGCCTTTTCAAAGCTGTCTATGCTTTTTACTCTTTCTTCTTTTAAAGCTTCAATAAAGTCAGTTTCCACTAGATCTTCTTCTATTCCTAGAACCTTTTTAATTAAAGGCTGCTTGCTGTAGATTAGGTTTAAGATATTTCTCAATGTGTTTCCTTGATGCCCATCCATTGGTATTTCAAGTTCCACTCCTAATTCTGCTTGAGCTTCTACTTCTTCAGGTCTAGGTTCTAATATTTCTTCAAGTTGTCTTTCTTCTCCACTTTTCAAGATTATTCTCCCCTCCCTGTCTATGGTATAGGTTTCTCCATCTGTTTGAATTTCATAGGCAAAGCTTAGTGCTCCTAAATACTTTGATTTAATTCCAAAGTGCCTCTCTAGTATTTTAACTTTTTCTTTTCTATCCATTTCCATCCCTCCTGTAGTTTTGTTATGTCTATACATCACTTAAAACCACAGGAATTGCAAGTAAAACTTCAAAGGGTAGCTTTTATTTTATTATTCTTTCTAACTCTCCTGTTTCAAGAAACTCTTTTATTTCATTTGCTGTGTAAATCAAGCATTGATCATCTTCAGCCTCCACTGGTGAAAGGATAATATCACAACCCCACTTACCTACAAATTCATAAATCTTTTTATTATAGCTTGCTTTAAACATATCTTTCTTTTTCACTTTTACTTACCTCCCGTAGTTTTGTTACATACATATATCACTCAGGAGGGCCCTTAAGTCAAGGTTTATGTGAGTATTTCTTTATTCTTTTCCTAGTGTCATAGCTATTGCATATGCTACATTTACTGTTACTGCATTTCCAGCTTGCTTATATAATTGTGAATCTGAATTAACTTTTCTTGCCTTTTCGAACATTTCATCTGGGAAACCTTGAAGTCTAAAACATTCTTTAGGTGTTAATCTTCTGATTCTATAATTATCTGAAAGAGTAGCTTGCATACACTTAGTATCCAAAGTCTGTGCCACCTTTTTCCCAACTCTCCCTCTTCTTGTTTTACTATTAGGAAAGGAAACATTAATGCTGTCACCAATTTCTGCTTCAGCAAACCCTTTTTTTGTAGCTTCTTTAATTGCTACACCATGACGATCTTGACCAGTTAAGGTAAACATTGGTTCATCTAAATCTTTCATTCTTCTACCGTTCTGCCTTTTCTCTTTACGCTCTGGAGTTATAACTGCTCTAGCTTCTAATACTCCACTATTCATAGCTGTTCTATTTACAATTCCAGCAGTGTATCTTGAAGTAATACACCTAGAGTTTTCTGTAATTTTAGTTTTAGTAGTTGACTGATCTATAAAATAAAGTCCCGTCTTTCCACCCCACCCTCCACCGTTGCCAGTTAGTGTGCATGATATTCCTTTAGGATCTAAGACCCTATCTCCTTGTCTCCCATCTATAATTTGCTTAATAGCTGCTGAGTTTTCTCCTCCGATAGGTAATATTTCTCGTCTACCTCTGCTTCTAAGATTTGCGATAATGAACACACGCTCTCGATTTTGAGGGACTCCGAAGTCTTTAGAATTAAGCACTTGCCACATTGCATCATACCCAGCTTGGTCCAGTTCAGAGAGAACTGTGGTAAAGTCAAATCCTCCATTAATTGATAACAGATTTTTAACGTTTTCAATAAGAAGGTATGTGGGCTTATCTTTTTCTTCTTTGCCTTTGATAAGGTCAATAATTGAGAAATAGATTCCACTTCTTTCTCCTCTAAGTCCTTTTTGTTTTCCTGCAACTGAGATGTCTTGGCATGGGAATCCAAAGGTCCAGATGTCTGCATAGGGAATTTCTTCTGATTTAAGTTTTGTAATGTCATCTCTGTACCACTCTCCTTCTGTATCATGCATAGCTTTATATGATTTAACTGCATATTTATCTATTTCACAAAATCCAACACATTTATGCCCTGCTAATTCTAAGCCAAGTCTGAATCCCCCAATTCCAGCACATAAATCAATAAACTCCAAATTATCATCTCCTCAAAATAAAAAGAGCATATAACCGAGTAATCAGCTACTGCTCCTTTACAACATCTTTATATTTAATTTTTTCTCCATCTCTTAAAAGATAAACTTCCTCATCTGTTCCAACTTCCTTTATATATCTCTTTATAATTACAGCTGCATATTTTGGATCTAACTCTGACATATAGCAAATTCTATTTAACTGCTCACTAGCTATTAATGTGCTTCCACTACCACCAAAAGGATCTAATATTATAGAATTTTCAATAGATGAGTTCTTCATTGGAAATCCTATTAAATCTAATGGCTTAGAAGTTGGATGAAGCTTTGACTTAGTAGGTCTATCGAATTCCCAAACAGTAGTTAATTTTCTTCCTCCATACCATTTATGTTTTGCAGTATTTTTAAAAGCATAAATTATAGGCTCATGCCTCATATGATAGTCCATTCTTGATAATACTAGAGATTGCTTTACCCATAAGCAAGTGGTGGAATAATGAAATCCTGCTTCAACAGTTGCATTGAAGAAATTAACCTTTTCTGCATCCGAGTGAAAGGAATAAAAAGCACCTCCATCTACCAAATTATCGTATATATTTTTAAAAGAATCTAGAAGAAATTGTTTAAATGAACTGTCTGACATATTATCATTTTGTATCTTCATTCCTGTACCACCAGTGTAGTCACAGTTATATGGGGGATCTGTTATGCATAGATTAGCTTTTTTCCCATCCATTAGTTTAGCCATATCATTTTTATCAGTTGCATCTCCGCATAAAAGTCTGTGTTTTCCAAGCAGCCATATATCATTAAACTTTACAAAGGATTCTTCTTCAAGAGCACCATCAACATCAAAGTCATCATCTTCGATATCCTTATCGTGTACCTGACTGAATAAGTCTTCTACCTCAGCCATATCAAATCCAGTAAGAGAAATATCAAACATATCTGCATCAAGTTGTTCTATTAAATCTGCAAGTTTTGGTAAATCCCAATCTCCAGATACTTTATTTAAAGCTACATTAAGTGCTTTCTCTTCACTCTCATCCATATCAACTACCACACAATCCACTTCTTCTTGGCCCTGCTCTTTTAATATCTTGAGTCTTTGATGGCCTCCTACTATATTTCCAGTTCTTTTATTCCAGATGACTGGTTCAACATATCCAAATGTCTCTATGGACTTCTTTAACCTTTCATATTCAGGATCTCCTGCTTTTAAATCTTTTCTAGGATTGTATTTAGAAGGATTTAATTTTTCTATTTTAATTTTTTCTATAATCAAGTTCTCACACCTTTCTTTAAAAATAGGCATAAAAAAACTCCCAGTTTCCTGAGAGTCTATTATCTATTATATTTATTCAAGCAGTTCTTCCCAGTTATCAGGGAATCCCATTAATTTAATATCTACCTTTTCATAAAATGTCCCGCCTTGGTACGCATTGTTAAGAGGCGTGGCGGGATCTGTTATTATTATTATTATATGACAAGAAAATGTTTTGTCAATTGTTTTTAAATCCTTTTTAATACATTTCAACCTCTTTTTCAACACTTGTTTCTTTAGCAATCAAGCATTATTAATGCTTATATCAGTTTTATTTCCTTATACCCCCCTATGCAATTTTGCGAAATTCCGTGCGTTGGGGGGTGGCGGTCCCGGAACTACTTAGTTGTAGGGATAAGATGACCCCTACCCCTATCTATTTTAAATTATTAGTATAATTCCCTGAATTCATCAAATATTCTCTTTAATATTTGTACATCCTTATATTGTTTTTCAAACTCCTCCATTTTATAACCCCTAATGTCTGGAAAATGTGGGGTCCTAATGTCCTTAGAATATTCTTCCTTACGATGCCAAACATTTAACACATATTGCTTAAAAACTTCTTTTTCTTCTTCTGATTTGAAAACTAATACGCAATCCTTAAATTTATCATGTGCTATCCTTTCATCACCTTTATTTGAGTCGTAATAAAATTGATGGATAGTATATCTTAAAGTATCCTTTATAAAATATTTAAATACTATGTCCCATCTATTATAACCTCCCAATGATAACCCATCTGTTAACGGAACAGGTGTAAGATATCTACCTCCATCTAAATTAATTCCTTCTAACGTAGATAATAGAGTTTGGTGATAAAATATTCTTATCTCATTCCAATGTGGCCTTATGTCTGTTTGATTAAATAAATAATATTGATAAGCATTCCCATGATCTTCGAGTGTATATTCAATAGTAAATTCCGGATAATATTTATTATATTTCTTTACAGTTTCCCAATTTGTAGGAGAATCCAACCATTCATCGGTTTTCTCTAAATAGTATTTGATTCTTTCCAATGGAGTGGATATTAATCTAAACCTCTTCTTCCACAAGTATTCAATATGATGAATATCAGCTGATTTATCTTTAGGTGTGTTGGTATCCATTACACGAGTATAAATATTATTTGCTATTACATTTTTATATCTCTCTGTTAAATAATATGGTGTATTATAACTATTTTTTATTACTATTATATCTATCTTCTTCCCCATTATAAATATAGTTTCTACATATACTTTGGGACGAATGTCTCCTGCAAATTTCTTATCTTTTAAAAGATCTACTATCATTTGAGTATTCTTTCGATTAATATCATTTTCAATGCCTTTAACTTTACCCTCATCATCTATACCAATAATTATAAAAGCGTCTTTATTTTCTAAATTATTAGCCATACAAATAATATCATGAAGTAGGTCTACTTTCTTTTCTTTTAAATACCATTCTTTTTTAAAGTCCCAGTATGAACCTTCTTGATTTAAATTTAGTAATTCCAATATTTCTTGTTTCAATTTTATTCCTCCCATATAATCTTATTAATATATTATCACATGGAAGTTTTTAAGTTAATACTTATACTCTCGATACCTATCAGTTGTCATTGTCTTTTTATCATGGCAACTCTTACATAGTGCTTGCCAGTTGCTTTCATCCCAGAATAATTTCTTATCTTCCCTATGTGGAATAATATGGTCCACTACTATAGCTTCAACTACTCTATCAGATTTTAGGCATTCCACACATAAAGGATTAGCTTTTAGAAACCTTGCTCTAGCCTTCCTCCATCTAGAATCATACCCTCTCTTGCTTGCACTCTTTCTTTCATACAATTTCTTATGCTTGTCACAAAATCTATCTTTAGTTAACTCAGGACACATTGGGTGCTTGCATGGTTTGAGCGGCTTCATCGGCACTGCTACCACCTCCTAGTTTGGGCATAGAAAAAGCCCTAAAGCTAAGTGCTCTAGATCTAACCGTATCTTTCTTTTTTTATTCTATCATAGACTTCCTTTAACTCTGGTGACATCTTCTCGTAAGACTCCACCATTCTTACATGGAACTTACAGTAGATGCTATCTCTCTCGGCTTCCATTCTGCAGTTTTCATACTGACATTTTCTTTCTTCTTTCATTTGTATCTCTCCTATAAAAAATAGCCCCACAGACTTGGCTGAAGGACTATCTATAAATTTCTATATATCTTTACATCTTAATAATAACACACCTTAACCTCGACTACAAGTGTCTTTTAGTGGTCAACTTCAATATTTCATCAATTTCTTTTAAAGCTCTACTGTGAAGTTTCATAACCCACCTTTTATCAAATCCAATATCTCCTGATACATCATCCCATAGCTTTCCTTTTAGATATCTCATTTCAAGTATTGTTCTATACCTATAGTCTCCAACCTTTTTTATTGTTGCAGCTATTTCTTTTTTCAGATTTATTAATTCATCTATATCATCATTTATCTGATGGCTTAAATCTATTAGTTTTACTGCAGCGTCTTCCATAGGACTTATTACCCCAGATCCACCAGATACTTTTTCTTTTGTAAAATCTATAGTAGTTCTTTCAGCCATAGCTTCGAGTTCTTCCTTTTGCTCCAGCTTATTATTTACCATTTTATTAAGCCAGTATACCTGAGATAAATATTCTTTAGCTGTCATTAGGCAATCTCCTCCTTAAGTTTTTCTATAAGCATCTCTGGATCTAGGGTGGTAAGTTCCCTATACCAACTAGAGCGAAAGAAGATCTCTATTTCAAGTTTTGTAACTTTTGCTCCTATGCTTCTGGGTTCTTTCTTTAACTTATTTAATGCTTCTCGATAGTCCTTAACAGCTTGTACTACTATAGCATTAGCTAAATCTTCATAGTTTCTATCCATCATCTATCTCCTCCTACTATTGGCTTGCAGTGTATATCATAATATTTGATTAGTATGTTTCTTCTTTTAGCTTCTTCTATTTCTATTTCCATTCCCTTTGACACTCTACTTCCAAAGACCCATATCTCTTGACACTTTGAAAGTAGAATTAATCCCATATCAAGTCCTAGTTGTCTTTCTTCATGTTTGTCCTCATTTAGAAACTGAGTGTACATAAGGTGAGGTATTATTGGAACTTGCCTTTTATTTACAGCGTACCTTCCGTACCTCTTAGCCCTTAGAGTATTTATTTCTATATCACCTTTATATGGACTACAGATAAATACTATTTTCTTTTCTTCTTCTATATTCTTTAATGCTTGGTAAGCCGTTGAATCCAGGTATCCTTCGTTATTATATAGCATTATTTTTCCTCCTTTTCTATTCTAGCTTTTACAGCTAGGAGTAGTTCTCCTTGGTTTATTTGTTTTTTATCAAGTGCTCTCATCACATCTTCATCAACTGTTCCTTTTGCTATTATGTGATGGACTATTACATTTTCCTTTTGTCCTTGTCTATGCAGTCTTGCATTTGCTTGTTGGTATAGCTCTAGGCTCCAAGTTAGCCCAAACCATACTATTATGCTTCCACCCGCTTGAAGGTTAAGCCCATGTCCTGCTGAGGCTGGGTGGGTTAGCATTATAGGTATTTCACCCTTATTCCAAGCATCTATATCTTCTTTACTTTCAAGAACTCTTACATTTTTTAAGTGTTTTATAATTCTATCTTTATCATGCTTGTAGGAATAAAAGACTAGAACTGGTTTTCCATTAGCTGCTTCTATTAATTCATCTAGTGCTTTCAACTTTTCATCATGAACTTCTTCTACATCTCCATTTTCATCATAGATAGCACCATTTGAGAACTGGAGTAGTTTATTAGTAAGTGCTGCAGCATTATTTGCTACTATGTCGCTATCTTCAAGTGGTAAAAGAAGATCCTTTTCCAGCTGCTTATACTTTTCTTTTATCTTTTTTGGTAAAGTAACTGCTATTTTGTTATTTATTCTATATGGCATATGAAGATAATCTTCTGCTTTCATGCTTACACATATATCTTCAAGCTTTTCATATATTTCTTCTTCAGCATTTTCCTTGACTTTGTAGGAAAAGATTATGTGTTGGTTTCGTTTGTCTGGATTGAAGTATCTATCCCTATAGCTGGTTATGGTTCTTCCCAGTCTTTCTCCACCATCAAGAAGATAGATTTGAGCCCATAGATCAAGTAGACCATTTGGTGCTGGAGTTCCAGTTAAACCTACTACTCTTTTCATACAAGGCCTTATTTTCTTTAAAGCCTTAAACCTACCAGCTTTATGAGATTTAAAGCTTGATAGTTCATCTATTACTACCATGTCAAAAGGCCAATCTTTAACCAGTAGGTCTACAAGCCATTTAACATTTTCTCTATTTATAATATAGATATCAGCTTTTACTTCTAATGCTTCTATCCTTTTCTTTTCTGGTCCTAGAACTTTTGATATCTTTAAATCTTTAAGATGATCCCACTTTTCTATTTCAGCATCCCAGGTTGATTCAGCTACTCTTAGGGGTGCTATTATTAATACTTTTTCTATTTCAAAGTAATCAAACATTAAATCATCTATGGCTGTTAGGGTTATAACACTTTTCCCAAGCCCCATGTCCAGCAGTAAGCCTGATTTCTCTTTCTCTATTATCCAGTCTTTAGCATATTCCTGGTACTTATGTGGCTTATATTTCATTCCACCATCTCCCCGATAAACTTATCGATTCTTTTATATGAATCTATTACATAAACCTTAAAGCCTAACACTTCTAGCTGTTCTTTTCTTTTAAGCTGCAGGGGTCTTAGTTTCTTTCCTGGAGCTTTAAGTTCTACAAAGGCTATTCTCCCTTTAGGAAGAAGCACCAGTCTATCTGGTACTCCTGCCATTCCAGGTGAGGTGAACTTTAGTGCTAGTCCACCATTTTTTTCTACTTCTTTTTTTAGTCTATTTTCTATTTTACTTTCTAACATTTTTATCAGGCCTTAAAACCATTGGGAGCCAGCGTTCTTCTTTATAATCTTTTATATTTTCAGCTACTGGTATTATTAATCTATCACCGTCTATAAAATAGATTAGTGGATGGCTAGTTTGAAGGCATATATCTCTATTTACAACTATCCCTTCTACTATATCTATAGCTTCTTGATTCCATTCAGCCCATATAACTAGGCTAGGGTATTTTGGGTGTCTAATAACTCTAGTACCTTTATAATTAAATTTATTTTCATCAAATATTCTTTCAACCTCTACAAAACTTACAAAATCATCTTTGAATACTTTTTCTATTATTTTATTTATCATCATTTCAATTCCTCCTCATCAAATTTATAATGTAGGGCTATGAAGGGCTATTCAAACACTATCTCTATATATGTATAATATTTAATATATATATAGTAGTTATAGTATAGAGGTACATAGCCCTACACTTTGTAGTAAAATACAGGGTTACAGCGTTTTTTAAATGTAGGTCAATGTAGGTTAATTCTTAAGTTTTTTAAATAAACTCTGATTTAATCTTTAAACCTTTTACGATTACACCTACACTAGTCCTTTTCCTTTCAAACTTTGATGAATCTAGTGCTGTATAAAAATCAGTGGTGCTACGAACAAATTCTCCAGTTCTGATGCAAAATGCTCGGTATTCATCATAAACTTCACCCGATTTTGCTGTATAATTTTCATCTATTTCACAACATTCTTCAAGAAAATGTGCTAGCCAATCATTCTTTTTCTTATAATCATCTATGGCTTCCCTAACTTTTTTAGGAAGAACTATTTTACAATCTTCTTTTATCACCTTTTCTGCTCCCTCTATTATCCAAGTAAGAATAGCACCGCCTGCATTTTCAAATAGATAGTCCCCATAGTTTTTAATCTCACCGCTCCCTTTTATAGTAGCTTCAAAAGGAATAACTATAAGTCTTCTCCAAGTTCCCTCATCTATGGCTCCTACCTTAGGTAGGTGATTTGTGTATAAAACTAATGTGTGAGTTGGTATAAAACTAAAAGGTGCCTGATATTTCTTTTCTGCATATATTAAATCCGTAGAACATAGATGCTTAATCATTGCTGTACTAAGTCTCATACCTTCTTCCATTTCTGCTGCTATTAATAGCCTTTTTCCTTTAGCTTCAGCAAGCTCTGGTTTTGTATTTCTTTTGTTCCCAACAGTTAAGGCATCTGCTGATATATTCCCGCTATAGCTTCCAAACACCCTAGCTATTGAATTCCAAAAGGTTGACTTCCCGTTCCTTCCTTCTCCATAGGCTATAATCAAGGCTTCTTCATAGACTTTTCCTATAATTGCAAGCCCTGCTACTCTTTGAACATAGTCTATGAGGGCTTTATCTTTTTGAAAGGTAACATCAAGCATATCTGTCCAAAGTTTCATGCCCTCATCACTTGGATCTACTGTTGTTTCTTTTGTTATAAAGTGTGATGGATTATGTTCCATAGGAGAACTTATTCCTTTTCTTAAATCATAGGTTCCCTTTGGTGTATTTAATAGAAATTCATCTGCATCAAGATCTTCCATATCTATCTCAAGCATAGGCTGCCCTTCTTTAAGAACTGATGATATTCTCCCTGAATCTCTTCTTTTTATTACATATTTTTTATACTCCATTGCTTTCTCATATTTTTTAAAGCTTCTCTTTTGGCTATCATTAAAAACACTTTCTGCTTTTTTCTTACCTAGATTTGCTATTAAATCAAACACCCCATTTTCCCGCATCTCCTTCATAATCTTTTGTATTTCAATTTCAACTTCTTCTAATTGTCTAAAAGTAAGTTCCTGGGATATTCCTTGTGCTTTGGGTTTTGATTCCTCCCAGTAGCTTCCGTTATAGACTAAGAAGTCTGTTGATGGTGAATACCTAAGCTTATCCTTATATTCTTCAGCCATCACTACTGCTTGGCCTACATCTGAATAGTCCTCTGGTTCTAGTTCCATTTCAGAGTTATAGTCTTCAGGTGGAATATATCCTTCTTGTGATGATACTTGTTGTCCAAACTTTAAAGCACTGGACCATATAAGTTTTAACTCCCCTTCTTCAAGTGGTGGAACACAGTTTTCTGCTTCTTTAAGAAAGAGATCATGTGCCTTTTCTGTATCACCAAAGCGTTTTATAACTCTTGCAGCATACGTGGACATGGTGTTATTCCGACTGCCCTCTATAATAATATCTTTTGTATTTTCCCAGTTTTCAAAGTCAGATTCACTAATGAAATCTATAATGCTTTTATCTCCCTTATAGAATTCAACTTCAGTATTGTCAGTTCCAAATAGGAATCTTCCGCTGTCTAAAGCATTCTTATCAAAGTAGGGAAATGCTGACGAAATTCTCTTTTTTAAGTCTGCATATTCCTTTGCATCTGTTATTTCTGGTATTGCAAAATATACATGGAATCTCGGTCTTGGAGATTGACTACCTTTCTGCTTCATATGATTTCTGCTGTATGATACTGCAAATGCTACATCTTGAAACTCAAGGGAAACATCCACTGAAGTTATCCAGTCCTTTGGGTCATCTGAATGATCATTATCACAATCAAGTGGTATATTATCTGCCCTTATAAAGTTCTTGTTACTCCTGTAATTATCTTTATATTCAGCAGTAACATGGTCAAATTTAATAGCTTCTTTCATATCTTCCTCAGTCTTTATTACTATCTTCTCTGGATAAATACAGTTTGAAAGATTACCTGTATAGTTTGATGTGTATAGAGTAAATTCAATCATTCTATCCTCTCCTTGCTTATTTTCTTAAGGCCAAGTTTAGCCCCTTCAAGATTTCCTGAAAGAGCCTGACCTCTAATTGTTTTTAATTGATGCTTTGGTATTTTTCTTCTGTATTTCTTTAAGTCTTTTATAAACGCTATAGTTTCTTTATCCATAAAATCAATCCTTCTTGTAATATTCAGATTCAAAGCCTTCAGCTCCTAGTGGCAATCCTGGAGCCCAGTCCATCGGAAGAGCCATAATAGCTTCTACTTCTTCAAGCGATCCAAAGTTATCTGGAACATCTAGAACTACCTCATCGTGTATGTGTGCTACAATTTTATATCCTGTTTCATCAAGCCTTATCATGGATTCAGCTAAACAATCTCTGGCTATGGCTTGTATAATATTTTCCGTTAGTTTTCCGCCATAAGTGTCAACCCTGCCCCACTTTCTAGTTCCAGGCATAAGACCTTCAAATGTTAACTTGTCCTTATTGAACCTTTCATCTATTTCAATTCTTGGTCTTACATAAGCTAGACTTCTACCAGATGGAAGAGTAATAAATAGGATGCCACTTCTATAGGAGAACTTAAGTCCGTGTTGCATTTTTATAGTTGTTCTTCCCTTTACTGCTTTTATTGCAGCATCTCCTACATCCCACCAAAGCTTTACTATATTGGGATTAGATCTTCTCCAGGTGTCTACTAAAGGTTTTAGTTCTTCTTCCTCTAGACCCATATCTATAGCTCCCATAGCTTTAAGTGCTCCAACACTCCCTTGATAGCCAAGAGCCAGTTCTGAAATCTTACCTTTTCTTCTATATTCACTGTCTTTAGTAATCTCATCTATTGGAACTCCAAACATCTGTGATGCTGATGCTTCATATATCTTTCCATGGGAGTTAAAAACATCAAGCCTCCACCTTTCACCTGCAAGCCAGGCTATGACCCTAGCTTCAATAGCTGAGAAGTCTGAAACTATAAATCTGCTATTATTTGATGGAATAAAGGCTGTTCTTATGAGTTGCGATAATACATCTGGTACTGAATCAAAGAGTAGTTCTATGGGCTCATAGTTTCCTTCGAGTAATAGATTTCTGGCTAGGCCTAAATCGCTCATGGTGTTCCTAGGTAAATTTTGAATTTGCACCAAACGCCCTGCCCATCGCCCAGTCGAAGCTCCATAGAATTGAAGTAATCCTCTAACTCTTTCATCTATACAAATTGCTCTGTCCATAGCTTCATATTTCTTAACTGAAGTCTTGGACATATCTTGCCTTAACTCTAATACTCGTTTGACTTTAGGATTTATGTCTTTTTCTAATAAGTCTGATACATTTTGCTTTGTTAGTCCATCTATCTCAAATCCTGTTTCAGCTTCAAGCCATTTCTTTAGTTGCATTGGGCTGTTTGGATTATCTAGATTCGTAAGTTCTACTGCTTCTTCGTATAGTTTTTCTTGATAGTTTTCATCACACTTTATTGCGTTTTCTACTAACTGCTTATCTATTTTTACTCCTAGATCATTTATCTTTTGGTCTAGATTCCATAGCTTTATTTCACTTTCTATCATGGGGAAGTTATCTAGCTTTTTTCTGATACTTCTTTCAACTTCCACATCTTGCTTACAGTATTCTTTGAAGATATTCCATTTTTTTATATCTTGCTTTGGTGTATTTCTAGTTCTTCCACCATTAACCTTAGTTGCCTTGCAGGGGATAGAGAAGTATCTTATCAAGGCTTTACCTTCATCCATCTTCTGCATCTCTAATCTTAGGGCCTGGGCTACTCCTGCAAGACTTCCAGGTAGTCCTAGTGTTAAGCAATGAGCCATAGAACATTTCCACTGTTCTGCTGCTATTTCTTCTCCTAGATGCTTTGCTAAACAGGTTCTTTCAAAGGCTGCATTAAAGGCTGTTTTAATTATTGATGAATCTGTTAAAGCTTCTATTACTTCCTTTGGTATTTCTTCTCCCTGGGCTAGGTCTACTACTTGAACTTCCTCGTTATTGAAGCAATATCCAATGAGTAATATTTCAAAGTCATCTGCTTCTGTGTAGCTGAAAACCCCAGAAGTTCTGAGGTTTACGCTACTATAGGTTTCAATATCTACTGCTAGAGTTTTCATATCCATTATCCTAATATGTCATCATCTGCAAATGCTGAGAAGTCATCTTCAGCTCTAGGTTTTCCGCCAAGTGATTCTCCATCTTCTAACTTTTGTACATTATTAAGTGAGAAGCTTATCCCAGTTGAGCCGTTTACTGAATATGGAAATCCAGTTATACTCACTCTTCCATAGCATCCTGAGTAGACTTCTGTTGGGTCCAGTATAGGATTTACATCCTTATCTACTAGACCAGGTTTAGTTTTAGAGTTTACATTTAAAAAGTAGCTGTCCTTGTAGGCTTCATCATCTGGCTTGTCTACATCTCCATCTCTTAAAGGTATTCTAAAACTTGGTGCCTTTCCGAACTTTGAACCAAATCTTGATACTCCTTCTTTTGTAGCTTTTTCTATTGCAGCTTCTATTTTTCCAAGTGTAGCCTTGTCATTCTTTGGTATTATTGCTGATAGCGAATATTTCTCTTCTCCACCTGCTACTGCAGCCTTTGGTTTGTTTACGAACACATAACTCAATAAGCATTTTCCTGTAATCACCTTTGTCATAATAATCAACTCTCCTTTTAGTTTTTAAAATCTATTTCAGCTGAACTTTTAATCTCCAGCCTCTTATCATCATCTGGCACCAGCTTTAATTTCCCTGGTGGTCTTTCTATTAAAGAACCTATTACTTCTTCAAAGTCTTTTTTACCTAGCTGCTTTTCAAGCTTTGTTAGGCTTAACAGTGATTTAGAATATATCTTTTCTTCTTCATATCCTGCTTCAAGAAGAACCTTTGCTACTTCTTCTTTGGAAGTGTACTTTCTGGTTCTTCTACCTTCTACAAGCTTAAAGCCAGGCCACTCCTTATTGTTATTAACTGCTTCTGTGTAAGCGTACTTTTCTATATCTTTGGCCCACTTTACTAATTCATCTACTTGCTTTAAAACTGTCACTACTTCTAAATCTGTCAGTAGTGGTGCATTTTTAAAGTCTAATTTTGCTAGTTTCATATTCTCATCTGCCCTAGCCCTGCATCTGTCTTTAACTAGGCACCATATACAATGTTCTCCAGGATTAAATTCTCCTTCACCTGCATAGGCTAAATCTGCCTTAGGTTTGACTTCTTCCTCTCCCCACTTAAGCAAATCTTCTACTTCCATTTCATCAGTGGAGATATGATCAAGTCTTGGCTGCATTATGGTCATCTTCACTTTCTTTGCTCCATATAGGA
This sequence comes from Tissierella creatinophila DSM 6911, assembly GCF_001940565.1. GTDB lineage: Bacteria > Bacillota > Clostridia > Tissierellales > Tissierellaceae > Tissierella_A > Tissierella_A creatinophila. The sequence continues at coordinate 38,574 of NZ_LTDM01000022.1, forward strand.
AGTTAAAATTATCCACTGCTCCAAGTGCATATAGCCTAAGTTGACTATTATCTATAGCGTCTACTCTTAGGCCTTTACCAAATTTTAAATCTACTACTTCTATTGCATCTTCATCTACAACTAATAAATCTGCAGTTCCAAAGCCTTCTTTACAAATGCAAGAATAATCAACTCGCTGCTCTATGGAGATCATTCCTGTTTTATGTTCATTTATCTTCTCAATGGCAAAGTCTACATATTGGTCTACATACATTTCCAGCTCTTTAGTATAAAACTCGTTTTCTTTCATAGCTTTTAACTTTTTATTAAAGTCAGCCTTTAATATTTCTCCTAAATGACTTCTTAGCTTCAATTCTGATAAATCGTGGGCAAAGGTTCCTTCTCTTGCAAAGATGCTTGATTTGCCCTCTTCATTCTCCTCTAGGCGAGCACTGGGTGGGCAGTTCATCCAACGGTCAGCACCTGATGCAGAAAGTAGAGCATGTTGTGCCATTATATTTTCCTCGCTTCATCTAGTAGTTCTTGGTACTTGTCCTCTGGAACATCAGAAAGCTTTTTAGCTCCATATTTGATGATGAGTTTCTTTACTTCTTTTTGCTTGCCATCTCTAGTTAAAACTGCAAGGACTGCTCTTAAATCTTCAAATGTTATTTTTGTTGCTGGTTCTCTTACCTCTTCTACATCAGTTACATGTTGCTCATCTGTTGCTAGAGCTTCAATACTATCTGCAAGGCTCCTTAGGTCTTTCACTACATTCATTGCTAGTTTCATCCTGCTCATTATCTTTTTCTCCTTTCATAACTTTTTTAGCTAGACTCTTACTTACAACAGAAATAGCCATCAATGTTCCAGCCATTTCTTCCTGTAATTCCTTTTGCATAAGATTTCCTCCCTTCATATCTCTTAGGACATTCACCTCAATTCTGGGTAAAGATTTTTTTATTGTCCTTCTATATCTCCTAGGACATCTGTAAAGGTTTTGGGTAAAGTTTATTTAGTCCAATCTTTTAATTTCTCTTGAATAATTGGAAGATACTTTTTCTTTCTGTTATTGACGGTCTTTCTAGACATACCGATTTCTTTAGCTACCTCTCGTTCGGATAATCCTTCTATCAATACAAGTTTCATAGCTTTACTGTCTTTATCATTTAATTCATCTAAGATATTTAAGAGTTCATCTAGTAAAATTTTATATGCAACTTCTTCTTCAACATTTGTTTCTGATTTTGCTTCGAAGCCTTGTTCTTCCCTAGCTTGATTTAGGGACAAAGGTAAACCCATTTTGATATGATGCAAGCCAGACCCATTACCTGCATTTGATTGCTTTAAAATCTTTCCACTTCCAGCAAAAGGATCATCCATCTCATTTAAATCCTTATAAGCTCTTTGTATTCTTTTCTGCTCTCTCCAAACTGGCTGCATATAAGCCTTGTAAACCTCTTCACTTACTGGTACTTTCTCTCCATCAATTTCAATAAATCTTGACATAAAATTAGCCCCTCTCTCGGAGAGAAAAGGGCATAACAATCAGCCAAAAAACTCACCTTTTTTTTATTAGGCGAGCCTTTCGGCTGCTTGATGATATATTAAAATTTACTCTATACTATATAAATAGATTGAGATTGTATTTCTTACTATTGGAAATCGAACATACTTTCTATAACAATAAAAAAAGAGCCCAATAACTACTTAATTAAAAGTAGCTATCAGGCTCTTAAGGTAGTTCTATGACTCCTTATCGTCTCTGTACAGCTTTACCAGCTATTAATGTAAACTTTTTATGTGCTAAATCTACTCTCCAAATGCTTTTACACACTTGGCATTTTTCTCTTGTAAATCCATAGGCTCCTTCTTCTTTGTCAAAAAGCCTCTTGCCACAAGTAGGGCAGTTCATTCTTTCAATTTTTCTTGCAGTTTGCATGGCCATCCTCCTTTGAATTTGTTTTATAGACCGCTGTTTATACCTAATCTTTCCATTAGCTCTTTTCGTTTCCCTTCATATTCTCTTTCTGCTTCCCTTATTCTGTGTTCATAGGTTTTATGGTTGTCTTCCATTGCATTACCTATCTCATACATTACCTTCTCTGAATACACTGGTACTTCCATTCTGGAGAGTTGTTTATTATTGATTAATGTTACTGTAGTACCTGTCTGGATACTTTCAAGCATCCTTTTACCAATTTTACTTTTTAAAAACTCTACTAATATATATGGATTATATTTATTACGATCAACTCTGATTCTAGTTAAATTACTGCTGAAGAATAGATTTTTAAAGTTGGTGCCTACTAGGGTTACTTTGGTTTCCCACCCTTTTGTAGTGATGAGTATGTCTTCTGGTTCAACACTATATCTTTCTAACCACTCATTGCTCTTAGGCTTAATTCTACTTGCATCTTCATAGTTAATGCCGCTTTCATCAATATTTCTAACGCTGATAAAGTAGTAGCCTTCTTCAGCTTCTAATTCTTCTAGTTCATTTCTTGAAAGGCTAAGACCTCTTGTAATTTCTACAATTTTATCTAGTGCTATGGTTTCTTCAAATTTATTCTTTAATGTTTCAAAGTCTATATATTCAACTGGGTTTAATCTATATTCATATTCTTGTATCTTTTCTAAGGGGATGAGTTTACTAAAGCCTTCCTCTTCCATACCATTGTAATAAGCATCTAGTATTTTCTTTCTACCTTCTTCAGTTAAGCTATATTGGTTTCTATTAAGTCTTACTCCATATTCATGGGCATTAATAAAAAGTATTAATCCTTGTCTTTCTACTGGCTTGTCTCGGTTAAGGATTATTATTTCAGTTCCTATATTGGTGCCTTCATATAGATTATCTGGCAGGGTTATAACTGCTTCAATTAAATCCTCTTTAACTATCCTAGATCTTACATCTTTTTCAAAACCCCTCACAAGCATTCCTTTTGAACCTATTGCTATACCTTTACCTTGTTCATTTAAATGGTAGATTATATTTTGGATAAAGGCCCATTCTGGATTTGCTTTTCCTGGAGCTCCATAACGAAATCTTGGATCATTTGCTCTAAATTGTCTATCATATCTTGATATTCTAGGCATATCGCATACTACTAAATCAAATTCTTTAACTTCTTCTTTATCCCTTTTGGTGAAAATATCTTTGTTTATGATTTCATAGCTTTCTACTTCATTAACAATCATTAAAAGCTTTGATATTAAAGCTATAGTAGTATTGATCTCTTCTGCATAGTAATATGGTTGACAGTCAGTTTTCCTAAATACCTCTAAAGCAATATTAGATATACCTGAACAGTAATCTGCGAAGCTGTCTATTCTATTTCCCTCTACTAGGTTTACTACTAGACTAGCTATGCTATTGGGTGTCTCGTTGAAGTTTCTAACTTCTAGGCCATCTTGGACTGCTATATTTATCAAGTCTCGCAGGTCATGCTTGGTTTTAAACTCTTTATTACTTAGGGACCAGTAAACTTCTTTTAAATCTATTTTCTCATCTACAAAGGATTTACTCAGAAGAGTACTAAGTATTCCAGCTATTTCTGGGAAGTCTGCTTCATAATATCTTATACTATTTTCTGGATTCTCATTGTCCAAGATAGGTTTGGTGATTAAATAAACTGAGTCACCATATCTATCTGATTGCTCCATCCATTTTATAAACAATATTCCTAAGACAATATTAAAGGCTTGCTCCTGATTGAACACCCCCCTTAATTGGCTAATATATCTTTTAATTAGCTTTTTCTTTGTTTCATTCATTATAAATCCTCCTTAAGTATTTACATACCTTTTGTTTTAAGTTAAAAAAATATGGGTTGTAAATCTAAATGCCTTAAAGGTATTTTTATACCTTATACATATTCTAACACCAAACTTATTATATGTCAATAAGTATTTATATACTTTATTATTTTCATACATAAAAAAAAGAACCCCTTAGGAATTTAATCCTTTGGGGTCCTTCTATAGTTCAGTCTACGCTTTAGTCTGCGAAGGTACCAGGTACCCTAGCGAGGAAGCTTGCGGCTGAGCTTTCTTCTATTATTATATGTTAGTCAATACTTTTTGTCAAACAATTCTAAAATTATTTTTAATACTTCTATACAACTTTTAAGAGTTTTTAAATGTTATACTTTCCTACTAATCCACCAATATCAGGGCTTACAGCTCTTTTATTTCATTATACCCCCCTATGCAATTACGCTAAACCCTGCACGAGGGTTTCCCACCACTGTTGCTGGTCTTATTTTTTTTTCTTACATTTTTATATGCATATAAAAAGCCCTAAAGTTGTGCGCTCTAAGGTCTCCTATTACTTCTTTATCATTTACACATCCTACTTAATATATAACTTTCAAGTAGGAATTTACTATTGCAAAACAAAAATATCCTCTACAAGTAGACTACCTATGAAGGATCTAATTTGTGTCTTTGCTTCAGTTGCATTCTTTCGACAAAATTCGGGGCGTACCCGGTACCTTTGTGAGGAAAAAACATAAAATATCTCCCACAAGTATTTTCTACCTGTGAGAGATATTTTGTATTGTTGATCAGTCTACGCTTCCCCTACGGGACTAGCCACATGTTGGGCGTCGTAGTCTGCGAAGGTACCTGGTACCCTAGCAAAGGAGCTTGCGACTGAGCTTGCTTTGGTACCCTAGCAAAGGAGCTTGTGACTGAGCTTTCTTTGGTACCCTAGCAAAGGAGCTTGCGACTGAGCTTGCTTAAACTTGATTTATTCCTTATCTTCCCAATGATTTTTAGCATTATCAAATATGGCATCTAAGGACATATCATTAAATATTTCATTCTCTAATTTTAAATAATCTTCTTTACCTACTCCCTCAGAATGGCGTATAAATCGTAGAAATCCAGAATACCCTAGTTCTCTTATCAATGCTCTAGAACCTTTTTCTATTATTTCTCTATCGGTAAATTTACTCTTTTCATTCAATAACATCAATATCCATCTCCCTTCTAAGAAAATCTATAGGATTGTATAGTTTAATATCTTTAATTATATCTTTTAATTTATTTCTATTGCTTTCTACTGTTTTTATAAATTTATCATCACAAGTTATAAAATAATCGCATCCACTATATATAGCAGATGCAAGATGTAATGCATCTTTATCTTTTGTATTAGAATTTCCAACTATATCTTTTGCTATAGTTTTAATTTCATCATTAGGTTTTATAACTTCTTTAGATAAAGTTGAAATTGACTTAATATGAAGTCTTCTATCCATGAAAGGATTTTTAAAATTTTCATATTCTAAGATAAATGACCACATCAGATCATATTCTTTATTTTCCACCAGCTCAAATAGTATATCTATTGCCATAGATTCAAATCTTATTCTCATCTGTGTTTGGTCATCAAATATTCTATTATATATATTCATATCAAAATATATTTTCAACTTTTATTCACCTACTTATTATATTATATTTGTTTTAATTATATCATATTACAAAACTTTAATACATATTATACTATTATTATATTAGTCGTAAAATTATCTTTTGTGAAGAAAAGCATAAAAAAATTCCATACAAGTATTTCTACCTGTATGGAATCTAGTTTATTTCTTTATTCAGCCTACGCTTTACTCTGCGAAGGTACCTGGTACCCTAGCAATGTCGCTTGCGACTGAGCTTGCTTTTTGAGAAAAAATGAATAAAAAATCCCCCACAAGTATTTCTACCTGTGGGGAATCTAATTTGTTGAATTGTTTAAGCTACGCTTTAGTCTGCGAAGGTACCTGGTACCCTAGCGATGTCGCCTGCGACTGAGCTTGCTACTTAGTTCAGTCTACGCTTTAGTCTGCGAAGGTACCAGTCTGCGAAGGTACCTGGTACCCTAGCAAAGGAGCTTGCGACTGAGCTTGCTATTGATTGCTTATTGTAATTTCTTTTGTACCTTCTACTAATGAACCGTCTTTAGCTACTGCCTTAACTGTTACTGTTCCATTAGTTAATGCTGTTAATAATCCGTCTGCATCTATTGACGCTGTTCCTGTTCCAGCTACAACTGACCAAGTCACTGCTTTGTTAGTTGCTCCTGCTGGTAATACTGCTGCTGACATTTGTAATGTTCCATTATTAGTTTCTATTGTAGTAGCATCTGCTGCTCCCGTTACTGCAATACCTGTTACTAATATTGGATCTACAGTTATTGCTTGATTAACTGTTTTACTACCTTTAGTAATTACAACTTTATCATCTGTTGTAGTAAGTGTAGTTCCATTAGCTTTAACTGTTGTTATAGATTCAGCTGTAAAGTCTGCAAATGCTACTGTTTTGATAAGTGTTCCATCCTTACTTAACAAGTCAACTTCTAAACCTGTTAATTCTAATGTTTCACCATCATTATAAGTTGTTTTAGTTGGTGCTGTTTTTATTGTTAAGCTATCAAATACTGGATTTACAGTTATTGCTTGATTAACTGATTTTCCATCAACACTAATTACAACTTCAGTACCATTATCTGCTGTAGTAAGTGCAACTCCATTAGCCTTATCTGTTGCTATACCTTTAGCTACAAATTGAGCATATGGTATTTCTTCTGTTACTCCGTTTGAGTAAGTTACAGTTACAACTAAGCTAGATAAATCTAGGCTATCTCCATCGTTGTAAATTGCTTTAGCTGGTGTTTCAATTGCAATGTTACTTGCTGTTAAGCTTGTATTTGCTACAGTATCTCCTACTATTACTTTTATAGTTTTTACTACTCCATCAACTATACCAGTAATTGTAAAAGTATCTCCTTCTACAAGGGAAGCACCTGAAACTGATATTTCTCCTGCTTTACTTATTGTTATAGTTGGTGCTGTTGATTTGTCAGCCTTTGCAACGTTTGTTACTGTATAAGATATTTCTCTAGGTGCTACACCATATTGGTCTTCACCATAGAATTGGAATGTTGAAGTAGCTCCAACTGGTCCTATTTTCTTACCGTTTATAAAGTTAGCTGGAACAACAATAGCTCCATCTTTAATTTCTGCTTCGTTACCTGTTTTACGAACTTTTAAATCTGTTACTACACTTTGTGCATCACTATAAGTTAATGTTTGTGTAATAGTTAGTGGGTTGTCTGCTCCTGCAACTACACCTGTTAATGTAGCTGTTTTATCTAAACCTTTTGTATCTATGGCTTTATAAGGTATAGCTGATCCAACAACTTCTATTGGAGCAGTAGCTGTTGCAGATACAAGTAATCCTTGGTCTACTTTTACTTCTGCAGAACCTTTTTTACCAAATATTGTTAAGTTTTTAGCATAATCTGATGTAGGATTATTATATTTTGTTGATGCTCCTGTAAAGATTTTTCCAACTTCTTTCATACCAAAAGTTGTAATATCTTTTAATTCAACTGTTTCAAAAGTTACAGTTATAGTATCTAATGTTTTAGCTGGCGAGCTATTATCAATTAATGAAATTTCAAATACTTCTGTACCTTTAACACCAGCACTAATAACTGTTGATGTTGTTGAATTATTTAGAGTAGTGTTAGTTATTCCAACCTTATCAGCTGCTCCATCTTCTGCTTCAAATTTTAATGAGAAACCAGCTGGTAAATTGATTTTTTCACCGTATTGGTCATTTATAACTATATCATCAAGACTGATAGTTTGAGTTTGACCTTTTTGGATTAAGTTATATATATCTTTAGATAATCCACCTAATGAAGCTGCTGCAGGTGCTTTTTCAGCTTTCAAGTTAAGTGTTTGAGCTTTTCCAGTTGCAGAAACTGCAGTTATTACTACATTTTCAGCGTCTGGTGTTATGTGTAATTTAACTTTATTCTTATTACCATAATCAACTGAGTAATCTATAGTTGCACCAGTTGTAGTAATTGAAGATCCATCAGTAAACTTTAATAGTTTTGATCCTGAAGCTACTCCATCTTTAACTAACTCTGTGTTTGAAACTAAGTCATTACCATATTGATCTACTGCTGTAAATGGTAATTCTACTTTTACTTCTAATTTTAATGCTTTTTCTGGTGTAGATACTGTTAATACATCAGTTTTAGCATTTTCTAATACTTTTACAGTAGTATTAGCTGTCTTTCCAGTTCCTGCTGCTACAACTGTTAATACCGCTGTACCATGAGTTGCTGGTGATTTAGGTGCTTGGAACTTAATTACTGTACCTACTTTTGCTAGGTTAACAATTTTAGTTCCTGCAAGTCTAATGATATTATCATTAGATGATAATACGTTAACATCTTTTAATTCTTCTGCTTTTAATACATTTCCGTATTGATCTTTGATTTCTACTGGAATGTAATACTTAGCAAATTCTGATCCCATATTATTTACATTTATAGGTTTTTTAGCTAATTCTACATCATCTGTCTTAAGTTCTCCCAATACAATTGTATCAACTTGAGCTGATTTTACAACAGTTACTGTTTTTGTAGCTGTAACTCCTGTTTCTGAATCAACTATTGTTACAACAACTTTATCATCTACTTTAAACATATCAGTTGCATTACCTTTTATTGTTAATATACCTTCTTTATTAATTTCATGACCTGTTGAAGCTCCCTTAGAAGCTGTTATAGATATTGATGAAGCTCTTAATTTGTCATTAACAATTTCATCATATTGATTTTTTGCTTGTACATTCATTTTAAGATTTATGTTATCAAGAGTAGTTCCAGTCATAACTTCTGATTGAACTGCTACGTCTGATAAGAATTCTATCTTAGTAAGTTTTTCAGCTTCTACTTTTACTGTTCCAGTTAAAGCTTCTTCTGTTAAACCAGTAACTGTTACTGTGTAATCTCCAGCTATCATAACTGCATTGAATTCTATAGTAGCTGACATTTTATCTTCTGCAAACTTGATTTCTTTTACAGACGGCTTAACTGATCCACGCTTAGCTTCCATAATCGCTTTTGTAGTATCAACCGCTTTATTAAACTTAACCTCTAAAGTCTTAGCATTAATAGCACTTACTGAAATAATTTTCTTCTCTAGCTTTCTTCAATATATTATATAATAATACTAAAGCTAAGGAGTGGGTTATTATGAAATATAGTTATGTAGTAGAGAACTTTTTAAGGTATCTAGAAAGTATAGACAGATCACTAGAAACTATAATAGGATATAAAAAAGAACTCGGGTACTTTGGAGATTATTTAATGGATAAATATTCTATTGAAAAAGATATCCATGAGATAAGCTTAGAAGATTTAGAAGAATATATGTATTTGATTAAACTTAAAGGAAAAATGAGTTCCACGAGAAATAGAGTTATATATATTTTTAGAAGTCTATATAATTATGCATACAGAAGAGAAATTTGCTATAAACAATTACCACTTTTTATAGAACCAATTAAAGTAAAACAAAATGAAAGATTTTTCTTAAGTGAAAAACAAGTAGAAGAATTATTTAATAATATAGATAAGCCTTTATTAAAGGCTGCTATACAAACTATATTTTATACTGGTATGAGAGTTTCAGAGCTTATAAATTTACAAGTAGGAGATTTAGATATGAATAGTAGATTGTTATATATTGTAAATGGTAAAGGGAAAAAAGATAGAATTATTCCAATAAGTCAAAAGCTATACATTATAATTAAAGACTATATGGAAAATATTAGACCCGATATAGAATCTAATAATTTGTTTTGTACTAAGAAAAGTGGATCCTTGTCTTCTCAATATATTAATGCAGCTTTAAAGAGAGCACAGGAACCATTAGGACTTAAACAAAGAGTATCAGCCCATATATTAAGACATTCTTTTGCAAGCAGCCTAATAAAAGCAAATGTACCTCTGCCATATCTACAGAAGCTACTAGGGCATGCTGATTTAAGAGTAACTAGTGTTTATATACATCAAAATATAGATGAGCTAAGAGGGGCTATAGAACTTTTATAGGTATAGTAAAACAAAAGTAAAATAAAATTCAATTTTAATTTATAAATAAAATGACGATATCATATATAAGTAAATTAGAAATATTAAATATACAATAACAATGGGTGGTGAATTTAATGGATCTTGGAAAGATAAATAAGATAAATAAGATTGGGATAAAGGAAGATATATTTTATGATCAAAGAAATAAAAATCAAATGAAAGCTCCTTTCGAATCATCTGAATATAAAGAGGATATAAATAATGATATAGCAACTATTTCAAGTGATGGTATTGTCGATATTGAAACATAAATCCAAAAATCATTTTATTTTACCAAGGAAGATTAGTAAGCCAATATGTATAGGAGAATCTATATGAAGATAGATAGTACTCACAATATAAATAAGATAAATAATATAACAAGTAAAAATCATGTAGAAGTTAAGGAAGTAAATCTATCTACAAATCAAGAAATTGAAACTGCTGAAATTTCTGCAATATATAAAGAATCTAGCCTAGAAGATAAGTCTTATATATATGATTTAACATCGATAGAAAAGTTTGTAAAAGAATCACAAAATATATATGGTCAACTTAAAAAGATGGTAGAGGAAACTCTAAAAAATCAAGGTACTGTTGTTCATATATTAGAAAAAATGCAACAAAGTGAAAAACTTCAAGGATTTACACAAGAAAATATAGTGAAGTTAGATGAAACTATAGGGGATAGAATATTAGATTTGTTAAAAACAAATTTAGATGAAGATCAAATAAAACTCGATGAAAGAACAGTAGCTGGAATAAAAGAGATGATTTCTCCGGGAGGACGATTAAGTCCAGAAATTATAAGTGAAAGGATAGTAAACTTTATAAAGGAATCTTCAGTTCACGATAGTGTAAAACTAGATATTTTAATAGAATTAATAGATAAAGAGTTTAAAGAGGCAGAAGAAATACTGGTTAAATTGCCTCAAATAACACAGAAAACTTATGACAAGATAATGGAAAAGTTAGATAGAATGAAACTATTGGAAGTATTTGGAAAAGGAGCAGAGAGTGTATCTGCACAAATTAAAAAAATAGTAGAAGTTAATATAAATGACCAATTTAAGACTATAGAGGCATTAAAACAAATTGAACAATCTGATGGAATAAAATTAGATAAAACTACAATAATTGAGATGGAGAAGCTAATCTCACCACGTGGGAAATTAGGCTCACAAACTATTAGTGATAAAATAGTAGCTTTTATAAAAGAAGCTTCTACTGGAGATTTAGAAAAGCTCAATAGTTTAATAAAGATGATGAGTCAAGACTTTAAAGCTACTGAAAAACTATTAGGACAGTTGCCAGATTTATCGCATAAAACCTATGATAAATCAATGACAAAATTAGGTCAATTAGAACAGGATTTACTAAAAATGGGTTATCCTGCTCCTTTTATATTGGGAAATATTATGAATTTATATGAAATGGTCATTAAAACGAATAGGTTTGGTATAAAGCCATATATTATTATAATAATTTGTATTATACTCTACTATGGTTTAAGATTATTAATAAACTAAAGGTATCCGGTAACGCCCATTAGGCAGTTTTTCTCTAACTACGTAGGGGAAGTTTATCCAAAGGGTAGATAAGAATTAAACAAAAGATATCAAAGGTAGAAATGACTTTGGTATCTTTTGTTATTTCATCACCAAGCCTTAGTTTTAAATACTATATGTTTGTGGATTTGCTTTACGTATATCTCGATATTATCTATGATCATCAAAGCTTTCTTCATATTGTTTAAAAAACTGATAATAGACTCGTACATTTTCAAGTTTTGTCCAATTGCTTATTTGTACTGGATTTTCATCAAGATTATATATTTTTGCCCCTTTTAGGGCAAGGAGAAATGGAGAATGAGTTGATATAACAAATTGACAATTAAAAAAATGTGCATAATCTTCTATAAGTTTCATCAACTCTATTTGCAACTTTGGAGAAAGACTATTTTCCGGTTCATCTAATAGAAACAGACTATTTTCTTTTATTTTCTCAGTAAAATATAAGAATGCACTTTCTCCATTTGAAAAGCCTTTGACATTATCCATCAACTCATCTCTTACAAAGCTGGATTGTGTCTTTCTTCTTGCTTTGTTTATCTTTTTAAGTTCATCATAGTCTGCTAAAGATTTTACTTGAAGCTTCATCTGTTTTAAATCTAAATATTCTTTAAAAACTTCTTCTCTTCTTTGATCAATTCCCTCGTTTAAACTCCTAATATTTAATATATAATCAAATACATCATCACTTGTAATTACTCTTTTAACATTAGGTACGGTATAAGAAAGGTTCATAGTGCACATATCAACATAATCAGTAAAGAAATTAGACTTATTAAAAATAGAATCTCGCTTCATTTCTAGTTTTTCAGCAATTACATTTAAAGCAGTTGACTTTCCCGAACCATTTCCTCCATAAAATATGGTAATAGGTTCAAATTCAACATTTTTAAAACTATTACGTGACAAAACTTGAAAAGGATAAAAAGAATTATAGCATGTTCTTTTTATATCTATAAAAAATTCAAATTCCATTTCTGAATCTGGAAATATAAAAGAATCTAAATAAATCATGATAACTTTCCCTCCTAATATTACAAATCATATCTTAATTTTATCATAACTATAAAATGCATGCAAAGCTACCGCGTGAGTCCTGCAATGGCTTTGATGAGTTTCGTAGGAAAAAACTAAAACCGAACAAATTAATTCTTCTTTATATTGTATGGGTTTATAAATTAATGATATAATAGATATAACTTATCAAGGGGTGCATATTAGTATGGATGATAAAATGTTTAACTTATTAGAAAAAATGTACAGTCAGATGCAAGAAATGAAAGAGAATATGGCAACCAAAGATGATTTAGTTAAAATTAATCAATCTATACTGAGACTTGAAAATAAAATGGATACAAATCATAAAGCTTTATATGATGGATATAAATAGTTTTTATTACTTAATTGGTGAATCTTAATTAATTTATTAAAATTTGAATAACTACCAACATCGTACTAAAATATATGATAGAAATTTGGGAAGCTAAAATCGAAGATGAATATACAGATGAACTGCCAATGATAATTCCAATAGTAATATATCATGGAAAATCTAATTGGAATATAAATGCTACATTAGGTGAAATGATAAAAGGATATAAAAGTCTTCCAGAAGATATCCAAAAGCATGTACCAGATTATGAGTATTTACTTTATGATATATCTAGATTTACAGATGAAGAAATAAAAGGGAAAGTTATAAACAAAATAGCAATGACAACCATAAGAGATATATTTACTAAAGATACAGAAGGAATAATAGAATCAGTTTATAAGATGATAGAGTATCTTGTAGAATTAGAGGACAAACAAAGTGGAATAGAATACTTTGAAACACTCATGAGATATATATTTAGTGCAAGAATTGACTTGACTAAGGAAGTTGCTAATGAAATAATGAATAAAATTGAAACCACTTATCCAGAAGGGAGTGAGGTAGTTATGACTTTAGCTGAAAGGTTTAGAGAAGAAGGAATGGAAGAAGGAGAAAAAAAGAGTATGGAAAAGGTAGTTAAAAAGTCTATAATAAAAGGACTCACTACAGAAGATATCATGGAAATTACAGGACTTAATAAAGAAGAAATAGAAGATATAAGAAAGAAAATGCTTAGTTAAAATAGGTTGTTATGTGAAGGAAAGTAGCTAGAAGCACTTAAATTACACCAAAACTAATAAAAACGTTTATGAATAATAAGCTTATAAAAACTATAGGTATGAACTATTATACTCATTATATAAATGAGGGATAAAATAGGTATATAACAAGCTCTCAACCCTTTGATCTAACTGAGGTTGAGAGCTTTTTACATAGATATGATTTAATCATCAAATCTTAGTTTCAAATACTATATGTTTGTGGTACAATAATTGTAATTATGTATCTTTAAATTGTACAAATTAACATTACAATTATTAAGGAGGGATTATTATGGGATTTAGATACAGAAAAAGTATTAAGATTGCTCCAGGAGTAAAGCTAAATTTAGGAAAGAAAAGTGCTAGTGTTAGCTTTGGTGTAAAAGGTGCAAGACAAACTATAAGTACCACTGGAAGAAAAACTACAACAGTTGGTATTCCTGGCTCTGGATTATATTATACTAAAAGTTCATCTTCTAAAAATACTAAAGCAAACAAAAATAATTCTTATGTTCCTAACAATACATATAGTAATGAAGATGCTTATCAAGCTGTAGAAGACTTTAATGACTCGATAGATTATTTAACTACTCTTCATAAAAATTATGATTATGATTATAACTGGGAAGCTATTTATAATGAGCCCCCTCCTTTTAAATTTGGAGAAAAAGGACCTAATGAATTACATTCTATTGGTGTTTTAGAAAAATATAAGCCTAATATCCTAGAAAAGATATTTATAAGTAAACTAGAAAAGAAAATAAAAAAACTAGAAAATGACATTTCTATATCTAAAGATAAAGATGATTCTTTATACATAGAATGGAAAAAGCAAAATGAATTAGCTAAACTTGTTTTGGAGGGAGATTTAAATTCTTATATAAAAGCGCTTCAAGATTTAAACTTTTCTAATAACCTTCAGGGCATGATAAATTCATTTAATTTTAAAATATCAAAAGATGATGTTCTTACTATTGATTACCACATAAATATAGATGGCATAATACCAGAGCAATATGCAAGTTTAACTCAAACTGGTAAATTGTCTATTAAAAATTATACTAAAACAGCTTACTATGAAATTTTAAAATTATATGTTTGTGGACTTGCTTTACATATATCTCGAAATGCCTTTGGCTTATTACCTATAAAAACTGTAATTGTAAATACTAACAATTATATTTTAAATACTGAAATTGGTAGACAAGAAGATATCTCGATATTATCTACTATGATTAATAGAGATGAGTTAGAAAAGTTAAATTTTGATTTAATAGATCCTTATGATTCTCTCAATAACTTTAAACATAATGTAAAGTTCTTAAAAACCAAAGGATTTCAACCAGTAGAAAAGATTATTATTTAACAAAATATAAATTAGGAGGAAATAAATCATGAAAAGAAAAGCTTCAGCATTATTTTTAGCAGCAACAATAGGTTTAACACCAGCTATAAGTTTAGCTCATCCAGGTAAAACAGATTCAAGTGGTGGGCATAGGGATAATAAAAACAAAAGTGGATTAGGGGCTTATCATTACCACTGTGGAAATAATCCTCATCATCTCCATAAAGATGGGAAATGTCCTTATAACAAAAAACCAAATACACAGAATAATAGCAATAAGAAATCTACATCAAGTAAAAAAACATCTTCTAGCTCTTCTTCATCTAAAGTTGCAGATAATAAAAAGATACAAGCTAGATTAAACAAATTAGGATATAACTGTGGTACTCCTGATGGTAATATGGGACCTAAAACTATTAACGCTATTAAAAGTTTCCAAAAGGCTAAAGGATTAAAGGCAGATGGATTAGTAGGACTAGCTACTAGAAAAGCAATGGGAATATAGTAGGAAAATGTATCATAGCTTTAGTCAATGAGTGAGAAGGATATGAAAGGTTCTTCTAATATTTTAAAGTCCCCAAAGATAGAAATACTTTTGGGGACTTCTTTGGTTAAAAGACTAAAGTCTAGCTACAGATTTTCCAAAAAGCTCTTAAATTATTTATCATATTATATAAAACATTTTCACTCATCTCCTTTTATTATGATAAAATAGAGTATAGTAAACAATTTAAAGGGTGAAGTGAATTATGCAGAAGATGATGAAGAGATATTTCAAACTAATTTTAGGTTTTTTTATCTTTGCTATTGGAATAGTTATAACTATAAATGCAAATCTTGGTTATGCACCATGGGATGTATTTCATCAAGGTGTTGGAAATATATTAAATATTAAAATAGGTACGGCTAATATCTTAGTTGGACTTATAATGATTATAGTTGGGGTTCTAAATGGTAAAAAAATTGGTATAGGAAGTATCTTAAATATGCTACTGATAGGTGCTTTTATAAATATTATAATGAGTAATAATCTTATTCCAATTTTCTTAAATACATATATAAGGCTTATAACTATACCTATTGGGATGATTATAATGGGTTTTGGCACCTTTCTTTATATAGATGCAGGTTTTGGTGCAGGGCCACGTGATTCCCTGATGATAATACTTATTGAAAAGACAAATAAATCTGTTAGCTTTATAAGAAATGCTATTGAGATAACAGTTCTTGTAATGGGATACTTGTTGGGTGGACCTGTAGGTATTGGTACTGTTATCATATCCCTTGGCCTTGGATTTGCTATTGAATTTGTATTTAAAATCCTTAAATTTGATCCTAAAGCTGTAGTGCATAGAGGATTGAATGATGAGATAGAAGGAGTGAAGAGTTTGTTTAAAATATAAAAATTCTCTTCTTTGATTTTATCCTATATGGATATATAATAGAAAAAGACTTGTTATATCTTTTAATCTATGTTATGATGTATTAGAACTTAAATTAAGAGTAAATAGTAACACGATATATTTCTATACATACTATGTAATATAGTATACATCTAGATTTTATTAGTGAATTATTAAAATCAGTTTAAGAAATAAAATTTTGGAGGTATACATTATGAATGGTACAGTAAAATGGTTTAATGCAGAAAAAGGATTTGGTTTTATTACTACAGAAGAAGGTAATGACGTATTTGCACATTTCTCACAAATTGAAAAAGATGGTTTTAAATCTTTAGATGAAGGTGCAGAAGTAGAATTTAACGTAGTTGAAGGACAAAAAGGTCTTCAAGCAGAAAATATCGTTTCTAAATAATTGATATTTAAACCCTAGAGTATTTATATATTCTAGGGTTTTTTTAATATTTACCGGCTATGCCTAGTCCTTTAGGGAAAAGCTAAATTTAATTAAATAAGCAAATTGAAGATCTAAAAGATAGAAATGATATGGTACTTCTAAGATCTTTTTTATTTTCTCTCATCACAAATTCATGTTTTATAACAAACCCAGAGTAACTTTAGCATTATCTTTAGTCCCAAGAAAAAGTGTAAGAAGCTAAAAATGTGGTATAATATAGATACAAACTATCGTTAAAAGAGGTGGTAAGGTGGCAAAAACTGATATACCTAGTAAAAGATTAATACAGCTAAGACCTTATGACTGGGCTAAAGTGGCACTAAAAGACAATAGTGAGATAAGACTAACGGAAATGAAGCCAGAGAAAAACCCTAAAGTGGAATCAAGATTAGACTCCTTATTTTGGATTGATAATGATAAAGAGAGCTTTATTCTAAATATAGAGCCACAAGGTTATTACGAAGCATCTCTACCAGCTAGAATGTTAAGATATCGTTCTGATGTATGGGAATATACTATAAGTAAAGGAATAGGAACACCTTCTATAAAGCAAGTGGTAGTGTTTTTCTATCAAAAAGATGATAATAAGATATATGGACTTAAAGATGAAAGATCAGATGATAGCAAAATAATATTTAGTTATGATGTGATTAAGATATGGGAATTAAAAAAGGATTATATCATTGACAATAATCTGATAGGTCTATATTCATTACTCCCTTTAATGGAAATAGAACCAGGAGAGACAGATGATGAAATTATAGAGAAATCAGTTAAAACAATTGAAACTATAGAAGATGAGGCTTTAAGAGGAGATTCTTTAGCAGCTATGTCAATTATGTCAGCAGATAGGTATTCAAGTACTTTAATTAAGAAATATGTTAGGAGGGAAATGCTTATGAATTCGTCATTATTTGAAGAGTGGATAGATGAAGAAAGAAAAGAAGCAGCTGAAAAGGCTACAAAAGAAGCTATTAAAAATAACAATAAAGAGAAGATTATTGAGACTCTAGAATTAAAATTTGATTTTATTTCTAAAGATACTAGAGAGTATATTAAGAGTATAGATGATAATGATATACTAAATAGGTTATTTGCTAAAGCTATTAAGGTAGTAAGGATTGAGGATTTTGAAGAACTCCTAGAAAAGATTAAGAATCTAAACTAATAAATGTAAAAACTAAGCACTTCAAAGATATAAGTGCTTAGTTTTTATTTATTATAAAATTAAAGTTTTATGACAATTCATGAAGTTTGAACTCCTTAAATGATTAGGTAAAAGTTTCTTATGCGCTAGCTTTACAAAACTTTATTCTAATTATCTCATCTAAATTGTCTATTAATTCCTCTAATTCTTCTACAGTACAATCAGCCATATGTCCTATTCTAAATGTTTTATCCCTTAGATTTCCATAGCCATTTGAAATTTCAAAGCCTCTTTTCTCTAACATTTTATTCAATAAATCAATATCCATATTTAAACTATTTTCAATGGTCGTTACTGTATTAGATGAATAAGCTTCTTCTGTATATAGGGGAAAGTATTTCTTAGCCCAATCTCTTACTATATTTCCTAAAGTCTCATGTCTTTTAAATCTATTTTCTAAACCCTCATTTAAAATCTTATTTAATTGGTAATCTATGGCATTCATCATAGGCAGGGCAGGAGTAGATATATATTGATAGTCCATTTTTTCTATTGTTTCATATAGTTCTAAAAAGTCTAAGTAATATCCTCTAAAATCAATACTTCTTGCCCTTTCTATAGCTTTTTCTGATACAGATGCTATAGCCATTCCTGGTGGAAGTCCTAAACATTTTTGTGTAGATGCTATACATACATCAATGCCAAGCTTATCTACTTCTAACTTTATACCACCAATAGAACTAACACCATCTACTAACCATACAATTTCAGGATATTTTTTAATTACCTCTGAGATCTCTTCTATAGGATTGGTAATTCCTGAAGATGTTTCATTGTGTGTTATAGTTATTAAATCATATTTTCCAGTAGAAAGTACACTATCTACCATTTCACTAGTTATAGGCTTACCCTTTTTAGCTCTAAATAAATCTGCTTCTATATTGTTGCGAAGAGCCATCTCGTGCCAAAGGTCTCCAAAAAAGCCGTTTGAAAATACAGCAGCTCTTTTTTTGGTAAAAGATCTTATAGCTCCTTCCATTAAAGCTGTTCCTGAAGAAGTAGATAGTATGATTCTATTTTTTGTATAAAAGATTCTTTGTAATTTCTCACTAATACTTCTTTGCAAATCGGAGGCCGCGACAGTTCTATGCCCTATTATTGCTTTTGTCATTTGCGCTAATACATCTTCCTTTACACTTACTGGTCCTGGTATAAATAATTTCTTTTTCATGATTTTGCCCCCTTATAAATTTAAATTAAAAAAGCCCTTCATCCCTAATAAAAGGGACGAAAAGCTTGATTTTCCGTGTTACCACCCAAATTGATCATAGTTAATTTAGATAACAAAATATAATTTTTCTAAAAAATTATATAAAAAAAGCCCTTCATCCTAATAAAAAGGACGAAAGACTGTGTCTACCGCGTTACCACCTAAATTGATCTAATGATCCACTCTATGCATTATAACGGATGCCGCCGTCTTGTTTTTATACAAGACCTCCGAGGTAGCATAAGATAAATCTCAATACTTACTTTCACCAAATGTAAGCTCTCTAGAATTAAGGTTTTATCTCTTTCCCCATCTTCAGTTTATCGTATTAAAATTTATTATACAATATGTATCTATAAAATGCAAGGGTTTTATTTAAATATTTTGAAAATAAAATCTATAGAAATATTAGGTTGCGAAAACTTTATTTAAATATAAAAATTGTACCAATAAGAAGCAAAAACACCTCTTACAAAAATCTTGTAAGAGGTATTTTTATTATAGAAGCCAAGGATCATATTCAGGTAATACATAAGGCTCTGTATTTGTATGGATTTCCCTTCCAGGATCTACTGGTTTAGTAGGTATATTTAGTTCTGGATGTAAGTTATTGGCTTTTTTTAGATTTTCTTTTGAATCACTTGGCGGTAAGTTTAAATCCACATCATCAATGGAGATATTCAATGATTTTGCTACGCCCTTGCCATATTCAGGATCAGCTTTATAACAATGATAGATATGTCTATGTTTGATTTGAAGTGTTGAGTCGCCCATATTTCTGGCAGTATTATCAAAGAGTACTTGTTGTTGATCTTTTGTCATCGCTCGAAATAAGAGTCCGGGTTGTGTGAAGTAATCAGAATCATCTTTTCTAAAGTCGTATCTATAGACATCTCCACCTTTTTCTTTTGGCAAATTCTCTTTTGGATTGTCTTCCCAATTTCCATAGCTATTTGGTTCATAGTGCAGTTCACTACCAAGGTTTCCATCTACACGCATTTTACCATCACGATGAAAACTATGAGGGTTTTCAACTCCCTTAGACATATTTACAGGTATTTGATGGTGATTTACTCCTAGACGATATCTCTGTGCATCTCCATAAGAAAATAGCCTGCCTTGCAACATGCGATCAGGAGAAAAACTAATTCCAGGAACTGTATGGGCAGGATTAAAAGCGGCCTGTTCAATTTCTGCAAAATAATTAGCTGGATTTTCATTTAGTTCAAATTCTCCTACTGGCATAAGAGGAAAGTCTTTTTTAAGCCACATCTTAGTTAAATCAAAAGGATTATTTTTCATGCTATCGGCTTGTTCTTGAGTCATAATCTGGACATACATTTTCCATTTAGGATATATCTTTTTTTCAATAGCTTCGTAAAGATCTCTTTGATGTGATTCTCTATCCATTCCGACTACTTTTTTTGCTTCTTGATCTGTTAAGTTTAGTATACCTTGTTGAGATCTAAAATGAAATTTGACCCATACTCTTTCATTTTCTTTATTAATAAAGCTATATGCGTGGGAACTAAATCCGTGCATATGTCTGTAAGAAGATGGGATCCCCCTATCACCCATAATAATTGTAATCTGTAAAAGTGCTTCAGGTAATGAAGACCAAAAATCCCAGTTGCTATTTGGACTCCTCATATTGGTTCGAGGATCTCTCTTAATTGCATGATTTAGATCGATAAACTTTAGTGGATCTCGAAAGAAAAATACTGGAGTATTATTTCCTACCATATCCCAGTTACCTTCGTCAGTATAAAACTTTAAAGCAAATCCACGAATATCTCTTTCTGCATCTGCTGCTCCTCTTTCACCGGCAACTGTTGAGAAACGAGCTAACATTTTAGTTTCTTTTCCAATTTCTGAAAATATACTAGCTTTAGTATACTTAGTGATATCGTGAATTACTCTAAAAGTTCCAAATGCTCCCGAACCCTTTGCGTGCATTCTACGTTCAGGTATAACTTCACGATCAAAGTGAGCCATCTTTTCTAAAAACCATATGTCTTCTAATGCTACAGGGCCTCGTTTGCCCGCAGTCATAGTATCTTGATTGTCTGTTACTGGAGCTCCTGTTGCTGTTTTTATTTCAGGAATATCTCCTATAGTTTGATTTCTACTAGGAAGATGATTACCTAATCCATTTTTGTCCATGGGATTTTCATTAGCCACTTTTTCATGTTGGTATTTGTTTTCGTCCAAACTAATTCCTCCTTTAAAAAACGCTATACTTATTTCGTATATTCACCTATATCTATTAATTAGTATATTAAAATATGATTATTAAAAAAATAGATAAAATTTTAAAGGAAAAGTGTCAAGAGAGTGCTTGTCTACATATATTATATAGAGGACATTGTCTATAAAAAATATATGGAGGAGTGGAGAAAAATGGTTCATGGGTTTACTAAGATTACTCCAATAAATGGTTTTGATGCAATCAATCCTGATAATGCTAGGCAAAATAATTATGCGTGGTCTATGGCAGAAATGGGAGACTATATTTATGTAGGAACAGGGAGAAATATTTTTTACAATGTTTTTAAAGGTATTTCACAGAGTATAGGTATAGAAATTAATTTTCCTGATATCCTAATTCCTAAAAATTATGATAATAGTGCTGAAATATGGAGATATAAAAGGGACGGTTCAGAAGGATGGAAAAGGGTTTTTAAAGCCCAAGAAGGAATAGAAGGGTTTAGGTTTATGATAAGATATACTACGCCTGGAGGAGAAACAGCAATATATGCAGGTGTAAGTATTGGATATAGTATGGATGATGAAGCAGATGCTGAAGAAGTAGCTTTTTATCCTGGAGGATATAGCATAAAACAAAATATTTCAAATGAAGAACCTAAGGTAAAGATCTTTAAGTCTACAAATGGATATGATTGGGAAGAACTTCGATCAGATATTCCTGGAACTTCAACTAGAAGTATGGTTGTTCATAATGGCAAACTCTATATGTCAGTTTTAAATGAACTATCATCAGATTTTGGAACAAGAATCTATGTTAGTGAAGACCCAGAGTATGAAGGCTGGGAACTAGTTACTAGTCAGGGTGATAGAAATACTAATCCAAATGATGGTGTTGTTATTATGGAAAGCTTTAACAATCACCTATACGCTGGTACTGGACAGGATGAAGGTTTTGAACTTTGGAGAACTATAGGAGTTCATCCAGAGCAAAATAGATGGGTAAGGGTTATAGATAAAGGTGCTGGTGATGCATTAAATCAAGGACCTTTAACTCTTGGTGTATTTAAAAACCATCTATATGTAGGAGCTATCTACTCTCCTTTTGATGTAAATCTTAGATATGGTTCTTTTAAGCCATTTGATTTAATAAGAATAGATAAAAATGATAATTGGGAGTTAGTAGTTGGAGGAAGTCCTTTTGAACCAACTAATCCAGAGACGGGTGTGCGTGGACAAGCTTTAAGTGGATTACCTTCTGGTTTTGGCAATCCATTTAATTTATACTGCTGGCAGCTTCAAGAGCATAATGGAGAGTTTTATTTAGGTACTTTTGATTGGTTAGTGCTAGTTGTTCCAATGCTTCTTGCAAATCTATCTCTTATTACAGAAGATACTTCTATGGGAAACTTACTACAGGAAATTTTAGATTATATTCCAGCACAGTTCTTAAACTATATTATAAACCCACCTTTTAGTATTTTTAGAGGCTTTGATTTGTTTAAATCAAGTGATGGAGTAAGATGGGTTCCTGTTACTATTAACGGTTTAGATAATCCTTATAATTATGGTGTAAGAAATATATTTTCTTCAGAAGATGGACATCTATATTTAGGAACGGCTAATGTATTTGAGGGACTTGAGGTATGGAAGAAATAAAGATGAATTTTTTATTATTAACTACAATGTATTGGCATCATAAAGGCAACTAAATTAGTTGTCTTTATGATGCGTTTTTAGATTTATCAATAGAGACTTCTTCTTGTTTGGAAAGAGATAAAATTCCAAAAGGACAATTTACAACACAAGTGGAGCATTTGATACAGTTGGGATTGTCAAATTGATTCTCTTGTGAGAACTCCAAATATGGTGATAGTTGAAATGGACAAACCTTGGCACATTTTCCACATGAACGACACAATTCTGCATTAGAAATAGTAATCTTTTTCTCAGTCTTTTTAGTAACACCTAGTAACTTTCCAAATGTATGTGATGCTTTTTGTATAGATCCCATAGGACAAAATTGGCACCAAGTTCTTGCATTTAAAAATATTGCAAGAAATCCACCTACAATAAGTACCATTAAGTATGTATTAGAAAATAGCATACCTAGCTTTTCTAAGAAAGCAAAAGAGCCCCAGAGCTTAGAAATCTCTATAAGTTTTCTAGAAAAGTTAAAAGTAAAGAAAACTAAAAATCCTAATATCATAGGTTTTGACTTTATAAATTCAGGAATTTTCTTGTTTCGAGATATCGGTAACAATACTCTATCAAATAAACTTCCATGAGGACAAATATTCCCGCACCAGTACCTTCCAGTAAAGAAACCAGAAATAGTTAATCCAGCCATAATAAATACAACTATTAAACCGAGCCTAGGTTCCCACAGCCCTCCTATTGCAATTAAAACAGTAAGTAGCCAACCGTAATTCCTAAGAGGAGAGAAGATACGATTAGTTTTAATATAATAATTTTTCAAAATAAAACCTCCTAAACATCTATTGCCGACCCGGTGGGGTGGGGGTATGTAATTTAAATTATAATCTATTTATGTAGAAAAGTAAAGTATTATAAAAAACATTCTCATGCATCTTAGTTAACATATTTGACATATATAGTAAATGAATTAGGCTATAACCAAAACAAAGTAATATTTTCAAATATATAAAAAAATTAATATTTAAGATCTTATAATTAATTGTATAAGTATGTCGATTGTAATATACTGAAAGTTGTATACATATTTTAAGGAGGATGAGAAAATGGATGATATGAAATCAAAGTTTTTCAAGGCATCTAGTAGTGTGCAAGAAGGTTTAAAAAAGGGAAAGGAGAAGTTTGAAACTTCTCAAGAGTTAAATGAACTCAAGTTAGAAGTAAGAGATTTGCAACAAAATAGAACCAATCATATAATAGAACTTGGTGAGGCGGCTTATTTTAAGTTTAGAATGGGCAAAGAGACAAGTGTTCCTTTTGTAGAGGAAATCAAAGTATTAGATAAAAAGATATTTGATTTGTTAAAGGTGATTGAAAAAAAGACAAGGATAGAAAGTGCTAAGACATGTGAGTGCGGAAATCCTCTAACTTTAAAGGACAAGTTTTGTAAAGAATGTGGTAAGAGAGTAGAGGTTATTGAGAAAGTTGATATTAAAGATATGGTAGAGTGTTCTGATTGTAAAACTATTAATTTAAATAATAACAAATACTGCAATTGTTGCGGTTATAGATTAGTTTAGGGGGTTGAATTATGTTTTGTAGAGTTTGTGGAGAGAAAAATGATGAAACTTCCCTATATTGTTCTAAGGATGGGGAAAGGCTTGATAAAGATAATAAATCGCTTAATTTAGTAAATGGAAATACAAAGTTTTGTAAGGATTGTGGACAAGCAGTTGCTACCAGTGACTTATATTGTTTAAACTGCAGTTCAAGTTTATATATAGTAGAAGAGTATAAAAATTCAAATAAAGAAAAGTGTCTACAAGATATAAAATTAAAGTCTAAATTTGATATAGTTGATTTATTTAAATATAGTGCAATAGCTTCTGGGCTTGTTTTACTTATAAGTATCATAATTTCCAGTTTTATAAATACAAAATTTATAGAGTTGATGTCTAAAGAACTTGAATTCGATATAACTAATAAATTGATTAATTTTTTAGATGTAAGTTCAATATTGAATGGTTTTTCTCTAAATATAGGTTTAATTAGTAATGGAGCAAATTTATTGGATATAAATCTTAATAGCATGTTTTTTATATTGGCACTAATACCTATAGCTATATTCTCTATCATGGGGATATATATTTCTATAACACACAAAAAGAGAGAGCAAAGGTTGGAAATAAAAGATTGTTTAGTTATTGCATTATTTTATGGTGGTATCATATCATTACTTTCTTTATTTGCTAGTAGAAAGATGGACTTAAACATACCTGGTTTATTTGATGAGTTTGGTATTGGTAAGATAGTATTTGCTAAAAAATATGGATTTTTAAGTGCTTTTATCAATAGTTCGATTTTGTCTTTATTTTCATTGGGACTAGGTAATGGAATATATAGTTTGTTTGTAAATATGAGAGATAAAGAAGATAAATTCAATCCACTAGCTAGCAGTGCTTTTATATTTGTAGTGAGTTCTATATTTGTAGTTGGCTTTATCTTATTTGAAGACTTGGGAAATAGTGGATTTGATATGACAGGTTCAGGTGCTTTATTAGGAAAGATGACTATCCTTCAAATGTTTATATACTTACTTTTATTTGTAAATATGGGTACTTTTAAAATGGGTTATGAGACTGATTTTATTAAAGCGTCTTTATTTAGCAATATGGACGGGTTCAAAGAAACATTTGCTAATGCTCAATTTTTATATATTGGTTTATTTGTTTCAATAGCTTTATTTTTTCTTATTGGAAGAAATCTTAGAAAAAAAGGATATCAGCTTAAAATGATATTTTATACTCCAACATTATTTTCTCTGGGATTGGGTACATTAGCTTATCTTATAAGTACAAATATTAGTATGACTGGTATTTCAGAATATAGTTTTAATTCTATTGGATTTGATTTCTTAGAGTTTAGTTCTATATCTATATTTATATCAAGTTTTATAATTTTTTCTCTTTCAAGTTTTGGAGGATATCTTTTAACAAATGGGGGCAAGGAGAGGGTGGCTAGTCATGAATAGAAAAACTGAGATTTTGATTGGTAGTTTAGTAGTCGCAGTCATTTTAGTATTTTTAGGAATCAAGATATTTGGTGTATCTTTTGATCGCGATATGGTACTTCAAAAGATAGATGAAGCTATAGAAAAAAAAGATGTAAAATATTTAAAAGATCATATCGAAGTAAGAGGGGAGAATAAAGAATTAAGTGAAAAGGTTATTGAAGAGATAGTAGAAGAATTGGAGGACATATCAGTATATAGTTTAAGTGAATATAAAGATGATTCAGATACCAATATCTATATTAAGAAAAAGGGTAAAGAAAATATTATCTTTGATAAGTATACAATAGTTTTAAAACCTTATGATTTAACTATAAGCCAAAATATTGAAGGAACTAAGGTGTTTATAGATGATAATGAAGTGGGAAAGTTTAAAAATGATAAGGATTTTGTATATAAGAATCTTATGCCTGGAAAGCATATTGTGAAGATAGCTTATAAAGATGAGTATGTAAATATTGAAAAAGAAGAAGAGATAATGGCTTTTAATATGGATAATGGCAATGAGATATACTTATCTTTAGAACTAGAGGGAAGATATATAACTGTAGAATCTAACATTGAAGAAGCTACTTTATATATAGATGGCAAAGATACAGAGATAAATATATATAATGAGTACAGATTTGGTCCTATAGATGAAAAGAAGAAGATGAATATAAGTGCAAAGGCAAAGATAGATGGGAAAGAATATGAAAGTGAAAAGATAAATGTAGGAGATACTGATTATAACCACTTTGAACTATATATAGATTATGAAGAACCTATGAGTAGACAAGAGTTGCTTAGAGAAGTTGACAATCTTATAGATGGGTATGAAACAGGACTTGTAAATGCTATAAATTATAATTCTTATAGTTATCTTGATGGGTATATAGAGTATGGTAGTCCATTTATGAAAGCACAAAAGAAACTTATATCTAATCTATATGAAAAAGGCACTACTGAAGACTTGCTGTCTTATAATATTACAGATGTAACTAGTGTTTCAGATAATATTCTGTCTGTAACTGTAGAAGAAAGCCATATGATATATTTTGAAGGTGAAACTAAAAAGGAAGTAAACAATAAATGGAATTATACAGTTGTAAACATAGATGATGAGTTATTTATAAGGGATATAAAGGCTGCTAAATAGTAAAGATATAATATAATAGACCATGTATAAGCTTAAATATTGAAAACATTTTAAATGGGGGCGGGGCAATGGAAAAGCGAAGGATAGGAAGAAGCCTTAGAAAAGTAATTTTATTTACCTTTATTTTATTTACTATATTTAATACGAAAGTTTTAGCAGTAGAAGTTCCTGTAGTAAAAAGACTTGAAGGCAAAAATAGAGTAGAAACTTCTATAGCAGTTAGTAGGGAAGCTTTTAAGGACAAGGCTAATGTTGCCATAATAGTTGGTTATGATGGTGAAGTAGATGCTTTAACTGGAACTTTATTAGCACAAAAAAAGGGTGCTCCTATACTTATAAGTGATAAAAAAAGTCTTAGTGATGGCTTAAAAAATGAATTAAAAAGACTAGATTCTAGAGATATATTTATATTAGGGGGTACCAATGTAGTAAGTGAAGGGATTGAAGCTGAGCTTAAAGCTCTAGGCTTAAATGTAACGAGAATAAGGGGAGAAAGAAGAGAGGAAACGGCTATAAATATAGCTAATGAATCAATAGATGGTGAGGTCAATGAAGCGTTTTTAAGCCTTGGATATGGAGTTTATGCAGATGCACTTGCAATAGGTCCTATAGCAGCTACTAAAAATGCACCTCTTCTCTTAACCAAATCTAATGATATAGATCCTATCACTTTAGATTATTTGAAGTCTTTAAATATAAAGAAGGTAAATATAATTGGTGGGAAAAATGCAGTAAGTGATAATGTGAAAAAAGTTTTAGAAAATATGGGAATATCAGTTGTTAGAATAAGTGGTTCTAGTAGAGAGGAAACTGCTGTATCTATAGCTAATATTTATATAAAAAACCCTAGTAAAATATTTATAGCAAATGGCTATAAATATGCAGATGCAGTTGTTGGAGGATATTTGGCTGCAAAAGAAAATGTTCCTATCCTTTTAAGTGATTCTAATACTCTAAAAGAGATTAATCGAGAGTACATTCAAAAAAATAAACTAGATGTCAATATCTTAGGTGGAAAAGTCTCTATAAGTGATAGAGTATTAAGAGATATAAAGATAGAACTTGGAATTATAAAGGAAGAAATACCTTCAAATATTAAAGAGCTTAAAGAAGTTATAGACAGAGAGTTAAAAGATATAAATAAAAATATTACCATAAAATATCAAGGTACTCTCAAAATGGAGGAATTGACAAAATTAATAGAAGAAGCTTTCAATGATGGCTCATATATATCTGGAGTTTTAAATAGTATTAGCTATACTTTAAGCAATACGGGGAGTCTTTCATCTATCACTATGGATGTGAGCTATTTGCATACAAAGGCACAAGAAGAATATATAGATATAGAAGTAGATAGAATTATTAAAAACATAATAAAGCCCGGCATGATTGAGCTTCAAAAGGTAAAGACAATTCATGATTATATTATAAAAAATGCGGTTTATTCAGAGAAAACTAATACAAGTCCCCATTCAGCATATACTTTGTTAAAAGATGGAAAAGGCGTATGTCAAGCTTATGCACTTGCTACCTATAAGCTTTTAGATGCTGTAGGTATAGATAACTACTATGTAACAGGGGTAGCAAACGATGGAAGTGGATCAGAACCACATGCATGGAATTTAGTAAGAGTGGATGGAAGGTATTATCATATGGATGTAACTTGGGATGATCCTGAAGTAGTTGGTGGTGGGAATGTATTGTTATATGATTATTTTTTGATTTCACAAGAGACTCTATATAGAGACCATTTAATGGATAAAAATTCATTTCCAAAGGCTGTAGATAAAAGATATGAGGGGAAATTTAAATGAAAAAGATGAGTAAAGCATTTATGGTTTTTATTATCATTTTAAACTTATTTCTATACCCTGGTAGTACTGTAAATGCAACTACTGCACCAGTAGTTAAGAGAATTGGTGGAAATAATAGAGTGCTTACTTCGGTTAATGTAAGTAAAAATTCATTTAAAACCTCCGATACAGTAATACTTGTGGGTTATAATGGGGAGATAGATGCATTAGGTGGTACACTGCTTGCAAGTAGATTAAATGCTCCAATACTTATGACAGCTAAAGATAGTTTGACAGATCAAACTAAACTTGAAATCCAAAGGCTTGGAGCTAGAAATATAGTTATATTGGGCGGTGAAGGAGCAGTTTCTAAGGATGTAGTAAAGTCTTTAGATGCTTATAGTGTAGAGCGTATAGATGGCTATGATAGAGAGGATACTGCTATAAAGATAGCTAAAAAAGCTGTTGGAGAAAATGTAGATGAGGTTTTTTTAAGTCTTGGCTATGATGTATATGCGGATGCTCTAGCTATAGGGCCTATAACTGCTAAATTAAACAAACCTCTTCTTTTATCTAAAAAGATGAGTATATCTGATAGCACAGAGGATGCTCTTAGAGATTTAAAAGTAAAGAAGGTCACTATAGTAGGAGGTATGGCAGTTGTTCCAAAGAGTATAGAAGAGAAATTAAAATCTATGGATATAATTGTAGATAGAATATATGGAAACAATAGAGAGGAAACTTCTATAAAGATAGCAGAAGAATATTTAAAAGATCCAAGTGAAGTTATATTGGCAAATGGATATGTATTTCCTGATTCAGTTATAGGGGGGTACTTTGCTTATAAAAAAAATGCACCTATAATCTTGACTCGAAAAGATAAACTGGTAGATAGTACTTTTAGATATATAGATAAGACAAAAAAAGATGTCCATATATTGGGACTTTATAATGCAGTTGGAGATGGTGTAGAGAGATATCTAAATGTAATCTTAAAAACAAGTAGTTTTAAAGCCAAGTTTTTCTTACTCCCTAAAACTGGAAAGTATGAAAGTGTAGAAGCGGGTAAAATGATGGATAGAGTGATGAATATATCTCCTAAGATTATCAATAGTATATATAATGCAGGAGTTAGAATGAAGTTTTGCAATGGACCTATAACAGATGAGCCTGAGTATAGGGATTTAAAGGGACAGGTTCCAAGAGGATGGGAAGGACTGGGCAAGACTTGGGATGATGTACCAGGGGCAGGTGGAACGATTACTCCTATTGCTAGAATAGGATATAGCGAGCCCTCTACTAAAAATGGACACAGCTCTATAAATCTAGAGCTTCATGAATTGGCTCATAGCATAGATAATTATACACAAGGATCACCATATGGTGGATACAAGATTTCAAATGTCAGTAATTTTAATGATATTTGGATGGGAGAAGTTAGAAATATTCTTCCTGATTTTTATTATATCTCTTACAGAGAAGAATATTTTGCTGAGGCCTTTGCTATGTATTATTTAAGTGAAGAAACAAATTCTAATTTAAAGAAAAAAGCACCTAAAACTCATGCATTTATAAAGAGATTGGATTTGACAGAGTCATATGTAGTAGTAAAAAAGATGATGAAATATAGAAAAGTGGATTTACAAGATGCCATAAAAACTAAAGGAATGATTTCGTGATAGAAAAGGTTAATCTAAAGATAAAACCAAAATTTATAGAAAAATATAAGGATGGATATCCTCTAATATTTAAAGAGTCAATTTCAAATATATATGAATTAAAAGAGGAAGGAACTATAGTAGACCTTGTAGATGATAGAGATGAGTTTATAGCTCGGGGTTATTATGGCAAACAAAATAAAGGTTATGGGTGGGTCCTTACTCAAAAGGAAGATGAATCTATAGATTTAAGTTTTTTTATAAAGCGGTTTATAGTTGCTCTCAATAAAAGGACGAAGTTTTTTAATGACCCAGATACCAATTGCTTTAGAGTTTTTAATGGAGAAGGCGACGGAGTAGGTGGACTTACTGTTGAATACTTTGATGGATATTTTGTTATAAACTGGTATAGTAGGGGGATTTATGAGTTTAGAGATTTTGTTATAGAAGCTCTTAAAAGTGTAACTTCATTTAAGGGGATATATGAAAAGAAAAGGTTTGATGAAGATGGAAAATATATCGATCAAGATGACTTTATAACTGGAGAGAGAGCACCTATCCCACTGATTGTAAAGGAAAATGGAGTGAATTTTGCTATTTATCTAAATGAAGGGGCTATGGTTGGAGTGTTTTTAGATCAAAGAGAAGTTAGAAAGACTATTAGAGATAAGTATTCAAAGGGGAAAAAGGTGTTAAATACATTTTCCTATACAGGAGCATTCTCAATATTTGCATCCCTTGGTGGTGCTAAAACCACTACAAGTGTAGACCTTGCAAATAGAAGTCTGCCTAAAACTTCTGAACATTTTAAGATAAACGGTATTGATCCTGAAAAAGAAGAAATAATAGTTGAAGATGTTTTTAAATATTTTAAATATGCAGTAAAAAAGGAGCTAAAGTTTGATCTATGTATACTTGATCCTCCAAGTTTTGCTAAGTCTAAGAATTTTATATTTAGTGCGGATAAGGATTATAAGGATCTTTTAAAGCAAGTGATAGAAATAACTCAAGCTGGTGGAGTTATAGTTGCTTCTACCAATTGTGCTAATTTTAATAGAAATAAATTTAAAAGTTTTGTAAGTGATGCTTTTAAGGAACTTGGTTTAGGTTATAAGATACTAGAAGAATTTTCACTCCCTGAGGACTTTAAGACTATAGATAGTTTTAAAGAAGGCGACTATTTAAAGGTCTTATTTATTAAAAGACAAAACTAATAAAGAATATAAAAGGAAAATCCAACAGATAATTTTCTATTTGTTGGATTTTCCTTTTATACTATCCTATGATAGTAAATAAAAACTATCTCACTATATATATAGTGATGCATAAAATATAGAAAGTAGTGTGCATAAAATATAAAAAGGAGATGGTAAAATGGCAATACTTTGTTTTGACTACGGTCATGGGGGAGAAGATCCTGGTTCAGTTTATAAAGGGAGAAAGGAAAAGGCAGATAATTTAGAGATAGGAAAACTAGTTGCATCAGAAGTAAGACGTCATGGTATAACAGTTGATGAGACTAGAACCTCAGATAAAACTGTTAGCTTAAAAGCAAGAAGTGATTTTGAAAAGAAAAAAAAGTATGACTTTTTTATATCTTTTCATAGAAATGCATTTGAACCTGAAAAGGCTAGAGGGGTAGAAACTTACACTTATCTAAAAGGGAGTCCCAAGGCTAAAAGTTTAGCTAGAAAGATTCAAAAATCTTTAGTCGATGTAGTATTTGTAGATAGGGGAGTAAAGACTGCAAACTTTCATGTTTTAAGGGAAACCAGGTCTCCTGCAACCTTGATAGAAATTGGATTTATAGATAACACTCTTGATAATGAAATATTTGTAAAGAAAAAAGAAAAGATAGTAAAAGCTATAACTATCGCTATATTAGAAGAACTCAATATAAAATATAAAGAAGAAAATGAGGGAAAAGAAGATCTTTTATATAGGGTTATAGCGGGAGCTTTTAAAGACAAAGAAAATGCACAAAAGAGAGTAAAGGCTTTAAAGTCAGCTGGATTTGATGCGTATATCAAGGTGGAGAAATAGGTTGCTTCTTAGGAAGTAGCCTATTTTTTTTAATAAATATTGTATATTAAAGCACAATATTTATTAATTGAATTAAATTTAAAACTAAACAATAAAAGATTAAATAACAAAAATGGTAAAAGTATTCCAATTTATACCGATATAATATATAATGGCTCATGTAATCGACATGTAATAAGTATGAAATTGAAATGAAATTATATATTTTAAAAAAATAAGGAGGAAAAAAATGAAAAAGGTTAAAAAAATTATTTTATTTACATTTGTATTGTTTGTTTTGACAAATAATACTGTTTTAGGTGAGAAACTACATATGGTAAAAGGCATTAAGGGAAACAAAAGTGAAAAAATAGGTATAAGTGATGTTGGTATTGCGATTAAACCTATTAAGCCTAATGGAAATGAAGAGATAGGAGATTTTATTGTTTCAAGCAACTCTAGCATTCCAAGCAGTCCAAGTAAATCTACTAATCCTAATAGTTCTATAAATCTTAATGAGCTTAAAAAAGTGATGAGAAAAGAATTTGAATCTTTTAAATCTGATTTCATTATCGAGTATAAAGGAAATATAACTATTGAAAAGGTAAGAGAAGCTATACAAGATATCTATAATGATGGCTCATATATAGGAGGGGCTATATCATCTATAACTCCTAGGGTTATAAGTCTAGGAAATACAACGGAGATAAGTTTTTCAGTAAAGTATTATAATACTTTAGAAGAAGAAAAATTTATAGATTCAGAAGTAAGTAGGATTTTAAAGGCTATAATAAAGCCTAATATGAGCGAATTTGAAAAGGTAAGAGCAGTTCATGATTATATAGTAAATAATACAACTTATACTAAAAATACAAAAAAGACTCCTCATTCAGCTTATACCGTGTTTAAGGAAGGAAAAGGAGTTTGTCAAGGATACACACTTGCAGCTTATAGACTTTTAGATGCCCTAGGTATAGAAAACTATTATGTTGTGGGTAAAAGTATGGGTAAAACAAGCTGGGGTGCTCACTGCTGGAGCCTAGTTAAGATAGGTGGAAAATATTATAATATGGATATTACAAAAGATGATCCACTTGTAACTGATGGAAATGATATATTAAGTTATAAATACTTTTTAGTTTCAGATAAGAAATTTTCTCAAACTCACAAAGCTAATAGAGATGTTCTTCCTAAAGCTACTGATTCCAAGTATGAAATCTTAAATGGGGCTAGAGATCCTTTTGAGTATGAGGGAAATTTATATTTTGGAAATAAAAATGATAACAATAAATTATATAGTTTTTCTTTAAAGACTTTAAAGCTTAGAAAAGTAACTGATGCAAAAGCTCCATTTGTTGTAGCAGCTAAAGGTACAATATATTTTAGCAATTACTCGCAAGGAGGATATATTTATAAAACAGATTTAAATGGAAAAAAATTAACTCGAGTAAATAAAGTGCATTCTACAAATTTAAAACTAAAAAATAGAAAGATAACTTTCATTAATAAAACTACAAACAAATTAGCAAGTATAAATACAATGTAAATAGTGGAGGAAACAAAAGAGCTAGAAATTTTTCTAGCTCTTTTATCTGTAAACTTAAAATTTAAGGAGTTATCCATGGGGGGTATTTAGCCAATGGTTAATGACTAAGAGTGATAAGAAATGGTTATTATATAAATAATATGAGTAGAAAAATCAATATTAAATGGTTGTAATCTTCCATTTATGTTATAATATACTATTGAGAATAGACTTTAAATAAGCATCATACTTTTTATATAAAGTTTAAAAAGAAAGTTGAGGTATATATTGTGAAAGAAAAAATTGTTTTGGCTTCACCTCATATGGGAGGAAATGAAGAAAAATATGTAAAAGAAGCTTTTGAATCCAACTGGATAGCACCTTTGGGGCCTCAAGTAGATAAATTTGAAGAAGATATAGCCAGGTATTCCGGAAAAAAATATGCGGCGGCACTTAGTTCAGGTACCGCTGCTATCCACTTAGCTCTTATAACTCTTGGGGTTAAAAAAGGAGACAAAGTCTTTTGTTCAGATCTTACATTTGCTGCAAGTTGCAATCCTATTGTTTATCAAGGGGCTACTCCTATTTTTATAGATAGCGAGAGAGAAAGTTTTAATATGAGTCCTATTGCCCTTGAGAAGGCTTTTAAAGAGCATAAACCTAAAGCTGTGATAGTTGTTCATTTATATGGACAATCTGCAGATATGGATAAGATAAAAGAGATATGTCATAGAGAAGGAGTTCCTATAATAGAAGATGCAGCAGAATCACTTGGAGCTACATACAAGGATAAGATGAGCGGCACTATAGGAAGACTTGGAGTATATTCTTTTAATGGAAATAAGATCATCACAACTTCTGGTGGAGGAGTACTTATATCAGATGAAGAAGACATTATAAAAAAGGCTCGATTTTTAGCTACTCAGGCGCGTGAACCACAAAGGTATTATGAGCACAAAGAACTTGGATTTAATTACAGATTGAGCAATATTTCAGCTGCTATTGGTAGAGGTCAACTTGAGATTTTAGAAAAAAGAGTAGCCCAAAAGAAACATATATATGATACCTATAAAGAAGGATTTAAAGATATAAAAGAAATCTCTATGAATCCTGTGTGCGACTATGGAAGTCCAAATTATTGGTTATCTGTTATGGTTATAGATAAAACATCAAGCATAACACCACTTGATGTGATACTAGCTTTAGAAGAAGAAAATATAGAAAGCCGTCATGTATGGAAACCTATGCATATGCAGCCATTTTTTAAAGAGTATCCATTCTACAGTAGTGAAGAAGGTGATATGTCTGTAGGAGAGGATATATTTAAAAGGGGACTTTGTCTTCCGTCTGACACAAAGATGAGTGAAGAAGATATTCAAAGAGTAATAAAGACTATAAAAAAATTGTGGAGATAATATGGTATATAGACGTTTTTTTAAAAGACCAATAGATTTCATTCTGTCTTTAATAGCTATTATAATACTTAGCCCTGTTTATATCATAACAGCTATTTTAATAAGAATAAAACTAGGCTCACCGGTACTTTTTAAGCAAAAAAGGCCTGGTTTAAATGGTGAAATTTTTTGGATGTATAAATTTAGAACTATGACGGATAAAAAAAATGAAAATGGCGAACTTCTAGATGATGAATTTAGAATGACTAGATTTGGAAATATGCTTAGATCTACAAGTTTGGATGAACTTCCAGAGCTATTTAATATTTTAAAGGGAGATATGAGTATTGTAGGCCCTAGGCCTTTACTTGTGGAGTATTTACCTTTATACAATGACGAACAAGCCAGAAGACATGAAGTAAGACCGGGTCTATCTGGTCTTGCTCAAATTGGCGGAAGAAATGCAATTAGTTGGGAAGAAAAGTTTAAACTAGATGTAGAATATGTGGACAATATAAGTTTTATAGGTGATATTAAAATTATCCTTATTACTATAAAAAAAGTATTTGTTAGAGAAGGAATAAATTCAGAGGATTCAGTTACGATGGAGCGTTTTAAAGGAACTAAAGTAGAGAGTAGTCACCATTTAGAAGGGGATAAAAATCTTATGAAAAAAGAACTTGTTATAATTGGTGCAAGTGGCCATGGAAAAGTTGTTTCGGATATAGCATTAAATTTAAATAGATGGAATAAGATTTCTTTTTTAGATGATAATCTATCTTTAAAAACTTCTATGAACTTAGATATTATAGGCACTATAGAAGATGCTCCTAAATTTATAGATAAAGCAGAGATGTTTGTAGCGATAGGAAATAACAGTATAAGAAAAAGAATACAAGAAGATTTAAAGAGTAAGGGAGCTAATTTAGTGAGCTTAATCCATCCAAGTAGTATTATAGGATCCCATGTTAATATAGGACTCGGTACTGTCATAATGCCCGGAGCTATTGTAAACTGCGAAACTACTATAGGTGAAGGCTCTATTATAAATACTGGTTCTACAATAGACCATGACAATATTATTGGGAACTATGTTCATATATCACCAGGAGCACACTTAGCCGGTACTGTAAGGGTAGGAGATAGAACTTGGATAGGTGTTGGAGCTATAGTATCAAACAATATAAATATTTGTGAAGACTCTACCATAGGTGCAGGTGGAGTAGTTGTTAAAGATATAGATATAAAAGGAACATATGTAGGAGTTCCTGTTAAGATAATAAAGATTAAGGATAAAACTTAAAAGTTGTCTTAAGGGTAGAGTCTAAAACAAAACTTTATTTCTAAGGCTTTTTATTTACATATACATGTTTTGTGATATAATTTGAAGGTATAGTTGTTTTATAATTGGAGGAAATTATGAATAATAAGAAATATAATATAGTTATATTAAACCATCATGCAGGCTCTCCAGATGTTGGAGGTGGGGGGAGGCATTTTGATATTGCAAAAGCTCTTAGTGAAATGGGTCACAAGGTAGCGGTTTTAGCTTCTTCATATAATAATAGCAAAGACGAATACTACTGTGATGAGGAAATAATGAGACACAAGTTTAATGATAATTTAGAATTTATAAGGATTAGAACAACTCCTCCTTATAAGGATAATATAGGTAGATTTAGAAACTACTATGATTATATGAAAAAAGCTTCTCAGTTTGATGATTTTGGATTTGTTCCAGAGATAGTTATAGCTTCATCAGTACATCCTTTTTCATGGCCGGCAGGATTTGAAATAAGTAAAAGACATAAGGCAAAGTTTATAGTAGAAGTAAGAGACCTTTGGCCTCTTAGCATGTATGAAGATTTTAGTGGTATCATGAGAAAAGGAGTATTTACATTCTTTGAAGGTCTTGAAAGAAAATATTACAAATTAGCTGATGCTATAATAACAACAGCACCATTTGCCTATGAGTATATGGAAGAAAAGTTTAATATAGATAAGAGAAAAGTTTTTTATATTCCCCATGGAATAGATTTAGAAGAATTTGATAAAAACAAGGTAAAAGATTTAAACAATTTAGAATCAGGATTAGAAGATGTACTTAAAAACAACTCATGTATAACCTATACGGGATCATTTTCTAAAAGCGAAGGACTTCCTACATTTGTAGAGTCTGCAAAATATTTAAAGGACTTAGATTTAAAATTTGTAATAGTAGGTAGTGGACCTGAAGAAGATACTATGAAAGATATAATAGAAGCAGAGAGTCTTGAAAATGTATCTATATTTGGGATACAATCTAAGGATAAGATACCAATTATACTAGAGAACTCTAAGATACTATTTTGTGGTCTAAAAGAGAGAAAAGCTTTTTATTATGGAATAAGCAAAAATAAATTTTATGACTACATGGCCTCTAAAAAGCCTATAATTTTCGCATCAAGTGTGAGGGAGAGTTTAATTGACAAATCTGTATCTGGCAAGACAATAAAGCCTAATGATCCTTTAAACCTTGCTAATACCATTCGTGAAATCTATAAGGATATAGATACAGTGGGAAAAGAATATGGGCAAAATGGGAGAGAGTATGTAGAAAAAAATCATACAAATATGAGAATTACAGAACAGTTTTTAAATGTAATAGATTATGTTAGTAAAACTTCAAACTAAAGATTAGGAGAGTAAAACAATGGGAAATAAAAAATTGTGTGTAGTGGGATTAGGTTATATAGGGCTTCCTACAAGTGCTATGTTTGCAACTCATGGATATCAGGTATATGGAGTAGATGTAAATAAAAGAGTTGTAGATGCTTTAAATGATGGAAAGGTCGTTATCGAAGAACCATATTTAGATATATTGGTTCAAGCAGCAGTTAGATCAGGACACTTAAAGGCTGATACTAAGCCGCATGAAGCGGATGCATTTATCATAGCAGTACCTACACCTATGAATGAAGATAAGACAGCAGATATGAGATATGTAATATCAGCATCAGAAATGATAGTTCCATATTTGAAAAAAGGGGACATAGTTATACTTGAGTC
This sequence comes from Tissierella creatinophila DSM 6911, assembly GCF_001940565.1. GTDB lineage: Bacteria > Bacillota > Clostridia > Tissierellales > Tissierellaceae > Tissierella_A > Tissierella_A creatinophila. The sequence continues at coordinate 77,328 of NZ_LTDM01000022.1, forward strand.
TACATCTCCTACTGGAACTGTAGAAAATATACTAGTACCTATATTGGAAAAATCTGGACTTAAGATAGGAGAAGAACTATTTGTAGGACATTCTCCAGAGCGAGTTCTTCCTGGTAAAATCCTTTGGGAGCTTGTAAACAATGATAGAATAGTGGGAGGCGTAAATAGAGAATCTGCTAAAAAGATAAGAGACCTTTATAAAATATTTGTAAATGCAGAAATCTTTCTAACTACAGCTACTACAGCTGAAATGTGTAAGATGATGGAAAACACATATAGAGATGTAAATATAGCTCTTGCAAATGAATTAGCTAAAATCTGCGAAAAAACAGGTATAAACGCTTGGGATGTTATAGAATTTGCAAATAAACATCCTAGAGTAAATCTTCACCAACCAGGACCTGGAGTAGGTGGACACTGTTTAGCAGTTGACCCTTGGTTTATTGTTGAAAAGAATCCAGAATTAGCTAAGATAATAAGACTATCTCGTGAAACAAATGAATCTATGCCAGAGTTTGTATCTCAAAAGATAAATGGTATACTTGAAGATATAAAAGGGGTAAATACAGTTACGATCCTTGGAATAACTTATAAGCCTAATATAGATGATATGAGAGAGAGTCCTATTACTGAACTTGTAGAACTTTTAGAAAAGCAAAATATAAATGTAAAGATTTATGATCCTCATGTAGATTTAGAAAAGCATCAATATAGTAGTATCGTTGAAGCAACAAGTGGCAGTGATCTTTTGGTCTTAGCAGTAAATCACGATATATTTAAAAATTTACCACTTGGTGAGATATCTAAAGCTATGAAACATAAAAACATATTGGATACTAGAAACTTTTTAGATGAGGAAAAGATAAAAGATGAAGGGTTTAATTATTATTTACTAGGTAAGGGAGAATAAGGATGAAAGTATGTATAATTAGAAATGCTGAAGCCAGAACAAATGCCTCTTTAAAGAGAGTAATAAGTGGTGTATTGTCATCTGGAAATACCCCTATTTTACTTACTAGAAGCAGATATAGCAAAGAAAAGGGAGTATTTAAAAGAGAATATTCTCAGGAAAATGAGCTTATAGATAATTATGAAATAAATATAAAAGCTCAAACAGGTAGAGGCCTAAGTAATATCTTTCAGCTTTTAAATTATCAATTTGTCGTGCTAAAATGGCTTCTAAAAAACAAAGATAAATTTGATATTATACATGCTTTTGATCTAGATGCAGGACTTATGGTCTATCTATTTAGTAAGTATAGCAAGAAAAAATACATTTATCATATAGCAGACTTTTATATAGATAGTAGAGGGATAAATTCTAATCTTTTAAGGAAACTAGTTAGAAAACTAGAATATAGTGTTATAAACAATGCTCAAACTACTATTATATGTACAGAAAAAAGAAGAGAGCAGATAGCTGGAAGTAAGCCTAAGGATTTATTAGTACTTCATAATACTCCAAGTAAAAAAGAGATACTAGAAAGTTCTTTTAAAAATGATAAGATTACCTTTACTTATGTAGGAGGCTTAACTCGTAATAGGTTTATAGAAGATATAATAGATATATTTAAAGAAAATAAAAACTTTCAACTAAGACTTGCGGGTATGGGAAATGTGGATCAGTATGCTAAAGAAATGTCTCTTGAAAATGATAATATAGAATATTATGGTATGATTGATTATGAAGAGGCTTTAAAACTCTATGCTAAGACTGATGTGATGTTTGCAATTTATGATCCTAAAGTACCAAATTATAGATATTCGGCTCCAAACAAGGTATACGAAGCTATGATGTATGGTAAACCTATCATAGTAGCTCAAAACACTGGTGTAGATAATATAGTTTTAGATGAGAAAATGGGTTTTTCTATTCCGTATTCAAAGGATGGCTTTAAAGAAATATTAAAATCAATAGAAAAAGACCCTTCTGTTTTAGAAAAAATGGGAAAGAATGCTAGTCTTTCTTATGAAAAGTATTCTTGGAATGTTATGAAAGATAGACTTGTAGATTTATACAAAGATATTGAGATAAAACTATAGTAGGAGAGGGATATATGTATATTTTAATTTTATCTAGGGGTTATCCCACAAAAGAAAATAAAATACTTGGGATATTTGAAATGGATCAGGCAAGGGCGTTAAAAAGATTAGGCCATAAAGTAGTATTTTTATCTACTGATATTAGATCTATCAGAAGAAAGAGGAAATGGGGATATGAGAGAAAAACTATAGATGGAATTGAAATATATGGAATGAATATACCTCTTGGAAAAGTACCTCCCTTTATAGCAAATAAGGCATCTTCTTTGGCTATAAATTATCTTTATAAAAAGGTTATTGAAGAAGAGGGGAAGCCAGATATACTACATGCGCATTTCACTCATCAGGGATATTTGGGAAGTTTGTTGAAGGAAAAATATGGTATACCATTAGTAGTTACAGAACATTCTTCTCATGTTAATAAAGATAATATAAGAGCAGAACTCGTAGAAAAGGGAAATATAGCATATAAAAATGCAGATAGTCTTATAACTGTAAGCCCAACTTTAAAAAAACGAATCCAAGATAAATTCGGAGTGGATTCCATTTATATACCCAATATAGTGGATACTAGTTTATTTAAGTATCAGCCTCGGGAAAAAAAGAAACAATTTAGATTTGTTTCTACAGGCCATCTTATTCCAATTAAGGGAACGGAAACTACTATAAATGCATTTTATAAGGCCTTTAATGACAATGAGAATGTAAGTTTAACTATCTTTGGAGAAGGTAATGAAAGAAAGAAGTTAGAAACCTTAATAAGAGATTTAGGTTTAGAAAATAGAATAAAACTAATGGGTCAAACCGCTAGGGAAGATATGGCTAAAGAGTACAATAGCAGTGATGCATTTGTACTTGCTTCAAGGAGTGAAACTTTTGGAGTCTCTTATATAGAGGCATTATCTTCAGGCCTTCCTGTTTTAGCTACAAAATGTGGTGGACCTGAAGTGTTTGTAAACAATGAAAATGGTATGCTCTCTGATGTGGATGATGTGGATGGTTTAGCTAAAAACATGAGATTTATATATGAAAATGTGGATAAATTTAACAATCAAGAGTTATCACAAAGGGCAAGAGAAGAATTTTCTTCAAACAGTATAGGAGAAAAAATAGTGGAAGTATATAGAAGCATTTTATAAAGAGGAGTTTATATGGGAAAGATATTATATTTAATAGTTGCATCAGCTTTTTTAGGTGCAGGACTATTTTCGATAGATATTAGAATAATGCAACTTAGTTTATATAGGCTTAGTTTATTTGCTATGGTTTTTTATCTATTAATAAACAATCTCTTATTAGATAAAAAGGTCAATATAAGAATTAAGGATAGACAAAGTTTTATTATAAGATTTTATTTGTTTTGGGTTATATATGCCATTTATTCTTTGGCATGGGTACTTGATTTAACATCTGGACTTAAAATTTTATTTTTCATAGGTACTGGATTTTTATGTATTTGGTTATTTTCTACTTTTGTTAGAAAAGAAAAGGATTTTAAAGGTATTTTTAATACAATATTTTTGATGATTATTTTACATAATGCTTTGGCATGGTTTGAACTTCAAACTGGAAGATATTTTTTTGCAGATCTTAAAAAGATTGATAGATATAATAATTTTAGTTTTGATAAATCCGCTAGAGTACCTATTACGGTTTTTTCAAATACTAATGATTTTGCTACACTTATGACATTTGGGGTATTTATTTCTTTTATAGTTTTATTAAATACTAAAAAGATATGGGTTAGGATTTTAAGTTCTTTTACAATTATCTCTTCAGTTATATTGGTTTTTAGAAGTGGTTCAAGAGCTAATATGCTTGGTATTATACTAGGAGTAGTAGCAATATCTATGTTGATTATTCTTAAAAAAGTAAACAAATATGTTATTATAAGTTTAGGAATAGCAGGAATTGCTTTTGTCTTATTATATCCTCCTTTAAATGAAAGAATAATGGCCATAATAAGAAATAGAGTTCTCTCTCGTTTTGGAAGCCAATCTCTTAGTGTGAAATCCGATGAAGTTAGAGGCAATTTAATAAAAAATGGATTTATATTTCTGTTTAATACCTTAGGATTTGGTACTGGTGTTGGTAATATAGAGTATTGGATGCAAGAGAAGCAAGTGTTTTATGTTGGTAAAGTATTTAATATACACAATTGGTGGGTAGAAATACTTGTAGGATATGGAATATTTGTATTTATGGGTTATATATTTGTATATATATTAAAGACTCAAACATTGTTGATAGCCTATGTTAAATCTACTAGTGTATTTATAAGAAATACTTCCTTGGGCTTATTTGGATTTATGATAGCTTTTATAGTAAGTTCAGTATCTTCAAGCTCAAATATAAACACTGAATGGCTATGGCTTTTTTGGGCGGTACTCATTGCATTTATAGGTTATATTTTAAGGGATTTTAAAATGGCACAAAAAGTAGAAATAAACTAAAGAGGAGATAAACATGAAAAAAGTAAAAGTTTTAAGTATATTTGGCACTAGGCCTGAAGCTATAAAGATGGCACCGTTAGTAAAAGAATTGGAATCCAATGAAAAAATAGAAAGTTTTGTATGTGTAACAGCCCAACATAGAGAAATGCTAGATCAGGTTTTAGAAATGTTTCATATAAAACCAGATTTTGATTTAGATATTATGAAAGATAGACAAACTATAACTAGTATAACAACTAGAAGCTTAGAAGGATTAGAAAGAGTTATAGAAGAGCTAAATCCAGACTTGGTACTAGTTCATGGAGATACTTCTACTACATTTGCAGGAGCATTGGCAGCTTTTTATCATAAAGTTAAAGTAGGACATGTAGAAGCAGGACTTAGGACTTATGATAAATATTCTCCATACCCAGAAGAAATGAATAGAGTACTTACGGGAAATATTGCAGATTTACATTTTGCACCTACTACTACAAATAAAGAGAACTTATTAAAAGAAAATATAAATAAAGATATATTTATAACTGGAAACACTGTAATAGATGCATTAAATTATACTGTAGATAAGGATTATATCTTTAAAGATGAGTATTTAAAGGGATTAAACTTTAATGAGGAAAGATATATACTTCTTACAGCTCATAGAAGAGAGAATCTAGGAGAGCCTTTAGAAGATATTTGTAATGCAGTAAAATCTCTTATAGAAGATAATAAAGATATAAATGTGATATATCCTATGCACTTAAACCCAAGAGTAAGAGAAACTGTTAGGGGTATACTTGGTAATGTTAAAAGAGTTCATCTTATAGAACCTTTAGAAGTAACAGATATGCACAATTTAATGGATAGATGTTTTATGATAATGACAGATTCAGGTGGCATTCAAGAAGAAGCTCCAGCCCTTGGAAAACCAGTACTTGTTCTTCGTGCTGAAACAGAAAGACCGGAAGCTGTATCAGCAGGTACTGTAAAACTTGTTGGTGTTAAAGAAAAAGATATATTTAGAGAAGCAAATATTTTATTAAAAAAGCACGAAGAATATGAAAAAATGAAACATGCTATAAACCCATATGGTGATGGTCTTGCCTCAAAGAGAATAGTAAATTTCATATTATATAAATTTGGTTTAGAAGAAAAGGGTAAAGAATTCTAATATTCAATTGAAAGCTATAGTTTTATATTATATAATATAAACTATAGCTTTCAACAATTGGAAGTGTTTTTGCATAGTTCGCCGTGACTTAAGTAATTTTAGAGGGGAGATATAATGAAAAAAACAAATCAAACACCGAAAAGAGTAGTTGCTCTATCACTTGCTACTATCATAAGCTTAAACATGTCACCTATAGTATTTGCTCAGCCTGATATAGTTATTCCAAAACAAGCACCATTAGCTGTAGAAATGGAAGAGGTAAAAAAAGAAGCAGAAACTGAGGTAGAAAAGGTTGAAGAAAAGATAGAAAAAGAAGTACAACCACTTCAAGAAGAAGCTGTAGAAGTAGAAAAAGAGGAAGTTAAAAAAGAAGAAGTTAAAAAACAAGAAGTATATAATAACAAATACATAGAAACTAAAATCAGTAAGTCTAATTTACAAAGTTTTGAAATTGAAGGAAGTAAAGTTGCAAATAGCCCTCATATATTAAAGGCTAAGGCAAATAGTCAAAACGGAGTATTATATAAATTTTATGTAAAAGATTTATCTACAAATAAATGGACGGTTATACAAGATTATAGTGAAAAGACTACTGCTACTTGGACTCCTGGAAAAGATGGAGAGTACTGGTACGGAGTACATATAAAGGATAAAAAGAGTACAGAAGCTAAAGATGCACATCTTTATGTACCAATAACTATAGAAAAGCTGGAAAAAGCAAAGTTAGAAAGTTTAGAATTACAAGGTAGTGGACAAGTTGATAGTACTCATACTATAAAAGCTGCTGGTACAAGCCAAAATGGAGTATTATATAAATATTATGTAAAAGATTTATCTACAAATAAATGGACGGTTATACAAGATTATAGTGAAAAGACTACTGCTACTTGGACACCTAGTAAAAAGGGAAACTATTGGTATGGAGTTCATATAAAAGATAAGTATAGTAAAGATCCTGTAAGAGATACACATCTTTATAAAAATATTACTATAAAACCTTTAGAACCCGCTGTAGTTGATGCTTTTGAAATAGAGGGAAAGTTAGAAGCTAGAAGTCCTCAAGTTTTAAAAGCTAATGCAAGTAGCCCAAATAAAGCACTTTATAAATTTTATATAAAAGATTTATCTACAAATAAATGGACAGTTATACAAGATTATAGTGAGAAAAATACTGCAACTTGGATACCTGAAAAACCAGGAAATTACTGGTATGGAGTTCATGTAAAAGATATAGAAAGTAAAGAGATTATAAAAGATAATCATGTATATAAAAATGTAAAAATTAATCCACTTAGCCCTGCAAAACTTGAAGAACTTACAATTTCAGGTGGTGGATATGAGAAGACAAATCATATACTAAAAGCAAAGGCAAGCAGTACAAATGGCGCGCTTTATAAATTTTATGTAAAAGATTTATCTACAAACAAATGGATTGTTATACAAGACTATAGTACAAAAGATACTGCGACTTGGAAACCTAATAAAATAGGTAAATACTGGTATGGAGTTCATGTAAAAGATAAAATGAGTACCAATGATAAAGATACTCATAAATATACTCCTTTTACTATAAATCCACCAGTTTATTATAATATAAGTAACTATAGCGATACTTTAAGTCAAGCTTTAGATAAACAAATGAACGTAAGTGGTACTAAACCACAAACTTCGTATAATGGAGGATGGGTGAATGCTACTAGAAGTCAAGTAGAACAATATCTAGATCCTAGTAGATTTTTACAGTTTAAACCTGAAGGTGATATAAAACCAAATAATACAGAAGGTACTATTACAATTAGTTCTTTAAATGTAAGAAGCGGTCCTGCTACAACTTATGAAATAGTAGGAAAAACTACTCAAGGTAGAGTTCATAAGATACTTGGTGAATCAGGTGGCTGGTATTTAATAGATTTAGATGGAGTTAATGGTTGGGTATCAGGCTCTTATGTGAGCTTTACAAATTCAGGCAAGAGTGAAGATAAATATCTGATATCTCTTGAAATTACTGCAAGCGGACTAAATGTTAGACAAAACCCTGATACTGTAAGTCCAGTACTAGCAACAGTTTCAAATGGAAGTATATATGTAGTATTGGAAGATAAAGATGGATGGTACAAGATAAATGCTGGTGGAAAGATAGGTTGGGTATCAGGAGAATTTACAAAACTTATAAATGATGTTCCAAGGGAAATGTATCAGTTTATGGTGCTTTCTGGACAGTGTGGTGTAACAACTAGCCAAATGAACCATGAACTAAGAGGCAAGGGGATATTTGAAGGTAAGGGGTCTGCTTTTATAGAAGGATCTAAAAAATATAATGTAAATGAACTCTATCTTATGGCTCATGCATTTTTGGAAACTGGAAATGGAACTTCTAGCCTTGCTAAGGGTATACTTGTAAGTACTGTAGATGGAAAACCAGTAGAACCAAAAGTAGTATACAATATGTATGGAATAGGGGCGGTTGATTCAAACCCTATAAAAGGTGGAACAGAAAGAGCATATAAAGAAGGTTGGTTTACTCCAGAACTCGCTATAACAGAGGGTGCTCATTGGATATCAAAGAACTATATAAATAATCAAACATATAAGCAAGATACTTTATATAAGATGAAATGGAATCCAGTAAAGCCAGGAACTCATCAATATGCTACAGACATAGCATGGCCTTTAAAGCAAACTAGACAAATAAATATTATGATGGAGTTTTGCAGAAAGATAGAAGGAGTAATATTAAAATTTGATATACCAAAATATAGATAGATTATAGACATAAAAAAACTAGGTAAACTTTGAAGTTTACCTAGTTTTTTTATTCAACCTTAATATCATCATATATAAAAGATTTCAAAGCCTCTACATTATCTTCAAGAGTATTTGGTACTATATAAGCTACTCCATTAATTTTTTGTTCTAAGAGATAATTATTTAAAGGCAGTCTATACTTTTCAACTGTTTCTATGCCAGAAGTAAATACAAAAGTTCCAAGTGAAAGAATTTCTTTTTTGGAAAGACTAGTTTTTACAAAAGGAAGTGTAGTATTAAGTAATGAAGGATATTTACTTATTCCTGCATTTAATCCTTTGTGGATAACCTGTTCTAAGACAAATCTTTGTCTTTCAGTTCTTTCGAAGTCTCCATCGCCTGTTTTTCTTATCCTAGAATAGGCTACAGCTTGCCTACCGGTAAGATTTTGAAGTCCACTATCTGATAATTGTTTTCCTCTTTTGCCATCCATTATATTCATACCTCTAACACCCATGTTTACATATTTTACTTCATTGGGCTTTATATCTACTTCAAGTCCACCAAGGGTATCTATAATGCTTTCGAGTCCAAAAAAATCTACTGTTGCAAAATCACGTATATTCATATTAAAGTTTTGATTGATTGTTTTTATTGCAAGTTCAGGGCCTCCAAAACCATGAGCATGGTTTATCTTATCCTTCTGATGACCTGGTATATCTACATAAGTATCTCTCATAATAGATGTAAGCTTTATCTTTTTATGTACTTTATCAAGACTAGCTATTATTATACTATCAGATCTACCGCCGTTTTCTGCATCAGGTTCATCTAATCCAAAAAGTGCTATATTTATTACATCTCTATTTTCTACTGCATCATTATTTATACCAAGGTCTGTGTCATTTTTAGGAATTTTAACACTATCTACTTTATTTAGTATACTAAGACCATACATTACTCCAAATCCTAAAAGGGTAAAAATAAATATTGATGTTAGAAATACCCTGAAAAATGATCTTCTTTTTTTACGCCTATTTTTCTTATGTTCTCTACGAGACATAACTTTCCTCCTTCAATGGCTCTATTTATATAAATATATCACTTATTATACCACAATTAGACAAAATAAAGTAAAAAATATATAAAAACGACTTCAAATCTTATTTTAAATTTTTGAATAAGGTTTTCAATCCGGGGTATATATGATTAGTAGTTAAACTTAAAAAGGAGGGAAAAAAATGAAAAATTTACTTAAAAAAAGAAGACTAGACTCTCATAAGGGAGATTATGGAAGAGTTGGAGTTATTGGAGGAAGTACTGGAATGACAGGAGCGCCTTACCTATCAACACTTGCTTCACTTAGGACAGGCGCGGGTTATGCCTATACACTTGTACCCAGTGCCCTTGAAAATATAATGAGCATAAAAGTTACTGAAGGGATAGTAAGACCTATTGAAGACAATGGGGTTGGTCACTTTACCATGGAGTCTCTACAAGATATACTTATGTACATAAAAAACATGGATTCTATAGCTCTAGGGGTTGGTATGGGAGTTGATGGAGATAGAACTTATATCATAAGGGAAGTTATAAAAGCCGCAAAGGTACCGATAGTACTAGATGCAGATGCTATAAACTGTCTTTCAAATACTACACATATTTTGGACAATCATGAAAGTTCCTTAATAATAACACCACATCCTGGGGAGCTATCTAAATTTTTAGATATTAGCATAGAGGAAATACAGAAAAAAAGGGTTTATTACAGTGAATATATAGCTAAAAAATATAATATAATCGTTGTATTAAAAGGACATAGAACAGTTGTAGCATCTCCAAAATCTGGGATATACATAAATGAAACAGGTAATCCTGGTATGGCAACAGCAGGATCAGGAGATGTACTTACTGGTATGATAGCTTCTCTTTTAGCCCAAGGGTTAAACCCTTTTGATGCAACTAAACTAGGGGTACACCTTCATGGAATAGCAGGGGATCTTGCAAGGGAAAAGATAGGAGAATATGGAATGATAGCAAGTGATATTATAGCAAATATACCTTTTGCTATAAATTCATATAGCTTTAAAGACGAAAAATAGCTCTTGACAAGCCTTTTTTAAGATGATAACATTATATATGAATGTGATAACAACTTAATAAAAATCCTCACCCAAGCTGGTTGAGGTAGAGGCGCAAAGTGTTAAAAGTAGTTATTATGGAAGCTGGAAACTTGTGATATAATAATGAAAGGAACCTTTGCCGAAGCTTTAAATACCTAAAATTTAAGGCTGGGACTATATTTAATAGATATAGGACTGTCATCAATTTATTTACTCGGTAGATTGATGTTGAGCTATCTCATTTTGAGTCAGACAGGAGAGGTGTAATAAAGTCCATCAAACACCTAATAGCTATTAGGTGTTTTTTTTATACAAAAAATAAAGGGAGAGATTATTATGAAAAAAAGATTATTTAACATATTGGTATTATCACTTGTAGGACTATTTATCTTTAGCGGTTGTTCATCAAAAAAAGATACATTTAAAGTAGGGCTTGAAGCAGGATATGCTCCATTTAACTGGACACAACTTGATGATTCAAATGGAGGAGTTCAAATACAAGGTTCAAAAGAATTTGCTGGAGGATATGATGTTCAGATAGCTAAAAAAATAGCAGAGGGACTAGGCAAGGAACTTGTAATTGTAAAGACAGACTGGGATGGACTTCTTCCATCAGTTAACTCAGGAACAGTGGACGCTATAATAGCCGGTATGAGCCCAACAGCTGACAGAAGAAAGCAGGTAGACTTCTCTGACGGCTACTATACTTCAGACCTTGTAATGGTAGTTAAAAAAGGTGGGCCATATGAAGCAGCTAAAAAACTAGAAGACTTTAAAGGAGCAAAAGTTACAGGACAGCTTAACACTTTTCACTATACTGTGATAGATCAAATAGATGGCGTAGAAAAACAAACAGCTATGCCAGACTTTCCAGCTATGAGGGTAGCACTTGAATCTGGAATAATAGATGGATATGTATCTGAAAGGCCAGAAGGACTAAGTGCTTCTGCTGCAAATGATAAATTTTATATGGTAGAGTTTGAAGATGGATTTGAAGCATCAGTTGATGATAGATCTATTGCTGTAGGACTTAAAAAAGGAAGTAAACTTACTAAAGAAGTAAATAAAGCTTTAAAAGATATTTCAGAAGAAGAAAGACAACAAATTATGGAGGATGCAATTAAAAATCAGCCAGCGGCTAATTAGTAGCAATTTAAGGAGAGAAAATTAATGAGTTTTGAAGTAATGAAAGATATATTTATAAAAAACTGGCCCTTCTTTTTAAGAGGGGCTGGGATTACGCTTTGGATATCTATTATAGGAACCATAATAGGTGCTATAATAGGGCTTTTAGTAGGTGTAGTAAGAACAACACCAATACCAGAGAGTGGAGCTAAGAGAACAGTTCTAAAAGTATCAGATAGACTCCTTGATATGTATATAGGATTTTTTAGAGGTACACCTATGATGGTTCAGGCTATGGTAATATATTATGGAGTTGCATCCCAATTTGGAGTAGAGATAAATAGAATATATGCAGCTATATTTATAGTTTCTATAAATACTGGTGCATATATGGCAGAGATCGTAAGAGGTGGAATCAACTCTGTAGATAAGGGACAGTTTGAAGCAGCCCATGCTATAGGAATGAATCATGTTACTACTATGAAAGAGATAATACTTCCACAAGTAATAAGAAATATACTTCCAGCTACGGGCAATGAATTTGTAGTAAATATAAAAGATACTTCTATGCTTAGTGTTATAAGTGTTACAGAACTTTTTTTCCAAACAAGGTCTATTGCTGGAAGTACATTTAGGTTTTATGAACCATTTTTAATAACAAGTTTTATCTACCTTATAATGACTCTTACTGTTACTAAGATTCTTAGAATGTTTGAAGATAGATTAGCAGGAAGCAAAACTTATGATATGGTAGAAGAGACTATGGAATAGAAAATGGACGAAAGGATAGAAATATGGAAAAAATAATTGATATAAATCATTTAAAAAAGAGTTATGGAGAGAATGAAGTTTTAAAAGATATAGACTTCTATGTAAATAAAGGTGAAGTAGTTTCTATAATAGGATCATCTGGTTCTGGTAAATCTACGCTGCTTAGATGTATAAATTTACTTGAAAGGCCAAATGGTGGGGAGATAATCTATAGAGGTGAAAATGTCTTAAATAGCAGACAAGATATAAATAAATATAGAACTCATCTTGGAATGGTATTTCAAAACTTTAATCTTTTTAATACCTTAAACGTACTTGAAAACTGTACAGTAGGACAGATAAAGGTGTTAAAAAAAGGAAAAGAAGAGGCAAAGGAGATAGCCCTACACAATCTAAAGATTGTAGGAATGGAAAAGTATATAAATGCAAGACCAGAGCAACTTTCAGGTGGACAAAAACAAAGGGTTGCAATAGCAAGAGCCCTTTCTATGGAACCGGATGTACTCCTATTTGATGAACCAACATCAGCACTTGACCCTGAAACTATAGGAGAAGTATTAAAGGTTATGAAAGAATTAGCTAAAACTGGAATTACAATGATCTTAGTAACTCACGAGATGGAGTTTGCAAGAGATGTGTCAGATAGAGTTATATTTATGGACAATGGAGTTATAAGAGAAGAAGGAACGCCAGAACAAATCTTCAACAATCCAAAAGAAGAAAGAACAAAAGAATTCTTAAAAAGATTTTTAGCTTAGAAGGATAGGGTAACCTATTCTTTTTTATTTTATCATTAAATTTTCTTATAAAGTGTCGATATATGTAATATATAGACACAAAAAGAAAGGATGACAAAAGATGAAGTTGAAAAACAAGATTGTTCTTTTTACAGTACTCTTATGTATAGTTACTATAGTTTCTATGTCACTTATAAACTATGGTCTGTCTATAAGAGCACTGGAAAGAGAAGTAGATGAAAAGACTGAAATTGGAATTATAGTTATATCTAAAGAGTTTGATAAATGGCTGGGGAAAGAAAAGACTAATTTAGGTGAACTAATAGGAGGAATGACAGTAGCTAATAATTTTGAATTAAAGTATGCTAGAGACTATCTCGCAGCAGCAAAGGAAAGAAATGATGGGACAAACTATTACATATACTTTACTGATGGAGAGTTTATTCATCAAAATGTACCAGAGGATTATAATCCTTCAGAAAAAGATTGGTATAAGAATGCAAAGGAAACAGAGGACTTTTATGTAACTGAGCCATATATCGATAGAGACACTGGCGGAATTGTAGTTTCAATTTCAAAAGCATTTAAAACAAAAGAAGGACGAGCAGGAGTTATAGGTGTAGATATAGATTTAAATCATATAAATGAATATATTGAAAATGTAAATTTAAGTAATGGTTCATATGCATTTTTAATGGATGGAAATGGAAATATAATAAGTCATGCAAATAAAGACTTTAATCCAACAACAGAAAAGATTAAAAATGTAAAAGAACTAGCAGATGGAAAATTAGTTAAAATAATGAACTTAAAAGAAAGAAAAATAAAAGATAGAATTTTCAAAGACTATGATGGAGTAGAAAAGCTATTATTTTTTAATGATATGAGAGAAACTAACTGGAGAGTTGGTACTGCAGTCTCTTTAAATGATAGTCTTGGAATTGTTAATAATGTATTAAAGGCCACTATTATAACTGCGGTTATAATACTTATAATAGCTGGAGGTTTATCTTATATTATAGCTAATACTATTGCAAAACCTATAACTCGGGCAAGCCTTATAGCAGGGAATATTGGGAAATTAGATTTAACAGATAAGATAGATGAAGAAAGCTTGGCTCGAAAAGATGAGATAGGAGTTTTAGCAAGAGCATTTAAGAATGTAATAGATAAACTAAGTATATTTATAAACGAATTACAAGACTCAATAGATACAAATGAAGATTCATTTATTAAGTCAAGTGAGAAACTTAAATTTTTATTAAACGAAGCAGAAGATACATCGGCAACTACAGAAGAGCTATCTGCTGGTATGCAAGAGACCGCAGCTAGTGCCATGACTCTTGATGAATCAACTCGTGAGGTAAATAATGCTGTTTCAGACTTTACCCACAAGATGGAAGAGGGTTCTATTACTTCAGGTAAGATAAGTGAAAAAGCAGATGATTTAAGTGCAAAACTTATAGAGGCACAGGATCATACATTTGAAGTTTATTCTAGCACAAAAGAAGAAATAGAGGCGGCAGTTGAATCTGCAAAAGAAGTAAATAAGATAGATATACTTTCAAATACAATTCTTGCAATATCAGAACAGACAAGCCTTTTATCCTTAAATGCAGCAATAGAAGCAGCAAGGGCAGGAGAAGCTGGACGAGGATTTGCAGTTGTAGCAGATGAGATAAGAAAATTAGCTGAAAACTCAAATTCAACTGTTGGAGAAATTCAATCAGTAACTAAAGGAGTTACTTCTGTTGTAAACAAACTAGTTACAAGTGTTAATGGTCTAGTAAATTTTTTAGAAGAAAATGTAATAAGAGACTATGAGATGATAGTGGATGTAACAGAAGAATATAAAGAAGATGGAATAAGATTAAACAATATAATATCAGATTTATCTGCAACGGCAGAAGAACTTGAAGCTACTTTAAGCGAAACATTTAACACAATAAATGATATCTCAGTAACAGTGGAAGAATCTACAACAGCAACTACAAGTATAGCAGAGAAAAACTTGAATATAGTAGAAACTGTAGCAAATATAAATGAGATAATGGATACAAATAGAAAGATTTCACAAAAACTTCAAAATATAATTTCAGAAGTAAAACTATCTAAAGATAATGAAGAAGAAGTAAAAGAAAATAAAGAGCCTAAAAAAAGTTTAGCTTAAAAAATAGAGGATGAATCTTTTAGGGAATTCATCCTTTATTTTGTGGAAGACTAAGTAATCATATGATATGATAGTTTTAAGAAAATTTGAGGAGGAAAAAAATGAGTACACCACATATTAATGCAAAAAAAGGAGATATAGCTGAAACAATACTTCTTCCTGGAGATCCACTAAGAGCTAAGTTTATAGCTGAAACTTATTTAGAGGATGTAGTTAGATTTAATGAAGTAAGAAATATGTTTGGATATACTGGAACTTATAAAGGAAAAAAGATATCTGTAATGGGTACTGGCATGGGAGTGCCTTCTATAGGGATATATTCTTATGAATTAATCCATGAATTCGGAGTAAAAAATCTTATAAGAATAGGATCATGCGGAGCGTACAATAAAGATTTAGAACTATATGATATAATCCTTGGGATGGGAGCTAGTACAAACTCAAACTTTGCCAATCAATATAATCTTCCAGGGACTTTTTCTGCCATTGCTTCATGGGATCTACTTTATAAAGCAAAAAAGGTTGCAGAAGAAAAGAAAATAGATGTAAAGGTTGGAAATATACTTACAAGTGATGTATTTTATAATGATACACCAAATGTATATGAAAAATGGGAAAAGATGGGCATCCTAGCTGTAGAAATGGAAGCATATGCACTATACTGCAATGCAGTAGCCGCAGGGGTAAATGCACTTACGATTCTTACAGTATCAGACTCTCTAGTAAAAAAGATGGAAACGACAGCAACTGAGCGAGAAAAGAGCTTTACACAGATGATGGAAATAGCACTTGAACTAGCTTAAAAATATAGGCTAAAAATTCCTCGTATATAAGATTAAATATCGCACACAATATATACGAGGTGAGATATTTGAAAAAAGATAAAAGAAATTCAAGAGAAACAGATGATATTGACAGCCTTATAAAAGCTATGAATTATGAACTTGCAGGTGAAATTGGAGTAATAAGTCCAGAAGATATGAATAGAAATAAACAAGTTCCAAAGACAGAAATTAAAAGAGGAAGAAAAGATTCAAATTTAAAAAAGAAGAGATAGATTAAAAGCCTAGTTACAGCTATTTTGTAACTAGGTTTTTAAATTTTTAGATTCTTTAGGGAATTAAGGGAAGAATTCTCCATATTTCAATGGGAATTTCAATGGGAGATGAATTCCTTATTTCTTGATTTAGCATATATCTCATATATCAATATATTCGCTATTAGTTGTGTTTTACTAATAAACTGGGTATAATATACATATTAATAATAAATATATCTAAAGATAAAAAATTCATTATTAAAGTTATAGTATAATCTAAGGAGAAAAGGAATATAACTTCTAAGACAAAAGGAAAATTATAGTAGTCAAGTAAGTTCAATTGCACCAATAGTAAATAAAGATAATACTACTAAAACAAAAATAAAATATATAGGCTTATATATTGATAATAATATATTATTTGATGTAGATAGTATAAAAACTAAATAATAATAAAAAGGAGACAAGTATATGCAAATATCCAAACTAATAGATCACACTATATTAAAACCTGATGCAACAGAATTAGAAGTAAAGAAAATCTGTGATGAGGCTAAGGAATATAGTTTTAAGTCAGTGTGTGTTAATTCTACTTACGTTAAATATGTAAGTGAACAGTTAAAGGGAAGTGATGTATTAACCTGTTCAGTAGTGGGCTTTCCTTTGGGAGCTATGCCAACTGAAGTTAAATCATATGAAACTGATATGGCTATAAAAAATGGTGCTGATGAAATAGACATGGTTATAAATATTGGTGAATTAAAAGATAAAAAGTATGATCATGTTTTAAAAGATATCAAATCAGTAGTAGAAGCAGCAAAAGGCAAGACTGTAAAGGTGATTATAGAGACTTGTTTATTAGAAGATGAAGAAAAAGTTAAAGCTTGCGAGTTATCAGTTGAAGCAAGTGCTCACTATGTTAAAACATCAACAGGGTTTTCAACAGGCGGAGCTACAGAAGATGATGTTAAACTGATGAGAAAAGTAGTTGGAGATAAATTAGGAGTTAAAGCCTCTGGTGGAGTAAGAAGTTTAAAAGATGCTCAAAAGATGATTAAAGCTGGTGCATCTAGAATAGGAGCTAGCTCAGGGGTAAGTATAGTTTTGGAAGAACAAAGTAAAAATTAACAAGATCAAACCCTAGGTATAAGCATTTGTGCCTAGGGTTTATTTTTTTCTTCTATATAATAAAATAAATCCAAAAGAAATAATAAAAGAGATTAAAAAAATTAGTAAAATAGGGGATAAATAGAGATTATTTTAAATTACCATCAAATTAATCTTTATTTATCATCTCATAGAGTTTAATAGTATCTTCTATCTGTTTATTATTTGGATTGTTAAGATCTTTTAATTCCGCTCCCATAACTATTCCAATATATTCCACATCATCTTTTATAGCAAGGGTTGCCCAACATTGTCCTGCTTCATAAGTTGTCCCAGATTTACCACCTATTATCTTAAAACTATTTTGAGATAATCCATGAAGTTTTGAAAGCACAGTAGATTTGAGTGAAATCCCCTGTGGATGGTCCAAGGTAGAAGTGGTTTTGAAAGTTTCTTTGGTAAATATGGCACGAAAATGTCCATTATCTAGAGTATAATCTAAAAGTTTTGCCATATCATAGGCAGTAGTATACTGATTTTTATCATGAAGTCCTTCTGGATTGGTAAAATGAGTATTTTTGAGCCTAAGTTCAGCTGCCTTTTTGTTCATAAGATTGACAAAATCTTCGACACTCCCTGCAATATTAATAGCTAAGGAGTTGGCAGCTTCCCCACCAGAACTTAATATAGTTCCATAAAGCAAATCCCTATATGTAGTTTGTTCATTCCCATAAAACCCTGCCATTGAAGCGTTATTACTGACCATTTCCCTGTATGTATTTATATCTATTGGAGCAATAGCTGACAAATCATCTATATTTTCTAATGCTACTATGGTTGTCATAATTTTAGTTAAAGATGCAGGATAGGCTTTTGATTTATAATTTTTCTTAGCTACTTCACTTTTATCTTTACGGTTTAATACATATATGTATTTACTATTATAGTTCTCGTTAATAGAGTTTTGACTAAATACATTAATATCACCATTATATTTTTCCTTTACAAATAAAAGCCCAAATATTAAAAATGTAGTAAAAACAACTATTTTTATAAATTTAAAAAGTTTTTTCATATTTTCATCCCCCTACAATAAATAGGTTATCTTTTTTTAAAAAAGTATTTTAGCCTTAGATACCATATTATCACAAATTAAGACATTATATTTTATTTTTTATAATAATAACAAAATGACCATTAGATAAAAGCTTGTATTAGGAAGGTAAAATAAATCTTTTCCAATCAACTTTACTGATACTTTAAATTTTAAAAAATATAAATTGAACATTTTAAAGAAAATTGGGTATAGTATATAGTAATCAATACATAAGATAAATAAAAAAGATTTTGATTTAGTAGTAATTTTGATGTATAATAGTATTATAATTATAGAGTATTGTAATAGGAGGAATAGAAATGGCAACATCATCTTTTAATAAAGATTTTACTTTAAATACTAAAAAGGCAGTGGAGTCATTTGAGAGAATAATCTCTACTCCAACTAAGAGTATTAAAACGAATAAAAATTTATTTTCGCCTGAAAACGAAAGGCGAGGTGAGCAAAAATTAAAACAAATGTTATCTCGTTAAAGAAATTAATAGAAATGAGTAATGAGAGAAAAGCTCATGAACTCATTTCTATTTTTGTTTGTGAAAAGGATAAAGATATTGAAAGCTTCTTAAAAGAAAAAGCAATATTATTTGAAAAGCTTGGTAAAAGTAGGACTTATATTATAATTAATGAGGATGAAGATGAGTTTAATATATTAGCTTACTTTACATTAGCAATGCAGGTGTTAAAAATACCTGAAGATTTATTGTCAGGTCGTAAGACTAAAGCCTTGGATGGATTTAGTGGGAAAATAAGAGGTGCTAAAATTACTGAATTTCCAACAATTCTTATTGGACAAGTAGGTAAGAATGATTTACATAGAGAATTAATTTCAGGATTAGAGGTAATGGAATATTGTCTTGAAGCCATATTTAAAGGACAAGCTTTTCTTGGTGGTAGAATTGTTATGCTAGAATGTAAAGACATACCATATATAATAAATCTTTATGAAAAGTTTGGATTTCAGAAATTAGAAAGAGATTATGGGGAGGATGAACTTCTTCAAATGATTAAAATTCTTGAAGAGGATGAAATAATAGAGCCAAAAGACTACTAATAGTTTGAATATAAAATCATCAAAAATCATATTAATACCGAAATTAATAAACCATCATCAATAAAAATCATTTCATGGACAAGGGGTCAGACTCCTTGTCCATTTTATGGTAAAAAATAACTTGAAGTTCTTACTTTAATATTTTAATATAATAGGCATTTAAAGAGCAGCTATTATGGGTATAATATAAATTCAATTAAAATAAAAGGTTCGGAGGAAAGTTATGAGTGAATGGATAAATAATAGAGAATATAGACAGGAAAAGTTAAAAGAAGTAATACAAGAACTACATGAAGGAAAAACTGTAGATGAAGTAAAAGAAAAGTTTGGAAAGATAATAGAAGGAGTATCACCTGTGGAAATAGGTCAGATGGAAGTGCAACTTGTAAAAGAGGGACTTCCTATTGAAGAGATACAAAAGCTGTGTGATGTTCATGCAGCAGTCTTTAAAGGCAGCTTAGATGAAATACATCATCCGGAGCAAGTGCCAGGTCATCCTATATATACTTTAAAGAAGGAAAATGAAGCACTTGAGTCTTATATAGAGAATACTTTAAAGGTAAATATAGAAAAATTTAAAGAAGATGATAGTAAAGACAATATATTAAAAATTAGAGAGGATTTCAACTTTCTTTGGGATATAGATAAACATTATAGTAGAAAAGAAAATCTAATATTTCCATATCTTGAAAAGTACGGTGTAACTGCTCCTCCTAAAGTAATGTGGGGAGTAGATGATGAGATAAGGGCTAAGATAAAGACTGTGATATTAGATTTAAGAAATTATATGGGAGATAAAGATGAATTGATCTTAAAGATGGAAGATTGTATCCATCAAATCAAAGAGATGATATTTAAGGAAGATAGTATCCTCTTTCCTATGAGCTTAGAAACTCTTACAGAAGATGAATGGATTACCATATATAAAGAATCAGAGGAGGTAGGATTTGCCTTTGTATCGCCTGAAAAGACTTGGGAATATAAGCGTATAAAATCTCAACAAGATCAAGAAAAAGAAATACAAACAGAAACTAAAGACATAAGTGGAACTATAAAATTTGAAAATGGATCTTTAACTCCAGAAGAAATAAGAAGCATATTTGAAGTGATTCCTGGTGAAGTTTCATTTGTAGATAAAAATGATAAGGTAAAGTTTTTCTCAAAAGGAGAGCAGAGGATATTTACCCGTACTAAGGCTGTTATAGGGCGTGAAGTTTCAAACTGCCATCCACCATCATCAGTTGACATGGTAGATAAAATAGTAGATGATTTTAAATCAGGCAAAAAAGATAGTGAAGACTTTTGGATACAGATGGGGGAAAAGTTTGTTTTAATAAGATTTTTTGCTGTTAGAAATGAAGAAGGCGAATATCTAGGAACACTAGAATATGTTCAAAATGTAGCACCTATAAGAAATCTAGAAGGTGAGAAGAGACTTATAAGTGAGTGAAAAAATGATGTAAAATACTTAAATATTCACAATTTAAAAAACTTTTAAAATAGTACTTGACATTCAGTATGTCTATACTATATAATCATCATTAATAGAAAAACAAAAATGCAATTAAGAAGAGAAAGATATTCCGATTTGATTTTAGAGAGCTAATTCTTGGTGAAAATTAGCATCAAAAGAATATGTAATACTAGCTTCTTAGGCAGTTTATCCCAAAATGAAAATTAGTAGGATAAGACGTTTTCCACCGTTATATGGATACTAGATATTGGTCTAGGAAAGAGGCAGATTACTGTGAATTAGGGTGGTAACACGAAAGGTTTATCCTTCGTCCCTATAAGTTTATATAAACTTATAGGGACGAGGGATTTTTTTAATTTAAGGGGGAATTTTAATGGATAAAAAAATATATTTTTTCGATACAACTTTAAGAGATGGAGAGCAGTCTCCGGGATGCAGTATGAATAAGAGAGAAAAACTACTTTTAGCTAAGCAGCTTGAAAGATTAGGAGCAGATGTTATAGAGGCTGGATTTGCTGCTGCATCTGAGGGAGATTTTGAATCTATAAGAGAGATAGCCGGTGAAATAAAAAACTCTACAGTGGCAGTCTTAGCAAGAACTGTAAAGAGTGATATAGATAAGGCTTATGAAGCTGTAAAAGATGCAAAGAAACCAAGGATACATACATTTATAGCAACTTCTGATATTCATATGAAGTATAAACTTAAAATGACACCAGAAGAAGTAGTAAAGAGAGCAGAGGAGATGGTCAAATATGCAAGTAGTCTCGTCCCCGAGGTGGAGTTTTCTGCGGAAGACGCCACTAGAAGTTCTACAGACTTTTTAGCAGAGATATTTGATAAAGTTATATTAGCAGGGGCTAAGATTATAAATATACCAGATACGGTCGGTTATATGACTCCAGATAAATTTTATGAATTTATAATGGAAGTAAGAGAAAAGTCAAAGTATCTAGATACGGTCACTATATCGGTTCATTGTCATAATGACTTGGGGCTTGGAGTTGCAAATACACTAGCTGCACTAAAAGCAGGAGCAAGACAATTTGAATGTACTATAAATGGTATAGGTGAAAGGGCAGGTAACGCTGCACTTGAAGAACTTGCAATGATTCTAAAGACTAGAAAAGATGTATATGATTTTGAATCTAATATAGTAACTGAAGAGATATCTAAAACTAGCAATCTTTTAAGTAGTATTACGGGGGTATATGTTCAGCCCAATAAAGCAATCGTAGGAGCAAATGCCTTTGCACATGAGTCAGGAATTCATCAACATGGAATGCTTAGTAATCCTGAAACTTATGAGATCATGACTCCTGAATCTATAGGGCTTAAGGAAACTAAGATGGTACTTGGAAAACATTCTGGAAGGCATGCTTTTAGAGACAAGATAAAATCTCTTGGGTTTGACTTAAAAGAAGAAGAAGTAAATGAAGCTTTTGAAAAGTTTAAAGAATTAGCAGACCAAAAAAAGACTATATATGATAGTGATATAGAAGTAATCCTTACAAGAGGGATAAATGGAGAAGATGATAAGTATAAACTTAAGCGATTTGTGGTAAATAGTGGAAACACAATCTCTACTATGGCTTCAGTACTACTTGATATAGATGGAAAAGAAGTAGAGGGAATAGCTTCTGCTGGTGGACCAATAGATTCAGCCATCAGAGCAATAGAAAAGTGTTTGGATATGGACATTACCTTGGAAGATTATTCACTACAATCAATAACAGAGGGAACGGATGCACTTGGATATGCAACTGTAAAACTTAGATATGGAGACAATCACTATTTGGGAAGAGATGTGAGTGTAGATGTTGTGGAAGCAAGTATAAATGCATATTTAGATGCAGTTAATAAGATTTAAATATAAGGAGAGATAAAAAATGGCAATGACAATGACTCAAAAGATATTAGCAGAACATGCAGGGCTTACTGAAGTCTATCCGGGACAATTTATAGAGGCTAGACTAGATATGGTACTTGGAAATGATATCACAGCGCCAGTAGCCATAAAGGAATTTGAAAAGATAGGTGTAAAAGATGTATTTGATAAGACTAAGATAGCACTTGTTCCAGATCACTTTACACCCAATAAGGATATAAAATCAGCCCAGCAATGTAAAGCTATGAGAGAATTTGCATGGGAAAAGGAAATTGAAAACTATTTTGAAATAGGAGAGATGGGTATAGAGCATGCCCTACTTCCTGAAAAGGGACTTGTAGTTCCAGGAGATGTGGTTATAGGTGCAGATTCACACACTTGTACTTATGGAGCACTTGGAGCTTTTTCTACAGGAGTTGGAAGTACAGATATGGGAGCTGCTATGGCGCTTGGAAAATGTTGGTTTAAAGTTCCTGAAGCTATAGAGTTTGAACTAATAGGAAAACCCACTAAATGGGTAAGTGGAAAAGACATCATACTTCACATAATAGGAAAGATAGGGGTAGATGGTGCGAGATACAAGTCCATGGAGTTTACTGGAGATGGAGTAGCAAACTTGAGTATGGATGATAGATTTACTATAGCAAATATGGCGATAGAGGCAGGAGCTAAAAATGGAATATTTGAAGTAGATGATAAGACTTTAGAATATGTAAAGGAACATTCAAAGAGAGATTTTAAAATCTATAAAAGAGATCCTGATGCCGAGTATAGTGAAAAGATTACTATAGATTTAAGTACGATAAGACCAACTGTAAGTTTCCCTCATAGTCCAGACAATACTAGAACTATAGATGAGGTAGGAGATATAGAAATAGATCAAGTGGTTATAGGATCTTGCACAAATGGTAGGATAGATGATTTGAGAATAGCTGCAAAGGTACTTAAAGGTAAAAAGATCAATAGAAGAGTTAGAACTATTATATTTCCAGCTACTCAAAATATATATTTAAAGGCCATGGAAGAAGGCTTACTAAAGATATTTATAGAAGCAGGCGCAGTCGTCAGTACTCCGACCTGTGGACCTTGCCTAGGAGGACATATGGGAATCCTAGCAGAAGGTGAAAGAGCAGTTGCAACTACAAATAGAAACTTTGTAGGTAGAATGGGACACCAGAGTTCTGAAGTATATCTTGCAAGTCCAGCAGTTGCTGCAGCTTCAGCAGTTATGGGTAAGATAGCAAATCCAGAAGATTTAATTTAGGAGGTGGTAGGATGAAGACAAAGGGAAAAGCATTTAAATATGGAGACAATATAGATACAGATGTAATAATTCCTGCAAGATATCTTATGAGCTTTGATCCACAAGAACTTAAAAAGCATTGTATGGAAGATATAGACAAAGACTTTGCAAAAAAAGTAAAGCCAGGAGATGTAATAGTTGGAAGAAAAAACTTTGGATGTGGCTCTTCTAGAGAACATGCTCCAATAGCTATAAAAGCATCGGGAGTATCTTGTGTAATAGCTGAAAGTTTTGCCAGAATTTTTTATAGAAATTCATTTAATATAGGGCTTCCAATAGTAGAAAGTAAGGAAGCATCAGAAAGAATAGATGCAGGCGATGAGATAGAAATAGACTTTTCAGAAGGTGAGATAAAAAACATAACTAAAGATGAAGTCTATAGAATAGAAGCGTATCCAGAATTTATTCAAAATATAATATCTAATAATGGATTAATAAATTATGTAGCAGAGAGGATAGGAAAAGAAAATGGACTATAAAATAGCAATAGCAAAAGGAGACGGGATAGGACCTGAAATAGTTGAAAGTGCAATGGAGGTCTTAGATGTAATAGGTAAGATAAAGGGACACAAATTTATATATAAAGAAGCTCCTGTAGGAGGCTTTGCATATGACCTATATGGTGATCCCCTCCCTCTTGAGAGCATAAAAACTTGTAAAGAAAGTGATTCTGTTTTATTTGGAGCAGTAGGAGGGCCTAAATGGGATAATCTTCCAGGGGATAAAAGAGCTGAGACTGCTATCTTAGGGCTTAGAAAAAATCTAGAGACCTTTGCAAATTTAAGACCAGGATATTTGTTTAAATCACTTAAAGATGCCTCTCCACTAAAGGAAAGCATTATAGGAGATGGATTTGATATATTAGTTGTAAGGGAACTTACGGGTGGAATATATTTTGGAGAAAAAGGCTATAAGGAGACAGAAAATGGAAAAGCGGCCTTCGATATCGAAATTTATAGCGAGATGGAGATAGAAAGAATAGCTAGAATAGGCTTTGAAATGGCTATGAAAAGAGATAAGAAACTTACAAGTGTAGATAAGTCAAATGTCCTTGAGAGTTCTAGACTTTGGAGAAAAGTGGTAGAAGAGGTTTCTAAGGATTATAAGGAAGTCAGTTTAAATCATATGTATATAGATAATGCAGCTATGCAAGTTATAAGAGATCCAAAACAGTTTGATGTAATTCTTACTTCAAATATATTTGGAGATATACTTTCAGATGAAATAAGTATGATAACAGGATCTATTGGGATGCTAGCTTCTGCAAGCATTGGTAAGGATAAGAAGGGAATATTTGAACCAATACATGGTTCAGCTCCTGATATAACAGGTAAAGGGATTGCAAACCCTATAGCAACTATTCTTTCAGCAGCTATGATGCTAAAATATTCATTTGGATTGGAAGAAGAAAGTAAGATGATTGAAGATGGAGTAGCTAAAACTTTAGAAGAGGGATATAGAACTTCTGATATAAGAGGAGATGGTGATTGGATAAAGACAGGGGAAATGACAGAAAAGATAATAAAAACTATACAAAAAATGGTACAAAATTAAAATTGATAATACAAATATCTTGACTAATCAGAAGATTTAGTATACAATTAATTTTAATTTAATAAATAATAGTTGTGACGGAGACAGTTATATATAAATTGATAATTACAGAGAACTGATACTTGGTGAGAGTCAGTGTTAAGATTATATATAAAAATCACTCCAGAACTATCAAGATGAAGAAAGAGTAATCGAGATCGGGATTCTTTTTAATAAAAGAAGTGCCACCGTTATATGGCTAGAGCTAATTTTTAATTGGCTTTAAAAGTCGGTTTGTGTGAACAAATCGTAAATCAAGGGTGGTACCACGACAATCTCTCGTCCCTAGAATACAAATATTGTGTTTTAGTTGCGAGAGATTTTTTATTTAGAGACTTACAAAAAGAAAGGTGGCGGAAAAAATATGGAAAAAAAGATGATAAATGGTGCAAGGATTCTTTTAGAATCACTATATAGGCTTGGAATAAGAGATATATTTGGTTACCCGGGAGGAACTGTTATCCCTATATATGATGAGATATATAAGTTTGAAGGGATAAATCATTACTTTTCAAGACATGAACAAGGTGCAGCCCATGAAGCTGATGGATATGCTAGGGCTAGTGGAAAAGTAGGTGTATGCCTTGCCACATCAGGACCTGGAGCTACAAACTTAGTCACTGGAATCATGACAGCCCATATGGACTCAACTCCCATGATAGCCATCACAGGGCAAGTAGTAAGCTCTCTTCTTGGTAAAGATGCATTTCAGGAAAGTGATATTGTGGGCATAACAGTACCTATTACAAAGATGAATTATTTGATACAAGATATAAGGGAACTTCCAAGAGTAATAAAAGAAGCCTATTTTATAGCTTCAACAGGAAGACCAGGGCCAGTGCTTATAGATATACCAAAGGATATTCAAACTCACACGATCACTATGGATGAATTTGAAACTATATTTGAAGAGGCAATAGATTTAGAAGGATATGATCCAAATTATCATGGTCATCCAGTTCAGATAAAAAAGGCAAGAAAGCTTATAGCAGAAGCAAAAAGACCTATAATCTTAGCAGGAGCTGGAGTACTTAAATCAAAGGCATCTGGGGAATTGTTAGAATTGGCAGAAAAAGCTCAAATTCCAGTTGCATCAACATTATTAGGACTTGGAGGATTTCCAAGTAGTCACCCATTATCTTTAGGAATGATTGGTATGCATGGTACTGTAAGTGCTAACTATGCTACAGATGAGGCAGATTTAATAATAGCAACAGGAATGAGATTTGATGATAGAATAACTGGCGATACATCTAAGTTTTGTAGAGGTGCTAAGGTGATTCATATAGATATAGATCCTGCAGAAATAGGTAAAAACAAATGTATAGATGTTCCTATAGTAGGAGATTTAAAAAATGTATTAAAAGAATTAAATGAAAAAGTTGATAAAAAGAATCACTCTCAATGGATAGATAAAATCAACGCATGGAAAGAAGAATTTCCACGTGTATATGTAAGAAAAGGTAGCGATAGGCTTATGCCTCAAGAAGTTCTTATAAAATTAAATAGCATAGTTAAGGGTGATGCTATTGTAACAACAGATGTAGGGCAACATCAGATGTGGACTGCTCAGTTTATGGATTTTGAGAATCCAGACTCTATTATAACATCTGGAGGGTCAGGAACTATGGGATTTGGACTTCCTTCATCTATAGGGGCTCAAATAGCAAAGAGAGATAAAAAGGTAATAGCCATCGTAGGAGATGGAGGCTTTCAAATGACTTATCAAGAGCTTATGTTATTAAGACAATACGATTTACCAATAAAAATAGTATTGCTTAATAATTCATATCTTGGAATGGTAAGACAGTGGCAAGAGTTATTTAATGAAAAGAGGTATTCATTTGTAGATCTGGACTACAATCCAGACTTTAACAAAATTGCAGATGCTTATGGAATAAAGAATGCAATTATAAAAACTAAAGAAGAATTAGAAACACAATTAGAAGATTTAATAAACTTTGATGGACCAGTTTTAATAAATGCAATAGTTGAAAAAGAGGCCAATGTATATCCTATGATACCAGCGGGAGCTGATGTATCTAAGATGGTGGGAATAAGGGGGGTTCTATAGATGACAAAGACACATGAGATATTAATTATTGCAAAGAATACAAATGGAATAGTAGTTAGGATAATGTCTCTTTTTAATAGAAGAGGATATTTTGTCAAAAAAATGACTGCAGGAATTACAAATAAACCTGGTTATGCAAGACTTACTCTTAGTGTAGAAGGAGAAGATGAAATATTAGATCAAATTCAAAAACAGGTTTATAAGATTGTAGATGTAGTAAAGGTTAAGATATTTCCAGATGCAGGTGTTATAAGGCGTGAGATGATGCTTATAAAGATTAAAGCAGACAATGAAACAAGATCTCAGATAGTACAAATAGCAGATATTTATAGGGGTAAAGTTTTAGATATTGCTCCAGGGTCTTTGACTATAGAACTTACAGGAGATGTGGAAAAGTTAAGAGGTTTTGTGGAGATGATGGAAAAGTATGGTATACTTGAAATTGCAAAGACAGGTATACTTGCAATGAGCAGAGGAGAAAAACTTTAAAAAATTAAAATATTAAAATAAAGGGAGAGATTGTAATGGCAAAGATGTATTATGAAGAGGATTGTAAAATAGAGAATATAAACACAAAAAAGGTTGCAATAATAGGATATGGTAGTCAAGGTCATGCACATGCTTTAAACCTTAAAGAATCAGGAGTAAATGTAACTGTTGGGCTTTATGAAGGAAGTAAGTCTTGGGCTAAAGCAGAAGAAGCAGGACTTGAAGTAAAAACTGCAAAAGATGCTGCGGCTTGGGCAGATGTAATCATGATACTTATAAATGATGAAAAACAAGTTAAACTATACCAAGAAAGTATAAAAGAAAATTTAACTCCTGGAAAATACTTAGCATTTGCCCATGGATTCAATATTCACTATGGTCAGATTGTTCCTCCAAAAGATGTAAATGTATTTATGATTGCACCAAAGGGACCAGGGCATACAGTAAGAAGTCAATTTGAAGAAGGAAAAGGAGTACCATGCCTTGTAACTGTATATCAAGATGAAACTGGAGATACTATGGATGTAGCACTAGCTTATGCTGCAGGACTTGGTGGATCAAGGGCTGGAGTACTTGAAACTACATTTAAAGAAGAAACAGAAACAGATCTTTTCGGTGAGCAAGCTGTACTTTGTGGTGGAGTAACTGAACTTATGAAAGCTGGGTTTGAAGTACTTGTAGAAGCAGGATATGATCCAGAAAGTGCTTACTTTGAATGTGTACATGAAATGAAACTAATAGTTGATATGATAAATGATGGTGGGTTAAGCAATATGAGATACTCTATAAGTGATACAGCAGAGTATGGAGACTATACAGTAGGAAAGAGAATTATCACAGAAGAAACAAGAAATGAGATGAGAAAGGTTCTTAAAGAGATTCAAGATGGAAGCTTTGCTAGAAATTGGATCTTAGAAAATCAAGCAAATAGACCATACTTCAATGCTACTAGAAGAATAGAAAGAGAACATCCTATGGAAATAGTAGGTGCTAAGCTTAGAAAGATGATGAGCTGGCTTAAAAAATAAACTAAAACTTTAGAATTTTAAATTTAAGGAAGTGGTTTTGTGAAGAGTTCAGTTGTAAAAATGGGAGTTGAAAAAGCGCCTCATAGATCTCTTATGAAGGCCTTAGGACTTATAAATGAAGAAATAGAAAAACCTTTAATAGGTGTAGTAAACACTTTTAATGAGATAGTTCCAGGACACAAGCATTTAAGGGAAGTGGCGGAAGCAGTAAAAACAGGAGTAAGAATTGCAGGGGGAACTCCATTGGAGTTCCCTTCCATAGCAGTTTGTGATGGTATAGCTATGAATCATGAAGGAATGAAGTATTCTTTAGTTAGTAGAGAACTTATAGCAGATACAGTTGAAGTTATGACACTTGCCCATGGACTTGATGGACTTGTAATGATACCAAATTGTGATAAAGTAGTTCCAGCTATGCTTATGGCAGCAGCAAGGCTTAATATACCCGCTATCATAGTAAGTGGTGGTGCTATGCTAGCTGGAAAGCATAAAGGTAAAAATATAGACCTTAGCACTATGTTTGAAGCAGTAGGTCAAGTAAATGCCGGAACTCTTTCTAGATGTGAATTAGACGAGATGGAAAACAGTGCTTGTCCAAGTTGTGGTTCTTGTTCAGGAATGTTTACCGCAAATTCTATGAACTG
This sequence comes from Tissierella creatinophila DSM 6911, assembly GCF_001940565.1. Taxonomy (GTDB): domain Bacteria; phylum Bacillota; class Clostridia; order Tissierellales; family Tissierellaceae; genus Tissierella_A; species Tissierella_A creatinophila. The sequence continues at coordinate 107,455 of NZ_LTDM01000022.1, forward strand.
TATGACCGAAGCACTTGGAATGGCACTACCTGGAAATGGAACAATCCCTGCTGTCTATTCTGAAAGAATGAGACTTGCAAAATATACTGGTATACAGATTATGGAGCTTGTAGAAAAAGAGATAACTCCAAGTATGATACTTACAGATGATGCATTTCATAATGCATTGGTAGCTGATATGGCTCTAGGATGTTCTACAAATACAGTTCTTCATCTATCTGCTATAGCTCATGAAGCGGGAATTAAAATGGATTTAGATAGAATAAATGATATAAGTTCAAAGACACCAAACCTTTGTAAACTTAGCCCGGCTGGCCCATATCATATACAGGACTTATATGAAGCAGGTGGAATAATGGCTTTGATGAATGAACTAAGTAAAAAAGATCTATTGAAACTAGATAGTCTTACAGTTATGAATGAAACGATTGGAGATATCATAAGGGTAAGTGAAGTCTTAGATCATAAGATTATAGCGCCTATAGACAAACCTTATAGTGAAACTGGAGGAATTGCAGTGCTAAGGGGCAATTTAGCACCAGATGGAGCAGTAGTTAAAAGATCTGCAGTAAGCAAAGAGATGTTAACTCACAAGGGGCCTGCTAGAGTATTTGAAAGTGAAGAAGAAGTAGTTGATGCTATTTTGACTCGAAATATAAACAAAGGTGAAGTCCTAGTTATAAGATATGAAGGACCAAAAGGTGGACCTGGGATGAGAGAGATGCTTACACCAACTTCAGCATTAGCAGGAATTGGTATGGATAAAGAAGTAGCACTTATAACAGATGGAAGATTTTCAGGGGCTACTCGCGGCGCTTCAATAGGACACGTTTCTCCAGAGGCAGCTGTTGGTGGACCTATAGCTTTTGTAGAAGATGGAGATATTATAGAAATAGATATGAACTCTGGGAAATTACAACTTAATGTAGATGAAAAAACTCTAGAGCAGAGAAAGAAAAACTGGAAACCAAAAGAGTCAAATGCAAAAGGATATCTTTATAAATATCAAAAAATCGTGACCTCTGCATCTACTGGAGCAATATGTAAACCGTAATATAGAAATAAAGGAGTGAACGATTATGACACTAAAGTATGCAGATAGAATGAGTAGAATGAAGGCATCTGATATTAGAGAGTTACTTAAATTAACCCAAGATCCAACTATAATATCATTTGCAGGTGGACTTCCAGCAGAGGAGCTTTTTCCAGTAGAAGAGCTAATGGAGATAAGTCAAAAAGTGTTAGAAGATCTTGGTGGAAAGGCTTTACAATATAGCACTACAGAGGGACATATACCACTTCGAAAGGCCATTGCAAAGAGAATGAAAAAGCTTGGAATAGATATGACAGAGGAAAATATACTTATAACTAATGGATCACAACAAGGACTAGAATTTTCAGGGAAATTATTTATAAATGAAGGCGATGTAGTTCTTTGTGAAAGGCCAACCTATCTAGGTGCTATAGATGCATTTAAAGCTTATGGACCTGAATTTATAGAGATACAAACAGATGATAATGGTATGATTATGGAAGATTTAGAACGTGTACTTAAAGAAACTAAAAAAGTTAAATTTATTTACCTTGTTCCAGACTTTCAAAATCCATCAGGGCGAACTTGGAATAGAGAAAGAAGAAAAAGGCTTGTAGAACTAGCAAATCAATACGATGTAGCTATAATAGAAGACAATCCCTACGGAGAACTACGATTTGAAGGAGAGCTACTACCTGCGGTAGCTCACTATGATACTACAGGCAATGTAGTGTTTCTTGGAACTCTTTCAAAAATATTTTGTCCAGGTCTTAGAATAGGATGGATAGCAGCAAAAAAAGAAGTAATAGAAAAATATGTCCTGATAAAGCAAAGTTCAGACCTTCAAACAAATACTCTTAGCCAGATGCAGGCTTCTATGTTTTTAGAAGAATATGATATTGAAGCTCATATAGAAAAGATAAAAAATCTATATAGGACTCGTAGAGATTTAATGATGAAGACAATGAAAGAGGAGTTTCCTGAAGGAGTAAGTTGGACATATCCAGAAGGGGGTCTCTTTATATGGGTAGTTCTTCCAGAACATATGAATGGAAGAGAACTTGCTATAAAGGCTTTAGAACAAAATGTAGCATATGTTCCAGGAGGAGCATTTTTTGCTAACGGTGGTCAGGAAAATACATTTAGATTAAACTTTTCTAGTATGGACGAAGCTAGAATAGTAGAAGGTATAAAAAGACTTGGAAAAGTTTTAAGAGAAGAAATCTAAAATGGTTTTAAATAAAAAAAGTTTCTCCCTAAAGAGAAACTTTTTTTATTTAAAATATTATTAGGGGGTAAGAATGTAGAAAGGGGTGAGTTTATGGAAATTAAGACAAATCGGATGAAAAGATTGATGTTTTTGATATTTTTTGCAATACTTATATGGTGGATATTTGATAATATAAAATTTGTAGGAAAAGGATTTAATTTATTTTTAGGAATAATAGCACCATTTATAGTAGGTCTTGTAATAGCATTTATATTAAATAAGCCTATGAGTTTTATTGAAGAGAAGTTATTCTATAAAGGCAAGGTATTTGGAGGGTTAAAGGAGAAATATAAAAGACCTATTAGCTTTTTACTTACATTGATTCTTTTTATTGTTACAATTGCTGTAGTTTTAGCTCTAGTAATACCAAACCTTATAGGTGCAGGTGAAGAACTAGCAGATAAACTTCCTAGGTACTGGAAAAATATGCAAGAATATATAGAAAAGAGTTCTATAAAATATTCTAAGATAAACGATTTAATTCAAGATATTGACTTTGATGAGATAAATAAAAACATTTACTCTTTTGTAAAAGGAGGGCTATTGAACTGGCTTGGTTCTACATTTTCAGTTTTTTCTTCTGTAGTAGGTGTAATGGTTTCATCAGCACTTGGATTTGTATTTGCAGTTTATTTTTTACTTCAAAAAGAGACTCTTATCCAGGGGCTTAAAAAACTTATATACGCCATATTTCCTTTAAAGGTAGCTAGAAAAATCTGTTATATAGGAACAGTAACTAGAAACTCTTTTTCACAGTTTTTGACAGGTCAAACATTAGACGCTCTTATACTTGGAGGACTATTTTTTGTAGCTATGATGATATTTAGATTTCCATATGCTTTGATGGTTAGTATAATAATAGCTATAAGTGCATTTATACCTATAGTGGGTTCTTTTGTGGGACTTTTTATAGGTGCGTTTTTAATTTTTGTAGAAAGTCCAAAGATGGCAGGATTTTTTATAATCTTATTTTTTACTCTTCAACAAATCGAAGGAAATCTTATATACCCTAAGATAGTAGGAAAGGCATCAGGGCTTTCATCAGTATGGATCTTAGCTGCTGTAACTCTTGGAGGAAGTCTTATGGGCATAGTTGGAATAATCCTTTTCGTACCACTTTTTTCTGTAATCCAAAAGTTGTTAAGTGAGTATGTAGATGAAAAATTAAAAGAAAAAGAGATAGAGATAATAGATTAAAATATTTTTAAAGATAAATATATTATATAGGATTTTATCTTAAGATAAAATCCTATATAAAAATAAATGACTAAATAGTTGATTCCCAAAGATAACCTTGTTTAAAGGATTATTTATATTGACTCAAGTCTGAAAGTTTAGTATAATGAAACAAATATTAAGATAAATAAAATTTATTAATTTTAATATTTATTTACTTAATTATATATCAAAATAGGAGGGGCATTTATGAAAAAAAAGTTAATTATACTTGGATTAATCATCGTTTTAGCTTTAAATCTTGCAGCTTGTGGCGGCACAGATACCGGTAAGACACCAGATGGTGGAGATAAGGGTGCAGGTCAAAAGTCTAATACAGATATTGTTATATCTACAGCGGTAGACTTTATAACAATGGATCCAGCAGATACAAATGATACTCTATCAGGTTCAGTTCAAAGGACAATGATGGAAGGATTATTTGGTTTTGATAAAGAAATGAAGGTAGTTCCTCTATTAGCAGAGAGCTATGAGGCTAATGATGAGGCAACAGAATTCACTCTTAAGTTAAAAGAGGGAGTTAAGTTCTCAGATGGAGAAGAATGGAACGCAGATGCAGCTAAAGTAAACTTTGATAGATTAGCTGATCAAGAGCAAGGTTTAAAGAGAAATACTTTATTTAAAGTAGTTAAGTCTACTGAAAAACTTGGAGACTATGAAATTAAAATAACATTAAGTGAGCCTTTTGGTGCGTTTGTAAATACATTAGCTCATCCAGCAGCTTTAATGATTAGTCCTAAAGCATTAGAAAAACATGGTAAAGAAGTTTCTCAAAATCCAGTTGGTACAGGACAATATACTTTTAAAGAATGGAAACCAGGAGAGAGCTTAACAATAGAAGCAAATAAAGACTATTGGGGTGGAGCTCCAGAGTTTACATCTATAACATTTAAGCCAGTTACTGAAAATGGAACGAGAATATCAATGCTTAAATCTGGAGATGCAGATTTTATATTCCCAGTGCCAACAGAGCAGATAGAGGCATTAAAATCTGAGAAAGATATAGAAGTAGCTACTCTTCCATCAATAATAGTTAGATATATCACTCTAAACACTGCAAAACCACCTTTTGACAATATAAAGGTAAGGCAAGCACTAAACTATGCTATAGATAAAGATGCTTTTGGTAAAGTAGTTTATGATGGATTTACTGCTCCTATGGATTCACTTATAGCTGGTAATGTTCAATATCATAGTGCTCAAAAGCCATATGACTATGACATTAAAAAGGCAAAAGAGCTTTTAAAAGAAGCAGGTTATGAAAATGGATTTGAAACTACAATTTGGAGTAGTAATACAACTACTAATATAAAAGCTACTCAGTTTATACAACAACAATTAGCTGAAATTGGAGTTAAGCTTAAAGTTGAAAACATGGAAATTGGAACTTTGGATGAAAAAGTAACTGGATATGCAGAAGGTACTCCAGGTAAAGATGCTGGAGTAGAGATGTATATGATAGGATGGTCACCTTCAACAGGAGATGCAGACTGGGGTCTAAGACCACTTGCTGCGAGTGAATCATTCCCACCAGTATCATATAATGTAGCTTATTATAGCAACCCGGAATTTGACAAAGCGATATACGAAGCACTTCAAACTGCTGATAGCGACAAGAGAAACGAAGCATATGAAAGAGCACAAAAAATCGTATGGGAAGATGCACCTATGATATATTTAACTGTAGATGAAACATCATTTGCAGCAAGAAACAATATCAGTGGAATATATATACTTCCTGATGGATCTTTAAGTGTAAAAGATGGAAAAGTTAATAAATAATAAAACTAAATAGTAAATATTGATAAAACATGGGTATAACCAAAATTATATCCATGTTTTATTAAATTAAATAAGAATTAAAAAAGGAGAATTAGGTATGTTTAGATATTTTTTAAAGAGAACCTTAGCTGTGATACCAACAATCCTGATTGTATCTGTATTTGTATTTATGTTTGTAAGATTCATTCCAGGAGATCCGGCTAGACGTGTAGCTGGGCCTGATGCTACATTAGAAGATGTAGAAAACATAAGAGAAACTTTGGGATTAAATAAATCAATACCAGAGCAATATAAAGATTATATGTTAGGACTAATGAAGGGAGATATGGGAACTTCCTTAAAAACTCAAAGACCAGTTACATATGAAATAGGACAAAGGTATATGAATACTGTAAGATTAACTGTGGTAAGTCTTTTATGGTCTGTTATAGCTGGAGTTTTAATTGGGGTATTTTCAGGAAAGAATAGATCGAAATGGCAAGATTATACAGGGATGACTTTGGCAGTATCTGGTATATCTGTACCATCGTTTTGGCTAGGGCTTATGCTAATAAGTGTATTTGCGGTAAATTTAAAATGGTTTCCAACAGTTGGCTCTGAAGGACTTAAATCTTTAGTACTTCCTTCTATAACACTTGGAGCAAGTGTTGCAGCTATCATTGCTAGATTTACTAGATCTTCTATAATTGAAATATTAAAAGAAGATTATATAAGAACTGCAAGGGCAAAGGGGCTTAGAGAAAACAAAGTAGTTTGGAAACATGTATTTAGAAATTCTATGATAGCAGTTGTTACAGTTGTTGGTCTTCAGTTTGGTTTCTTATTAGGCGGTTCTGTAGTTACTGAATCTGTATTTGCATTTCCAGGTCTTGGAAGTCTTCTAATAGACTCTGTAAATTTTAGAGACTATCCTATGATACAATCTCTAATCTTAATCTTTTCACTTCATTTTGTTGTAATAAACCTAGTTATAGATTTATTATATGCAGGATTAAATCCAGAAATACAAATGCAATAGAAAGGGGGCATATCATGAACAATGAGAATTTATTAAATGAAAAGCATGAAAAAGACTTAAACTATAAAAGAGATATGAGAAGTCCATTTTCAGAATTTGTAGGTAAGTTTAAGAAACAAAAAACAGCTATAGCTGCAAGTGTTTTTATCTTAACACTTATTATATTATCTTTAATAGGAAATAAAGTAGTTCCATATGATTATAGCGAATACGACTATGCAAATGTATTACAAGGTCCATCAGGTGATCATTTTTTTGGTACAGATGAATTTGGTAGAGATATTTTTAGTAGAATAATAATTGGGACAAAGATATCCCTCTTTGTGGGACTTTTATCAGTTACAATAGGAGCAGTAGCAGGTACAGCACTTGGTCTTATAAGCGGATATTATGGAGGGTTTTTAGATAGTATAATAATGAGAATATCGGATGTATTATTTGCATTTCCTGGCGTTATCTTAGCCATAGGAATTATAGCAATATTAGGTCCTGGTATAGGAAATGTAATAATAGCAGTTGCCATATTTAGTACTCCTTCTTTTGCAAGAATTGTACGGAGTACTACTTTAGAGTTAAAAGAAAGTGTATTTGTAAAGGCTGCAAAGAACTTAGGGGCAAGTGATGCTAGAATACTCTTTAAGCACATTTTACCGGGAGCTATGTCTAATATAATAGTTTACTACACTATGACAATAGGTTCTTCTATACTTACTGCTTCAAGTTTAAGTTTCTTAGGAATGGGTGCACAGGCACCAAGTCCAGAATGGGGTCTTATGCTTAGTACTGGTAGAGCATATATAGGACTTAATTGGCATATGACATTTTTCCCAGGGCTAGCTATATTTCTAACAGTTTTATCATTTAATCTTTTAGGCGATGGTCTTAGAGATGCACTAGATCCTAAATTAACTGAGTAAGAGAGGAAGAGGTATAAATGAAAAAAGTGGAAAACAAAAATATATTAGAAATAAAAGATTTACATACCTACTTCTATACAGATAATGGAATTGTAAAAGCGGTAGATGGTGTAGATATAAATTTAAAAGAAGGTTCAACACTTGGAATCGTAGGAGAGTCAGGAAGTGGAAAAAGTGTAACTGCACTCTCTGTAATGAATCTACTAGAAGGTACTAAAGGTAAGATAGTAAAAGGTGAAATCCTATTAGATGGAAAAGATATAGTAAATATAAGTAAAGAAGAAAAAAGAAAACTTAAAGGAAGTCAAATAGGTATGATTTTCCAAGAGCCTATGACTTCTTTAAACCCTGTATTAAAAATAGGCGATCAAATAATGGAAGGCCTTCTCCAGCATTCTGATATGAGTAAACAAGAGGCTAAAGAAAAGACTATAAAGATTCTTGAACAAATAAGTATCCCTAGAGCAGATAAGATAATAAATGAATACCCTTTTCAGCTCTCAGGAGGGATGAGACAAAGAATAATGATAGCCATGGCTCTAGTATGTAATCCAAAGATACTTATAGCGGATGAACCTACAACTGCTCTTGATGTTACTATTCAAGCTCAGATACTAGAACTTATATTGGAGCTAAAAAAAATAATAGGAATGTCTATAATGTTTATCACCCACGATTTAGGAGTAGTGGCAGAGGTTTGTGATGAAGTTGTTGTAATGTACTGTGGAAGGGTAGTGGAAAGCGGAGATGTATTTACTATATTTGAAGATCCACAACATCCATATACTAAGGGGCTTTTAGAATCAATACCTAAACTTGGTGTTGAAGTGGAAAGACTAGACTCTATCCCTGGAAATGTTCCAAACCCTAAATTTATGCCAAAGGGTTGTAAGTTTGAACCAAGGTGTAAGTATTCAATGGATATTTGTAAAGAAGAAGAACCACCATTTTTTACATTTGATAATGAACACAAAAGCAGATGTTGGCTATGCAAGAAAGAATATGGAGGTGAGCTATAGTGAAAAAGATTTTATTACATGTTGAAGGTTTAAAAAAATACTATCCAGTAAGAAAAGGAATTTTAGGAAGTAAAAAAGAATATGTAAAAGCAGTAGATGGGGTAGATTTTGATGTATATGAAGGTGAAGTAATAGGTATAGTAGGGGAATCTGGATGTGGTAAGTCTACAACTGGTATGCTCATATCTAATTTAATCAATAAAACTAGTGGTAAAATAATCTTTGATGGAAAAGATATATCTAACTATGATAATGCACAGATGCGTTCAGTTAGAAAGGATATACAGATGATCTTTCAAGATCCTTATGCTTCACTAAATCCTAGAATGTCAGTAAGAGAGATAATAGCTGAGCCTTTAAAGATACACAAGCTGACAAGTGGAAAAGAAGAAACTGATAAAAGAGTTGTAGAACTTCTAAAGCAGGTAGGTCTAGACTCCTATCACGCTCCAAGATATCCTCATGAGTTTTCAGGCGGTCAAAGACAGAGGATTGGTATAGCAAGAGCACTAGCAGTAGAGCCAAAGCTTGTTATAGCAGATGAACCTGTATCAGCGCTTGATGTTTCTATACAATCACAAGTATTAAACCTTATGAAAGACTTAAAAGAAAAATTCAATCTAACATATATATTTATTGCACACGACCTGTCAGTTGTAGAACATATCAGTGACAGAATAGGTGTTATGTATTTAGGTAATTTTGCAGAAGTAGCAGATAAAAAGGAACTATATAAAAATCCTCTACACCCTTATACTCAAGCACTCCTTTCAGCTGTTCCAGTTCCAGATCCAAGAGCAAAAAAGGATAGGATTATTTTAGAGGGAAGTATACCATCTGCACTAAACCCTCCTTCAGGATGTAAGTTTCATACTAGATGTAATAGGGCTATGGAAAGATGTAAAGTAGAGGTTCCTAAAAAGACAGTAATAAATGAAAAGCATTATGTGTATTGCCATCTATATGATGAAAAAGAATAGTTTTTTTAACAGGAGGAAGTTATGGGAAATATAGAATTGATAAGAGACTTAACAAATGCATTTGGTCCATCCGGTTTTGAAGAAGATGTTGTAGAAGTAATAAAAAAATATGTTAAAGATTCAGATGTAGAAAGTGATTCTATGAATAATGTTTTTTCTAAACTAAATAAAAACACTGGTAAAAGAAAGACTATATTATTAGATGCTCATAGCGATGAAGTAGGCTTTATGGTGCAAAGTATTTTAAAAAATGGGCTAATCTCATTTGTTACTCTAGGTGGTTGGATAAATAGCAATATACCAGCTCATTTAGTAAATATAAAAAATGGAAAAGGCGAAATTGTCGAAGGAATAACAGTTTCTAAGCCGCCCCACTTTATGACAGATGAAGAAAGAGCAAATGATAAGCTTAGCATTGAGTCTATGTATATAGATGTGGGTGCATCAAGCAGAGAAGAAGTAATAGAATACTATGGAATAGATATAGGAGATCCAATAGCACCACTTGTAGACTTTAAATATGATGAAAAAACTGGAATTTTAAGAGGAAAAGCTTTTGACAATAGACTTGGATGTATGTGTATTATAGAGGTGATGAATAGACTTAGTGAAATGGACGATTTAAACATTGATGTTGTTGGCGGATTTGCGGCCCAAGAAGAAGTTGGAATGAGAGGGGCTAAAATTACAAGTCAAAGAGTAAAACCTGATTTAGCAATTGTATTTGAAGGCTCACCTGCTGATGATATATATTTTGATGAGATTACTGCCCAAGGAAGTTTAAATAAAGGTGTGCAGATAAGACATATGGATCAAAGTTATATCGGAAGCTCCCAATACATTCAATATGCAAAAGATATAGCTAAAGAAAAAAACATTAAATTTCAATCAGCAGTAAGAAGAAGAGGAAGCACAAATGCAGGTGCTATTCACCTTTCCAATGAAGGTGTACCAGTTTTAGTCTTGGGTATACCATCTAGATATGTTCACACTCATTACAATTATTGTTCTATAAATGATATCGATGATACAATAGAATTGGCAACAAATGTAATAAAGGAATTCAATAGAGAATCTATAGATAAAATTCTTAAAAAATAATATTTTACTACTATTAAAGAGGTGGAATATGAAAATATTTATAAGTGCGGATATAGAAGGAGTAGTTGGATCTACTTTTAAAGAAGAATGTCGTAAGGGAGATCCGGAGTATGCACAATTTGCCGATCAAATGACTCTAGAAGTAGTAGCAGCCTGTGAAGGGGCTATCGAAGCTGGAGCTACTGAGGTGATAGTAAAAGATGGACATGGCCTTGCAAATAATATTGATGTATTTAAAATGCCTAAGGGAGTTAAACTTATTAGAGGTAAGAGTGGACATCCTTATAATATGATGTATGGATTAGATGAAAGTTTCCATGCGGTAATATTTATTGGTTATCACTCAGGAGCTGGAAACCCTGGAAGTCCGCTATCTCATACATCTACAGGATCTACAAATTATATAAAATTAAATGGAATGTATACAACAGAGTTTTTAATAAACTCCTATACTGCCGAAAATAACCGTGTTCCAGTTGTGTTTTTATCAGGGGATAGGGAAATATGCAATGAAGCAAAGAAGATAAATCCTAATATTACTACAGTAGCTACAAAGGAATGTTATGGTGGATGTACTGTCAATTTATCGAAGGAAGAAGCACTTGGGAGGATTAAATCTGGAGTTAAGGATGCACTTACTGGAGATGTAAGTAAATGTCACATTGAAGTCCCAGAAGAATTTGAAGAGATAATTTCCTTTAAAGATCATGTACATGCTTTTAAAATGAAGTTTTATCCTGGGATGGAGAAAATAGACGATCATACTATAAAACTTGTGACAAAAGATTATATGGACATAATAACTGCAAATACATTTGTCTTATAAGAGAAGATCATGGCATTATGCTATAGATCTTCTTTTACTCTCTATCTGCTATTAGAGTAGCGGGATTTTTAAAAGTAACAATTAAATAATCTTAATATAAAATCTGTTGACAAATGTCGATTTATAAATTAAAATAATAGGTAATAATACTTAGTAAAACGTTTTACTAAATATTGTCTTTTTAAAAAATATTAGGAGGAATGAGCCATGAAAAAAGTGGTAACATTATTATTAGTTATGACTCTAGTTATAGGTACTCTTGCTGGATGTTCATCAAAACCGGCAGACAAAGACTCAGGAGGAAAGGATGCTGGAGGAAAGGATAAACTAAAAGTAGCATTGATTTATTCTGGATTTTTAGGGGACAAGTCTTTTAACGACTCTGCTCACGAGGGCGCACTTAGAGCTGTAGAAGAATTTGGCATTGAACTTAAAGAGATGGAATCAAAAGAGCCAGCAGAATGGGAATCTAACTTTGTTGCTATGGCGGCAGATGGTTATGATTTAGTTATAGGCGTTTCTACTCAGTTTGAAGAGATAGTAGCGAAACATGCTCCAGAATTCCCTGATACAAAATTTGCAATAATCGATGGTGTTGTTAAGGGAGAAAACGTAGCATCTTCAACATTTGCACAAAATGAAGGTTCATTTTTAGCAGGAGCTGCTGCTGCTATGTTTACTACTAAGTCAGATATTGAAGGAGTAAACCCAGAAAAAGTTATTGGATGGGTAGGTGGACTTGATATACCAGTACTTGCTGATTTCTTTACAGGATACAAGCAAGGTGCTGCATATATTGATCCAGAAGTAAAAGTTTTACAATCATTTGCAGGTACATTTAATGATCCATTAAAAGGAAAAGAACTTACAATAGCTCAATATAGTCAAGGAGCAGATATTGTAATGAACGTAGCTTCTGGTACTGGTACTGGAATCCTTGAAGCTGCTAAAGAATCAGGAAAATACGCAATAGGGGTTGACTTAGACCAAGATGGCGTATACCCAGGATCAATTTTAACATCTATGTTAAAGAGAGTTGATAATGCAACTTATCTTGCAATTGAATCAGTTGTTAAAGACACATATGAAGGAAATAAGACAGTTTATCTTGATATAAGTAATGGAGGAGTTGGATTAACTGATATGTCAGTTATGAAAGAAGCTCTAGGTGATAAATTCCCTCAAGATATCCTTGATAAAATAAAAGAATTAGAAGAGAAAGTTAAATCCGGAGAAATTAAAGTTGAAGCTTATGAAGGATTTGGAAGAAAATAATAAAATAAGAATATTTGGAAGTGGTTTGTATATAGCAGACCACTTCTTTAAAAGTAAAAGGATATAAATAAAACTAATTAGTGGAAAGTGGTGTTTAGATGAACGATTATATAGTTGAAATGACAAATATAACAAAAAGTTTTGGGGATGTAAAAGCTGTTGTAGATGGGCAATTTAATCTTAAAAAGGGAGAAATACACTCGCTAATTGGTGAAAACGGCGCAGGTAAATCTACAATGATGAAGATGTTATATGGGATATATCCAAATGACTCTGGTACTATAAAAATAAAGGGTAAAGAAGTTCAAGGACTTACTCCAAATATAGCTATAAAAGATGGAATTGGGATGGTTCACCAAGAATTTATGCTTGTAAATGAACTTACAGTATTAGAAAATATAATACTTGGATTTGAACCTACAAAAAATATTACTATAGACTTTGACAAAGCTAAAAAAGAGATACAAAAATATATAGATACTTATAATATGGATATTCAGCCTGGCAAAAAAATAAATCAGATACCACTAGGAGAAGCTCAAAGAGTAGAAATTATAAAAACACTTTATAGAGGTGCAGAAATAGTTATACTAGATGAACCAACAGCAGTTCTTACACCTCAAGAAACAGTTAAATTCTTTGAAATATTAAATAGTATGAAAGCAGATGGAAAATCTATTGTATTTATATCTCATAAATTAAAAGAAGTAATGGAAATCTCTGATAGAATTACCGTTATGCGTGATGGACAATATATGAATACTGTAAACAAAGAAGATACAGATATAGATGAACTTGCTAAATTAATGGTAGGCAGAGAAGTATTTTTAAATGTAAAGAAAAAAGATGTTGTAGTGGGAGAGACTGTATTAAAAATAGATAACCTTTGGACATCAGGAGAAAAAGAATTATCTAAGATAAAAGGAATATCACTGGATGTAAAACAAGGAGAAATACTTGGAATCGCAGGAATAGATGGAAATGGTCAAAGCGAACTTATAGAAGCTATTACAGGACTTAGAAAAGTAGAAAAAGGAAAAGTTATTTTAGATGGAGAAGATATAACAAATAAAAGTCCTTTAAAGATTAGAAAATCCGGTATGACTCATATACCTGAAGATAGAAACATAAGAGGTCTTAATAGAAAATTATCTATTAAAGACAATATGATTGCAGTTAAAATAGATAAAAAACCTTATTCAAAAGGTTTAGTATTAAATAATAAAGAGATCGATAGTTTTACAAAAGACCTGATTGAAAGATTTGATGTTAGACCTACAAACCCTGAAATACTTACAGAGGCTCTATCCGGAGGAAATGCTCAAAAGATAGTTGTTGCAAGAGAAGTAGATGCAGATGGAAAACTTTTAATAGCATCCCAGCCTACTAGAGGAGTTGATATTGGTGCTATAGAGTCTATTAGAAAGATACTTAATGAGGTAAAGGCCAATGGTAAAGGCATAATACTTGTATCAGCAGACCTTGATGAAATTCTTTCTCTTTCAGATAGGATTGCGGTTATGTATGAAGGGAAGATTACTGGTATTCTTGATGCTAAAAATGGAAATGAAAATAATATTGGTTTGCTTATGATGGGTGGAAAACTAGGACATAATGATTCAGAAGATATAGGAGGGAATTTATAATGGTAAAGAGGAGGACGTTTATAACTACAAAATCCCCAAATAAATATATAAACTTGTTATTAACTACTTTAGTTTCCATACTAATTGGTGCTGTGATTATGCTTGCATTAGGACACAATCCTATAGAGGCATATATTCAGCTATTTAAAGGTGCGTTTGTTGGAAAATTAAATTTAGGTACTACACTTCAAAAATTTGCACCTCTACTATTGACCTCACTAGCATTTGCAACTGCAGCAAGAGCGGGTGTATTCAATGTTGGAGTAGAAGGAGAACTATATTTAGGAGCAATAGCTGCAGCTTGGATAGGTTATACATTTACCAGTCTACCGGGACCTATACTCATTCTACTTTGTATGGTAGTTGCAGCCCTAGTAGGCGCCGCTTGGTCTTATATACCAAGTTCATTAAAAGCATATTTAGGAGTAAATGAAGTTTGTGTTACCATTCTTATGAACTATGTTGCACTATATATTACTTCATATTTAGTAAATGGACCACTATCTGCTAAAACAGGTGTACCTCAAACCCCAACTGTAGCAGCTGGTGCAAAACTAGCTCAGTTTATGAAACCAAGTCAAGCAAATATGGGGCTTTTTATAGCAATTGGAGTAGCTGTTTTGGTGTATTGGATTTTAAACAAATCAACTTTAGGTTATAAGTTTACAACAGTTGGTTTAAATCCCCTACACGCAGAGTATATAGGTATTAAACCTGAAAAAAGTATAATAAATTCAATGTTTTTAAGTGGAGCAATAGGAGGAATTGCAGGGGCTATTGAAGTTCTTGGAACATATGGATATTTTCTAGATAATTTCTCTTCTGGTATGGCATTTGATGGAATGCTTGCAGCACTAATAGTTAAAAATGATATTAAGATGGTACCATTTATGGCTTTCTTCCTTGCAGTATTAAAATCTGGAGCACTAGGCATGGAGAGATATACTGGAGTACCAAAATCAGTTGTAGATACTATAATAGCTGTATTTATAATATTTGCAACAATGGAAGCACTGTTTGCTTTTCTACAAAAAAGAAAAGCAAAACTTGTAGAGGAACAAATTTAAGAGGAGGGCTAATAAATGAATTTTGATTCAATATTTGATTATACACTCATATATGCTACTATAAGAGCCGCTACTCCAATCTTATTTGCCGCCTTGGCTGCTGCAATAACAGAACAAGGAGACATTACAAATATAGGTACAGAGGGAATTATGCTTACTTCTGCTTTTGCAGCTGTGTTGGTTAGTTATACAACTGGAAGTTGGATTCTTGCTTTGATAGTATCGATGATAGCTGGAGTATTGATGGCACTTATAATGGCGGTTGCACATATAAAATATAAAGCTGATATAACTGCAATAGGTATAGCTATAAACATGCTTGCCCTTGCGATTACAAAATTTGGTATAAAACAATTTTTAGGAACAACAGGAAGTTTTACAGATCCAAAGATAGTTGGAATTCCAAAGATAAATATTCCATTTTTAGAAGGCAATAAGTACTTAAATGGAATATTTAATAACTGGTCTTTGATGGAGATATTTGGAATAGTAATGGTTCTTTTGCTTACTTTCTTACTTTATAGAACTGTATGGGGTTTAAGACTTAGATCAGTAGGACGCTTTCCAATGGCTGCAGAGACAGCAGGTATAAATGTAAATAGGATGAAATATCAAGTAATGATAATTTCAGGTGTTTTAGGTGGTCTTGCGGGAGCACATCTTTCAATAGGTTATTCTCAAATGTTTATTGAAAACATGACAAATGGAAGAGGTTTTATGGGAGTAGCTGCAATGTTCTTTGGAGGAGCAAATCCTGCACTAGCTTGGGTAGGAAGTTTATTATTTGGTTTTGTAGATAGTATTGGTGGAAGACTACAGGCTTACGGATGGCCTTCACAGTTTGTTTTAATGCTACCTTATATTATAACAATATCAGTACTTGCATTTTCAATGTGGAGAAAGAAAAGAAGAGAAGAAAAGGCTAAGAGTTCATTAACAATTGCAACAGTAAAAAATTAAATTTGAAAGGATGTTTTTAGATATGGATAAAAGAAAGATAATATTAGACTGTGACCCAGGTCATGATGATGCTGTAGCTATTATGATGTCAGCTATACATCCTAAAATTGATTTGCTTGGAATTACAATTGTAGCGGGCAATCAAACCCTTGAAAAAACTACTAGAAACGCATTAAATGTATGCCAGTATTTAAATATAGATACAAAAGTTTATTCAGGATGTAGTCTTCCTATGGTAAGAGATAAGCAAGTAATAGCAGATGATATACATGGAGAAACAGGTCTTGATGGTCCAGTATTTGACACCCTTACGAGAAAAGCTGAGGATAAGCATGCTGTAAACTATATAATTGACACACTTATGGAGTCAGATGGAGATATAACTTTAGTACCTACAGGTCCCTTAACTAATATTGCTATGGCAATGCGTATGGAACCAAGAATAGTAGATAAAATTCAAGAAATAGTTCTTATGGGAGGAGCTTACCAACTTGGGAATGTAACTCCAGCTGCAGAATTCAATATATTAGCTGATGCTGAAGCAGCTCATGTAGTATTTACATCAGGTAGACCTGTAGTTATGATGGGACTTGATTTAACAAGACAAGCACTATGCTATCCTAGTATAGTTGAAAGAATGGAAAAAATAGATACAAAAGCTGCACATCTATTTGCAGATCTTATGAGATTTTTTGGTCAGCAACAAAAGAAAGTATTTGGATGGGAAGGTGGTCCACTTCATGATCCTACTTGCATAGCTTATCTTATTGATCCAAGCGTGATAGAGGTAAAACCTATGTATACAGAAGTAGAGATAAGAAGTGAAAAATGTTATGGTCGTACACTTTGTGACTACTTTAATATTACTAAAGAAGAACCTAATTCATTAGTAGCGGTAAAACTAGATAATGAAAAGTTTTGGGATATAGTGGAAGAATGTATTAAACTATATAATTAAATAAAGGGTGTGATGGAATGATTGAACTATTAAAAAGAACCCTAGAAAAAAATAAGGAAAAATATATATCCCGCCTTTTAGATATTGTAGCAATAGATACTCATGATATAGGTCATGGTATTGATGGAGGACTTGAAAAAGAAGGACAAGACTATTTGATAGATATGTTTAAAAAGATGGGAGCTTCTGTGAGTGTAGATCAGGTAACAGAAGAAGTTATACAAAAGGCAATAAAAGAATTCAAAGAAGGTAATCCTGGACACAATTATGAGGATAGATACAATGTATATGCAAAATTTAAAGGTGGAGAAGGTAAGTCTATAATGTTTAATGGACATATAGACACAATGCCTTCTGGAGATATTGCTCTATGGAGCACTCCCCCTCATAGTCCGACTATAAAGGACGGGAAGTTATTTGGGCTTGGAGCAGCTGATATGAAAGGTGGACTTATGGCATCTATAATGGCAGTTGAACTTTTAAAGGATGCTAGTATTGATTTGCCAGGGGACGTTATTATAACTTCGGTTATAGATGAAGAAGGTGGGGGAAATGGGTCCATTGCAGCTGCTATGAATGGACAGAAGGCAGATGCAGTTGTAGTTTGTGAGCCTACTGACTATGAACTTATAGCGGCACATATGGGATTTGTTTTCTTTAAAGTAGAAGTAGAAGGAGTAGCTGTTCACTCTGGATCAAAATGGCTTGGAGTAAATGCCATTGAAAAAGCCCAAAAAATTATGGGTGCTATAAATGAACTAGAACATAAATGGCTAATGAAATATAAACATGCTCTTTTACCTTCTCCAACATCAAATTTTGGTGTAATTGAAGGAGGAACAGCGGGTTCAACAGTTCCAAGTTTCTGTTCTTTTTCAACTTGTGTACACTATTTACCAGAAAAGATGGATCATGAGATGGTAGTTAAAGAATATACTGAAGCTATATATAGAACATGTGAGGGTGATGAATGGCTTAAAGATCATAAGCCTAAAATTTCTATATACCAAGCTGGAGGGCCTTTTGAAATGGAACTAGATCACCCATTTGTGGATTCATTTAAGGATTCTTTTAAAGTAGCTATGGGAAGAGAAGTTGACGTAGTTGGTTCTCCTGCAGGATGTGATTCTAGAATATGGAAAAACATTGCCGGGTGTCCAACGCTTCAATATGGACCAGGAAGACAATCTGAATGTCACGCAGTAAATGAATATATTGAAATAGACCAATATTTAGATGCAATACTTATATACTCAAAACTTATAATGGATTGGTGTAATAGATAAAGGAGAGATAAAAATGGCAAAGAAGATATTAATAGCAGGAGAATCATGGATGACTTATACTACTCATGTTAAGGGCTTTGACACCTTTTATACTAGTAGCTATGAAGAAGGGGTAGGATTTATAAGAGATGCTATAGAAAAAGCAGGATATGAAGTAGAGTATATTCCAAATCATTTAGCTCCAGATAAGTTCCCTACTACAAGTGAAGAATTAAATAAATATGAATGTGTTATCTTATCAGATATAGGTTCAAACACGCTACTACTTCCAAATGATACTTTTGCAAAGGGACTCAAAACTCCAAATAGATGTGAACTTATAAAGGATTATGTAAATGGAGGGGGTTCATTTTTAATGATAGGAGGATATATGTCCTTTACTGGAATAGATGCTAAAACCAGATACGGACAAACTGCAGTAAAAGATATACTTCCAGTTAAATGCCTCGATATAGATGATAGGGCAGAACATCCTGAAGGAATAGTTCCTATAACAGTTAAAGAGCATGACGCTCTTAAAGGACTTCCAAAAGAGTGGCCTCATTTCTTAGGGTATAATAGAACAGTTGCTATACCAGAAGGAGAAGTTCTTGCAACTATTGGAGATGATCCATTTATAGCAGTAGGAGAATTTGGGAAGGGTAAATCAGCAGTATTTACTTCTGACTGTGCACCACATTGGGGATCACCAGAGTTTGTAAGCTGGGAGTTTTATAATGAACTATGGAAAGGTATTTTAGATTATTTAACAAATAAAGCTTAATGCCTAATGACAAGGAGATACTATGAAAATATTAAACTTTGGATCGTTAAACTTAGATTATGTCTATAGTGTAGATCAATTTGTACGTCCTGGAGAAACTAAGTCTTCTAAAAAAAGAGAGGTATTTGCTGGAGGGAAGGGACTAAATCAGTCTATAGCACTGGCCAGATCTGGAGCTCATGTATATCACGCAGGGGCAGTAGGAAAATTAGATGGTAATATTTTAGTTGAAGTCCTTAAAACAAACAATGTAAATACTGATTTTGTAAGGGAGATAGAGGATGTCTCTACAGGACATGCTATTATTCAAGTTAATGATGATGGCGAGAACTGTATATTATTATTTGGTGGTGCAAATCAGATGATGAATTTGGATCAAATAGATAATATATTGGATAAGTTTTCAAAGGGAGACTTTTTAATATTACAAAATGAGATAAATATGCTTCAATATATAGTGGAAAAGGCTCATGAAAAAGGTCTTATTATAGTGTTAAACCCATCTCCTATAGATGAAAATATATTTAAATTAAATCTAGATTATATAGATTATTTTATATTAAATGAAATAGAAGCTGCCGATATATGTGGGATAGATATATCTGAAAACTTATTAGAAAGTTTAGGAGATAAATTTCCAAAGGCTAAAATTGTTTTAACTCTAGGAGAAAAAGGAGTTAAATTTAAAGATGGAGATTTAATTTTAGAACATGGCATATTTGATGTAAAAGCAGTTGATACTACAGCTGCTGGAGATACATTTACAGGGTATTTTATAGGTAGCTTAGTACAAGGCTATAGTGTTAAAGAAGCACTAAGATTAGCTTCACTTGCATCTGCAACAGCAGTATCTAGAATGGGAGCAGAAACTTCAATTCCATTTATGAAAGAAGTTAGAACAAGTAAATTAAGACTAAAATAATATAATTATAAAAGAACTCAAGTTATTTAAATGTAGAATTTAAATAACTTGAGTTCTTTTATTTAATAATCTTTTATTGGGTTTGGAAGTACTCTTTCTTACTATTAACTCAGGAGAATAAAGTGGTAGATTATCTAAAAACTCTTCTTTGCTATCGATAATATTTATAAAATGCTTTGCGGCACCCCGTCCCATTACTTCTATAGGTTGGTGTATTGTAGTTAGGGGAACTTCCAATATCTCTGATAAATAAATATCATCATATCCAATAACAGATATATCATGGGGTATAGACAAATTATAAGTTTTAAGACCCTTTAAAACACCATAGGCCATCATGTCATTAAAGGCAAAGATTGCAGTAAAATCTTTTTCTATTAGTTTATTTACGGCTGACACACCGCTTTCTATATGATAATTTCCCTCAACTATAAGCTCTTCATCATATTCAATAGAACCATCATCTAATGCTTGTTTATAGCCTCTTAATCTATCGTTTGATTCACTTAAATATTGAGGTCCTGTAACACAAGCTATTTTTTTATGGCCTAAATCTATAAGGTGTTTCGCTGCTAAATAGCCTCCTTTAAAGTGATCTAAACTTACCACATTTATTTTGGGAAAAGTAGCAGGAAAATCAAGATATCTATCTATCATTAAGAATTTAATATCAAAGTTTTTAATTAAAGAATATTTTTCTTTGAAATTCTTAAGATTGCTATCTGATGACATAGAATAAAGTATGCCATCTACTCCTTTTCCCTCTAACATCTTTATATATTCCAAATCTCTTTTATGAGAATCATTTGAATTGCAAAGTAAAACTGTCCATCCATTGTTTCTAGCTTCATCTTCAATACCTTTAGCAAGGCTTGAAAAAAAGTTGTTTCTAATATCGGGCACTATTAGTCCAAGTGTCTTTGTTCTCTTTGTTACAAGGCCTACAGCGAGTTGATTTGGTCTATAGTTAAGTTCTTTTGCAGCATTTATAACTATATCTCTTGTAGACTTTGGTATTCTTGATGCTCTATTATTTAAAACTATAGAAACTGTGGATATAGATAAGTTAGTTTTAGCAGCAATATCTTTAATAGTAGTCAATTTTATCACCTATCTTAAATTATTATTTATATTATTATATCATAAACAAGTTTTAAAATAAATTATATAATAAACAAAAAAACCTTGCTAATTGCAAGTTTTTTTATAATCTGTTCAAATGGGTACACTTCCTATTATACTTTTATTAGCAGGATTTTCTACCTCTATATGATATTTATATGTCAAATAATATCGAATCTACAAGGTTTATAGCTTATTTTACAACTGTGGAGTGTAAGTATTGTATGTTAAAATCTAAATAATCATGCTTGACTTTAGCACTGTAATGCACTATCATAGATTATGATCAGATAAAAAAGGATGAAAAAAGATAAAAAAAGATAAAAAAGGATTATTTACTTTACTTATTTAAATCATTATCATTATAACAGTAATATAATGTGAAAAGCAAGATAATACCTGAAAATAATAAAATTATCACGTTATCCCAAGTATTACCTTTTTAGAGTAGCTTCTCATGAATTCAATAGCAGGAGTTGCTTTAATATAGGCTTTTGAAACGTATTGCGTTCCTCAGTAACGATATAATGTCTTTTCCTGTTTTGCATAATAGATCCGCTCCTTCTTTGATTATAAAACTTTAATAAGATATATCTAAAGTCAGGATGTGCATGAATGCTTCCAAATAAATACAGAATGGACATTATATCAAATCATATTGATGAGTATCAAATAGATTATGTAAGGAGGTTATTTAATTAGATGGAAAATAAAAAAAAGTTACAAATAAATAATTTAATACATAATTATGAATCTAAAGATGGCGAAATAGTTCATGCTTTAAATAATATAAATCTATCTGTAAATGATGGTGAATTTTTAGCAATTGTTGGTTCCAGTGGTTGTGGGAAAAGTACATTATTAAATATTATGGCGGGTATGATAAAGCCAACTAAGGGAGAAATATTGATTGATGGGGAAACATTTACTTTTAATAAACACAAAATTGGATATATATCTCAATCTGATACACTTCTACCTTGGAGAAAGATAATAGATAATGTAGCTATAGGATTAGAAATTGAAGGGGTCAATAAAAAAGAGCGACATGAAATAGCGAGAGAACTTATGGAGAGTAGTGGTTTATCTGGATTTGAAGATAAATATCCTTATGAATTGTCTGGTGGAATGAGAAAAAGAGCTATTATAATTCGTGCACTTGCAACAGACCCTGAAATTATATTTATGGATGAACCTTTTGGGCCATTGGATGTATTTACAAAAGAATTACTACAAGATGAGATATTGAAAATATGGGAAAAGAGAAAAAATACAATTGTGTATATAACCCATGATATTGGTGAGGCCATTACTTTAGCAGATCGAATAATATTGATGAGTTACAGACCATCAAATATAAAGTCTAAGTATATTGTAGAGATACCTAGACCTCGAGACATTAAAGAAATCAAACATAATTACAGATTTATAGAATTAGAAAAAGATATTTGGGAAGACATAAAAAATGAAGTTCTTAAGGCTAAGGAAGAGGAAATGATAAGTATATGAAAATGAAAAATTTTATAATGGATAAATTCTATAGTGTTATATTTATGATTATTCTTATAATAATTTGGCAGATCGCAGCTAGTAGACAGATTATAAACACATTTTTTTTTAGTTCTCCATTAGAGATTTTTAAGGATTTAATAATATTGTTTAAAACAGGTGAGATTTGGCCTCATATAAATGTAACACTTGGCGTGTCGATTCTTGGTTTAGTATATGGAACCATCTCTGGTGTAGTGATAGCATTTTTATTTGGTAATTTCAATATATTTTCTAAGATATTCGATCCAATTTTAGTAGGTTTATATGGACTACCTAAATTAGCCTTAGGACCTCTTTTTATAATATGGTTTGGTATTGGGTTAAAGGCAAAAATAGTTATGTCAACAATTATGGTATTCTTTTTAGTGTTTTTTAATGCTTATGCAGGCTTCAAAAATACAGATATAAATTTAATTGACACTTTAAGGACAATGGGTGCTTCAAAACTTCAAATCATTATGAAAGTAACATTGCCTTCATGTGTTCCTTGGATTGCTGCAAGTTTGCGGGCAGGTGCAGGATCAGCTGTAATGGGTACTATTGTAGGCGAATATTTAGGTTCGAATCAAGGGCTTGGTTGGATGGTTCAATCAGCAGGTGGTGTTTATAATATTACTAGAGTACTTTCGTGTATAGCTATTTTATTATTTTTAATGTCGATGATAGATTCGTTGTTAAAGAATATAGAAAAAAGACTACTTCGTTGGAGGCAATAGATGTATTAAATATGGCTGAATGAAGTATGGTAAAAGAGGGGTAAATATGGAATTGACTACAGTGGAAAGAATGAAAGGTCTAATTATGAAGACAAAGATAGATAGAATACCTATGAATCCTTTCGCTAGTACTTATACTGCATTAATATCTAATCACACTGCAAGGGAGTATTATTTAAACCCGGAGATAGCTTTAAAATCTCATATAAATTCAATAATGCTCCATAAGTATGATGCAAAACCAGGCTATGGAGTTCCAAATTGGCAAACTTTGGACTTTGGGGGGGAACTAGAATTTTCATTTAAAAATAAAGCAGCGTTGCCTAAAGTAGTAAAATATCCAATAGAGACTGTTGAAGATATTTTAAAAATAAATATGCCTAATATAGAATCTGCACCAATGGCATCAAGGATGATAAGGTTTGCTGAATTATCAATAGAAAATGGATTTGGATATGGCGTTCCAGCAGGATCTGCTCTTACAGGAGTTGAGGCACTTATAGGGGCAGATAAACTGCTAAGATCAATGGTAAAAGATCCAAAATTAATTCATTCTCTTATGAGGATAAGTACCGATTATATTCTTAAAATTGCAAAGTATATGATTGATAGATTTGGAATAGAAAAAGTATCAGCTTTTTCTGCATATCCGTTAGAATCTCATGCATTGATATCCCCAAAATACTTTGACGAATTTTCGTTACCATATACCAAAGAAATTATAGATACTCTTCAAAAATGGGGAGTGGAATCAATGATAGTACATCTATGCGGTGATCATACTAATAATCTTGATTATTGGATAAAAGATATAAAGTTGCCGAAAAGAACAATAATTGCAGTTGGTACAGAGATGGATATAGTAAAGACCGCAGAATATTTAGGTGATGATTATATTATGGGTGGTAATGTAAAGAATATAACATTAAGTAATGAACACCCAGATAAGGTCTATGAAGAGAGTAAAGAAATTATTAATAAAATGAAAGATTTTCCAGGAGGCTTTATATTAATGCCTGATTGTGGGTTATCTCCTTTGACGCCCGCTTGCAATATTGATGCAATGCTTAGAGCAGTAAGAGACTTTGGAAGATATGATAAATAAATTTAATATAAAAGTTGAAGATTAATATTAAATTTATTTTAATTATTTAATATATATAATGAAAATATAGAGGGGGAAATATTAAATGAAAAAGATTTTATTATTAGTACTATGTTTTACAATTTTAGTTGGAGTTTCAGCTTGTAGCACAGAAGATTCGAATAGTAAAGAATCAGGTAACAAAAATGTTACAGAAAAAGAAAATACTAAGCAATCTGAAGAGTTGCAAAAAATTACAATATCAGAACCGGTAAGAGGAATTCTTTGGGCACCAGTTCATTTGGCCAAAGAATTAGGTTATTTTGAAGAGCAAGGATTAGATGTTGATATTGTCACAGTACAAGGGGATGTTCCTACAGCTCCTGTATTATCTGGCGATGCTCAATTTGGATTATTTGGTCCAGAAATGATACTTGGATTTAATGAGAAAATGCAAGGAACAAAATTGCTTATAACAGCTACAGATAAATTTCCATATTCATTCGTATCAAGTCCTGAATACAATTCTATAGAATCACTAAAAGGAACTTCAATAAATGGTGCAGATAGTGGTAGTTCACCAAGACAATTTGTTAGATCAGTGTTAAAATCAGCAGGATTAAATGTAGATTCTGATGCAAGTTATGTTAAAATGCCTAACTCGGGGATCCTAGCAGCACTTGAAAACAAAGATGTCAGTGCTACTTATGCATCACCAGAAACCAGACAATTATTATTAGATTCAGGTGCTAAAATGCTTGTAGATATGTATGAACCAGAGGTTCACAAAAAGATACTTAATTCAGAAACTTACGAGATGTATATTACTTTCACTACGGATAAATATATAGAAGAAAATCCAGAAGTAGTTCAAAAGTATGTAAATGCTGTTTATAAAGCAACACTTTGGACAAATGAGCATTCTGTCGAAGAAATAATAGAAGCCATAAGACCATCATTTTCAGATAATGAATATCTAGAAAGAACTATTAGAGAAATAAAAGATAATGGAATATTTTCTGAAACAGGTGACTTTTCTGATTCTGGATTTGATGCAATAAATGAAATGGCAAAAGCATCTGGCATTATAAAGGATAAAGTATCAAGAGAAAAAGCTATAGATGATTCTTTTCTAAAGGAAGCGCAAAAGACGATTAATTTAGACTAGAAGATTAAAGAGATATAGAGGCTTATTAATTAGTATTATAATATCATTTAATAATCCTTTATAATCAAGAAATTTAGAATGATATATCAAGAGAAACTATTTCAATAAATGAGTTAAGCAGTGGTAGATACTCCATGGAAAAGGTGTATAAGGGGGGAGGTTATGATAAAGGGAATATGTAGTTTTTGTTCGGGAAGTTGCGGGATTGAGTTATTAGTAAAAGACAATAAAATACTCGAAGTCAGGGGAGATCGAGATCATCCTATAACCAAAGGATATATCTGTCCAAAGGGAAAGGCGTTACCTGAGATAGTTCACTCTAAAGATAGGCTAATAAAACCAATGAAAAAAGATAAAGATGGTAACTGGACAGAGATAGAATATAAAGATGCAATTAAGATAATTGTTAAAAAATTAAAGGGTTTGAAAGATAACTTTGGACCAGAGTCATTGTCAATACATGCAGGAGAAGCAGGAGTAAGGAGACAATTTCCTGAATATGCAAAAAGATTTTGTCAAAGTTATGGAACGCCTAATTATTCATCGGCAGGAAGTCATTGTCACTTATCAAAAAAACTAGCTAACAAGATTACTCTAGGAGTATTACCAAGTCCAGATTACAAAAATAGCAAATGCATAGTTTTATGGGGTTATAATCCTAGTAATTCCAATCCTTATCAAATGATGGATATTAATGAAAGTATAAGAAAGGGAGGAAAGCTAATAGTAGTAGACCCCCAAGAAACAAGTTTAGCTAGCAGAGCTGATATACATTTAAAACTTAGACCAGGAACAGACGGAGCATTAGCATTAGGTCTTATTCATGTGATTATAAAAGAGAATCTTTATAATAGAAACTTTGTAGAAAAGTGGACTTTAGGATTTGAAAAGTTAGTAGAGTTAGTAAAGGATTATACACCTGAGGAAGTTGGAAATATTACAGAGATTTCTGCAGAAACTATTATTGAAGCAGCTAGAATATTGGCTAATAATAATCCATCTAATATTACCCCGGGGATAGCAATAGAACTTCTTTCAAATGGTTTTCAAACAGGTAGAGCAATTTCAATACTTCAAGCAATTATGGGCAATGTTGATATAGCTGGTGGTGCTATGATGAATTCCCCTGCATTTTTATCTTCATTAAGATTGAATGATGTTGAGTTTAATAAAGGGTCTATAGGCAGTACAGAGTTTCCTCTATTCTGTAAAACATACGATGTGGCCCAAGCTAACATACTTAGTGATGCTATTCTTGAAGGGCAACCTTATCCAATAAGAGCTATGATTGTAATAGGAAGTAATCCATTGCTTAGTTGGCCAAATACTAATAAGTTAAGGAGAGCCTTAGAAACATTAGATTTTTTAGTTGTAATGGATAATTTTATGACGGAAACAGCGATGTTAGCAGATTTAATTATTCCAGGAAGTTTCTTTGTAGAAAGGTATGAAATATGGAATAAAGTTGGACCATCTGGAGAGGGAGTAATAGGAATATCACCTAAGATAATAGGGAGTAATCAAGGAGTTATTGAATGGGAATTTATCAGAGATATAGCTAGGGCTATGGGATATGAAAAGGATTTTCCTTGGAATACGGAGGAAGAAGCAATAGATTATAGATTTAAGAAATTGGGAAAAAACTTTGAAGAAATATTAAATATGGATTATGGATATAAACATAGAGAGTTCAAAGAAAAGAGATATGAAGAAAATGGCTTTGATACTCCTTCTAAAAAAATAGAAATATATTCTCAAACCCTAAAACAGTTAGGCTATGATCCTTTGCCAGTATATTATGAACCGGCTGAGAGTAAATTATCTACTAAAGAATTGGCTGAAGAATACCCATTAACGCTATCAACAGGAGCTAGATATATGGAATATTATCACTCAAGATATAGGAATATAAAGTCTCTTAAAGAATATAAAAATAACAAAGAACCAATGGTTAGAATCCATCCACATACAGCAGAAAGACATGGAATTAAGAACGGCGATATGGTTAATATTGAAAGTTTAAGGGGAAGTATAAATTTAAAGGCAGAGATAACAGAAGAAATACTTCCTACAGCCGTTATAATTCAACATGGCTGGAACTCAGCAAATGTAAATGAACTTACAGATAATGAAGCTTTAGATCCAATAAGTGGATTTCCACCAGATAGGTCATTATTAGTCAAAATAGGAAAGTATAAAGAAGATAAATAATATATTTTAAAATTTAAAAGTCTAGTAAGTGTTATGGAAATATACCTACTAGACTTTTTAGAGTAGCTTCTTATGAATTCAATAGCAGGAGTTTCTTCAATATAAGCTTTTGAAACGTATTGCGTTCCTCAGTAACTATATAATGTCTTTTCTTGTTTTTCATAATAGATCCGCTACTTCTCTGATTGTTTTTATTATATCAGATATAGAATTTATTATTTTTGAGTTATCCTATTTATATACTAGCACTACTTACAGTTTTGTAGAGGAGTATAGTGAGTAACGGCTATGTTTACCTAAGAGTATGAAGCATAGATGAATTAATGAGCTTGATTTTAGTGGTATAATTGTTTTATTATAAGAGATAAGTGCTTAGCAAGTAGGAGTTAGATAACAATTTTGGGGTCAAAGCTTAACAATTGTAGGAGGGGTAAAAATGTACCAATTTGTAGATTATAAATGCAAACCAGGGTCTGATACAGCTGGTTTAGAAGATGAGGTAGTAAAGATAGTAAACTTGGATTTTCCTGAGGGATACACTATGGCCAATGGATTGGTTAAAATAGCCAAGGTCAATAAGGAATATAAAAAGATGACAATGTGCTTATTACCTTTTTGTCATACAGTGGAAGCAGAAAATTATGGTGGAGATATAAATCTTGGCACTGCAAAAATCGGACCAAGATGTAAAGGATATGCATATGAAAACATTCAGGATCTATTAAGTCTTCCTGACTTAGACTTCAATAAAGGTAGATTAAAAGAAGTAATTAAAGCAATAAAGGATCTAAAATTAACTGGAGAAAATATAGTTGTAAATATAACTGGGCCGATCACAATTTTAAACAATCTAATAGATCCAAGTAAGATTTTTAAAACTTGGAGGAAGGATCCTGATGTTATTACAACCGTTATTGAAAAATTAAAAGTGCAAATTCTTCTGTATATGGAAAAAACAATAGAAGCAGGAGCAGATGTTTTAGCTTTTGAAGATCCGGTTGGAGCATTAAATATCCTTGGTCCAAAGTACTTTGGAATGCAGGGTAAAAATTTTTCTTATCCTTTCGTAATGGATGCCATTAAAATGATTGATAACAAAGCTGTACTACATTTATGCCCTAAAACTACACTTCAGTTAATATCTTTGGAGTTTGCCCACTGGGAGGAAATTGAGCTTGATGAAGTTATGACTTATGAAGAAGCATATATGAAGTTAAAAGATAAAGTATCAGCCACAGGGAATATCTGTATTCACAATAGAGATATTTCATTAAAAAACAAGAAACTCAAAATTCTAAAGTTAAACTAGGAGGTTAAACACATGCACAGGTACGATCAAATGACGCCAAATGAAAGATTACAGGCCTTTATGACTGGGGAAGAAATGGATAGGATATTAGCCATGCCTATACTGGTATCTGTAGCCCATAGAGTATATGGAATGACTCATAAAAAGAAGAGAAATTCTGCACTATATCAAGCAGAAGCACAAATTGCCTGTTATGAAAGATTTGGCAATGATATTATGATTATAGAATATGGGTTACATGGATTAGGTACTGCACTTGGTACTGAAATGACGGATCCGGATGATAGTGTACCAGCCATTAGTAATCACGTACTTAAAGACTTGGCCGATCTAGATTCATTAGACTTCTCTAAGGCAAGTAAAGAGAATGATCCATGGCTTCAATCTAACTTAGAAGCTGTTAAGATTTGTATAGATAGAGTTGGTAATGAAGTGCCAACTGGTGTCCTAATATCTGGTCCATTTACTGCAGCAGCTAGTATATATCCTGTGGAATTAATCTTGAGAGCCACTAAGAAAAATCCTGAAGGGGTACATAAGCTCTTAAGATTATGCACTAATACATTGAAAGAAATATATATAGAATTTATTAAAGCAGGTGCTATCATCATCCAATGTGATCCAATTGCATCTGGAACGCTACTTCGACAAAAACAGTATCAGGAATTTGTTAAGCCTTATGCTACAGAGTTAAATGAAACTATTCAAGAGGTGGGGGGTATAAATACATACCATATTTGTGGTAATAGTACAAAAATAACAGTAGATATGGTAGATACTGGATGTAATATGTTGAGTGTAGACAATGTTGTGGATTTAGAAGAAATAAAAAATACTGTAGGACACAGGGTGCCGATACTTGGAAATATTGACCCTGTAGGAATATTGCTTCATGGAAATAGGGAAGAAATACATCTAGCAGTAAAGACAGCAATTAAAAAGACCTATGATAGTCCAAAAGGATATATCCTGGCATCAGGTTGCGATATGACACAGAATGTTCCATTAGAAAACATAGAATACTTCATGGAAGCTGCTAGAAAATATGGCAAATATCCATTAGATAAAAACTTATTAGAAATTAAGTAGGAGGTATTAAAATGGCAAGAACAAAAGAAGAATTATTGAAATTATTATCAGATTATGTATATGAAATGGAAGATGAGGAAATAGGAGAAATTGCACAGGAATATGTAGATGCAGGCTATGA
>NZ_LTDM01000023.1 GCF_001940565.1 Tissierella creatinophila DSM 6911
ATCAAAGATAATTACTTCGCTCGACTTGCATGTGTTAGGCACGCCGCCAGCGTTCGTCCTGAGCCAGGATCAAACTCTCATTTAAAAGTTTGAAAATAGCTCTCGTTTATTTGCTGACTTGTTGCTTGTCTTTGACATTGACTGTCATGTTTTAAATCTATAATTCAAAGTATCTCACACTATTTAATTATCAAATGTTCAGTGTTGCTCTCTCGAGACAACTTGTTTAGTATATCATTTTCAAGGAAGCTTGTCAACACTTTTTTAAAATATTTTTTAAAGTTTGTTTTGACTTTTCTGTCGTGCCCCTTAGCCGACTTTTACTATCTTACTATCTTTTTACTGATAAGTCAATAGTTTTTTTAAATCTTTTTTAAATTGTTTTGTTTGCCGTTTTCTTAACCGGCTTTTATTATAATACACCTTTTTAATAGATAAGTCAACTGTTTTTTTGATTTATTTTATATTTTTTTACAACTTCCTCTTTTCTTAATCCTTATAGGCAATTCTATATCTTCTGTATTACTATTTTTTTTACCCTTAAGGGATTTCAATATCTTTCTAATAGATACTGCTCCCATATCATAATAAGGTTCTTTGATTGTTGTAAGGGTAGGTCTAAAAATTGAAGCTACACTTATATCTCCGTATCCGGCAACAGATATTTCTTCCGGTACGGTTATACCTTGATCATACAAATAATTCATAAGTCCTATAGCTAGTTCATCTTGGGAACAAAAGACTGCTGTTATATCATTATTTTTAATAACTTCTAATATCTCTTCCCCATATTTATAAGCTCCCTCTATTCTATGAGTATCTATGGTATGAATAAGGGGTTCTTTATTTATTTCTTTCATACTTTCCTTATAGCCTTCTATTTTTCTTTTCTCTATAGTCGAATCTATATCACGTTTTTGAGTTAAGTATAATATATTTCCATGTCCTAATTCCCTTAAATATTCCATCATTATATTGGCTGCTTTTTTATTGTCTAAATAAACTGTGAGTAGACCTGGAACAACATAGTATCTGTTTAAATATATAACTTGTATTTTTAAATTTTCTATATAATCTATTACATCATCATCTACAATTTCAGAAACTAATATGATTCCCTCTACTTGCTTGGTTTTAAAAAGTTGCAAAAACTTCATTTCTATTTTTGGATCACCATAGCTACTACCTATTATTATATCATAATTATACATTCTTCCTATTTCTTCAATACCCCGTACTATTTGTGATACATAATAACTTCCTATATCATCAACTATTACTCCTATTAAATTAGATTTTCTAGTTACTAAGCTTCTTGCAATTTCATTTGGCTCATATCCTAAAACTTCTATAGCATTTAAGACCTTTCTTCTAGCCTCTGGACTAACTGGCTTAGAGTCGTTTATTACTCTAGAAACAGTTGAAATTGAAACTTCTGCCATTTTTGCTACATCTTTTATTGTAATTGTCATAAAACCACTCCTCGCTCAATTGATTAGATTTTTATTTATTTGTTTACTATTATTTTCATACCACTAGGTATTACTTTAAAATTAGCTGGAAGTCTTCCTCCTGCTTCTCCATCTATATCTATAGTTATATTCTTTTTTGCCCTTATTAATATGTTCTTAGTTTTGAAATAAACTACATTTGGATGATTTATATGGTCTCCCTTTAAAACATTGAAAAATATATTGGCAAGTTCAGGAATATCAGAATTTTTTATAATAAGAACATCTAAGAGCCCATCTAATACATCCGCATCAGGAGCAAGTTTTTTAAATCCTCCTATAGATGCACTATTAGATACAACAAATAATAACACATCTTCTTCCTTAGTATATTCTTCACTTTCAAAACTTAAGTGAATAGGTTCAATTCCCTGCAATATAAGTGTTCTCAGACCTTCAAAATAATATGCCATTCTTCCAAGTAGTGCTTTTGCTTCTATAGGAACTTGAAAGCCAACATCTGTTAAGAGTCCCCCAGCTGCTACATTTACAAAATATTTATTATTTACTTTACCTAAATCAATTTCTACTATGTGTCTGTTTTTAATCATTTTAAAAAAATCTGGAATCTTGCTAGGCATGTTCATATAGTTTGCAAAGTCATTTACAGTTCCACTTTGAAGAATTGCAACTGGTAATTTATTTGTGCTTTTAGCTATTCCAGTTGCAACTTCATTTATTGTTCCATCTCCGCCACAAGCTATTATGGTATCCCACTCTCCGCTACTACAAGTTTTTATAGTTTCATTCACAGCATCATCTTTTTTTTGAGTATAATATTTTCCTAAAGTATATCCATCATCTAATAAAAGTTTGCAAAGATAATCAACTCTAGTTTCTACTGCTTGTCTCCCTGAAGAAGGATTTATAATAAGTTTTATTCTTTCCATTTAATCAAACCTTTCAATATATTGTATCTCACAAGATATGTTAAATACAATATATATTATATTAGGAAATATATCAATATTTAATTATTCATAAAAACCAGTGAAATAAAATAAGTCCTTTGACAAAGGACTTATTTTTTTAATATTATATTTTTAATTACTTCTATTATCTCTTTTATAGTATTTAGATAATCAGTTATGCTCTTAGTACTATATTGAAAAGAGTATGCTGTATCTACAATACTATTTGTAACTGTATCAAATGTATCGTGAACTTTAGCAGTTGCATCTTCTACGCTCTCAGTTATATTACTTACTTTCCCAGAGATGCTATTTACATTAGATAATAATGTATTTATTTCTGGTTGAAGAGTTGTAAGTGTGTTTTTTGTCTCTCTAGTTATTTCATTTATATTATAACTTATATCTGGTAGATGTTTAATAGTTGTATCTATTGACTTAGTATTGTTTTCTAATACTTCTTTTACATTTCCAAGTATCTTATTTATCTTCATTAACACAAGGATTAAAACTATACCTACTCCTATTCCAATTAAAAATAAAATGAGTGTAAATAGATCATTTATGGTTAAATTAGCAGTCATGATTGCCCCCTTTTCTTATGTTTAGTTTAATGAGTAATTGTTTTGATTTAATTTATTTTAATAATTTTTTTTAACATCTTTCTTAGCATCTTTCCATGCATCTTTAACATTATTTGTAGCATCTTTTAAATTATCTTTAGCATCTTTCATATTGTCTTTAGTATCTTTCTTTACATCTTCAGCAGTATCTTTTGCGTTTTCTTTTAGGTCTTTCATATCGTCTTTAGCTTCATCCATACTATCTTTTACATTTTCTTGTGTATCTTTAATAGTATCTTTCATATCTTTGTATCCTTCTTTTACATCTTTTGCAACTTCATCTTTTGCGTTTTTCATCCCTTCAATATTGTCTTTTAAGTCACTAGAAATTTTATCTTTAAAATCTTTAGCCTCTTCCATTTTTTCTTCTACAGTTGATTTAACATTTTGAGCTACTTCTTTAGATTTATCTTTAATATCCTCTCTGGTATCTTTCCCTGATTGTGGTGCTAACAAAAGTCCAGCTACAGCCCCTAACGCTGTACCTATAACAGTACCAGTTGCAACATTTTTAGCAGTTTCCATCTTCTTCTTTCTCGAGAATTCTTTTCTTTTATCTTCTAACATTTTACCTAACATCCAAATCTCCCCTTTAAATTTTATTTTAAGTTAATTATGTTCTATATAATACCCTATTACTTTTATCATAATCATAGATTTTTGAAGATTTAGTTAAAATCACAATCTTTCTTTTAATATATCTTGAAGCTTTTTTGCTTGATATCCACATTCTTCAGATAATGTCTTAAAGAGATCTGCCACTTCTGTATCTTTTACTTTACCTGAATAGGCCTTATAATCTCTAACCATTTCTTGTGAATCTAAAATTTTCTTTTTAATAATTTCGTTCGTATTCATTTCCATATTATATCCTCCAATTATATCTTCAAAGTTTCAAATTTTGAATTATAGTGTATATTTAATATATTACCTTATTTATAGAAAAATATACATTTTTTATACGAACATAAAACTTTCATAATTTTTTACGGGATTAGGAGGATTGTTTATGCATTCATTTAAAAGATTAAAAAAATTTTTCCAAGAAAATAAACGGGGCTATATAGTAGGACTCATCTGGCTATTATTTGTAGATTTAGTACAATTAATTGTACCTAAAATTTTAGAGCTTTTAACAGATAGTTTCCAAAATAATTCAATAAATAGAAGTGATTTAATAAAATATTGTATTTATATAGTTTTAACAGGAGTAGGTATTGGGGTAGGAAGATATCTTTGGAGAATTTATATTATAGGCAATTCTAGGAAACTGGAGTATTATCTACGAAAAAAACTATTTCAGCACTTATCTACTTTATCCCCTAATTATTATAATCATCATAAGACTGGAGATTTGATGAGTCATGCTACAAATGACATTAACTCAGTAAGAATGGCTTTAGGTTTTGGTACTATTATGCTAATTGATTCACTTTTCATCATAATTTTATCTTTATTTATGATGATTAGAACTACTTCGCTTAAACTTACAATTATTGCCGTATTTAATCTACCTATAATAATATTATTGACAAGGAAGTTTGGAAATATCATTTATAATAAATCTAAAGAAGTTCAAATAGCTCTTTCTGATTTGACAGAAACTACCCAAGAAAACTTTTCTGGTATAAGAGTTATAAAGTCTTTTGTGCAAGAAGACTTAGTCTCGCAAGAATTTACAAAAACAAATAATAGAAATTTTCAAAAAAACTTAGATTTAGTTAAGATTTCGGGTTCTTTTAGTCCACTATTACAATTTGTTTTTTCCATTAGTTTACTTATCACTATTTTTTATGGAGGAAAACAAGTAATTTCGGGAAATATATCTCTAGGTTCTTTTATAGCCTTTAATTCCTATTTAGCTCTTTTAAACTGGCCCACTAGAGCACTAGGACAAGTTATAAACGTATTACAAAGAGGAGCTGCATCGATGGATAGACTTAATACAATATTTGATGAAAAACCTGATATAGTAGAAAAGAAAGAAGCTATTGTTTTAGATAAATTTAAAGGTGAAATTGAATTTAAAGATGTAAATTTTAAATATCTAAATAGTAATTATAATGCACTTAATAGTATAAGTTTTAAGGTAAATAAAGGAGATACTTTAGCTATTATAGGCAAATCAGGTAGTGGTAAAACTACAATATTAAGTCTTCTTTTAAGATTATATGATATAGAGAGTGGTTCGATATTAATTGATAATATAAATATAAAAGATATAAGTTTAGCATCTTTAAGAAAAAATATAGGATATGTACCACAAGATAACTTTCTGTTTTCTCAAACTCTAGAAGATAATATAGCTTTTTCATTTGATGATGAAATTCCTATTGAAAAAGTTTATGAAGCTGCAAAAGCTTCTGAAGTCTATGATAATATTTTAGAGTTTCCAGATGGATTTAATACCATATTAGGTGAAAGAGGAGTTACACTATCAGGTGGACAAAAACAAAGGGTTTCTATAGCTAGAGCACTTATTAAAAATCCATCTATCTTAATATTGGATGATTCCCTTTCTGCAGTAGATACAGCTACTGAAGAAAATATTTTAAATAATTTAAATAAATTAGGAGAAAACATAACTAAAATAATAATAAGCCATAGAATATCCACTATTCAATCTGCTGATGAAATTTTACTTTTAGATGATGGAGTTATTGTAGAAAGAGGTAAACATAAAGAATTGCTAAAGTTAGATGGTTTATATAAAGACTTATACGACAGACAATTATTAGAAGAAAAGTTTGAGAAATAGGAGGTATTTGTATATGAATTCTACAAATGAAAAAAGCACTTTAGGAAAAACTTATGATATAAAACTTGTCAAAAGATTACTAGGATATGCAAAACCTTATTGGAAATTCTTACTCCTCTCTCTTATATTATTGTTAGTTATAACGGGACTTGAACTATTAAATCCTTATCTATTAAAAATAGTAATTGATGATCATATAAATGGTATAAGTAAACCGATGTATGAATTAGATGTTTCATCTTCTATAAAAGCAACAGAATTTAATGATAAAAAGTATATAAGACGTGATGATTTAGAAAATCCAAATAATAAATTTATTAAAAACAACCCTGTTAAAAATATAATAAAAAGAAATGATGTATACTACTTAGTAGACTATGGTGAAGACAATATAGCCAATGGAATAAAACTTTCAAAAGTTGATTATGATGCCTTTAGGCAAGAAGATTTAAAAAGTATAAATAAAATTTCTATTTATTTTTTTATAGTTATTTTATTTACCTTTGTCTTTAATTACCTACAAGTATATATATTAAACTATACGGGTCAAAAGATAATATTTAATATACGTGAGGAAATATTTAATCATATACAAAGATTAAATATTTCATTCTTTGATAAAAATCCTATAGGAAGGTTAGTAACTCGAGTGACTAATGATACTGAAAATTTAAATGAAATGTATACTTCTGTTTTAGTTAATCTATTTAAAGACATATTTACTCTTTTAGGTATCATCATTATTATGATTAAACTTAATTATAAACTAGCTCTTATTTCATTTGCATTACTACCTATAATAATTGTAATTTCTATTTTCTTTAGAAATAAAATAAGATTAGTATATAGACTTGGTAGACTTCAGTTAGCTAAAATAAATTCTAGCTTAAATGAAAATTTTACAGGTATGAAAACCATACAAATATTTAATAAAGAAGATAAAACAAATAAAAAGTTTGATAATTTAAATAAAGACTATCTAGAAACCAATAAAAGAGAAGTAAAAATATATGCTATATTAAGGCCATCTATTGAAATAGTTAGATCTATAGGTATCGCCCTTTTAATTTATTTTGGGGGTGGAGATGTTATGTCAAATACTATAGAATTTGGTGTATTATATATCTTTATTGATTATCTTCAAAGATTTTTTGTTCCCATTATGGAACTTGCTGAAAAATATAATATACTTCAATCATCTATTGCTTCTAGCGAGAGAATATTTAATGTATTAGATGATAAAAGTTTTATAGAAAACAAAGATACTCCTAAAAAACTAGATAGTATAAAAGGAAAAATAGAGTTTAAAAATGTATGGTTTGCCTATCAAAATCAAGATTGGGTTTTAAAAGATATTAGCTTTATTATAAATCCAGGAGAAACTGTAGCTTTTGTAGGTTCTACAGGTGCTGGTAAAACTTCTATAATAAATCTTATAACTAGATTTTACGACATTCAAAAAGGAGAAATATTGTTAGATGATATAAATATAAAAAATATAGATAAATATGCTTTAAGAAAATATATAGGGGTAGTTCTTCAAGATGTATTTTTATTTACTGGTACAATTGAAGATAATATAAGATTAAATAATTTAAATATAGATAGAAAAAGGGTTGAGGAGGTCGCAAAGTATGTAAATGCTAATAAATTTATAGATAAGCTTCCAAATGGATATGATGAACCTGTAATGGAAAGAGGTTTGACGCTATCTTCCGGTGAAAGACAACTTCTTTCATTTGCAAGAACTCTTGCATATGATCCAAAGATTCTTATACTTGATGAAGCTACATCAAATATTGATACAGAAACAGAATCACTTATACAAGATGCTTTAGAAAAACTTATTAAAAATAGGACATCTATTGCAATAGCCCATAGACTTTCAACTATACAACATGCAGATAATATTATTGTTTTAAATAAAGGTGAAATAAAAGAAATGGGAAATCATCAACAATTGCTCAAAAGAGAAGGCATCTATTATTCATTATATAAATTACAATATTCTAAAGGTTAAGACATTAAAAGTCCCTTAAGTTTAAACTTAAGGGACTTCTTGTAACCAAAATGCCGTAAACCCAGATAATTCACACCCGCCTTTTTATAAGGGGGTTTCTTGTCAATATATTCTAAAGTCCACTCTACAGTGGCATGTTATCCTATATCAAACGCAGACTCCCGTGTCTGTTATGTCGGTTGAATTACAAAGATTCACAAACATTTCAGTATTCTTTACTAATATCATTATACACTTATCCAATACTTTATTCAAGTAGATTTTCAAATATATTTTTTTAAATTGATTTGAGTATATTGTTTATTTCCTCTTCACCTAAAGTTTCTTTTTCTAATAATGATTTTGCTAGTATATTAAGCTTCACCTTATTATCTTGTAATAATTTTATAGTATCTAAATATAAACTATCTAATATCTCTTTTGATCTATTTATTATTTTCATATCTTGAGAAAAATCATTTGATATGGCATTATAATTTAAAAGACCTGCTTGTGAATCCATACCATATATTCCAATAAGTGATATTATCATAGTTGTAGATTTTTCTAAATCTGAGCTTGCTCCAGTTGTTATATAATCTTTTCCAAATATTATCTCTTCACTAGCCCTACCTGCTAACGCTATCATAGTATTAGCTAAGATTTCTTTTTTAGTTTTGTATATACTCTCTTTAGGAATGTTTAAACTAAATCCTCCCATTCCTTTTGTGCTTGGAATTATACTTACTCTTGTTACTCTATTTTCTTTACAAACAAGCTTAGTAACTAGGGCATGTCCAGCTTCATGATAAGCTGTAATTTCTCTATCTTTTAGAGTTATAGAATTTCTCTCCTTTTTTTCATCCCCTACTAAAACTTTATAATAAGCTTTATCTATATCGTTTTGTGAAATTAGTTTACATTTTGACTTAGCAGCAATTATAGCTGATTCATTTAAAAGATTTTCAAGCTTAGCACCACTAAAATAAATTGTTTCCAGAGCAACTCTTTTAAAATCTACATCTTCATCTAATGGCTTGTTTTTTGCATGTAAATTTAAAATCTTTTCTCTAGCTACCACATCTGGCAATTGTATTTCTATTTGTCTATCAAATCTTCCTGGTCTTAGAAGTGCTTCATCTAGTACATCTATTCTATTAGTAGCGGCTACAACTATTATCCCTTCGCTATCTTTAAATCCAGACATTTCTGCTAAGAGAGCATTTAATGTTCTATCCCCTTCTTCGTTAGAAGAAGCATCCATCCCTTTTCTTTTTTTACCTAAAGAATCTATCTCATCGATAAATATTACCGATTTTCCTGCTTCTTTAGCTTTTTTAAATAAACTTCTTATTCTACTAGCTCCAAGGCCTGAATATACTTGTATAAAATCTGAACCCGATACAGGGAAAATAGGAACTCCTGCCTCTCCTGCCAATGCTTTGGCAAGTAAAGTCTTTCCCGTTCCAGGAGGTCCGTATAAAAGAACACCCCTCGGAAGTTTAGCGCCATATTTTTCATACACCTCAGGTCTATTTATAAAATCTACCATTTCATGTAGGGCTTCTTTTGCTTCTTCATTACCTGCTACATCTTTAAATTTTATACTATTATCATAATCAATTTTCTCGATTTGAGCTAAATTGTTTATCTCTTTTTCTGCAACCTTTGAATAATTCTTTCTCATATATAAAACTAATACCACTAATCCTATACTAAGTACAATAGAAACTATCTTATCTCCTAATTCAATATCTTGTTCATTTACTTCAACATCTTTAACAAGTAATTCTTTTTTAAAGTCTTCTGTACGAGGATTATCTGTAATAAATTTTTTCCCATCTTTTAAAACACCTTCTATATTAGGTGATTTTCCTATTGTCACTTCTTTTACATTTGATTTTTGAAGTTCATCCATAAAAGATGTATAAGACATAGAGATAGCTTTATCATCTTTTCTTAAAACAAAAAAGATAAGTGTTGTTATGATAATTAAAACAATACCTAATATTAGATATCTTTTCTTGTTTTTCACATCCTTGCCCCTTTCTAAATGTTAAATCTTATTAATAATATTATAACATTTAAATATGCTTTTTTCTATTTCCTACATATGCCATAAATACAATATTAAAACAAAAGAGGGCATACGCCCTCTTTTGTTTTAGTCTCTTTTTAATGTCTTTAGTAAAAAATCAAGTTTTTGATTTTGATCTTCATTTAATAAAGGCCTGATAGTTTTAAGCTTTTCAAATAAAGCTTCATATTCTTCATAACTCATTTCTTTTTCTATTTCTTCATTTATACGTATTATTTCTACATATATCTCTTCTTCTGATTTATCTTCATAATCCGCTGCTAAATCTTTTATTCGATTTAAATCATTTTTATCAATATTGTATTTGTCTAAATCTTCCATAAAATCTTTTTTCATAAAATTTCATACCTCCCTTTCCATTATTATATAATCTATGAAAATTTTAGTGACTATATTCCCTTTAAAAGTAAACAAAACAAAAGAAAGGCATATAATAAAGTATTATAGTTTAAGGAGGCTTGCTTACCATGAATGAAAAAACACTATTGGTTTTATTGTTACTTTTAAATAAAAATAAAAATTCAAAATTACAAACAAGTACAGAATTCGTAAAAGATTATGTAAAGTCGTTAGAAGTTAATCCAACATATACTTTAGAAAAAATACATATAGCTGAAAATATAAGTCCTTATATCCCCGAAGAGTTTTCACCTTCTTTTGAAAAGGCCATTATGATTTCTAAAGGTATAGTAAAAGTTGAGGAGTTAAAAGAGTTTGCAAATATGCAAAATATAAAATCAAATAAAACTATTCACTTCGACAATAATACGGAACGACTTAGAAAAATAGTATCGGTAGTACAAGACGAAACATCAAAAGATAATATAAAAAACATGGGTATAATTATGGATTTAGTATTAAATATAGATAAGTATAAAAAGATGTATTCAGTATTAAATAATTTTATGAAGAATGTAGATAGCACAAATGGAATAGAAGATATCTTAAAGATAGTTTCTCCTCTTTTGGGAGATAATTCTTCGGATAATAAACAAGATAAAAGTGTAGAAAAAATGTTAGATATAGTAAAGCTACTTAATTCTCAAAAAACTAATCCAAATCAAGATAAAACTAATGAAGGATAATTAATCCTTCATTAGTTTTATTAGTCTTTGCATATCTGATGGAAGTTCTGCAATAAACTCTATATCTTCTCCTGTTCTGGGATGTTTTAACCTTAAATAATTAGAATGTAGAGCTTGCCTATCTATATTTGCATCTTCTTTATAGTAAAGTTTATCTCCAATTATTGGATGCCCTATATGATTTAAATGGACTCTTATTTGATGAGATCTTCCTGTGAATATTTGTACTTCTAGTAATGTCGAAGTTTTAAATCTCTTTTTTACTCTATATTTTGTTATAGCTCTTTGCCCATTTTTATCAACCATTTTTTTTATACTTCCATCTTCTTTTCTTCCAATAGGTAAATCAATTACGTTTTCTTCACTTTCTACTATACCTTCTACTACAGCTAAATACTTTTTTACAACCGTTTCTTCTTCAAATTGTAGAGCAAGTTGTTGATGGGCAAAAGGATTTTTTGCAACTATAAGTATTCCTGTTGTATCCATATCAAGTCTATTTACAAATCTAACTTTTTTCTTAATATTCTTTTCTTTAAAATAGTATGTGATGCCATTAGATAATGTACCTTTTTGATGTGATTTAGTTAAATGAACTACTGTATTCTCAGGTTTATTTAAT
The DNA here is from genome assembly GCF_001940565.1 of Tissierella creatinophila DSM 6911. GTDB lineage: Bacteria > Bacillota > Clostridia > Tissierellales > Tissierellaceae > Tissierella_A > Tissierella_A creatinophila. The sequence goes on from NZ_LTDM01000023.1 coordinate 11,608, forward strand.
ATCAAAAGATCAAAGTCTTCATATATGATATCTAAGTCCATTTTTTCTGATTCTATATTGTTTATTTCATCTTCCATAATTAATATGACTCTATCACCACTTTTCATGGGTAAATCTTTTCTTCTATGTTCTCCATTTACCAATATATTTTTATATCTATATAGTTTTCTAAATAATCTAGATGATATGTTTTTATTAATTAAAAATTGTTCTAAGCTTTTTTCATTATCTTTACACTCAAATATTACAATGTTTTCATTTTGATTGAAATAATTCATAAATTCCTCCCTATATTTTGTTATTTATTATATAATAGACTTAAATATACCAAATTTATCTTATTAGAAATGACGAAGGAGTAGAGTGACTTTTGAATAAACCAAGAAAAATAAACATTATATCTAACAAGAATTTCGAATCAAGAAAAACTTCTGCTATTTTAAAAGAGAAGTTTTTAAAGCAAGGTTTTATAATTCCAGATAAATATGATTCCAATGCAGAATTAAATATCTGCGTAGGGGGTGATGGATCCTTTTTAAGAGCAGTTCATAGAAACAAATTCCCCACTATACCATTTATAGGCATAAATACAGGTCATTTAGGATTTTTCCAAGAAATTTCCCCTAAATATCTAGATGACTTCATATTAAAATATGTAAATAAAAAATACACTATAGAAGAAGTATATCTAGTTAGTGCAGAAATATTTACAAAAACTAAAAAATATTATTTAACAGCTGTAAATGAAATCGTAATAAAAGGAATGCAGTCTAAAATAATTCATTTAGATCTTTTTATAGAGGAAAATCATTTAGAAAAATTTAGTGGGGATGGTATTATTATTTCTACACCAGTTGGAAGTACTGCTTATAATTTATCGGCAGGGGGAAGTATTGTATATCCAACTTTAAAAACTTTACAAATAACTCCCCTATCACCTCTAAATTCTAAAGTATATAGATCTCTTATTAGCTCTGTTGTAGTCCCAGGAGATTTGATAATTAAAATTAAACCGGAATTTTATTATACTAATTCTACTCTTATCTTAAATGATGGTATGGAGTTCAAATATGATAATATCAATTATATAAACTTTAAATCTTCTGATAAAAAAATATATAAACTAAATTTTGATAAAGACATTTATTGGAATAATTTAAAAAGTAAATTCTTATAAAAAGAACCTACCTCCAGATAGGTTCTTTTTATAAGTTTTTTACAACTATCAGTAATTTTGTCCTTACCATTTAAAGTACTTTCTATGAATTCGTAATTTATTGCTTTTTAAATCTTTACTTCCCCGAATTCTTTAATTATCTATTTTTTCCTCCGCAAAACTAATATTATTTAAGCCATGTATAAGCATATCTCTAGCTATGGGTGCTGCACCCTTACCCCCAGTAGTGCCTTCTTCCTCTAGCAGAACAACTATGGCTAGCTTTGGATCATCATATGGTGCAAAACCTATAAACCAACTATGAGACTTTCCTGATGCATTTTCAGCGGTACCTGTTTTACCTGATACTTTAACATTTTTTATACTGGCATTTTTTCCAGTTCCAGAAACTACAACTTCTCTCATCATTTCTTTTACTTCTTCTACTGCATCATTATTTGATACTTGTGATAAAATTTCAGTACTATTAGTCTTGATAGTTTGACCATTTTTATTTATTACATCTTTAACTAGTATAGGTTTTACCATTTCGCCACCATTTGCTATAGCTGATACCATCATAGCCATATTTAACGGAGTAACCAATACATCACCTTGACCAATACTTGAAGCTGCAATCTTAGTTTTTCCCATGGCTTTTTTATAGTCAAACTTTGACTTTTTAACATCTAGGTCAAATGCAATATTTTTATTTATCATAAATTTATCTGCCACTTCACCTAGTTTTTCTTTACCAATCATTAGAGATTTTTCTACAAAATATGGATTACAAGAGTTTTTAAAGCCTCCTTTTAAATCAAGTTTTCCATGAACTCCATTTCCATAATCTTTAAAAGTATAACCTTCTACTGTAGTTTTACCTTTGCATAGATAATTTTTATCTATCCCATATGTCTCAAGCATTGCAACTGAAGTTATAACTTTAAATATAGACCCTGGTTCATATAAGCCTTGAATAGATCTATTTAATAGGGGGCTTTCACTACTTTCTATTATACCCTTCCATTCGCTATCTAAATTAGCACTATCAAAGTCCGGCATACTGACCATAGAATATACTTCTCCTGTTTTAGGGTTCATAGTAATTATAGAACCTTTTTTACCCTTTAAAAGTGATTGTGACTTTTCTTGAACACTGTGATCTATTGTAAGTTTTAAATCGTTTCCTACAGACTTAGGTAAAACAAGGTTTTTTATTTCAGTTAATGCATTAGTCTCATTTATATCTAATAGTTCATTATTATATTCTTTTTCAAGTCCAGATTTCCCATACTGTCTATAGCTATATCCTATGATATGGCTATATAGTCTTCCATATGGATAATATCTTATGTTTTTATCATCCTCTTTTTCACTATAAGAAATAACCTTACCATTTCTATCTAAAATAGAACCTCGAAGAACATTCTCTTCATTTATCCACAATCTTTTATTATATGAATTCTCTTTAATAGATTCAGCTTTGAATACTTGAAAATAACTAATATATATTACTAGAGAAATAAGAAGAGAACAAAGTGCAACAAGTACAGTTATTATTCTTTTGTTTTCTTTTGGCATCTTAACTTTCTTCTTCATCTATCTTCATCCTACTTTCTAAATCTTCAGAAGCTACCTGTAGTATTCCAAGTGCTATGAAACTCGTTATAAGTGAACTTCCACCATATGATACAAATGGCAGTGTAATTCCAGTAAGAGGGATGAGTTTTATTACCCCTCCTATGATTATAAATGCTTGTACTGCAAATAAAACACTTATGCCTAATGCTAATATTTTATAAAACTTGTTTTCTTGATTCATGCCTATTTTAAATCCTCTATAAAATAGAATTAAAAAAAGCATTATGATTCCTATACCCGTAAATATACCCATTTCTTCTACTATAGCAGAAAATATAAAATCATTATAAGGTAGAGGTATAAAATGAGGATATCCAAGACCTAATCCTTTTCCAAAAAAACCACCTTCAGCTATAGCAAATAGAGACTGAGTTATCTGATACCCCTTATCATTTATAAACCTCCATGGGTTTAGCCACGTTTCAACTCTTATCCTTACATGGCTAAATAGAAAATATCCTAGTATAGCACTAAAGATAAAGAGTCCTATATTATAGAGTATAAGTTTTCTATCATCCTCATAGATATACTGAAGTGATATAAATATAGAATAAAACATTAAAGCCATTCCTAGGTCTTTTTGCAAAAAAAGAAGCCCAATAAAAGAATATATTATCCCTATTAAAATATAAGATAATTGTTTCTTCCTTTTATACTTTTCATAATTAGAATAAAACCCTGCTATAATAAATATTAATAAAATCTTTATAATCTCTCCTGGTTGAATACTTACGCCCTTAATTTCGATCCAGTTTATAGCACCATATTTTCTTTCACCCAATACAAATGTAAGCGCGAATAAAATATAAGACATAGCTATATATATATAAGTAATCTTGTCCCATATCCTTATATGTTTGAGTAAAAAATAAGTCATGTAAAAGCAAAGTATTCCAACTGTAAACCATGCTAATTGTTTTGTACCTATCGACGGGTCCATTCTATATATCATAATAGCACCTATTGAAACTAGCATAGTTGCAATTTGAAATATATAATTATCCCCTGAGGAAACCTTTATCAAGATTAAGTTGGACAAATAAACTATCACAAGAAGTGCTAGAGCATTTAAAACTGTTTTTAAATCAGGAACTTTAGCTTCATATATTAACAATAAAAATAGAGCTAGAAATTCAAATATAAAAAGCAACCTTCTGGGAACATTATTTTTTATTCTACCTGTTAATAACATAATACACCTACTCTCTATTTACAAATAAAAACTCAATATTTCCTATTCTTATTCTATCTCCATTAGTTAATTTCACAACATCTAATAATCTTTCACCATTTAAAAAGGTACCATTTGAACTGTTAAGATCTTTTAAGAAATATTGATTTTCATCTTTAATTATATTAAAGTGAGTCTTAGATACAAATGGGTCTTTAATTATTATATCATTATCTCCTTTACGACCTAGCTTTAAGTTTTCTTCAATAATATAATGTTCATCTATTTTAAAAGGTAGTGAATCTTTTTTATTTATTAATTTTAAATAAGCTCCATCACCATCTTTAAGCCTGCTGATTCCTTTAATATCCAAGTAAATAAGCCTTATTATACTAAAGATGAACATGTAAATGATAATAATAAAAATATATTTAAATATTACGGACAAAATATTATACATTGGTTTTCCTCCTATATATCTATACCTATAGATATTATCACATTTGTAAGAACTTGTGAATAAATTTATTATAAGTATTTCAATAATACTTATAATTTGATATCATATACTTAATGGTAAAAGGAGGAGATAATAATTAAAAGACTTATTCGTTCTAAAAGTGATAAGGTTTTTTCAGGAGTACTTGGGGGTATTGGAGAATATTTCAATATAAATACTTTATTTTTAAGAATTATATATACAGTATTAGCTATAAATGCTTTTTTAACTCTGACCATTATCTACATAGTATTAAGTGCTATAATTCCTTTAGAAGATGATATAATAGAAGAAGATTCTAGTTCCAATTATAGCACTAATAATAGTTCTTTTTTAGGAATAAGTTTAATAGTTTTAGGAATTATATTATTAATTAATACTTTTTTACCTGTACATTTCCCACAAATTTTATCTATAATTAAATATTATAGTAGAAAATTAATAGATTTTTGGCCAGTTCTTTTAATAATATTGGGTATATATCTATTAATGGATAAAAATAAAATTAAGAATAGTTTAAGATAAAAAACCTTATAAAATAAGGTTTTTTATTATAGCTAATAATAAAATTACTTTGATAAAGAGGGATAGATATGAATATAGACTTTAATTACAAAAAAGAAATACCTGATTTTGTATCAGGTTATATATTTAAAGGAAATAACTATAGATGCTCTTATATAAGATATAAAAGTCTATATAGAAGTCCTGCTAAGGGTTCTGAACAAGTAGAACTTTATAACTTTCAACCTAAGTCTGAAATAAAAGCTTCATCTTTAATACTACATGGACTTGGTAGCCGTAATATAAAGTTTTTATTGTGGATAGGCCCTCATTTAGCCTCTGCTGGAATTAACACTAGTATTCTTATATTACCTGGTAACTATACTAGAGTAGAGAACAATTCGGTAAGTGGAAAATCTTATCTTTACCCTGATATAGATATATTATATAAATTTTGGGAACATGGAGTTGTCGATGTACTCTCAACGCTAGATCTATTGGAGCACTTAAACTTATGGAAAGAAAACTCTATTTTAACCGGATACTGTCTGGGAGGAATGATTAGCTCAATTGTTTCAGCTATTGATGATAGAATTGCCCATACTCTATTTATGGCAACTGGAGGTCATATTCCAAAGATTCTTCACGAATCTCCTGTTGCAGCTTTTGCAAGAAGACTTTTTGCTACAAAGGCGTTTTCTGATTATGATTTTGATAATAAAGATAAACTCTATAAAACTTACAATGAACAGTTTCCTTTAGTTAAAACCATGACTAAAGAAGAGTTATTTAAAAGTGAAGATATACATCCACTTTTTAAAATCGACCCTATATCTTATGCTCACTTTTTAGATAAAAAAAAGATTACATTTTTAGATGCTTATTTTGATAATACTCTTCCTCTTGATTCTAGAAAAATATTATATGACCAAATGAAGGGTGGCAAAAGAAGAATCCTACCTATATCACATGTAACATGGCTTCCATTTAGCTATTTTTTAGGTAAGTATATACTTCATAAAGTTCATATAACTGATAAACATTCTCAAAAAAATTTATTTAAAAAAGAAAAAATTCAAGATCCTCTGGATAAATAAGGAAGTGAACTTTTGGAAAAAATCAAAGAACAGATTAAAAAATCTTTTTTTATAGTAAATAAGGTCTATTTGTTTATAGTATTCTTATTTATATCAGTACAAGATATAGGTCTTGGGCTTATTTATTTTTTAGGAACATTATTTGTTTTTATATGGAAAACTTTAAGATCTAAAGTTCCTATGGAAGTAAGTGAAAATATTGAAGTAAAAACTTTTGTCTATAAAATAATAGATGAAAAACAATTAAAAATAGATATCTATTATCCTTTAGATAGATCAAAAGGAAAATACCCCCTAGTATACTTTTGCCACGGTGGAGGGTGGATATCTGGATTTAGAAATCAACCTAATAATATATCATGGTGTAGATATTTAGCATCTAGAGGTTTTATAGCATCTAGTATAGATTATAGATATGGATATAAAAATACTATAAAAGATATACTCGCAGATTATAGTGATGGTTTAGAATTTATAAAAACAAAATCTGATAAATTAAAAATTGATACTGATAATATTGTACTAATGGGTCTTTCCGCAGGAGGGCATTTAGCACTACTTTACTCTTCTTTTAATACATTTATGGAAGATAAAGAAAGAATGAAAGGAATAAAATCTGTGGTGGCTTACTACCCTCCTTCCGATCTTAAAGATTTGTTTAAAAAAGATAGCAAGTCGCTTTTTACACGTTTTGCTGCTTCTAGAACTTTAAAGGGAACTCCAGTAACTGAAGAAGAAGTATATGCAAATTATTCTCCAAACAATTGGTTAAGTGAAAAGATGATACCTACTTTAGTAGTCCATGGTAAATTGGATAGAATTGTTCCCTTTGACTCTTCTATAAAACTTATAAAAAGATTAAAAGCTTTAAATGTACCATCCTCTTTTTTAGTTCATAGTAAAGGTTTTCATTCTTTTGACACTGAATTAAAAGACTATACTACTATAAGTATTATAAAAAAGACAATTAGATTTATAAAAGCTTCAATAAAAGGAGATATAAAAAATGAAAATTACTGATATAGAACCACAAAGAAAAAAAGATAGAGTAAATATATACATAGACCATAAATTTGCTTTTGGTCTAAGCTTGGAGCTTAAATATATTTATGACCTGAAAATTGACAAAGATATAGATGATGATTTTATTGAAAATGTGTTAAAAGAAGAAGAGGCTAGAAAGGCAATAAATACAGCCTTAAATTTTCTTTCATATCGACAAAGGTCTGAACGAGAGATAAGAAATAAATTAAAAGAAAAAGGATATGAAAAAGACTATATTGAAAGAGCAATATACTTTTGTAAAAATCAAAATTATATAGATGATGAATCTTTTGCAGTAAACTTTGTAAAAGATAAAATAAATCTAAATAAATTCGGTACTCAGAGACTAAAAAGAGAACTTATACTAAAGGGCATAGATGGAGATATTATAGAATCAGTTCTTGTAGAAGAAGATGATGATGAGTATGAAAGGGCACTTCAAATCGCTACAAAAAAGTATTCTACTTATAAAGATGATGATAAAAATAAAATTTATCGAAAACTTGGAGGATTTTTACAAAGAAAAGGATATTCTTTTGATATAGTAAATAAGATATTAAAAGAATTATTAGATTAGGTGGTTTTATGTTTTATGTTTATATTTTAAGATGCAATGATAATACTTTATACACAGGATTTACTGTAGATTTAGAAAGAAGAATTAAGACCCATAATAAGGGAATGGGAGCAAAGTATACTAGAGGACGCCTTCCAGTAGAATTAGTTTATAAGGAAGAATATAAAACTAAAAGTGAAGCTCTTAAAAGAGAATACACTTTAAAAAAATTAAATAGGATTCAAAAACTAAAGATAATAAAAGGTGAAAAAGCTTAACTAGCTTCTTCACCTTTTTTAATACTATTATCTTTTTTAACTTTCCCTTTATTAAAAACACTTATAATAAGTGCTACAGATATTCCAATAAGACCTACTGCTACACCCATTACAAATACAGTGAAATTATTTATATCATCTAAAAATATGATTCTTCCGTTTATTGTCAGCAATGCATATATTCCTATAATAATAGATACTATTCCAGGCATATACTTTGCCATTTTTTTCTTTGTAAAAATTATATGCGCAAGATATGTTAATGCAACCATTCCAACTGATATAATCATAAATAGTTTTGCATATTCTAAATGATCTAATAGATCTTTCATAAGTTTCCTCCTATAATAAATATATATTTTAGATATACTTTACCATTCTATCTTTTTAGCATCTCTTTTTAGAATTTCATTTCTCCAAATTTCAGTGTATTTTTGTGTTGACCATTCTGCCATCACAATAGAGTCACTCTCTGGTATTTCTATTCTAGCTAAAGGATGAGAATTTATATCTTCAAGTAGGTCATTGCTATAAACTAATAGTTCAAATTGGTTACGAATTATTACAATATCTTCATTTGGGGAAGAATACATATCGATCATATTAGGAAATTTTCGCTTTAATTCATCCCATAAGATAAAGTGCATATCATAACCTATCATCTCTTCTGGTGGAACTGCTTTAATAATAAAATCTTTATTTAATTCTTCTTCATTTTTCTCATAATTAACTCTACCCTTTAGCATCCAGTATCCATTTTTTCTAGTTAGCCCTATATTACCCTCATCTAATAAAACAGTTTCATCTATATTCAATAGACTTTGAGCTCCTTCTAAAAATATCTCTTTTCCACCCTCTATTATATCACCCAGATTTATTGAATTATTATTTTTTAAATTATCTACTGTTTGCATTTTCATTGTTCTTTTGTTTTTATTAGCCATATCTATGCTTTCAGTAGATATATAGTTCTTTCCTACATATAATATATTTTTTAAAATAGATTTTTCTTGTAAATTAAGTTCTTCACTTCTAGTAACTTCATTTTCTATAAAAGAGCTACTAATTTTTTTATCATCTTTTATATATATTTGAGGATTAGCATTGATTTCATCAGATATATAATCTTTTTCTATAGTTCTATTTACATCTATTTCCCAAAAACCATTTTTTCTAGGTAATAACAATTCATCTATTTTATATATTTCTTCTACCTCTTTATCTTTTGTATTTATCCAAATCGTACTATATGACCAATCAGGAGCATTGTTTTTTTCATCAAATTTAGAAGTTTTAATTCCTAGTAAAATACCACTATTCTGATTCTCAGTTTTTTTATCTTTTAAATTCTCTGTCATCTTTTCTTCAATATCAATATATTTTTTTATTTCTTCTATACTTACCTTATCAATCATCTTTTCAAGTTTATAAAATCCATCTTCCATATATAAAAATAAATTACCTTTATTGTCTTTAACAACTTCCATGAAAAATTGATTATCATTATAAATACTGAAAACTTCTACATTTTTACTATCTATACCAAGCTTATTGGCACTAATTTTATATTTATATAAAAAATAGTCTACTGCATTTACCTTTTTCATCTTAAAAGAAGGCTTAACGGTGTAGTAATTCATAAATATTAGACCTTCTTTATGAAAGAGCGCTGGTTGACCCATATACTCTTTTTCTTCTTTTGAGTTTGTCCCAGAAATAGGAATATAATCTGTAACATTCCATTTTCCTTCTAATGGAGTTGTAGTATTTTTAGGAGCTTTTAATCTCTCATTTATACTTGGTTCACTTATACTACAAGCGGATAATATTATCATAAGTAGAAAAACGATTGTAATTATCTTGAATTTATTCATATACTTTCCTCCTCATAAGGTAGGATTACTTTTATATCTGTTCCCTTACCTAATTGAGATTCTATGTTTAATTCGCCTTCATGAAGCTTCACGATTTCATCACATATAGCTAGACCTATACCACTATTTGCTCTACTTGTGTTGCCTTTATAAAACTTTTCTTTTATCTTTGGTAGATCCTCAGCTGATATACCTATACCTGTATCTTCCACTTCTAATATAAGATTATCTCCCTTCATATACGCTTTTAATTCAACACATCCACCTTCATCTGTAAATTTAAAAGCATTATCTAATAAGTTTATAAGCACCTGTTTTATTCTGTTTTCATCGCCTACTATCATATTTACATTTTCATCTATTTCTACTGAAAAATTTATATTGCTATTTTTTGATTTAGGCATATATTGTTTAGCTATAAAATTTAAAGTAGAACTAAAGTCAAATGTATCTTTCTCTAAGGTTATTCTTCCAGATATAAACTTTGAAAAATCTAATAACTCTTCCACCATAAAAGACAATCTATCACTTTCTTTTTCAATGATTTTAAGTCCATCCAAAAGTAAATCCTTTTCAATATCTTCTGTTTGAAGCGTAATAGACCAGCCCTTTATAGAAGTTAACGGCGTCCTAAGCTCATGAGATACTGAAGATATAAAGTCAATTTTTATTTGCTCTCTTTTAATTATCTCATCTGCCATATGGTTTAGAGTACTTGCAAGCCGACCTATTTCATCATCATTTTCTATATCATTTCTTATCTTAAGTTGTCCATTTGCCATCTTTTCAGCAACATTAGATACCCTCTCTAAAGGATTTACTATTGAATTAGCTAGTATTATACTTACTATCCCCCCTATAGTTATCACAATTAACCCTATTATAATTAAAATTATAATTATATTTTGTATGATTGTATTGGTTTCCTCTAAAGACGATACAAATCTTATAATAGCTATAGATTCATCATCTTTTATCAAAGGAACAGATATAGCCATAACTGATTCAGGCGAATAAGGAACTGTGCCTATCCATACTCCCTTTTCTCCATTTTGAGCCCTTACTATATCAAAAGTATTTATAGGTTCTTTAGAGCTTATCCCTAATGTATCTAAAAGAAGTTCTCCTTCCAAAGATAATATTTGAACTTGTACATCTGTATATCTCCAAAACATATCTATATCATCTATTAATATATCATCTAAATTAAAAGAAGGAAAGTATCTTGAATAAAATGAAGTAGAGGATTCTATTTGACTTGTCAATACATCTTCTAGATTTTTATAATAATACTCTTTTACACTATTACTAAGGAATATTTCTATGATCACTACAGTTATTAAAATAACTAACATAAAATTTTTTACAAGCCTTTTTCTAATGCTTTTTTTCATAATATTCTCCTACTATTTGTTTTTCCACCTATATCCAAGTCCCCAAACAGTCTCTATGAATTCAGGTTTACTTGGGTCATTTTCTATTTTAGATCTAAGTCTTCTAATGTTTACATCTACTATCTTAGAATCTCCTACAAAATCTTCTCCCCAAATTATATTGAGTATCTCATCTCTTTTAAAAGCTTTCCCTGGATTTTCTAAGAATAACTTTATAATCGAATATTCAGTAGGAGTTAAGTCCATTTCTATTTCATCTCTAAAAAACCTTCTTGAATACTTATCAATTTGAAATGGTCCAAATTTTAATAGTGTATTTCCTTTACTTTGTCTTTGCTTCATTCGTCTGATTAACGACTTAACCCTAAGTACAAGTTCCATAGGATTAAAAGGCTTAGTCATATAATCATCTGTTCCATATTCTAAGCCCATTATTTTATCTATATCCTGACTTTTAGCAGTAAGCATTATTATCCCCATAGTAGGAAACTCTTCCCTAAGGATTCTACAAACTTCAAAGCCATCCATTCCAGGAAGCATAATATCTAATACCAAAATATCAGGTTTTTCTTTTCTAGTTAGTTCAATTCCTAGTTCTCCAGTTTCAGCTTCTAAGACTTCAAAATCTGATCTCTCTAAATTTATCTTTACAAATTTTCTGATAGATTCTTCATCTTCAATCAACAATATCTTGCTATTCATTATATCACTACTCCCACTTGAAATTTTCATCTAATATCTGGAATTCATATCCTTCATCTAATAAAAATTTAATGCTTTTTTCTAGACTTTTTGCTGTTGTAATCTTTGGATCGGTATCATGCATAAGTATTACAACTTTGCTTTTACCTTTGACAGTTTCTTTTAACCTATTTACCAAATAGTTTTCAGAAAACTTAGAACCCTCTGCATCTCCATTTAAAGCATTCCAGTCAAAGTATCTATATCCTGATTCTATCAATGCTTTTTTGATAGGATCTTTCTTTTTTTCAAAAGATCCTCCAGGAAACCTTATAACTTTAGAATCAAATTCTTCTCCAACTATACTTTTTATAAGATTTTCAGTTTTATAAATTTCATCCATAAAGTTTTTAGGGTTTTTATAGATATGATTATAGTTGTGGCTATAGGTGTGATTTCCAATTTGATGACCATCATTATAGATTCTCTTTAGCATATCCGGATCTTTAGCTACCATATTTCCCACTATGAAAAATGTGGCTTTTATATCATATTTCTTTAATACATCTAATATTATAGGTGTAGATTTTGCAGAAGGACCATCATCAAAAGTCAAGTATGCAATCTTTTTAGGATTTTTCTTATTTTCAATTCTTTCTGCTTCTTCTATTTTTTTTCTCTCTATTTCTAATTTCCTTTGTTTTTCCTCTCCTATCCTTCTATTTATTTCTTTATTTAGTGGATCTCTTTCTCCCATTATTTTTTGCCCATCTGTTAAACTTATGGCAAATGCTATATCTTCATGAAAGAAATTAATCTTAGTAAGTTTTGTGCCTAAAAATCCAACCATTAAAATAAACAATATTAGATAAAAGAAGACAAGTTTCGTTTTTCTTCTTCTTTTTCTCACTTTTAACACCCCATTTTTATATGTTCTACTATAATAATATTATACAATTAATCCTAAGAGTTTACAATTTTATTAATAATAGAGATAGTGTCAAGTTACTTTGGGTTTTATAAATAAAAGTATTCCAATATATTAAATATTAATTCTAAGCTCCTCTAAGAGACTTAAGTATAGTATTTAAGCCACTATTTCTACCATCTGACAATATGGGTATATTTCCAATTACTTCATTTGCTGTTTTTGATATTATC
>NZ_LTDM01000024.1 GCF_001940565.1 Tissierella creatinophila DSM 6911
GTAGTTTATCTGGTAACAATAGCAAGAGGGACACACCTGTACCCATACCGAACACAGAAGTTAAGCCTCTTAACGCCGATGGTACTTGGATGGCAACGTCCTGGGAGAGTAGGAAGTCGCCAGATTAATGACCTAACTTAACGAACGATAGTGAGTTTTAGTAGGTCAGATGCGGTAGCACCAAATCTATGCGACCAATAGGGATCAAATAGATTTGTGTAGTGTACGTAAGAAAAAACACCTTATCAAATTGATAAGGTGTTTTTATGTTTTTTGATAATATATAAAAAAGTTTATAACAGATATTATTTATTAATCACAATATTTATATGTTTGTATAACATAATAAAGTGGATTGTCAAACAATAAACTTTATTGTTGAAAAAGAAAATTTATTGTTGGAAGATATATGTAAATGTTGTATAATTGATTGGTATGTAATAAAGATGTAATAGTTATGTAATGAGCATTTTAAAACAAATTTTAAAGGCGAATTAAATAATTTACATTGAATTGCATTAAAATATTATTATAAGAAGGGTTGATTGTTTATGAAGTTAAAAACAAAAAATGTATTGATGATTTTATTACCAGTATCCTTAATTTCTTCTCTAATAGTTTCCATGATTATTTATGATGTTTATCAATCGCAGAAAAGAAATAGTACTCTTTTAATTCAGGCTATAGCCAAAGATTATGCAAATTCCATGAAATTAGAGTTAGAAAAACCTTTATTTTCAGTTAGGGGTATTGCAGATGTATTAGAAGATCTAGTAAGTGAAGGTGCTGCAGATAGGGATGTTATAAATGCAGTTTTAGCTAATACATTAAAAGATAACGATAACCTTTTTGCTGCATGGGCATGCTTTGAACCAAATGCTTTTGATGGAAAAGATGAACAATATGTTGGGAAAAAGGGACATGATTCTACGGGAAGGTTTGTTCCTTACTGGCATAGAGATGGTGAAGGTTTAGATTTTGAAGCTTTAAAAGGTTATACAGTAGAGGGCGAGGGTGATTACTATTTACAAGCATTTAAATCAGGTGAAGAAACAGTTGTAGAACCATATTATTATGATGCTGGTGAAAGTCAAGTATTGATGAGCACTATTGCTGTACCTATCATTATAAATGGTAAAACTGTAGGCGTAGTGGGTGTTGATATATTATTTGACCGTCTTCAAGAAGTAGGAGATGGCATTAAACTATATAAAACGGGCTATGGACGTCTAATTTCTTCAGAGGGACTAGTTGTTACCCACCCCGATAAAAGCACTATAGGCGAGCCAGCAGGCGAGTTTGTAACTGGTGATGCCGAAAAAGTATTTAAAAAGATCAAACAAAAGGAAGTTTTTACAGAAAATGTTTATTCCAAGGTTCACAACAAGAAAGTTTTAAAATCCTTTGCGCCAATATCTATAGGTGATACAGGAACTATATGGAGTTTTAGCACTGTGGTTCCACAAGAGGAAGTTTTTGCAGAACTCTATAGTATTATGTTAAGAATAGCTATAATAAGTATTATAGGACTAGGAATTATCGCCGCTGTCATCTACAAGGTTTCATCTGATATTGTAAATCCTATTACTTACATAACAGATAGATTAAAAGAAATAGCAAATTATGATTTCACATACAGTGAAAAAGAAAATAAAAGCAATCTATTTAGTAGAAAAGATGAAATAGGACAAATATCAAATGCCACACTAACGATGAAAAACAATATTGTCCATTTGATTAGAGAGATTAATGAAAACACAGAAAATGTTGCGGCAACTTCAGAAGAACTCACTGCCATTTGCCAGCAAACTGCATTGGCCTCTGAAAATATAGCCAATACTGTAGGTGAAATAGCAAAGGGTTCTAGTCAACAGGCAAAAGATACTGAAGAATCGGCTTTAAGTGTTGAAGAAATGGGCAATCTTATAGAAGAACAGTCACAAGAACATATAAAAGATCTTAATAAGGCACTAATAGAAATCAACCACCGAAAAGAAGAAGGTTTTGATATCATGAAAACTTACTAAAAGTACTGATTTGTTAAATAATAACAAGAATAAACTAATAGATCTTATGCAAAATCTATCTGCTGTATCTGAAGAAAATGCAGCAGGAGTTCAAGAAGTCTCCGCAAGTACAGAAGAGCAAGTAGCATCAAATGATGAAATAGCTAGATCAAGTGAAGAACTAGCAAAAATAGCAGAGGAACTACAAATGCATATCCATAAATTTAAAATATAATAAAAGATAAAAGGACAATTTATGATAAATAAATTGTCCTTTTATAGTTACTTCTATTAATAGGTAAATTTATATATATTTCCTTAAAAAAATACTTGTATCGACTTTATATCCATGCTATACTGTCTAAGATAAATAAATATAAAACTTTAAATCAGTCCTGTGAGGCTGGAAAGGAGAGATATAAAAAATGACAGATCATATTATGAAGAAAACTATGATCCAGGATTCATCAATTTTAAAAGGTGCAAAGAAATCAGTTTTAGCACTTCAACATCTTATCGCAATGTTTGGGGCTACAGTTCTAGTTCCAATTCTTACAGGGTTTAACCCTTCTATAGCATTATTTACAGCAGGTGTTGGTACACTTATATTTCACGCATGTACAAAGAAAAAAGTTCCCGTATTCTTAGGCTCATCATTTGCATTTATTCCAGTAATACTTACAATAAAAGAAATCTATGGAGGAGACTTAGCCTATGCCCAAGGTGGGATAATGGTAGCAGGACTTATCTACGTACTTCTTTCTTTCTTGGTTAAAAGAATAGGGGTAGAAAGAATCAAAAAAGCTCTTCCACCCTATATAGTTGGACCTATGATTATAGTAATAGGACTTAACATGCTACCAACAGCTTTTAAAATGGCAAAAGAAAATCTAATCATTGCAGGGATAACTCTTGGTGTAGCAGTTTTAATAAACTTTGGGACAAAAGGTTTTATAAAACAACTTGGAATTCTTATAGCAGTTATTACGGGTTATCTAATATCGTTAAGGCTTGGATTTGTAGAGACAGAGATTATAAGAAAAAGTGCAACAATAGCAATACCAGCTTTTAATCTTCCAAAATTTGATATTGGTGCTATAGCTATAACTGTACCAGTAGTTTTAGCAGTTTTTATGGAACATTTAGGCGATATAACTACTAATGGACAAGTAGTTGGGGAAAATTTTATAGAAGATCCAGGATTAAACAAAACACTACTTGGAGATGGACTTGCTACTATGTTTGCAGCTTTAGTTGGAGGACCAGCAAATACAACTTATGGCGAGAACACTGGGGTACTAGCACTTACAAAAAACTACGATCCTTCAGTATTAAGACTTGCAGCAGTGTTTGCAATAGGACTTGCATTCGTATCAAAAATAGGAGGAGTATTGTCATCTATACCCGCTTTTGTAATGGGTGGTATATCTATTATGTTATTTAGCATGATATCTTTAATAGGAGTTAAAACTATAAAAAATGAAAATGTAAAGTTTAACTTTAAAAATATAATTATAATGGGAAGTATATTGATTCTAGGTCTAGGCGGAGAATATATAGGAAGTAAACTAGGATTTACAATAGGAATACTAATTCCAAAAACTGATGTTACTATAACTGGTTTAAGTTTTGCAGCTTTAGTTGGGATATCATTAAATGGCGTATTCGTACTAGCTTCACATATAATGAGAAAAAATAAGTAAATACAAGTAAATATAAGTAAATATAAGTATAAAGAAAGGTCATAGTTAAAAACTAGGCCTTTTTTCATCTTAATATATCCACTTTATACCATTAGTTTTTCTTTACTGATGGACAAAATAAATTATAAAGGATAAAATAAGGAGAGAACAAATTAAAGGAGTAATTTATGAAAGAAAAGATAATCGTAGTAGGAGGGGGAGCATCTGGTATTATAGCTGCAATAGCAGCTAGGAGAAACGGAGCAGATGTACTTCTTTTAGAGAGAAACGATAGAGTTGGAAAAAAAATCTTAGCAACAGGCAACGGAAGATGCAATTATACAAATATAAATTTAAGCAATACAAATTATCATGGAGAAAACCCCAAGTTTACCTATAGTGCACTTGGAAGTTTTAATGTAGATATGACAATAAGTTTTTTTGAAAGACTTGGAATAACTCCTTTTGTAGAAGAAGGGGGAAAAGTGTTTCCAATGTCGCTACAGAGTTCAAGTGTACTAGATGTTTTAAGACTGGAAATGGAAAACCTAAAGGTAAAAGTAAAACTAAATAGCTATGTAAAAGCGATAAAAAAAGATAAAGATTTTATAATAGAACTTGAAAATGGTGAAAAGATTAAATCTGATAAAGTAATAATAGCAACTGGTGGTATGGCTATGCCTTTAAGTGGTTCAGATGGCAGTGGATACAGCTTAGTTAAAGCTCTTGACCATACTATATTAGAACCTTTCCCAGGGCTTGTACAACTCAAATTAGATGGTAAGATATTTAAAAATGTTAAAGGAGTAAAGTTTCCTGGACAAGCTAAACTTTACTCTAGGGATAAGTTATTATTAGAAGACTTTGGAGACATACTATTTACTGATTATGGTATTTCAGGACCACCAATATTACAGATTACTAGAACTGCTTTGGAATATTTAAATAATAAAAAAGATATAAAGCTCAAGATTTCAATTATCCATTCCAAATCAAAAGAAGAACTAGAAGACTACTTAAATAAACGATTTATATATATGGAAAATAGGACTATAGAAGAAGCACTTATAGGGCTTATAAACAAAAGACTAATACCTAGTATTTTAAAAGAAATAAATATAAAAAGAGATAAGAAAGTCGCACACATTTCTAAAAAAGAAATAAACAATCTTTCAGAGATACTGACAAATTGGGAATTTAAGATAATAGGAAGTAAAGAGTGGAAAGATGCTCAAGTTACTGCAGGAGGAGTATCTACTAAAGAAATAGATAGTAAAACTATGGAGTCCAAAAAATGTAAGGGTCTATATATTGTGGGGGAACTTATAGATATTGATGGAGACTGCGGAGGATATAATCTTCAATGGGCCTGGTCATCAGGATATATGGCTGGAACAAGTGCAAGTACTACTTTATAAGAATGATAGATTTGGGAGGGGAAAGTTATGTCAGTTAATGATAAATTAAGACAACTAGAGGAAAATGGTAAGAATATAAAGGTTTCTCTTATAGGTGCAGGACTTATGGGAAAGGGAATGGTAAGTCAAATGATGCTTATGAAGGGTATGACTCCTTCACTAGTAGTAAGTAGAAATATAGAAGATGCAATAGCTACTTATACATTAGCAGGAATTAGAAGAGAAGATATAAAAGTAGCTAAAAACTTAAATGATATAAATATAGCTATGGAAGATGGGAAATTTGTAGTAAGTGACAATACAGAACTTGGAAGCAAGGCAAACTTAATAGATGTTGTAGTAGATGCTACAGGAAGTCCTGAGGCAGGAGCTAGGATTGCTATGGATTCTATATTAAATAAAAAACATATAGTAATGGTAAATGTAGAGGCTGATGTAACAGTTGGGCCTATATTAAATAAATTAGCTAAAAATGCAGGAGTAGTTTATACTGGCACGGCAGGAGATGAACCGGGTTCTGTAAAAGAAATATATGATTTTGCAGATGCTTTAGGATTTGAAATAATAGCTATTGGAAAGGGTAAAAATAATCCAATAGATTTTGATGCAAATCCTGATACTGTAAGAGAAATAGCTTTAAAAAAGAATCTAAAGCCACTTAGACTTGCAAGCTTTGTAGATGGGACTAATACTATGATAGAAATGGCTGCAATGAGTAATTCAACAGGTTTTATTCCAGATATAAGGGGTTCACATGGAGTACATTCTGATGTAAAAGGACTTTCGGATATATTTAGACTAAAAAAAGATGGAGGAATACTAAACAATATAGGTGTAGTTGATTATGTGCATGGGATAGCACCAGGAGTATTTGTAGTAGTGTCAACTTCACTTAATCAAATTCATAGTGAGATGAAATATCTCTCTATGGGTGATGGCCCAAACTATGTACTTTATAGACCATATCACTTAACAAGCCTTGAAACTCCTATAACAGTTGCCAATGCATACTTTTATAACGAAGCAACAATAGCTCCCATAGATGGACCTGTTTCTGAAGTAGTAACACTTGCTAAAATAGATCTAAAAAAAGGTGAATATCTAGATGGTATAGGAGAATATAAGGTGCTTGGAACAATAGAAGAGTACAAGAAGGCAAAGGCGGAAAATTTACTACCTATAGGACTTGTAAATACTAAGACAAGGGTAAAGAGAGACATTAAAAAGGGTGAAGTGATTACCTATGATATGGTAGAACTAGATAAGACAAGTTCTATCTATAAATTAAGACAGATGCAAGAAGAAATATTTTAAATTAATGATAAATTAAAGGAGAAAGATATAAATGATAAAACATATTGTAATGTGGAAAATAAAAGAAGATGTAGATGGAAACACTAAGATTGAAAGTTCAAAGATAGTAAAAGATATGCTTGAAAGTCTAAAAGAAGATATACAAGAAATAGTAGAACTAAACGTAGGTATTAATATTGTAGAAAATGATTCATCTTATGATATAGTATTAGATTCTAAGTTTAAAAGTATTGAAGATTTAAACACCTATCAAAAACATCAGGATCATTTAAAAGTTGGTAAAGCTATAGCTAAATATATAGAATCTAGAGCAGTTGTTGATTATGAATTTTAAATAAATATCTTGACAAACAAATAGAAATAAAGTATATTTATATGAAAGTGAAAAAATATGCTTTGATAAGAAGAGTAATAAAGAATTCTTTTTTTAGAGAAATAATCATTAGGTGAAAGATTATTAAAAGGACTTTATGAAAATCACCTTTGAGCATAATACCTAAAATTCAGGGTATTACGGAAAAGAAACCGTTATTTCTAGTAAGTGACAAAAAATATATTGTTTTTTGTAATTTGGGTGGTACCACGGAAAGATTCGTCCCTTAAGTCTATAATATAGGCTTAAGGGACTTTTATTTATAAGGAGGAAAATGATGAAAAACTTTGATGAACTATCAAATAGTCCCGTGAATGAAAGGGAAAAAGAAATATCAAAATATTGGAATAAAATAGATCTACTTAATAAATCTGTAGAGAGCAGAGACGAAGATAAGCCTTTTGTATTTTTTGAAGGACCTCCCACTGCTAATGGTAAGCCTGGAATACATCACGTAATGGCTAGAACCTTAAAAGATTTAACCTGTAGATACAAAACTATGCAAGGATATAGAGTTAAGAGAAAAGCAGGATGGGATACGCATGGACTTCCAGTAGAAATTGAAGTAGAAAAAAAATTAAATTTAAAAGATAAACATGATATTGAAAAATATGGTGTAGAAAGGTTCAATAAAGAATGTAGAGAATCTGTATTTCAGTATGAAAAACTTTGGAGAGATATGACAGAAAGAATGGGATATTTGATTGACTTGGATGATCCTTACATAACTCTTGAAAATGATTATATTGAATCTGTATGGTGGATACTAGATAAATTTTTTAAAGAAGGTCTTATCTATGAAGGTCACAAGATATTACCATACTGCTCAAGATGTGGTACAGGACTTGCATCTCATGAGGTTGCACAAGGATATGAAGAAATAAAAACCGAAACTGTTATAGCTAAGTTTAAGCTAAAAGAAAAAGATGAATATTTCTTAGCTTGGACCACTACTCCTTGGACACTTCCTTCAAACGTAGCTTTAACTGTAAATCCTGATGAGATTTATTTGCGAGTCAAAAAGGATGAAGAAATTTATTATGTAGGTAAAGCTTTAGCAGAAAAGGTATTAGAAGAAGACTATGAAGTATTGGAAGAGATGACAGGAAGAGATTTAGAGTTTATAGAATATGAGCAACTTATTCCGGCTATAAATGTAAAAGGAAAAGCCTTCTTTGTAACCTTAGGGGACTACGTAACTACAGAAGATGGTACAGGGATAGTTCATACTGCACCTGCATTTGGAGAGGACGACTACAATACAGGGCTTAGGTATAAGCTTCCTGTAGTAAACCCAGTATCAGAAGAAGGTAAGTTTTTAGAAACACCTTGGAGAGATACATTTGTAATGGATGCAGATCCAGATATTATACAGTTGCTAAGAGAAAATGAGAAATTATATAAAAAGCAAAAAATGGATCACAATTATCCGCACTGTTGGAGATGTCACACACCACTTCTTTATTATGCAAAACCATCTTGGTATATAGAGATAACTAAATTAAAAGATAAATTAATAGAAAATAATAATAGTGTAAACTGGTATCCTGATTATGTTGGAGAAAAAAGATTTGGAAACTGGTTAGAAAACTTAAATGACTGGGCAATATCTAGAAGTAGATATTGGGGAACTCCTTTTCCAGTTTGGAGATGTGATTGTGGTAATGTAACAAGCATAGGTTCTAGAAAAGAACTTATAGAAAAATCTATAGAAGATATTGATATGGATATAGAACTTCACAGACCATATGTAGACAATATACATTTAAAATGTGAAAAATGTAATGGAACTATGACACGTGAAAAAGATGTAGTAGACGTATGGTTTGATAGTGGAGCTATGCCTTTTGCTCAACATCACTATCCATTTGAAAACAAAGATAATTTTGATAAACTTTTCCCAGCTGACTTTATATGTGAAGGAATAGATCAAACACGTGGATGGTTTTATTCTCTTCTTGCTATATCAACTTTTGTAACAGGAAAATCACCTTATAAAAATGTACTAGTAAATGATTTAGTTCTAGATAAAGAAGGTAAAAAGATGTCAAAATCTAAGGGCAATACTGTAGATCCATTTAGATTATTTGACGAATATGGAGCGGATGTTTTAAGATGGTATATACTTTATGTTTCACCACCTTGGACTCCTACAAAATTTGATGAAAATGGACTAAGAGAAGTAGAATCTAAATTCTTTAGATCTATGAGAAATGTATACAACTTCTTCTCTCTCTATGCAAATACTGATGAGGTAAATCCAAAAGACTTCAATATAGATTATAAAGACAGACCAGAGATAGATAGATGGATACTTTCAAAATATAATACTCTTCTTAAAAATGTAAAAGAAAATATGGATATATTTGAACTGACAAGGGTTGTAAGAGATATCCAAGAATTTGTTATAGAAGACTTATCTAACTGGTATATAAGAAGAAATAGAAGAAGATTTTGGTCTACAGAATTAGATGATGATAAAAAGGCAGTATACAATACAACTTATGAAATCTTAGTAGGACTTTGCAAAATGGTAGCTCCTTTTGTACCATTTATGGCTGAAGAAATCTATCAAAAGCTTACAGATGATGGTTCAGTTCATTTGGCTTTCTATCCTGAGCAAGAAGAAGATTTAATAGATCTTGAGCTAGAAGAAAAAATGGATCTAGTAAGAGAGTTAGTAGCTCTAGGAAGAGCATCAAGAGAAACAGTTAGAATAAAGGTACGTCAACCACTAAGTGAGGTAGTAATAGACGGGAAATATGAAGAAAAGATAAGTGATTTAGTGCCTTTAATAAAAGAAGAGTTAAATGTAAAAGATGTAGTGTTTGAAAAAGACTTATCAAGCTATATGAATTATTCTTTAAAACCAAACTTTAAAGTAGCAGGTTCTATACTTGGTAAACATATAAAAGCTTTTGGTAAAGTTTTAAACAGTCTAGATGCAAAAGAAACTGTAGAGATTCTAGAGAGGGGAGAAGCCCTCGTACTTGACTTAGATGGAGAAAACTTTGATATTCCAAAAGACTTTGTACAGGTAACTATATCTTCAAAAGAAGGATTTAATGTGACAATGGAAAACAATTTATTTGTAATCTTAGATACTACACTTACAGATGAGCTTTTAAATGAGGGATATGCTAGAGAGTTTGTATCTAAAATTCAACAGATGAGAAAGAGCAATGGATATGATGTATTAGACAATATAGACATCTACTATAATGGATCAGAAAAGATCAAAATTGCTATAGAAGAGTACAGTGATTTCATTAAATCTGAAACACTTGCTAAAAACATAGAAAAAGTAGAAGAGCCTTTAGAAGAACAAGACTTAAATGGAGAAATGACAGGTATAAGATTAGAAAAACTAGATAATTAGGTGAAAAAAGGGATAGATTTTAAATCTATCCCTTTTTAAAAAATATTAATTTTTTTTACTTTCTAAACGAAATAAATGCAAAATTAATAAAATAACTTATTATAGATAAAACTAACGCCTTCATAATATCTATTTTTATAAATAGATGATTAATCCCCAAAAATACTAAGTTATAGAGAATAAAGGTCTTGATACTTTTTATTTCCATAAAATCACCCCATAAGTTATTTTAATATTATTACAAGTTTACCGTAAAAGTTACTATAATTTAAATTTTTCCACTTTTTCCCTTAACTATTTTTTATGATAACTAGTTTTATATCTTCATATCCTACACTTTCTGGTAATTCATCTTTTATTGGTTTTAATTTTTCTATTCCAACTCTTTTTATAACTTCCAAGATATCTTCCTCTAGTTTAGGATCTATTATAAATCTAGACCAATCAACATTTTTACCTTTTTCTTCACATTTTGATAGATGTTCTAAAATAGTACTAGGGGTAAAGTTTCTTATCTTTGCTATTGTCTCTAAACTATCATTTTCCAAATAAGCTTTATAGGTGTTTTCATACCTTTCATTTAAATCTTCTCTTACTACCTCTTTTTTCTTTAGATCTAAAGGAGTCTTTCCACTTTTTTTCACATGTTCTATTATTATTGTTAAAAAGTCTTCTCCATAGCTTTCATACTTTTTTAGTGCTACTCCCTTAATAGTTAAAAAGGATTCTTTATCTATAGGAAAAAAAGATGCCATTTCTCTAAGACTTGAATCATGAAATATCATAAATGGAGCAATATTTTTTTCGCTAGACAAACTATATCTTAGTTCTCTAAGTTTTTCAAAGAGTTCATTATCAAAGTTTTCCATTATAGAGTCTATATTAGATTTAACTTTTTTCTCCTTCTTTTCTTCCATTAGATGTTTTTTATGAAATACTTTTACTTCTCCTTTTAAAACTTCTTTTGAACTATTTGATAGTTTTAATACTGGGAATTTATCTAAGGTTGTAATTATATATCCCCTAGAGATAAGTGTCATTATTATTTCTCTAAGGGTTTGTTCTTTATATTCTCTCATAAGTCCATAGGTCGATATTTTATCTAAATCAAATTGCAATACTTTTTTATTTTTAGATCCTCTTAAAACCTGAATTATTAAACTTACTCCAAACTTTTCTCCAACCCTATATATACAAGAAAGTATTTTTTGCGATTCTAATGTTATATCTACCATTTCAGAATTATCTAGGCAATTTCCACAATTATTACAATTTTCCACATCAGGATTTTCGCCAAAGTATTTTAATATGTCGTTTCTTAAACAATCATTGGTATGGCAATAATCTACAAGATATTGTAAGTTTTTATAAAGTAGATTTTCTCTTTCTAAGCTTACGGGGTTATTTTGTATAAGTAGCTTTTGTTTTACAATATCCGACGGTGAATAAAGAAGGATACAATGACTCTTTTCTCCGTCACGACCAGCTCTTCCAGCTTCTTGATAATAGCTTTCCATATTTTGAGGCATATTATAGTGAATTACAAATCTAACATCAGGCTTGTCTATCCCCATGCCAAAGGCATTTGTAGCTACTATTATTTGAACTCTATTATATATAAAAGACTCTTGGGCCGTGTTTCTAGTTTCTGAATCCATGCCTCCATGATATCCTATAGCATTAAATCCTAAATCTCTTAATTTAAGAGTTAAACTCTCTACAGATTTTCTAGTAGCACAATATATGACTCCAGACTCATCTGGATAAGTTTCTTTGACAAAATTAGCTATAAAATCCGCCTTGTTTACTATCTTTCTAACCTCATAAAAAAGATTTGGACGATCAAAGCCTATCATAGATTCGACAGGGTTTTTAAATTCTATTAAAGTTTTAATTTCTTCTACTACTGCCTTTGTAGCAGTAGCTGTAAAAGCACTAACTATAGGTCTTTTGATAAAAGAATTTATAAACTTAGGAATATTTCTATAGCTAGGTCTAAAATCATGACCCCATTGGCTTATACAGTGCGCTTCATCTATAGCTACCATAGAAATATCTATATCTCTTATTAAATTTATAAATAAATAACTTTCCAGTCTTTCAGGAGCTATATAGATTATTTTATATTTTAAAAGTCTTATATCTTTAATTCTCTCTTGTAAGATATCTTCTTCTAAAGTACTATTTATAAAAGTAGAAGTTATTCCCATTTCTGATAAACTATCTACTTGATCTTTCATAAGTGATATAAGGGGGGAGATAACTATAGTTACCCCTTCTAAAACAATAGCAGGAAGTTGATAGCAAAGAGATTTTCCTCCACCTGTAGGCATTATTCCAAGCGCATCTTGACCTTCTAATATACCCTTTACTATTTTTTCTTGACCTGTTTTAAATCTATCATATCCAAAATAAGTTTTTAATATTTTATAAATATCCATAATTTCACCTATCCTTAGAATCCATTATATAGGACTTTTTAAAAAAATGCACCCATATAATAAAGGTTTAAAAGGAGATTTATATTTCTCTAGAATATTGTAAGATACAAATAAAAACAAGAGAATAAATGAAAAATGTCGAATCTAGAGTTTAACCTATATGTTGAAAAGTTAATAACTATATTTATTTAAAAACAGATAATTAAATTTAATTATCTGTTTTTAAATAAAAAGATTCTCTTAAATAAGTCTTTAGGAATTGCATTTGTTAGTATCAAAATAAAAATATATGATAAAAGGGAT
Organism: Tissierella creatinophila DSM 6911; assembly: GCF_001940565.1. Taxonomy (GTDB): domain Bacteria; phylum Bacillota; class Clostridia; order Tissierellales; family Tissierellaceae; genus Tissierella_A; species Tissierella_A creatinophila. The sequence goes on from NZ_LTDM01000024.1 coordinate 12,917, forward strand.
ATTAAAATAATAAATAAAAGAGCAGGAAAACTTATTAAACTTAAATTTTCTAGATTGCCTGTGGTGATTTTTATATACATTGCCATAAATAATGATGCTAAAATTGGTTTACCAATTAAATCTAAATAATCCATTTTAAATTTAAAAGCTTGTTTTAAACTTATAATATCGAATAGAAGTATAAATAAATTTGAAATAAAAAAACTAATAAAAAAACCATTTATTTGATATTTAGGATTTCCCACTAAAACATATATGAGAAATACTCTAATGCTCATACCAATCATCCTATTTATAGTAGAACTAGTTTGCTTATTTATACCAGTGAGAACCCCTAAAAACAGATGTTGAAGTGCTATAAGTGGAGTTCCAAGTGCTAAAATTTTTATATAAGAACCTACCAGGATATCCCCATACAAATTTAGAGCTAAAGCTTTATGAAATATTATAAGACAAATAGTTAAAGGTATAGAGATAAGAAGGGTTGCTTTAATTGAAAGTGATATATCTTTTTTTATATCTTCATATTGCCCTTTCATAATCTGCTCTGAAAGGCTTGGAATCAGGCTTACAACTAAGGCAGATGTAACTACAAATGGTAGATGAATTAATGGCATAACCATACCGGTTATCCTACCAAAAGACGCCATAGCCATACTACTTGTGTATCCTGCATAAATAAGTCTAGAAGGTATAAGTATTGAATTTAAAAAGTTTAGACTTACACTAAAGATCCCAGATACAGTTAAAGGAACTGAAAATGTTAAAAGTTTAGATAAAGTTTTAAAACTATTCCAGGCATTATCAGGTTTTGCTATCTCATAATTATATAATCTTTTTTTAGAAAATATAGACCAAAGAATATCAAAAAACTCTCCTATACTTATTCCAAGTATAGCTATTAAAGTACCGTAAAAAGGATCTATTGGTCTTAGGATAAAGAATAAACCTATAACTATTATAAATCTTGAAAAGTGTTCAATGGTTTGAGATACACTTGGCGTAACCATATTTTTTCTGCCATAAAAATATGATCTTATTATATTACTACAAGATATAATGATAAGAGGAGGTATAAGAAGATATACTGCTATCATCATAGATTTATCTTTAAAAACTTGAATTGCAATAAATTCTGAGAAAGAAAAAAGTATAAAGCTTAAAAATATAGACATAAAAAAGTTAAATGTTAAAGAAGTTTTAAATATCTTTTCTACATTATATTTATTATTTAGGGAAACTTCTTGGGCTACAAACTTTGTAACAGATGTTGGAACTCCAGAAATTGTAAATACTAAAAAAAACATCAATAAAGATGTAGCCATTTGAAACACTCCCATGGCTTCAGCCCCAAGTATTTTAGATAGGAGTATTTCATAGGTAAATCCGAAAAATCTTGTAAATATATTCATAAATATCATTATAAAAGACCCATATATAAATCTCCTATTTTTCAAATAACCACCTCTTAATTTATATATATTAATATATATGTGTATTAATAAAAAAAATACTAAAGTAGACTTATAAAAAGTAATATTATTAAAGTTATAGAAAAATTCTTGCAATTTTCAACAATTTAATATATAATAATTAATTAAATACAGTATACGAAATTTTAGTAAATCTTTAAAATGTAAAAACTAAAGTCTAATGATTAAAGAGTAAATATAGTAAAATTTAGATAGAGTTAGTAGAGGGGAAGACTCTAACAAATTGGACTATATTGAAACTAATTCATAAAGATTGCCCGCCAAGAGTAGTTAAATAAAAGATAGAAATATTAAATTATTTCAATTAGAGTTTTAAAGACAATCCCTTCTTATCTTTATATAGATTAGAAGGGTATTTTATTTTAAGGGGGAATTAAAGTGATAAAAGTAGCAGTAGTAGGTTCGACAGGATATGTGGGAACAGACCTTATCAGGCTTTTAATAAAAAATCCTGATGTAGATTTAAAATATATCACATCAGAAAGTTATGAAGGTCAATCCTATAGTTCTATCTATGAAAATTATAGAGATGTTTTTACAAAGACCTGTACAGGCAAAGATTTAGAAAAAATATCAGAAGAAGTTGATTTAATATTTATGGCTCTTCCTCATGGTATAGTATCCAATGAAATAAATAGCTCTATGCTTGAAAAGGTTAAGGTAATAGATATAAGTGCAGATTATAGATTAAAAGATATACAAGTGTATGAAAAATGGTACAACACGGAGCATGGTTCTCCAGAGCTTTTAGATGAGGCAGTATATGGACTATGTGAAAAGAATAGAGAAGATATAAAAAAGGCTAGACTTGTAGCAAATCCTGGTTGCTATCCAACTTCTAGTATACTTTCCCTTATGCCTTTAGTAGAAGAAGATTTAATAGAAAAAAACAGTATAATAATAGATGCAAAGTCAGGTGTAACTGGTGCGGGAAGAGGCATTAATCTTGGGACTCACTTTACTGAGTGCAACGAAAGTTTAAAGGCATATTCTATAGGTGCTCACAGGCATATTCCTGAAATAGAAGAACAATTAGGAAGTTTAGTTAGCTTTACGCCTCATTTAATTCCTATGAATAGGGGAATATTAACTACTTCATATGCAAATCTAAAAGAAAACTTAGAATATGACGATATAAAGAAAATATATGAAAAGTATTATAAGGATGAATATTTTGTAAGACTTACAAAAGAAGGAGTATTTCCTGAAACTAAATGGGTTAAGGGATCAAATTTTTGTGATATAGGATTTAAAGTAGATAAGAGAACAAATAGGATCATAGTAGTTGGAGCAATAGATAATATGATAAAAGGAGCGGCAGGACAGGCAGTTCAAAATATGAATATAATGTTTGGATTAGATGAAAAAGCAGGACTAGAAGACGTATCAATATTCCCAGTATAGAAAGGTCGGTCAAATCATGAAAATTATAAATGGTGGTATAACAACCCCAAAAGGATTTAAAGCGGCAGGTTTTTTTGCAGCTATAAGAAAAAAGAAGAATGATATGTCCATTATATATAGTGATGTTCCAGCAGATTGTGTAGCAGTATTTACTAAAAACACAGTAAAGGCAGCTCCGGTACAAATTGATATGGAAATTTTAAAGAGGACAAAACTCATTCAAGCTATTGTTATAAATAGTGGAAATGCTAATGCCTGTACTGGTAAAAAGGGATTAGAAGATGCTCAAACTATGATAGATACAGTGAAAAATGTATTGGGTTTAGAAAAAGATAGGGTATTGGTATCATCTACTGGAGTAATAGGAGTTAATTTACCAATTGAAAAAATAAAACGTTCCATAGAAGAAAACTATAAAGAAATTGGAGATAGTTTGCTTCATGGAGATATGACTGCAGAAGCTATCATGACCACAGATACCTTCCCTAAAAAGGTAGCGGTAGAAGTAGAAATAGATGGTAAAAAGGTAGTAATAGCAGGAATAGCTAAAGGTTCTGGTATGATTCATCCAAATATGGGAACTATGCTTGCATTTGTAACAACAGATGTAAACATATCCCACGATTTACTAGATGAACTTTTAAAACAAAGTACAGATGATTCCTACAATATGATTTCTGTAGATGGAGATACAAGTACAAATGATACTTTAATAGTTTTAGCAAATAAGATGGCAGAGAATAAAGAGATAACTACAAAGGATGAAGATTATTATAAATTTAAAGAAGCTTTTGATTATGTAAACTTATCTTTAGCTAAGCAGATAATTAAAGATGGAGAAGGTGCTGGGAAATTTATAGAAGCAAATGTAAAAGGTGCTAAAACTAAAGATGATGCTAGAGAATTTGCAAAATCAGTTATAAGTTCAAGTCTTGTGAAAGCAGCATTTTTTGGAGAAGATGCCAATTGGGGCAGGATAATATGTGCACTTGGATATACAGAAATAGATTTCCAACTAGAAAAATCAAGCATTAACATACAAAATGGAGATAAAACAATAGTACTTATGAAAGATGGAATGCCTTTAGATTTTGACGAGGAAAAGGCACTAGAGGTTTTAAAGATGGATGAAATAAAGATAAATATAGAATTAGGAGAAGGAACTGAGTCAGCTACTGCTTGGGGATGTGATTTAAGTTATGACTATGTAAAGATAAATGCAAGCTATAGAAGCTAAATAGGGGTGAAAATATGGATAAAGCATTAGAAAAGGCAAATATACTCATAGAAGCCATACCATATATAAAAAAGTTTACAGGAAAGACATTTGTAATAAAGTATGGTGGTAGTGCAATGATAGATGAAGATAAGAAAAAGCTTTTAATAGAAGACATTGTATTATTTAAACTCCTAGGTATAGATATAGTCATAGTACATGGCGGAGGGCCATTTATAAAAGAAGCATTAGATAAATTAGGTAAAGATGCACAATTTATAGATGGACTAAGAGTTACAGATGATGAAACTATGGAAATAGTAGAGATGGTATTATCAGGTAGTGTAAATAAAGAAATAGCAAATAGCATACAAAAAAATGGAATACCATCTGTAGGTATAAGTGGAAAGGATGGCAATTTATTAAAAGCTAAAAAAATAGAAATAGAAAATGGAGATCTAGGATTTGTAGGTGATATAGAATCTGTAGATCCTAGTATTATAAAAACACTACTCCAACAAGGGTTTATACCGGTTGTATCACCAGTTGCAAAAGATGAAAATTTTGACACCTACAATATAAATGCTGACTATGCGGCAGCTGAGATTGCAGGGAGTTTAAATGCTGAAAAGCTAATATTTGTAACTGATATACTTGGTGTAATGCGCGATGTAAATGATAAAGATTCGCTTATACATTATATGGATTTGGATGTAGCAAGAAAAAACATAGAAGATGGAATAATAACAGGAGGAATGATTCCAAAAGTAGAATGTTGTATAAGTGCTGTAGAAAGAGGGACAAAGCAGGTTCATATAATAAATGGAAACTTGCCCCATAGTATGATACTTGAGATATTTACTAAACAGGGAATAGGAACTATGTTTATAAAAGGAGGACAAGATGAGTAAAACAGGAGTACTAGAAAAGGGTAGTAAATATATAATGAACACATATAACTCATTTCCAATTGTATTAAAAAAGGGAAAAGGGGTGTATGTTTGGGATGAAGATGGTAAAAAATATATGGATTTTGTAGCGGGAATAGCAGTAAATGTGTTAGGATATGGTGATGAAAAATATATTGAAGCTATAAAAGATCAACTTGAAAAAATACACCATTGTTCAAATCTTTATATAACTGAGCCCGTAGTAAGTCTTGCGGAAACTTTAGTTGAAAATAGTAGTTTTGATAAGGTGTTTTTTTGCAATAGTGGAACTGAAGCTATGGAGGCTGCTATTAAATTAAGCCGTAAATATGCTTATAAAAATAAAGGAGAAGGGGCATCTGAAATAATAAGCATGAAAAACTCTTTTCATGGAAGAACTCTTGGTGCTTTAACTACTACTGGTCAAGAAAAGTATCAAAAAGGTTTTGGACCACTTATACCTGGAATAAAGTATGCAATATATAATGACTTTGCATCAATTGAAGAGTTAGTAAATGAAAATACTTGTGGTATAATTTTAGAGGTAGTTCAAGGTGAAGGTGGGGTAAATCCAGCTAAAAAAGAATATTTAGAAAAGGTAAGAAAGCTTTGTACAGAGAAAGATATAGTACTTATATTTGATGAAGTACAAACAGGAGTAGGAAGAACTGGTAAACTTTTTGCTCATGAAATATATGGCATATCTCCAGATGTTATGGCATTAGCAAAAGGATTAGGTGGAGGGGTACCTATAGGAGCTATGATGGCAAAGGAAAAGTTTGCACTAGCTTTTAGTCCAGGGGATCATGCCTCAACATTTGGAGGCAATCCAATGGCTACAACTGCTGCAGGTCATATAGTAGATAGGCTTTTAAATGATGGAGTATTAAAAAATGCCGAAGAAAGTGGTAAATATTTAAGAAAGAAGTTAGAAGAGTTAAAAGATAAATATGGATTTATAAAAGATGTAAGAGGGCTAGGTCTTATGCAAGGAATTGAAGTTGATATAAATACAGGAGATATAATAAAAAATGCAATGGCAAATGGGCTTCTACTAGTTGGAGCAGGTGCAAGTGTTATAAGATTTGTACCACCTCTAATAGTTACAAAAGAAGAAATAGATGAAATGATTGAAATATTAGAAAAAGCATTAGATATCTCTAAAAATTAGTGGATAAATAAAGATATAAAAGCAGGATATAAGCTAGCTTATATCCTGCTTTTATATCTTTTTTAAACTTTAAAGACGCTATAAATTCAGAAAAGCAATTAAAGAATAATTATTATATATTAGATTGTGTTATAATAATATATATTGAAAATTAGGAGTTGATAATTTGAAATTATATATAATAAGACATGGGCAAACACAATGGAATATACAAAAAAGACTTCAAGGTTGGAATAATTCTAATTTAACCCAAAAAGGAATTTCTGATGCTATGAACTTAGCAGAAAGGTTAAAAGATATAGACTTTACCCATATATACTCAAGCACCCAAAAAAGAGCAATAGAAACTGCAGAAATACTTAGAAAAGATAGAAATATAGATATAATAAAGCTAGAGGGACTAAAGGAGATAGGATTTGGTAAATGGGAAGGGATGGAGATGGATGAGGTACTAGAAAAATATAAGGATGAGTTTGATATTTATCTCAATAAACCCCATCTATATAAACCCACACTTAATGGCGAATCATATGAAGAAATATTTAAAAGAGTGAGATTATCTTTAGATGAGATATTGAAAAGTGGAGGAGAAGATATACTTATAGTTTCTCATGGAGTTACAATAAAGATATTAACATCTATTATTAAAAACATTCCTTTAGAAAAGTTATATACTATAGATATAAATAAAGGTACTTCTTTAAATATATGTGAAGTTAAGGAAAACAAAATAGAATTTATAGTAGAAGGAGATAATTATCATATAAGATAAAGCATATGTATTAGGAGGAAGAAATGAGATTGAAAAGAGATTTTTTTACTAGAAATACAGAATTAGTTGCAAAAGAACTTCTTGGAAAGATTTTAGTTTTAGACAGAGGTGGACAAATATATAAAGGGAAAATTGTAGAAACAGAAGCCTACACAAATGATAATGATGATGCGGCACATTTTCATAAAGGACTTACGGATAGAACAAGGGTTGTTAGAGAGGCTGGAGGTCATATATATATATACAATATATATGGAATGTACCAGTGTATGAATATAATAGCAGAAAAAGAAGATGTTTTGGGAGGAGTTCTTATTAGAGCCATAGAACCTATTGAGGGAATAGAAGCGATGTATGAAAATAGGTATAAGAGAAAATATATAGACCCCAAAAAGAAAGAAATCATAAATCTTACAAATGGACCTGCAAAACTTGTAATGAGTTATGGAATTACAAAAGATGAATTCTATGGAAGAGATTTAGATAGTGATGATATGATCTGGTTAGAAGATGCGGAGGACATACTTGAAGAAAACATAGTAAAAACCCCTAGAATAAATATAGACTATGCTAAGAGCAAAGATTATTTATTAAGATTTGTTATAAAAGATAATCCATATATATCTAAAAAATAAGGAGTGGAATGATGAAGGTTAAGTGGAACCAACGATATAATACAATAGCAGTATATTCTTTTTTAGTACTTGCACTAAGTATAGTATTTTATATAATCGCATCTGAGGTAAATCTTTTTAAAGTACAAGTAAGTAGGTATTTGAGTGTATTTTCACCTATTATAATAGGTTTTATTATGGCATATATATTTAACTTTATATTGGAATTTTATGAAGGATATATATTAAAACACATATTTGCTAAAGATCATAAAAAGAGGGATAGAATACTTGGAATAGTGCTTACTTATTCAACTGTACTTTTATTATTATATTTATTTTTAAATTTTATATTTCCACAACTTATAAGCTCAATAATGGGACTTGTAAATGATATACCTAAGTATGTAGTGGAAATAAGTAATAAAATTATAGAGTATGGTGAAAGTATATATATAAATGATGAATATTATAAATTGATATTAGGTAAATGGGATGAATTTGTAGATTATATTTTAACTTTTGCTACTGATTTGCTACCTAAGATAGGTAATTTTACAAAAGTTATATTATCTAGTATATGGAATATAGTACTTGGAATAATTGTTTCTATATATTTGCTTATAGATAAAGAAAAGTTTATTGCATTAACTAGAAAAGTTCTCTTTGGAACTTTTTCAGAGGAAAATGCAAAATTTATGATTAAGATGGGAATTAGAACTGATAATATATTTGGCAAGTTTTTAAGCGGTAAACTTCTTGATTCCTTTATAATTGGAATTCTTACATTTATAGTATTAACAGTATTTAAGATGCCTTATGTTCTTTTAGTTTCTTTTATAATAGGAATTACAAATATAATACCATTTTTTGGGCCATTTATAGGTGCTATCCCCTCATTCTTTATAATAATGTTTATTTCACCGGTAAAAGCACTATGGTTTTTATTGATTATATTTATAATACAACAAATCGATGGAAATATTATAGGTCCTAAGATATTAGGAGATTCACTGGGGATATCAGCATTTTGGATAATGTTCTCTCTACTTGTAGCTGGGAAATTATTTGGATTTATAGGACTTGTTATAGGAGTTCCATTATTTGTATTATTTTATTCTATAATAAAAGATATAATTGAGAGTAGATTAAATAAAAAAGGTCTACCAATAGATACAGAAGAATACTATGAATGATAGGGATCGTAAAATAAATACTAGAATAAGAGTTGTCTCCATATTAAGAAAAATATAATGTCTTATTAAAAGGGATAGTTCAATATTTTTATAAAAAATATTGAACTATCCCTAATTTATAACCCTTATTATATCTTTAGGTAGGGTTCTAATTTCAGAATAAATTATATCTCTAAAATCTAAACTGGCTTTTTCAAATGGATTTTCTTTAAGAGCTTTTAAGCTTAAGGCTCTTTCTATAAAATGTTCTATATCAGTTTCATTAAACTCTAAAAATGTCTCTTTTAAAAGTATCTTTCCCCTAGAAACTAAAAAAAACTTATTGCCCTTATCTAAAGGTATATTTATAAAGAGTTTCTTAAGAAATAAGTTTTTATCTTCTTTCAATGATCCCTTAAGATAGTTTAAACCATTTATAGTGTCTCTATAAGTCATAGCAGTTTCAAATTGTAGGTTTTTAGATGCTTCTATCATTTTATCATCTAGTGACTTTAAAAAAAGAGTAAATTCTCTATCGTTAGAAAATATATTTTCTAATGATCTCTTATTTAAATTAAAGGTTTCTCTATCCATTTTAACAGGAAAAACATCATAGCTAAACTGGTATTTCTCATCTACTTTTAATATAGGATAAAGATTTTTTAAAGCTTCTAATACCATTAGCACTCTAAACTTTCTTCTAAATGGTCCATAGACTTTTTCTTCATAGTCATATACTATAGATATGGGATTGTATATATTGTAGTCTTTTATATTTAGATATACATACCCCTTATCATTTTTAAATTGAGAATTAAAAATTGGTTTTATTCTTTTTATCATTTCGCATTCTAACAATCTAGCTTCTAGATGTGTATCTGTAACTATATATTCTATGTCATCTATAAGTGGGGTAAGTTTTTTTACCTTTTCCCATTTCGGTTTTTCTGAAAAATAAGTCCTTACTCGCTTTTTTAGGGATATACTTTTACCTATATATATTATATTTTTTTCCTTATCTAACATCTTATATATCCCAGGACTCTCGGGTAGAGATAAAATCTTAGTTTTTAAGCTTTTGTTTATATAAATCATATTTATTCCTTCTTATTAATATTTTATATATATATTATATCCAATTTTAAATCTAGTACAATAAGGATATTCTAAAATATAGAGATATATGGAAAAACAATATGATAAATATATTTTTTATGATATAATTTAAATATAGTAATATTCAGAAGATTTTGGGTATGTATTGATTATTAAGATTTAAGTCTTTAAATTTTTAAAAATAAATACACATTTAGATAGTTGCAGAATAGAGTTTTGAAATTATCTAAGGTTATCCACAAAGGGAAATTTAATTCAATAAATAAATATGCTCGTTAATTTTGGAGAATCTAGTTATACACAGAAAAAGGGCATAGAAAA
>NZ_LTDM01000025.1 GCF_001940565.1 Tissierella creatinophila DSM 6911
GATTTCTTATTTTACTAGTAAGTTTAGTATTTTATAAGCAAACTAGTATTTATATTTTGTTGATTATATCATCATATTTTAAGATATATATTTTAAATAGTACTAAAATAGTACTTTCCCAAAATAAAAAAGTCTTGAACCCTCTGTTTTCAAAGGTTTCAAGACTTCTTTATCTCACTCCAAGTCGTAGGTTGCGGACTTCTAGCTCCTTAACAGTCGCTACAAGCCTCGCCAACCCTGACGGGGGTAACTCCATCAATTTCATCTACGCCAAAGGCGGCTTGATGAAATTTGGGAGTTACTCCCACTCTTCATTTATTAATGTCCTTTGAGTGCAAAATGCTTTAATTTAGATATTATTCAGCAGCTCATTTCTGTTCTGTGCATATGATTTAGGTAGATTTTTAACTTATTTTACCCGTTCCAGTCCCAGTTCCGGTTAAAACAAATTAAATTCATAGTTTACAAACCATTTTAAATTTCTAAAATATATATTTTGCGCAAATATTAAACCTTATATCTAATATCTATATATATATATGTGCTAACATCAATGTTTTCCATTTATAGTTATATGTTTTATGGTATTAGAACTCAGTTATTGATATATAGCTAAAATTTCCACCGTTTTATAATTCTGGTCTGGATATATTTCATACAATCCCTCAGCTCTTTCACTCATGTTTCTTCTTAATGTTCGATTTAATTTCATAAAATCTTTTAATGGATCATAGAAAGGCTTTTTCATATTTATTAAATTGTTAGAAGTAACCCTTGCAATAATGGTAACTTCTAAATCTTCATATTCCTCTAAATCCTCGTATTCTACTAACATATTATTACCTACTAGTTTAGAACATATTAATGAATCTTCAATATCAATTAAAACTGGTATCTTAACATCTGATACTTCAAAGAAGATTTTAAATGCCTCTTTTTCAGTTTCACCCATACCATCATTTACAATTGAATCCATTAACATTGGCTTGAATCTTTGGATTGTTTGTGTAATATCAAATTCCTCTGGAACATTCATATAACCATTAAACTTTATTATAAATCCCCTAGCTATTGTATTAATGTCCCACTTTGATGATTCTATAAAATCTGCAAAATCTTCCCTTCCATTAAGTAATTTTTCAAATGCAACACAATTATACAGAAGGCTTTCTTTAACCTCTGCTTTATATTTTTTTGAACCTTTCAAATCTCCTCCAAAAACTTTTAAATTCATGTGAGCAGATTTATCATCTGAAATCTCATACTCTTTAATTGTCGGTGTTTGTCAAGTAAGTTGTCTTGTAATTACAGAACTATATTCCATTATTTTTTTCTCATCATAATAAATAACATTTCCAAAAATATTAATCACCTCTCAATTTAAATTTGTCTCATTACACGATTATTCACTAAGCTATAATCAAGTTTACAATCATTAGAAATCAGTGTTTTTTCTACCATCCATTCATATGCTAATCTGCTCTTATGATATTCTTCAGTTTGTCCTCTAACTTAGTAATAACCCCAGTAACCAATGCGTTACCCATCATAAAATATCTTTGCCTTCTAGTCATACCTGTATTGGTCCAATTAGGTGGAAACATTTGTAGTAATTCTGCCTCAACTTCTGTTATCTTACGGTTTTTATTTAAATGTTTATCATATACTATATGAGTTGATCTATTTACTGAACTCTCACTTGTCAACATAGTCCTACTTGGTAAGTCTAATGAATCTGGAAATGACATATTTCCTTCAGAAAATATATACTTATGACCTGATTTACTAGTTCTCTCTATCCTTTTTGATCCTTTTAAATACTCCCATTTTTCTAATTCTTTACCTTCTATTGCATACTCTTCAAGGCTTGTCCCTTGGTATTTTTCAGCCTTTTTTATTACCTCTCCTAACGTATAAAGTTCTTCTTGTGATTTTTCTATTACATCAAAATTTATAATTTTATTATTTACAAATAATCCTGTGGTTAAGAATTTTTCACTATTATAATTATCTGATATATCTACTGCATCTTTAAATTCTTCTATAGATTTTTCTTCTATTTCCACATTTTCTGTTTCAACTGGAAATATATCATTGAAGAAGCCATCTTCTTTTAGGTATTTTTCTTTATCTTCTATCTTTATAATCCCTTGTGAATACTTTGTCTCTTTTAATGATGCAAATATGAAAACCCTCCTTCTCCTTTGAGGCATTCCATATTCACCAGCATTTATCATTCTCCATTGAACTATATATCCTAAATCTTCTAAGGTTTTTAACATAACTGCAAAGTCCCTACCCCTTTGATTCGCAGGTGACTTCAATAATCTATCTACATTTTCAAGAAGTATAAATGGTGGTCTCTTCTCATATAATACATCGACTATATCCCACCATAAGACGCCCTTCTTACCTTTAATACCCATCTCATTTGACAAACTTCTTGCAACAGAATAGTCTTGACAAGGGAATCCCCCAACTAATAGTGTATGATTTGGTATTTCTTTTTTATCCACTTTATTTATATCTATATTACTATGATTCTTATGACCAAATCTTTTTATATAACATTCAAAAGCAGGTTGTGTTTTAGTAGATGGCTCCCATTGGTTTGCCCATACAAAATCCCAATCACCATTTTCAATTGCTAGACCTGTTTTTTCATCAAATCTTTTTATATGATTTAAACCAACCCTAAATCCACCTACACCTGCAAATAATTCAACAACCTTTAAGTCCATATGATATCCCTCCGTTTGATACTTCTATTTTACCTTATTTCTTATAAAAGATCAAACCTTATTTTAGTTTATCTTTAATTTGTTTCAATATATAATCATTATTTAACCAAAAGCACTGTTTTGTCATTCTATTTCCATCTGGCAATAAATCTGTATCTCTTTCTATCTCACCATTTCCATATTTTATACCATTAATTACATGAGCTCCCTTCCGTGCATGGGGTCTAACATGTAATATTTTCGTATTGGATTTCTTAGGCAAATTATTTCTTATTGGATAATCTGGCCTTTTTATTGTAAATTTAACACCTTCTCTAAATATATTTACTGCCCTCTGCCACTCTTCACGCAAACTTCCTTCAATATCATCTACAGGCATATTCCAAAACTTTGCACCTTTTAAATAATAATTATTTTGTTTCTTCTTGTAAATTACAAATAAAAATTTTGTTTCGGTAAAGTAATTATTAATATCTGATTCTTCCCAATTTTGCTTTATTAGTTCCATGGTCTTAAAAGCCGGAAATGACATCGACTCCCTTAACTTCTTATCAGACTCTATACGCACTGCCTTAACTTCTATGTTGGCTTTCTCAAATTCTTCAGCATTCTTTGTCTTTACTCCTAGTATCTCCAATGCTAAACGACTGTATCTATTCTTACTCTTTATATTTTCATCATCGAAGAATTCTTTAAATAAATCTGTATCTTTGATATTTTTATATTGATTGATTTTATTTAAAACATATTCTTCAAACCCTAATACTGTATCATCTTTTAAGATTTTATCTTCTCTTTCACTACCTCCAGTTATGTAATTTCTCAACACGTATGTCATATAGGAAGTTTTTAAAGAAAACGCTCTAGGTTTTGCTAATATTTTAGAATTAGGTTGAGGAGTTCTATTTTTAGAATTAGAAGATTTTGTAGCTGCTCCTAAATATAAGGTATCTCCTTCTGACAACTCATGAGCTTTTCCATCTATAACCTTTTGTCTAATTTTATAAAAATCACTTTCTATAATTCTTAAATCTTCTCCTTCTGGGCTGAGCATATATATATAATTAATCATATAATCAAGTCTATCTTCTATATTTGGTTCCCATAAATAATACACCAGCAATATATTTTTTAATTTTTCCCAAGCATTGCTGTTGTAGAAATCCATATTTATAATTTTCATATAATTTATCATAGATATTATTAATCTTTCCTTAGCAGATATAGTACCATTTTTATTTATTTTATATGGTGTGACTTTTAATTCCACCTGAGCATCTGAAAAATCAGCCTCAGATATGTTATCTGCTTTGTAGTGAAAGTATCTTTCTTCTACAATTTCACCTAATCCACCTTTGCGATTTTTGTTTTCATAAGATATCCTATACTCTTCCTCTGTAACTTCCTTTACTACCTCTGTCAAAAAATATTTATCTGCATCACAAATATCTTTAAATGTCTTACCTTTCAATTCCTGTGCATATTTATAAATAGATTCCTTATCCTTCGAATTATATCTCTTATACATTTATATAACCCCTTCTTTTGATTACTTATCTGCTTAATTACTTTTGAGTCAGATTTATTGTGATATAAGCCCTTATCTATATTATAGAGTAAAGTATAAACATAAACAAATAGAAGAAGTGTATAAATTTCAAATATACTTTCTTACCAGAATATTTTGTATCTTCATTATCTCTTTCGATATATTATCATTCTCTTTTTTAAAATCCTCAATATCCTCCCTATAGATAATTCCTGTAGTATTTACTCTTTTAGCTATCTGATTAAGATTGTTTGCATTCCTACCAATAAGAGTCTGCATCTTCCTAAACTCATTCATATCTATTACAAATATAGGAGCTTCCAAGACACATTTTCTTATAAAATGTCCCATTGATTTTGACTTAGAAAGTTCTAACTTTTTCTTAAAAAGTTTCTTTTCTTCCTTGGTTAATTTAATTTCTATCCTTTCATTTCTGTATCTATTAGCCATAGTATTCCTCCTTTCTATAATATTTTTAACTAGGGTCTTAGGGGGAACCCCTAAATCATTCTGATAGGAACAAGTAGAAAATTTTATATGTAGAAGTAAACCCAACAGGACTTACTTTTACAATTTTCTCGTAGCTGTCCGTACAGCTACTGTGCTTGCTACTAAAGTTTTAATAGACACAAGCGATTTGTAACTGTAACCTACTATTTCAAAAGTCCTCAAATAAGGCATTGATTCTTATCCTCATCCCTACAAGCCTTGATATTTCTAGACTTCCATTTCTACCAGCCTAATTCTAAGGGTTTTAAAAACTTGGTTACAAGTTACAAGTTACAGACTGTTTCTAGCCAATCACTATCGTTCTTGGGAAACAGGTTGTATTAGACCTACTAAACCTCATTTCATTCGCTAAGTTAGATCTTAAACAAAGTTACATTTTTCTTTCTCTCCTGTGTCCATTTCTATCTGCTCCGACTCTTGCCATTCTTTTGGTAAATCATCATTATCAACTTCTATAAAATCATTTTCTTTCTTTTCTCCCTTCTCATAATAAAGTTTTACTGGTATAGATATTCCACTAGGAGAAATTCTTTTAGTCTTTGATGAGCGAACTGGCTTCCATTCTGGAAAATAATTATCCATGATTTCAGAAAAAGATTTTGATTTAATCTGATAGCCTTGCATGGATAATTCCTTAAAACAAGTTATATTTGGTTCTTGCGTTTTTACTTTGTATTCTTCTAAAAAGTATCGAATATCTTCTACATCTGGATTAAGATACTTAAACTTTTCTTGTTCCTGGTAAAGATCTTCAAGTAACTCTTTTGGTATGGTCCAGGAGTGTTTCTTCTCTTTATAGAGCTTATAACCATAGGCAAGGGCCTGGTTAAAATCATCTCGAATTGAATCTAGATATTCTTTTTCTGATTGTTCACCTTGAAGATCCTTGTCTATATAAATGGCCTTTTTTCTATTTTCCTTATGACATTCTACAGGTAAATATCTTCTTTCTCCAGTATGGTCATTTAAAAAAGTTCTTTCATTTAATGTTCCAATTAAAATACAAGTCCTAGGAACATCGGTAGAAAATTTCTCATAAGGGATTCTTATTCTATCACTTAATTTAGATAAAAATGATTTTGCTTCATTAGCAGACTTTGCATTTCTTAAAGCCACAAACTCTTCAATTTCTACTACTGTCTTCCCCATTAGATTCATAACAGCATCTTTACCTTGAATATTTTCTATAGTGCAAAACCAATCATCTTTGATAGCCATGTATCTAGCAAAGGTGGATTTTCCTATTCCTTGACCACCTACTAAGACCATCATCTCATCAAACTTAGATCCTGGTTCAAAGACTCTTTTTACTAAACCTAAAATCATATGCTCCATGATCCAGGTATTTAATTCTGTATCATCAGCTCCTAGATAAGTGGGTAGAAGTTTAGCTATTGCATTTCTATCTCCCTTCCAAGTTAAACTTTTGAGATACTGTTCTGGTGGACTTATTTCATATTGATTAGCAACAAAGCGAACTGCATCCCACATTTTATTGGCATTGTAATTAAGTCCAAAATGCTTTTCTATTTCAAGTCCTATCCTATTGTTTAGTGAGTCATCCCATAGCCTAATTTGATTTGGCTTTATGCCTTTTTCCCCTATAATTTTACCTTGAAATTTAATCTCATTGGTAAATTTATCATAGAAGATTTGTCCTTCGTATATTTTCTTAGCCTTACAATATTTTGGGTTAAGGAGTACTGTTACAATATTTCCTGTAATCTGCTTTACGTTACCTTTTACTGTTTTCTGTAAATCGATTAAAGAATAGGACTGGTCTATTTCAGGAAAAACTAGTTTAAACTCTTTCATAGGCCCTGGTCCTTTTCTTGTATTGAAAATGTCTGCTCCAGTCAAAGGCCACAAAATTTCCAAGGCCTAAGACTTTCTCTATGGTCTTTTCTACATAGTCAAGATACTTTCTATCATCCCTTCTTTTCTCATTGGTGGCTAGGCGATTTAAAGGAGTCATTAAAAAGAGTTCTTTCATTAAGTTAGGATTTCCATCTGTATAGTTTCTAGCAAGTACTAGAAAGGTAAAGTCATCCCTGCTATGGTCACCTGTTAGACTAGCTCCTGAGATAAGCATGCTTGCCTTTCTATTGGTTCTTTCCATGGTGGTTAGTATTTCATCTAGGCTTAGGTCATCAAGTCTAGATGACTTGTTTAAGGGCTCATATTTATATTCTCTAATTTGTTTTAGGGTAGATGATTTCTCCTGTGTCCATTTCTTATAAAGTCTTTTTAGTTCACCATCTTTTTTTAAGAGCTTATTACTTCTAGGAAAGAAAGATCCATCCCCTATATTTCCTGTAAGAGCTATATATCTATTTTTCTTGTATATCTCAATTCCTCTACTTGATAAGTTAAGATTATCTGGAATAGTCCCTTGGACAAAAATATGGATTCCCTTGCCTGATTGGGATAACTCCATATATGTTCCTGTAAAACTCTCTATAATTTCTTTTGCCATAGGAGTTAGCTTGCCACCTTGAATTGCATGGTCTAGGTCTATACAGATAATCCTATCTTCCTCCACTAAAACAAAGCCTAGAGGTCTATTCTTAGTCTTAGCTTCATTGAAATCTATCCATCGCTCTGGATGATTCCAATCATTAGCTTTTCCATCAATTAAGGAAAAAGGAAGCTTGGCTACTTTACCATTTAATTCTTCCTTTCTCCAACCTACAAACCTTCTTAATTTTTTCATTTCTTCTGGTATATATTTATATTTTTCCATTCTTTTTACCTCCCTATGCTGTTCAAAACAGACCCCATATAGTAAAATGAATTTGGTAGAAACATTCCATATGGGGTGTGCCTTTGGCCTTTGTGCTAAAGGCTTTTTTCTTTTTTGATTTCATAGTAAATTTCTATTAAGAATCTTAAAATCTCTTGGTCTTCCTCTTCTAATCTTCCATATTTCTTTACAACTTTTGCTAGTCTAAATATTTCTAGAGCAAATTTATCTTCAAGTCTATAATCAGCTTTAATTGACACAGGGGGAGAAGTTAATGAACTGATAATATAGTCTTGCTTGGTAAGTCCACTTATTTCTACTTTTCTATCCAACAATTCAGCTTCTTCCTCTGTTGCTCTAAAAGAGATTATTTTGTTTCTTTTTCTTTTACATGATTTCTTATTTTCATGACTCATCTTCATCACCCAGCAATTTCTCCCATTCATCCTCTAGACTTTCTTTTCTTATATTAGATAAGGAAATGGCCATATCATTTTGCTTGCTTGGGAATAAGTGGGCATATCTATAGGTTATATCAATAGATTCATGGCCTAATCTATCTGCTATGGCTATTGCTGAATAACCTAATTCAATTAAGAGAGATACATGGGAATGTCTTAGGTCATGGACTCTAATTCTCTTAACTCCAGATTTTTTGCTTCCTCTAGTCATTTCATGATGTAGATAAGACTTGGTAATTGGAAATAATAATTGATCCGCCTTTAGCTTGTATATTCCAGCCATATATTTTTCCATTTCTTCTGCTAAAAAGTCTGGCATAACAACTGTTCTGATACTTTTCTTAGTCTTAGGCTCTGTAATAATATTTTCTCCACCTATTCTTTGTAGAGATTGATTTACTCTAATAGTATTATTAGTAAAATCAAATTTTTCCTTTGTTAAAGCCAGTAATTCTCCTGTTCTTAATCCACACCAATATAAGATTTCAAAAGCATGAAATGATAATGGCTTATCCTTAACTTCTTCTATAAATTTATCATACTCACTTTCAGTCCAGAACTTCATCTCAGAAGCTTCCTTTTCTCCAATAGATCCAACATCCCTTGCTACATTAGATTTTAGATTATAATATTTACAAGCATGATTTAGGATACTACTTAATTGTGCATGTATGGTTCTTAAATAAGTCTGAGAATATTTTTCTCCATTACTGTTTTCTTCTTTTATTAGTTCATTCTGCCATTTTACTATTGTTGCTTTAGAGATTTCATTGACTTTAAGATCTCCTATATAGGGAATAATCTTTGTGCTTATTATTTGTTCTTTAGTTTTCCAAGTATTTTCTCTTAATCTAGGCCTCATATCTTTTTCATATACTTCAAAAAAATCCTTAAATGTCATATCAAGATTTCCAGATTGTTCTCTTAAAAAGTTTTCTTCCCACTTTAAGGCTTCTTTTTTTGTTTTGAATCCTCTCTTCTTCCTATTAATTTTTTCACCTCTCCAATTGGTGTAGGTGAATTTGGTAAACCAGGTGCCATTTCCACTTTCATCCCTATAAGCTCCCACTACTAGGCCTCCTTTCTTTCTTGATAGCAATACTTGTCTAAGAAATATTGTCTATTAATTTTGCCTCTTTGAACCCTATAGCCTAATTCAACTAGTTCTCCATTCATTTCATTTATTATTTGATAGGCCGTAGTTCTGCTAACTTCTAAAAAATCCTGTACTTCCTTTGCATTCATAAAAATCTTATTCATTTTTTTCTTCCCCCTTATGTTTTTATTTATAAGCTTCTCATCAATGAATAAATGACGAGCATCAATTTGGTTTCCTTATAATCAAATAGCACAATTTCGTGCTATTTGATTATATAATATCAGCACAGTTTCGTGTTGTCAAGACTAATTTTAAATTATTTCTATTTATCTTTCCTATAACAAGAGATTTCATTGAATTTATAATCGTTCACTTCTGTTGCTATAAATGATATCTTGTGATAAAATAAATTAAAATACTACCAAGAGGAGTTTAAAATGATTTCAGGTGAAAAGCTAAAAAAGTTAAGATTACTTAGAGAATTGACACAGAAGGAATTAGCAATAAAATCAGGACTTACAGATTCTGCTATAAGGAATTATGAATTGGGTTATCGTTCGCCTAATAAGGATCAATTAATAAAAATAGCCCAAGTTTTAGACTGTGATGTATCTGCCTTAATTGACCATACTCCTATTTCTAATTTTGAATTTATGCAAATACTTTTTGATTATGAAGAAGATTTAAAAATCAGACCCCTAATAGAAGATTCTACAATAGGGCTACTTTCCCACGATATGAACTTAAATGATTTTCTAGTGGAATGGGATGAAATGAGAAAAAAACACTATAACGGCGAAATTACAGATGAAGAATTTGAGGATTGGAAGCTCTCATATCCTAAGAAGTCTAGATTAAGAAAATAATTTTTGTATTATAAAAATATGGCTTGAATATTAACCCTATGGATTTCGATAGGTTAATATTTATATAAATAAACCGTGTTAGATTCGACACGGTTAAATATGATTTAATTTTAAACTGGTCGATTTCGACCACTTATAACACACAAAAAACACCATAGATTCTTGTTAAGATTTCTATGGTGTCTCTGTGTACAGTTCCCTGGAACTAAGCCTGTCGATATTATTAAATTATTAAAGTCTTCTAAGGAAATATTCATAATGTTTCAATTATTATAAATTCCCCTATTGACTCAAATAGAGCGTATCCACTCATCGTTAAAAATATCTCGGAATTCTTCCATTACATCTTCAAATCGTGTTAGCCCTTCTACTTCCAATTTTCTTGAGAAAGCTATTGAATTGTCTTGTGCCAGTGCGGACCAAAAATACTGTACCATTTTCTCTGCAGTAAGACGACTCATTCTCCCAATAGTTAAATTTACTCCACTCTTAATATTAGCTGGTACCGTTTCTGATGATAAAATAGGATCAAATATCCTCTCATGTAAAAATCTCATTAGTTCCTCTTCTTTAGTCATAATATTTCACCTCCTATACCCAACTTAAAGATTTTGGCGTTATTGGTAAAATGCCTTTTGCAATTCTTAAATTCTCTAGCCACGTTTTACAGCCTACCATATCTGTCTTATCCAAATAATAACCAACGTTTGGTCTTGAACTAATTGCTTTCCTATGACTTCTTAAAATACGAATAGCCTCCCGTATCTGCTTTTTTGTAGCTCCCATTGGTACTATAATTGCTTCAATATCTTGGAACTTGATTGCATTGAGTCTTCCTAAGTGATTATTCATAACTTCAGCAACATATAAGTTTACATCTCTTTGTTTCATCTTCTAAACCTCCTTATTTTTTTATTTTACCCTTTCATATATTCCAATCACTAACAGTAAATGATTATACTCTAAAAAGATAATTTTGCTTCGGGAGTATATTCATTTCCTACAATATCGAGAGGAATACGATCTAGCCAATCTGCTCCCCATTTATCTCGTGTTTCCTCAACAGCAAGTTTTCCTGACTCTGTCAATACTCTTGCTTGTCGTTCTGACGAAACTGCCAATGATGGCTTATTTCCCGAATAATAGCCTGCTGTCGAACTAGGACTTTTCCCGTATTTTCTTGCAAAATTGGATATTTCCTTTGGTGTAACAGTCCCTCCTTTTCTATAAATTTCTTCAAGTATGGCAATTTTTCTTACTTCACCTACAGTTGTGGTAATACTTGTATTTTCAGATTCTAGCCGATTAATGAGCGCTGATACCTTTGCCTCAATCTCTTTTAATTCACTTAAAATTGTTTTCATGTTTTTATCTCCTTTCAAATCAAAGTCCATTGCATTTTTCATTCCTTGATATTATCCATGATAGCAAAGATATAAGTTTCTGTCAACCATTGTTTCTTTCATTAAATGATTTTCATAATGGTTTAACCTTTATATTTCTATGATACTTAATGAGCTATACCTCAATCTTTCTTGTATTGTATTTCTTTGCATTATCTAATAATTACTTGCTGTAAAACAGAAAACAATAAATATACACACAAAAACACCATAGAATCCTATCCAGATTTCTATGGTGTTTCTATTTGTAAGCCAGTCGGAACTATTTATTAAATTATTCTAAAAAACTTTTTTACCCAATTTTGTTCCAGTTGATGATTTTTAATCTCTGTAAGCATTGGTTTTATAAGCTTTTATCTTTATTTCTTACTACTCCCACTCAATAGTAGCAGGTGGTTTGTTTGTTATATCATATACTACTCTATTTACTTCTTTTATTTCATCTGTTATTCGTTTTGATATCTTTCCAAGCAAGCTCATTGGAATTTCTACCCAATCAGCTGTCATACCATCTTTAGAATTTACTGCTCTTAGAGCTATAGTGTGGCAGTAAGTTCTTTGTCCATCTACTACTCCTACAGATTGAAGATTAGGTAGAACTGCAAAGTATTGCCAAATATTTAGCCCTGCTTTTTCTATTTCATCTCTATATATAAAGTCTGCATCTCTTAGAATGTCTAGTTTTTCTTTTGTAAGTTCCCCAAGACATCTTACTCCAAGACCAGGTCCTGGAAATGGCTGTCTATCTACTATATGTGCTGAGATTCCTAAAGCTCTTCCCACTTCTCTTACTCCTTCTTTGTAAAGCGTTTTTAATGGCTCTACAAGAGTAAATCCAAATTTTTCTGGCAGTCCTCCTACATTATGATGGCTCTTTACTGCTACTCCTCCATCTTCATTTATACTTTCAACTATATCGGGGTAAATTGTTCCTTGCACTAAAAAGTCTATATCTGTTAACTTTTCTTTTTCTTCTTCAAATACTCTTATAAACTCTTCACCTATTATTTTTCTCTTTTGTTCAGGGTCTGTTACACCTTTAAGTTTATCTAAAAATCTAGCTTCTGCATCTACTGTTATTAGATTCATATGATATTCTTTTTTAAATACTTCTTCTACTTGTTCTCTTTCATTTTTTCTAAGTAGCCCATGATCTACAAAGATGCAGATTAGATTATCTCCTATTGCCCGATGAACAAGCACTGCTGCAACGGAAGAATCCACTCCACCTGATAGAGCGCAGATAGCTTTTCGTGTCCCAATGGTTTCTTTTATTTCTTCTATACTTTTTTTTATAAAATCTTCCACTTAATTTCCTCCTATTGTCTACTATAGTTTGGAGCTTCATTTGTAATTTGAATATCGTGAGGATGGTTTTCTACTAAAGAGGCTGATGTTATTTTAATAAACTGAGAATTTTCTTGAAGAGATACTATATCTTTTGCTCCTACATACCCCATACCAGACTTAAGTCCACCTATTAGTTGATATATTACATCTCCTAGAGGCCCTCTAAAGTGAATTCTACCTTCTACTCCCTCAGGCACATATTTTTTAGCATTTTCTTGGAAATATCTATCCTTACTTCCCGCATCCATTGCTCCAAGTGAACCCATACCTCTATATTCTTTATATCTTCTTCCTTCATAAAGAACTTCTTCTCCAGGGCTTTCCTCAGTTCCTGCGAAAAGTGAACCTGCCATTATTACATTTGCACCTGCTGCTATTGCTTTTGTTATATCTCCAGAGTACTTTATACCACCATCTGCTATTACTGGTATATCATATTCTTTTGCAGCTTGTGCACAGTTCATTATAGCTGTGATTTGTGGTACTCCTATGCCTGTTACTACTCTTGTAGTACATATTGAACCTGGACCTATACCTACCTTTACTGCATCTGCTCCAGCTTCTATAAGGTCTACTGTGGCTTCAGCTGTAGCTACATTTCCAGCTATTACTTGAAGTTCTGGATACTCTCTTTTAATCTTAGCTACCGCTTCTAGTACACCTTTAGAGTGACCGTGAGCTGTATCTAGTACTACCACATCTACTTGGGATTTGACAAGTGCTGCTACTCTCTCTATCATGTCTCCCGTAACTCCTACAGCAGCTGCTACTAGAAGTCTTCCTTGGCTATCTCTAGCTGACCACGGATATTCTATTGTTTTTTCTATATCTTTTATAGTTATAAGCCCAACTAGTTTATAGTCTTCATCTACTAGAGGAAGTTTTTCTATTTTATATTCTTTCATAATCTCTAATGCCTCATCCATCTCGATTCCTTTTGTAGCAGTTATTAAATTTGTTTTTGTCATAACTTCATCTATCTTTTTTGTAACTTCTTTTTCAAATCTTATATCTCTATTTGTTATGATTCCAACTAATTTATTTTCATTATCTGTTATAGGAACGCCTGATATACGATATCTTTCCATTAGTTCTAGTGCATCTGATACAGCGTGGTCTTTCGATAAATAAAATGGATCAGTTATAATTCCATGTTCTGATCTCTTTACTCTATCTACTTCTAATGCTTGGGTTTGTATACTCATATTTTTATGAATAACACCTATTCCACCTTCTCTTGCTATTGCTATAGCCATTCTGCTTTCCGTTACAGTATCCATACCTGCTGTCATAAGTGGTATATTTAAATTAATTTTTTTAGTTAATTTAGTATTAATATTGGTTTCTCTAGGAAGCACCTCAGACTTACCAGGTACTAAAAGCACATCATCAAAAGTCAAACCTTCACCGACAAATTTCACTTAAAATTCCTCCTCAATAGTTTTTTAATAGTATATCACAAATAGAGTATTTTTACATTAATCTCGGGAAAAAAAGTATAAAATATGACAGATAAAGGATTATTTTTCCCTTATCTGTCATATTTACATAAATATATATGAAAAAGTATTGAAAAAATATCCTATAATTAATATTCCAGTACTTACTAAAGATATAAATATCCATAGTAATCTTTTTTTAATTATCTTTGAAAGCATAACTATAGAAGGAAAAGAAAGTGCGGTTACTGCCATCATAAATGAAAGTGCAGTTCCAAGTCCTACTCCCTTGTTTACTAGAGCTTCTGCTATAGGTAGTGTGCCAAATATATCTGCGTACATAGGTATTCCAACTATAGTAGCTAATAGCACTGAATACCATTTATCTTTTCCAAGTAGTGCTGTAATTATTTCCTCTGGTATATAGTTATGAATAGCTGCTCCTATCCCAACACCTATAATCACATATAACCATACCTTCTTTACAATATCTAAGACTTGATCTTTTGAAAATTCAATTCTATCTCTTGTTGTTAAGTCTTCTTCACTTATGTCTATTACTTTATTGTTATATACAAATTCTTCTACATCCTCTTCAAGACCTAGTTTACTTATGACACTTCCACCTATTATCGCTAAAACTACCCCTACTATTACATAGGCTAGTGCTATTTTAAAATTAAATATGCTTGCAATTAAGATAATAGAGGCCAGATCTACTAATGGTGATGATATTAAAAATGAAAATGTCGTTCCTATCGGAAGACCTGCTGATGTAAATCCTATAAATAGCGGTATGGATGAACATGAGCAAAACGGTGTCACTGTTCCAAGTAAAGCTGCTAATATATTTGAAGTTATCCCTTTGTATCTACCTAATATTTTTCTAGTTCTTTCAGGCGGAAAGAAACTTTGTATATATGATATAGAAAATATAAGTACAGATAGGAGTATAAATATCTTTATAACATCATATATAAAAAAGTGGATACTTGCTCCAAGCCTAGTATCTATTGAAAGTTTAAACCCTTTCTCAACTATCCATTTTACTATATCCCATAGCCATTGCATTTTTAGAAGTTGAGCATTTAAGAAACTTAATATTTTCATATTAACCCCCTTTCTTTTATTTAAAGATTATCTAAGTTTCATTTCTTTTCCAACTGTCTTTTGCCAAGCATCAAATATAGGTCTAATTATTTGTGCTCCTATCTTTGATATAATAACTAATTCTGATTGTTCAAAGTTTTTATCTGTTAGTTTATAGTCTATTCTTTTATTTACAACATCAACTTGGTTCCATCCATCTTCTAGTTTAAAGAATCCCTTTATTCTGTAGCTATCCTTTTTTATAATATCTAAAAACTCTGTTAGTTTTTTCTTTTCTAAAGTCTCTTTAAAGTTAAGTGTCAATGTCTTTGGTTTGTTTTCAGGTGTATTTGTAGTGTTCTCTATCTCTACCCATTGGCTTTTTAAAAGATCTTTTTCTAAAAACTTGTAGTTTATTTTACCATCTATAGATTCTACTATATCCGCTGCTTTATTTATCTCTCTTATCTTTTCTTTTATCTTTTGAAGAGTATTTTCATCTATTAAATCTACCTTTGAAATGACCACTAGATGGGAAAATTTAAGTTGTCTTTCAACTGTCTCAATATCTTCTATTTGGTCTAAAAAGTTTACTCCGTCTATTATGCAGATAGCCCCTTTATAGTCGTATACATCCCCTTTAGATATCTTTACTGCTTCTAAAAACTCTCCTATATTAGATGGGTCTGCAAGTCCTGAACTTTCAACAATTACGTATTTCATCCCTCTATCTGCCATCTCTATAAGGGCTGAAACAAAGGATAATTGCATACATGAGCAAAATATAGATCCCCTATTTAATTCTACAAGTTCCATACCCTCTCTTTGAATTATAGTACCATCTATTCCAATTTTGCCAAATTCGTTCATTATAACTGATACCTTTTCTTTAGATAAGTCATTTAATACATTTGTAAGAAAAGTAGTTTTTCCTGCTCCTAAAAATCCTGTAAGTAAATATAGATTTGTTTTATTTTCCATTTATCTTACCTCCTAATTTTTTTCTATTAACTCTTTTATTTTTTTAACTTTCAATACTTTTCCTGTTGAAACTATTTTTTCATCAATTACAAGCGTTGGAGATGTCATAACTCCATATTTTACTATTTCTAAAAGATTTTCAATCTTTTCTACACTAGCTTCAATCCCTAATTCATTTATGGCTTCCTTTACATTTTCCTCCAAAGTATCACATTTATCACAGCCCGTTCCAAGTATTTTAATTATCATTTACTTCACGCTCCTTTTTATTTTATATTACAATACAAGTTTTCTTCAAACTTTTCCATATAAGTTATAAATTCTTTTATTTCTTCTACCTTTTCTTTGTTTATAGAATAATGCATCCAACGCCCATCTTTTCTAGCTTTTACAAGCCCTACTTGTTGCAAAACCTTCATGTGATGGGATATTGTAGGTTGTGATAAATTTAGTCCCTCTATAATCTTGCAAGCACAAATTTCACCACAAGATAGCATATCTATTATAGTAAGCCTTGTTTCATCTCCTAATGCTTTAAATATATCTGCCTTTTCTTTCACTAAATCACTCCTGATATAGATATATGTCTATGTATCTATATATAGTATAGATCTAAAGTTTTCCTTTGTAAAGCAAAAAAAATAGGATCAGATAACTTTTTTCAAGTTAACTAATCCTATTATATTCTTTTGTAACACTTCATTGCTTTACTAATATAATAAAATGATGATTAAATATTTAATATTTTTAAGGATATATTTTAAATATAGAGGTGTTTTGGATGGAGAATATAAATTTAAAACAAAGCGAAAAGAAAATATTGCATTCGATAGCTCTTGTGAGTCTACTTTTTTGTCTTAAACTTTGGGGAGGTCTTTCTTCAAAGAGTTTAGCACTTCTTAGCGATTCACTCCATTTAGTTACAGACTTTTTTGCACTTATAATAAGTTTTATTGGTCTTAGGATGAGTTCAAAGCCTGCAAATAGAAAATATACATTTGGACACTTTCGCCATAGCATACTTACGGCTCTTATAAACAATATGTTTTTAATAGGTATATCTATGTTTATTCTTTATGAAGCCATTAAGAGATATTTTAATCCTGTGATTGTAGAATCTAAGACTATGATGATTTTCTCTATACTAGGAATCATAGTAAATATAATTATCTACTTAAATTTGAGAGGCGACTCAAACAATATGAACGTAAAGACAGCTCTACTTCATTTTATAGGAGATGGACTCGCTGATTTATTTGTGCTTATAGGAGCTATTATAATTTATTTTACAAAAATTATGTTTATAGATGTATTTCTTTCAGCTATACTTTCTATTATAATAATGAGGAGTGCTATTAAAATGTTTATTGAGTGTGTAAAGATATTTTTAGAAGCAGTTCCAGAAGAGATTATAATAGAAGATTTAGAAGAAGAACTTCTAAAAGTAGAAAATATAATAGCTATAAGAGACATACACGTCTGGAGTCTTTCTAAAGAGATGATTTCACTAACTGCTATTATATCTACTTCAATAGATGATCCAGTTATGCGTGAAAATCTAATTCATGAGCTTCAACATCTACTTCGAGATAGTTTTAACATAGTTCATTCTACAATTCAACTAGAGAGAAGTCCTTGTAGTAGTTGCTACCACAGTAAAGAGGATCATAATGAAGAATGTACTATGTGTATAGATTGGGACAGGGGGAGAGGTTTACTGTCCAAAAAAGTATCCTAGCTTAAATGGAAAATAGGACAAGGGACCTGTCCCCGTGTCCTACCCGTGTCCTATTTCCCAGTATCTGATATGTTTAAGAGTTCATCTGGAAAGGGATCCCATATCGTTTGGTTTATTAAATTTTTATCTTTAAAACGAAGTACATATGATTTTAAAAGATTTACAGGCACACTTAAGTGAACTTTTTCTTCTCGATACTTTTCAAAACTATCTAAGATAAACCTTTTTTCTTCTTCATTGAGTTCTTTTGAAAAGTATCCAAATATATGCATAAGACTATTTATATAGTTTGTATATTTTGGAGGATTTAAAAGTGCTAAACTTAAACCTTCTTTGTATTTTTGAGCGACTTCTTCAAAAGAAAGTTTTTCATGATTTGCAACTATTTTTCCTAAAGCTCTACTATGGTTTTGATCATACGCCATAAATAAATATTTATTGTCTGCATGAAATTTTACCAAGTTTTTCATTGTACCAGTTTCTTCTATTTTTTTAAATCTTTTCATAGTATATAGCTTTGTTAAAAAATGTTCTCTGATCTTTAAGTTTGTAAGTCTACCTTCTTCTTCTATAGGAAGATGGGGGAATTTTTCTAGTACAGCTCCACCAAAAACTCCAGCATCTTTTCGAAGGACTGGAGCTTTACCGCGTCCATTATATACCTTTACATCTTTTATCCCACAAGAAGGAGATCTTCCCTTTAAGATAAATCCATCTATATCTTCTAATCCATCTAGTACTCTATCATTGTACTCTTTCATTTCTTTTGTAAATAGTTTTTCACTCTCTGGCTGATACACTTCTAGTTTTTCATCTTCTTCTATAAGTCGTATAGGTTTTCGTGGGGTGCCAAGACCTATTTCTACTTCAGGGCATAGGGTAATATATTCTACAAAGTCGCCCAAACTTTCTACAAAGTCATCATGTATAACATCACCATTATATCTACAATTTGCAAATCCAAGGCATTTACTTACAACTATTTTTGGTTTATTTCCCATAATTATCTCCTTATCGCTTTATATCTGTACTTATTTTTCCATCAGTTAGTTCTATAATTCGGTCACCTTTTTCAGCTATTTTTTTATCGTGAGTAATTATTATAAATGTAGATTTAAATTCTTCATTTATTTTTCTAAGTAGCTCATAAACTGTTTCTGTAGTTTGTGAATCTAGATTTCCAGTTGGCTCATCTCCTAAGATTATATCAGGATTATTTATAAGAGACCTTGCAATGGCGGCTCTTTGTTGTTGACCTCCTGATATATCTGTAGAGAGGTTATTTTCAACTTTACTTATTCCAACCATATCTATAAGATACTTTGCCCTATCCATAGCTTCTTTATTTACTCGACCATGTTTTATCCTATAAGGCATAAGAACATTTTCAAGAACTGTAAATTCTGGTAATAGATAGTGAAACTGAAATATAAATCCTATAGTTTCATTTCTAAGTTCCGCTAACTTTTCTTTATTTAGAGAAGATATGTTTTTACCATTAACTAGCACATCTCCATCTGTTGGTCTATCCAGTGTTCCCATTATATTCATTAGGGTAGATTTACCACTACCTGATGCACCTATTATAGAGTTAAAACTAGACTTTTCAAAGTTTAAATTTAGATCAAATAAGACCTGTGTCTTTACCTTTTCTCCATATATTTTATTTATCTTTTTTAATTCTAATACATTATCCATTTTTAATCACCTCGATTGGGTCTAGTTTTGATGATTTTCTGGCAGGTATAAGGGCTGATAATGTTGATGCCACTATTGCTACTGCTACAGATATAGCTACAAAAGTATAGTCTAAGAAAAACGGTACTAAAGGTGTTCCATCAGCGTTTTTTACAAAGTTTGAGAATATATATGTCAAGCTAAGACCAAGAGCTGTTCCAAGTACACTTCCAATTGTGCCAAGGATAAGACCTTGAAATAAGAATATAAGGCTTGCATCTTTGTTTTTTATTCCCATAGCTTTTAATATACCTATTTGTCTAGACTTTTGCACTACCGATATTGCAAGAACTGATGCTATGCCAAGAAGTACTGCTAGTAAGACAAAGACTTGTATAAGATAAGATGAAGCTGACTGACCAGCTAGACCTGAAAGAAGTTCTTCATTTTCACCTTTCCAGTTTGTTGTAGTGAGATTTTCATCTAAGTCTTTTTCTATATTTTTAGCTATTATATCTGCATCAAATACTTCACCAACTTGAGTTTCTATAGAAGATATACTCCCTTTTTTACTAAATATCTCTTCGGAAGTTTTTATAGTCGAAAGTGCCCATGAGTTATTTATAGCTTTTACTTTTAAATCATATATTCCAGATAGTTTTACTTCTTCTAGCCCTCCATCTGGAGTCACTATATCTAGTTTGTCTCCTACTTTAAGTTCTAAGTCATTTACTAAATCTTTTCCAAGCATAACTTCTCTATCCGTTGATGGTAAATTACCTTTTACTATCTTTTCTTTAAATTTATATATCTTGTTTGCATCTTTAAACTCCATTCCTCTAACTAAAATAGGATATGTTTCACCATCTAGTGTCAAAAATGCTGATGAATCTAATGATTTTGATACTACTTGTAAGTCTTTATTTTGCTTTAAGTCTGTTATAAGGTTTTCATCTTCTTTAAAGTAGTTTTCTTTATCACTTGGAACTATTGTAATATGGGAAGAACTTCCTATAGTTGTATCTATTAAACTCTTTTGAAGTCCATCTATTAAAGAACCTATAAATATTTGAACCGAAACTCCTATGGCTATTCCTATTACAATAAGAAGGGTTTGACCTTTACTTGATTTTAAAAATCTTAAAGCTATATTCCATGCCAATCTCATATTTTATACACTTCCCCCTTAAATGAAAATATATAGCTCGTTGCAGAACTCTGTAGCGAGCTATTTTACTGCATTTCAATCTATTGAAATGGCTGGGATTCCCCCGATTTTGGGTATATATACAGTATCAAGTTGTTTATAACTCAAAACGGAAATTG
>NZ_LTDM01000026.1 GCF_001940565.1 Tissierella creatinophila DSM 6911
CATCAAGCTATATACCGATGTCCATCCTATAGCTGAGATCCTTCTCCAAAATATTGCAGATTTAATATCACTAGCAGAATTTGACATAGCAAAACTAAAGGCCCAAATGGACATAGCTATACAAATCCCTAAAAACATCTTATTTTCTTGTTCTGTTTTATTTATTAGAATTATATGTATTCCCCAATAAAGGTAAATACAGAATGCTAAAAAAAACATAAAAGAAATTATTGTCGCTCCAAATTCCATCAATCATACCCCCTTTTTTTTAATTATCTATATTAATTATTTTATTTATTTGTCTTATTCATCTAATCTAAGATTGCATTTCTTCCCAGTATGAATTAAATAAGCTTTCAATGGTTTCCTGCTCTTTATAATAATTTAATCCAATCTTCCCAATAAAGTATCTTATAATACACATATCAAAAGTAGATATAAATCGATCTATTGTTATTTCATTCTTTATCTTTTTATCCTTTTTTAATACATCATATATTTCATAATAATTTTTCATATTAGTAATATTTAAATTATCTTCAATTATGGATTGTAATTTATCCTTTAATTCAACAGGTGGGAAAAATATAATTCTTGCTAAAAATTTTAATAAGTGTGGATTTTCTTCAAGAAAAAGAACTTGTACTCTTAATAACTCTAACATCTTTTCTTCTAAAGGTATATCTATATGATCATCATTTAGACTAACGCCTATATCATATTCACTAATACAGTCTTTAAATAAATCAATAAATAAATCTTCCTTTGATTTATAATGAGAATATATTGATGCAGCTTTAATTCCTACCTTATTTGCAATATCTCTCATAGATGTGCCTGCATAACCATTTTCGGCAAACAATATATATGCTTCATTTTTTATTCTATCTATTGTTTCCATATTTTTCTCACTCCTTTATTTATTTTTATCAACTAACTAACGTTAGCAATATAATAATTGTACCATAAATTACTTACTATAACAATTTGTTGTATTAATTTAGATTCAAATTATAAAGATGTTAAATAAAATAAAGATAACATTTGCATGGAAAGGGAAAGAACTTAAATAAATTAAAGCTTTAGTAGAATTTATTAATGAATATATCAGTCACTTATATTTTGATTTTAATTATGTCCTTTTAGGGTGTACCTAAGAGATCAAACAATGCTAATAAATTTCATTTTTATATATTACCTTTAAAAGTAATCTTTTATTTTTAGTCTAAATCCTATATTTTGTTATTAAAAACTTCATGATCCCTTAGTTTTACCAAAATAGGTTAAATTGAACATTAAGACAAACTCAAAAAAAACAAAAAAGGACAAAGCAGTAAACCTACTCTGTCCTAGTTATATCAATTGTTCTAGCTGTTTTGGTGAGTTTTACTTAATTGACATTTTGACAAACTGGGAATAGCAGTTTTGATTTTTAAAATAATTCTATTATAAAAATAATTGGTGCAAATATATATGCAATTAGAATTGATGTTTGAGGTATAAATAGTAAATCTATAAATTTACTATTTTCAACCCATGCACTTACTCTATTATGTGCATAAGCATACAATAGCGTAGACAATGCGAAATATATACTAATTAATATATATGGCCATTTAAAAGGGTCTTTTTCAAATTGTCTAGTCATTAACATATAATATCCAAAATATAAAAATACACCTATAAGTAAACCAATTATAACATCTGAAATGTCAATTTTACTTTGTTCTTTAGCTTTATTTTCTTTATTAATATCTCTGATGTTTTCGTTTAAATTTTTTTTCATATTTTTCCTCCTTATTTCAACTATATTAGAAATATTAATTATTGTTTAATATACTAAACAATAATTTGTCTAATTAAAATTTTATTTTAAAATAGATAAACATATTGATTAATGTAAATATAAATTATTTAGATAATGTAAATAAAAGACAAAAACACTTATATAAGTGTTTTTGTCTTTTATTTATTTTGCTAGCTCTCCTCTACAGTTATACGCTGCAACAGCTATTTGCCCTGCCATTATTACAATGTTAGCTTTAGATGCAACAGCTCCTGTTGCTTTTATAAGTAATTTTGCTGCAGCTGACCAAGCTTTACCTTGTACATAACCCACAAAAGAATCTATAAGTTTCCCACTTATTAAATCAGCATATACACCAAAATAATCTCTAAGTATGCAATAACCATAATCAATTTGTCCATAAGTTTGGTATTCATCGCCATAATCACTAGTATATGCAAGATTTAATTCGTAAAGATCTTTTGCTACTTCATCTCCATTTTCAATTCTTTTCTCTAATAATTCTGGGTTAGTAACAATATATTCATTTTCTTCGTTGAAATATCCTACTTCTTCAAAATAAAACTTTAATTCTTCTTCAAGTAGAGCCTCTTGAACTTCAATATCTGTTTTATCCTGATTATCTTGAGCATAAACAGCTCCTACTGGTGCAATAACACCAAACAGCATTACTAAAGCTAATAAACCTGATAAAATTTTTTTCATTTGATTTAAGTCCCCCTTCTATTTTTTAAAAAAACTACAATATAGTGATACGAGTTATCACTATATTGTAGAACATATCACACTGTATTTAAAAAATCAATTAATATATTAATTGATTTTAAAATTTAAATTAAGCCCATATCCAATCTGTTATCCAATATCCATATGTACGAGACCATAATCTTTTTTGCTGTCTACCGTTAACATCTCTATAATACCACTTAGATTCTTCAGCATAAGGTTTTATCTCCTCTATACTATAAGTTGTTACTTGTGAAACCGCTTGTACATCATTAGGTATGTTAGATAACACAAAAAAAGATAACAATAAATACACTAAAGCTTTTCTTATTCTACTTTTCATCTTTAATTCACTCCTTCTTTATAAATAGGTAAATTGTTTAAATCTTCATCTAATTCTTCTAAATCTTTTATACTATATTTAAAAATATTATCTATATGAACATCATAATCACCATTTGATTTTTCTATAATAAATGAATTATCTTCACTTTTTCCTTCATCTTCATAGATTTCATTGTTACTTGGCTTATAATCAGGCTGTATTATTATAAAGTATGATCCTATATATAAACATAAAGCTAAAACACATAATCCAACATTAAATATATTAAACCAACTTCTTTTTTCTTTATGATTTAAAACTATCCTGAATCTTTGCTTTAGAGAATCCATATCATCTATATTTATAAAATTAGGTACAGTACTGTATTTGATATTGTTACTTTTTGAGTCTTTTATAATTTTAGTTATAGATTCTAAGTATGTTATTTTTTCTTCAGCTGAAAAACTAGCTGTAGTCTTTAAATCACATTGGATTTCCAATATATGATTAAAGTTATTTGCAAACAAATGTGCAAAAGGATTCCACCAAAAAATATATTTAATACCCTGTATTAGGATTTTCTTTAAGGAGTCTCTCTCAAGGAAGTGGTTTATTTCATGAGAAATAATATATTCTAATTCTTCTTGTGAAAAAGTGATATCTGGAATATAAACTTTTCCTTTTACTACACCTACAATAAATGGTGAGCTTATTTTATCATTTTGAACTATATCTATTTTATCTATCATTTTTGTTTGTTTTAGTACTTTATTAAATCTCCCCTGATTCTCTGTACTTTGGTTTTTATTAAGTTTATTTAAACTCTTTTTAAAGTTTTTATATTTTAAAGCATTACTAACTATTAGTATTAAAGCTACAGTTATCCATGTAAAGATGAATAACTGTAGTATATTTATACCAAAGTCTTTTAAGTATAATGGTTTTCTTATCAGGTCATAAATTTTGGGGAAAATACTTCTTGATCTTATGATTACTGAATCTGGTATTTCAAAATTAAATATCAACCTAAATATACTTAAAAAAAGAAAAAATACTAATGGAAAGGTACTAAATGAAATAATGAAATTATCCCTTTTTCTAAAAGTATTTATAATTACCATATATAAATTAAACCACAGCAAGGACATGACAAAAGAAAAAAATGTTATCTGCATTTTATGTCCCCCTTTTTAAATATTTACAACTTATCTTTATGTTCTTTGATTATATCTTCTAATTCTTTCAGACTTTTCTTATCAACCTTGTTTGATTTTGCAATAAAAGAAACAAAATCAGAAATCACAGAGGTCTCAGGATTTATAGTTTCAAAGCTTTGCTTTAGACGTGCTATGTCATATTCTTCAGCAGTAAATGTTGGCTCATAAGTTCTGCCGTAGTTAGTTGATGTTTTTACAATATCACATACTCTAATAGATTCTTTATCTAACAATCTATTTAAAAATACATGTATTGAGCTTTCTTTCCATCTTCTATTTTCTGTTAAATTTATTATCTCTGATCTTGTAAGTGGTCTTCCTTCCCTCCACATAGTTTCAAGCATTTGCTCTTCTTTATCAGATAAATCAAATTTATTATCACTCATACTATCACCACCTATTAAGTTTATATAAATCATTATGTATTATATCATAAATCAGTATATGATATGAAGTTTAACAACAAACTAATTAATATTTTTAATCAATTCATTTAAACTAAAATAATATTCGAAACTACTCCAAGATACTATTTCATAATATTCCTTCCAATTATTTGCTTTTATAAATTGTTTTTTGTATTTATTGAATAAAATCAAATATTTTTTTTGTATATCTAAAACTAAAACATTTGTCCCCTCTGCCCTTACTTCCTCTCCTATACTCATCTTATTCACCCTTTAAATAGATTGTTATAAAACATATATAACATTATCAAATATCATATAACCATTTATTCAAAATTACAAGAAGATAAAGCGAATAGGTATATAGTAAACCATGCCCCTTGTATTAATCATTGTTATCAGATCTATAATCTATCTATCCATTCCACGATTATTTGTCTTTGTTTTTTCCTTTTTATTAACCTTATTTGTTTCTGCTGATCTTCTTTTTAGGGACTCAATATCAAATTCAAGTTTATTTTTTGTTTTAATTGGATTATCTTTATCATATTCTTTTTTAAAATAGCTATTTAAGCCTTTTAAATTTAATTTTTCAGATACATTCTGGACTAACTCCTTAAATGAGCTTTTAAAAGCTTCTATATCATCCGTACGCTCTTTTAAAAAGCTTTTTGTAGATTGATATATTAAACTAATTTCACTCTTTAAATCACTTATCTCATCTCTTAAAAAGGTATTTTCTTCTTTAAGTCGATTGAATGATCCAAGAGTTTTATTGTTACTATTTTTTAGTTCCTGATTCTCTCTAATAAGCTCTTTATTTTCAGCTTTCAATCCTTCATTCTCTTTATAAAGATCAGTATCTAATAAATTTAAAAATTTAACTTCTCTTTTTTTGCTATATGAATTGAAATCTTGAATACTTTTAAAATCTTTTTCAGATATAATTAAATTACCAGTAGGTTTTTTTACTGTTTCAGTTATTTCTCTTCCAAAAAGAGTTTTTTCTCCAGTAGGAACTTCTATTTCTTTCATTTCTCTTTTAAATTTAATATCATCAAGAGTTGTTTTAAGTGCTCTATCTTTAGTATAAGCTAAAAGTTCATCTTTCTTAATTTCAATCTCTCTTTCAATTTCTTTCTGTTCGTCTTTCATCTCTTTAAATTCAGGAACAGTTAAGTTTTTTCTTTCTGATCCTCTCTGCCCTCTTTCGATTTCAAAACCTACTTCTTGTAGATACTTAGGTAATTCTTCTTGAATATCTTGCAGAGCCACTCGATTAAAGACTCTCTTAGCACTTAGTTTATTATCTTTATCAAAAGGAACAATGCCCATATGCATATGTGGAGTAGTTTCATCTAGATGAACAGTGGCATATCTAATATTATCCTCTCCAAAGTTTTCAGCAAAATAATCTTTTACCCTTGCAAAAAAATTCTCTGTTTCACCTTCACTTAAATTTTCAAAGAATTTTCTATCACTTGAAATAATCCATTCATTTACAAGCACTGCATCTTTTCTAATTGCCCTGGGTGATGATTTCTTTTCATTAATAAATTTCTCAATATCCTTTTTATAGCTTTGAGTATTATCCACTAGATCATAATTTAAATAAGATCTATCAATATCAATTTCCTTATTAGAATGATTCTCTGTTTTTCTTTGATTATGATTTCCAATTCCTGTTAGGTTTTCAGCTTTCATTTTTTGCATCCTAGCAACTATCATTGACATAAAATCAACTCCTTTACAAAGTAGAGTAAAATTACAAAATCGGTCTATCTTCCAAGTAAAGTATAACACACTATACCTTATAATATAAGGTGTGTGCTCTGCGAGGCTTAAAATCAAAGTCAAAAGACAAAATCAAAGGATAAATTCAAGGTCAAAATCAATCAAGGTCAGAAACTTTATTGCTAAAGTTTCCCTTCGCTTTCACAAAGTCCAGGTAGTATTGTTTTGAGAAGTTCGCTCAAAAAATCTCCACCTGGACTTAGTGAATTTCATCTGTATATTTTAAAACTGGCGAAGGTGACAGAGATAAAATAATCCTCCTTCTTTCCTTCGCCTTAAAATTATATCAGATGAAACCACTCTCTAAATATGTTAAGGATAAATAAAAATTTAAGGCTCAGGATCTAAAGATAAATTTATTATTCTTTCTTTTTAGCTTCTTCTAGCTCTTTTATTTTTACTTCTAAATTCTTTATAATTTTAT
This sequence comes from Tissierella creatinophila DSM 6911, assembly GCF_001940565.1. GTDB lineage: Bacteria > Bacillota > Clostridia > Tissierellales > Tissierellaceae > Tissierella_A > Tissierella_A creatinophila. The sequence continues at coordinate 6,701 of NZ_LTDM01000026.1, forward strand.
CGTTCGACCTTTCCTGATTCTCTAATCTTGTTTTTAATTCTTTTTCAGATGATAATTTTAATTCCTTTACTCTATTATCAAAATCTTTTTGCATAGAAGTTTTTAATTCTTTTGTTTCGTCCTTGTATTCAGCTTTTAAAATCGCTACCTGGTCTTTAAAAAAGTCTATTTGGGATTTAAGGCCATCAATTTCTATTTCCTTAGCTTTAATCTCATTTGCCTTTTGAGATACCTTTTGATTGACTAGATTTATATCTTCTTTTAGGGTAGAAATCTCTTCTTGATATTTCTTGTTTTTCTCAACTTCTGATGTCAGATTAACCACTAATTCATTTAGGTCTTTAATCTTTTCTTCTCTCTCTAGTATAACTGTATCCTTAAGATCCATAATCTCTTTATTTTTAAGTGTTTTTTCTTCATCTGCATCCTTAAGATTTTTTAATGATTCTTCTAGATTTCTATTTTCTTTCCAGAATTTCATATTTTCTTCATCTAGATTTTTTTGAGATTCTTTTAATTTATTCAGTTCTTCTTTCATCTTTAATAATTCTTTTTCTTTATCTTGTATTCTCTTTTGATACTTTTCTTCGTTGATCTTCTCCATATCAGTAGCAGTTTCAACTACATTTTTAATACAACTTACTATTCCAGCAGTATATGTTTCAAGGTTATTTATGTCTTGTTCAAACTTAGGAGCTGATAATTTAGTTTGGTTTAAATCAAAGGATTCTATTAAATTAGTAAGTAGTTCTTCACCCTTCATACCAGTAGCATCAGTAATATCTTCTATTCTTTCTCTTAATTCTCCTGGTATCTTAGCCGCCCAAGTCTTTTTCTCCTGTTTTGGTGTGTTTATTTCTTCATTCATAGCCTATTCCTCCTTATATGGATTGTTCAATAAGTAAACCTTAGTAAACTATAGTTTATTTAAGTTTACTCTATATTTATATTATACCATAGCTAAAACTAGAAAGATACAAGTTTTGTCAATAAAAAAGAACCTAGATTTAGGCCCCTTTTTAATTAAAATTCAAATTTAATTTATCAGCATAGTTATAAGAGATTAGATCTCTATCTTTATTATTAATCCAGCCCTCTTCTTCATGTGATAAGCGAGAGATTTCATTACAATCCTTTTCTTTTAATGTATTTATAACATTGTTTATCACTTCTATTTCTTCTTCTTTAAAGATGGATAAATCATATTCACCTTTACTTTTTATCTGAGTTCTTATATTGCAATCATATTCATATTCTTCTTTAAAGATTTTATCATCAAAATGATTTAATATCTCTTCGTACTTAAAGTCTTCAATAACAGGACCATAAGTGTATCTCATATATCTTAATCCAGTTATTGATCTTATATTGACTTTAAAACTTTCAAAGTCAATAAACCATAGATATTTATTTAGACTAGTTTTATATAAATCAACATTATCAGCAATGTAACTTACAAGATTTATTAACCTTTCAATATCAAATTTCCTATATCCGTTATACTCATCTTCAACATGTGTTAAAGAACTTATTACCATTTCTTGAAAAAACACCTTATTAGATTTTTTTAATTTATTTTGAATCTTTTCATAAGTCCTGGTTGTTATTCTTTCGTTTTGAAATGCATCATCAACCTTTTCTTTGAAAATGTTTTGATTAGAAATGATTAACTTTAATAGATCGTTATAACTTTGACTTGGCACAGCACCTCTTTCATAACGATTGATAGTCATTTTACCCCAATTTAATATTGATGTAAGTTCTCTTTGAGATATATTATATCGATCTCTAAAATCAATTATTTCTTGTGAAGTAATTATATCAGCAAGTTCCTTGTACTTATTGTATAATCTTTCGAAGTTCTCACTTTCAATCTCTGAAACATATATATCATTATCACAAATATTACACACTGCAATTATTTCTTCAACATTAACTTCATATCCTTTATAACTTTCAATTATTTCCCCCCTTGTATTATAATTTACATTTTTATTACAATTTGAACAGTAAACTCCTTTGGTTATATCCATATGTCTCCCCTCTCTTCATATCAATTACAATATATAGTCAGTTTATATCTTTATATAATTCTATAGTTTATCTAAACATATAAACTAGCTATATAGAACAAACAATACTTACTATTGATATTATTTGCTCTATACCCACAATTTTTTTACTCGTCTTCATGGAAAGATATAATGATCACTTGCTCTGGTGGATTATATCTAATTTTTATATAAATAATCACCTCATCTAAGTAGGAACTTTTAAATTTAAGAATGTGACCTGGGTAACCATCCCGATCAGGCTCAGGTCCTCCTATACAGTCACTAGGACTTAAATCCAAAATTATTTCCCTTAGATCCTTGTCATCTAAAAAATATTTTCTCATAAAGTCTACATTTTTAGCCCTGGGAGTAGGTATGCATCCGTTATTAATAATTATCTTTTTTATGTTTTTAAGAAATATTCTTCTAAATTCTATTTCCATATATCCGTTAGTTCCCGCCTTTCTGTATATCATATTTTATTCGCAAGATGTTGGTACTATAATTATAACAGATATATCGAAAAAATGCCATCAAATGATGGCGATATACTAATATATTTCCCTCTTTGAAGTATTTTACTCATATTTATTTAACTTAATATATTTTTTTATTAAATTTCTTCATATTAAGTTTAATTCTATAAAATATTGTGAAAAATTTAATAAAAAAAACAACAAAGACAACGTGTGAAATACACACTATGCTTGTTATCTCAAACAATCTGTTTATTTAAAAAATCGAGCAAAGTGACACTGATTAAACTTGAGCAGAGCAGCAGATTTTAATTTATAAAGTTATAGAAAACTTCCTATAAGATTAAAATTTTAGTTTTTAGGTTTGTGACTACAAACCCGTTGACTGTCTTACTAATAATTAAACTTTTATTTATTCTTTATTTCTAGAAAACAAATCTTTAAAGGAAAATTTTTTATCTTTAGATTCAATCATTTTTGATTGATCCTGTTGTCTATGAAGTAAAATTTGATTATTTTTATTTAATTCTTGATTAGACTCTATCATATCCCCTAATCGTTCAATCTGTTTATCTTTAGATTCTAATTGCTTATCTTTAGCAATTAGTTGCTCATCTTTAATAGCAAGTTGTCCTCTTAAAACATCTATAGTTTCCTCTAAAAGACTTATCAACTGTTGTGAACCGTTGTTATCAAGTTCAACAACTGGCTCATCAACTGGTTGTTCCAAACTGTTTGCTATTATCTCTAGTCCTCCTGGTTCTATCATCTTTACAGTTCTTTTTCCTCGTTTAACTTCCACTACAAACGGTTTAAGTTCGTTTGCCAACTGCTGGTTAATTTTCTTATACACTGCTTGAGGAGTTATTCCTAATTTATCTGCTAGTTGTTGAACTGTTAACATATAGTTTCATCTCCGTTCAATCTATATTTCTTGTGTTTTAGCCATGTTCCTTATCATTCAAAAAGTTTCCCATATTTTAAAGTTAATGGATCTTGATGGAATTTAAGTAATGTTCTTAGGTTACTATAATCTTCCCTTATTGCTTTTAAAAAATAATTATAAGCTCTTCTATTAGCCTTATCTTTCGTATATTCATAATAATATAGCATATAAGCACCTACTGCATCATCTCTATTTTGTTGTATAGCATCTATATTATCCAATTTTTCAACCGTTAATATATAAGCATTATTTATTTCAGAATCAGTAAAAACTAGTTCATCATCATCAAAGATTTCTTTAATAATTTCTATGTAATCTACAAATCCTATATCTTTTAGTTGTTTAATTTCTTCCTCAGCTATAGATTTTTCATTTTCTTTTACACTAAATTTAAATTTGATTTTATCTATTCTTCTACCTAGTTTTATCTTTTCATAAGTTACGAAAAGATTTGATATATTGTTTAATTCTGTAACTGCTGTTCTAATAACTCTATCCTCAAAATTGGTAAACCTCTTATATTCTGTATCTTCTACTCCCATTTTCTTTCTCAATTCCTCAACTGTTATAGTAAGTGATTTATGATTAGTGTATTCCCATTGAATTAACAACTCATAAAGTCTTATTGAATACTTGGATCCAAGTTGCATGACTTCTCTTAAGGGGTATCCTTTATAATGTTCCTCTAATTTTAAAAGATATGGTTTCATATATTTAGAAAACTCAATTTCAATTATAGCCTCTTCTGAACCATATTTACACCTAGATAGCCATTGTATTATCTCCCAATTTCCATTTGGATAATTAATTTCAAGTTGTTTACTCATTAATCCTTTTGCTAGATTTTTTATATAAGTGTGGTTTTTAGATTTTTCATCGTTCCCAATTATACTAAAAAATTCAGATACAGGCATTTTGAGAATTGTAAAGTCTTCTCCTGTAAAACAATTAACTTGACTAGCTGCATATAATATTAGTTTTTGTTCTACTAAATTTAAATTATATCTTGCTTCAATTAATTTATTAGTTTTAAAAACTTTAATTTTATTTTCTTTTTCGGCCATGAACCTCACCCCTTTTTTAAAATTATATCATCGTAATAACTACATGTCAATTAGTGCGATGTTATATTTACTATGTAGTATATGGTATTATAAATGTAGTCATATGGTATTATAAATGTAGTCATATGGTATTATAAATGTAGTCATATCTCCTAGCAATCACTTGCAGTTACTGGGGTGTAAAAGCCTAAATTCTTTTAATTCTTTAAAGCATTTAATCTTTATATCTTTATATCTTTCTAAGAGAAAAAGTTATCCACAGGATTGAGATTTTTAAAACCTAAAAGTAAAATCTTAAAATCACTGTTAAAAAATATAATTTAATCAAATTTGAAAACGAAGTCCTTAAATCAAATTTAAGGACTTTTAGTATGCAATTAATACAATTGTATAGCTTGTACATAAAAAAGCCCCCTAGATACAGTTTTGAAAGTTACAGCTATATCTAGGAGGTATAAGTGAGTCTATCAAGTTCTGGATTTTTATTACTTATAAATCTAACATCTTTTTCACTTCATCAAAACTATAGGTTTCAAGAGATCCATCTTTAACTTTTTTTTCATATTCTTCGATACTTTTCATATCAATTTCATTTTCAATCTTTTCTTCTAAAGCTTTCTTAAACAAGGTAGACAGAGGCATATCAAATAATTCAGCATATTTATTAAGGGTTCTTTCTTCTTCTTGATTAAGCTTTATTTGAATTATGCACATAGGATCATCCTCTCTATTTTATTTATATACTTTACTTCTATGCTCTATATTAACTACTAATATTATTAATTTATCCTCTTGTATATCAGTTATGATCCTGTAATCTCCTACTCTGTATCTAATGCTACCTACAAATTGACCCTTTAATGACTTTCCTTTTTCGTAAGGATCACTACAACCCTCTAGATTTTTATCTATCCAGGATAAGATATATAATTTATTATGATTATCTATCTTTTTTAATTTTTTAAGTGCTGCTTTTGAGTAAATAACTTTATAAGACATATTACAGTTCTTCTTTCTTTAAACCTAGCTCGACCAAGACTTCATCATGAGTATAGGTAACGGGGTCTTTTTCAAATTCCTTCATTCCTTCTTGATACAATTTTAAATGAATTTCATTTTCAATTATATCGTCAATACTCTCTCTAATTACCTCTGATATTGTCTTATTATTTGTTCTAGCATAGCTTTCAAGCAATCTTTTATCTTCTTCATTCACCCTGACATTAATAGTATCCATATCTAAACACTCCTTTGTATTACGTTGTAATACAATTATATATAAAATTTAAATTTCTGTCAATAAAGTGACTAATATTAAATATTTAATATTAGTCACCAAAATCCATTGGAATATTTCTTTTTTCAATTTCTTCAAAGATTTTTTTTGAGCTTTCAGACTCTATATATTGCTTTCCGTAATATTCTTTTAATATTTCTTTTCTTGTTCCTTCAGTCCAATCCATAATTTCATCAAGTTTAATATCACTGAATTTACAGAGCTCTTCAAATAACCATTGGTGCATTATTGTTCTTGGTCTGCCTGTTTTTTTATACAACTTAAATTTTTCTGAGTAAATCTTGATTTCTATAACATCTTTCAATATTTCATCTACATCTACTTCTTTAAAACTATTCTTGCCTGCTTTTCTAAAAACAATTTTTTTATCCATATAATTAATTCTCCTTTTTTATACTGATCTTAGCCAACAATTTTTAAAACATTTTTATTGATAATATTTAAATCGAAACACGAAGCTCTTAAATCGATTATAACCTCTCTCAGCCTATTATCAATACAATTCTATAGCTTGTACATATAAAATCCATGTGTCAAGCATTATGAGTCTTTAAATGATATATAAACCTATAGCTCTAGTCCTAAAAACAATATTAAATATTTAAGCTCCCATAAAGATCGTTAATATCATCTTGCCTGACCCCTAAATAACGTTTTGTAACAGTTAAATTACTATGATTTAAAGTTTCCATAATTAAGGCAGGAGAAAATCCTTTTTTCCAGGCATGGTAACCCCAGGTTTTTCTTAGTGTATGAGTTCCCACATTGTCTTTAACTCCTACAGCTTTAGCTGAATCTTTTAATATATTAAGTGCTTGTTGCCTGGTTAAAGGTTTGTTTTCTCCTTCTCTAGATTTAAAGATATAATCGGTCATAGTGTAGGTATCCAAGCTATTTAAGAGCTCTTTAAAGGCATTTTGAGAAGTCTTATTTAGCTGAATTTCTCTTCTTTTATGGGTTTTTCCTTCCAGGAGGTTTACAGTCTTAAAACTCTTCTTATTAGGATTTAAAACATCACCCCATGTTAAATTTAAGAGATCTGAAACTCTTAGAGCCACATTAATTCCGACCACAAATAAAGTATAATCTCTTATGTTATTTCCCTTTAAATATATTTTCATTGAATCAATCTTTTTAGGATCTCGTATTGGATCAACACTTACCATAAAATCTACCTTCTTTCTTAGTTTTACATATGATTATTATATCACAACTTAAGACAAGCTCAAAGAAGAAAAATAAAAAAGGACAGAGTATAAAACCCACTCTATCCTAGTTGTATCAATTGTTATAGCTCTTTTTCCCAGTTTGTCTTAATTAGCATTAAGACAAACTCAACTTAACTTTATTTAAATAGTTGAAATTTATTTGTTAAATAGTAAATACACTAGCTGCACTATTTAATTCTTCAGCTACCTTAGCTAATTCTTCACTTGCATTATTTATTTCAGTCATAACTGCGTTTTGTTCTTCAACTGATGCGGCTGCTTCTTCAGTTCCAGCTGCATTTTCTTCTGCTACAGTAGCCAGGTTCTCTATTAAATTCGTCAATCTTTCTTTTTGTGCTGCCATATCTTCATTTGACTTATTAACTCTGGAAATTACTTCTTGTATTTCTTCTAAGGACAATGAAATTCCTTCAAACTTCGCATTTGTTCGGTCTACACTGCTTCCTTGAGAATTAATGATTTCTTCAACTTGATCCATAGTCTCTACTGCTTCTAGTGATTTTGAGGTTAAATCATTAACTATAAGTTCTATCTCCCCAGTAAAGCTATTTGAGCCTTCAGCTAATTTTCTAATTTCCTCAGCAACTACTGCAAAACCCCTTCCAGATTCTCCAGCTCTTGCAGCTTCAATAGCTGCATTCAGTGCTAATAAGTTGGTTTGCTCAGATATGCTTTGGATCATTTCAATGGCTTTGGCTATATTAGCCGCACTTGCATTGGTATCATCAATCACAACACCGATTTTTTGTATTGCTTCTCTCACTTCTTCTGTTTTATCAACTAAATCACCAATAAGTTCCAGTCCTTCATCTTTAAGGGTATTCACTTCTCCGGTGGAATGATTTAATCTTTCAATATTAAGATTATTTAATTCCATCTCTCGATTTAACTCTCCCATGGCATTAGATCCATTCTCCACATCTTCAGCTTGTAAAGTTGAGGTATGGGCTATTTCTTCAATTACAGTTGCCAGTTCATCAGCAGCTAATTTCGATTGGTGAGTTGTTGCAGTTAATTCTTCCGAATGAGCAGCCACCACTTCTGCCCGGGTTATTACATCTCTTAAAATATTACGAATGGACTTTTTCATATTCATATTAGCACGAGCAATTTCTCCAAATTCATCTTCCCTAGCTTGAAATTCTTCTGGCGCATCAAGGGAGAAATCCCCATTAGCCATCATTTCTGTATCAGCTTTCATAGAATTTAGAGCTGTAAGAACTTCTCTAGAAACAAAATAAAGAAGAGATATTATTAACAGTGCCGCTATTGAACCAATTATTACTACCCCTCTTCTATTATAACTAATTGAATCATTTAAATTATTATAATTAAAACCTATTTTTAAAGCACCTATGGTTTCATTGTTTTTTACAACAGGATAAATCATATCAAGAACCTCTGTCTTATCAACCTTTTCTTCCATATCTCTTGATATTACTAAGTTATTACTTAAAGCATTCACAACCTCACTATCACTACTCATATCACTATTTATAAAATCTGGATTACTATTTGCAAGATAATTATAATCCTGATCAATATAACCAGCATATTCAACATCCTCATTGGAAGCTAAATCTTCTATTATTCTCTGGTATCGCTCTTGATCAATTTCCCCATCATTTAGTCTATCAGCAACGCTCCCAAGTAGAACTTCAGTGCTTTCTATCATTTCTCCTCGCATACTGCTGTTTGTTTGAATGCTCACGCTGATTACAATCCCTATAATTGCTACAATGACTAATAATACAGGCATGATTAATAATTTAGTTCTTATGGATTTTGTTCTCCTTTTGTTCTTGTTTTCATTTTTCATGTCTTTAATTCTCTCCTTTTTTTTTAACTATTTTATGTCTATAATATTTGGTATAGCTAATCTATTTATTTCTTTTTATAACTCAATTTTTCCTAATGTATTTTAGCTGTATTGAGGCTTAAGAACTTTTTCTGTTATAGATGGTTTTTCTGATTCTTTAAGTTTTTTTAATATCTCCTCAACCTCCTCAGCTGTCATAGGCTTATAGTAATAGTATCCTTGTACATAATCACACATTTTCTGGTTTAAGAAATCTAACTGTGGAGCTGTTTCTACACCCTCAGCTAAAACATTCATTCCTAAACTTTTAGCCAGATTGATAATAACACCTGTTATGGCTTGATCTTTCGGACTTTTCTTAATCCCTTGGATAAACTCCATATCAATCTTAATTCTATCTATAGGTAAGTTTTTAAGCCTACTTAGTGAAGAATACTCTGTTCCAAAATCATCGATTGCGATAGAAACACCTATTTTCTTTAACTTCTCTAATACTTTTATGACAAAATCTGTTTCTTTAATCGCTATGTTTTCTGTAATCTCAAGTTCAAGATACTTAGGGTCTAATTTTGATTCTTTGAGAATTTTCTCAATATCATCAGCTATATTTTCATTTATAAATTGTATACCTGATAAGTTAACTGCCATTTTAATATGAGCCAAACCCATATCCTGCCACTTCTTATTTTGCCTACATGCTGTTTTAAGAACCCATTTACCAATGCTATTTATTAAGCCATTTTTTTCAGCTAAAGGTATGAATACCACAGGGGAAATCATTCCATATTTAGGATGCTTCCATCTCAGTAAGGCCTCTAGACCAGTTATCTCTTTACTATTTAAATCTATCTGAGGTTGGTAATGAATACTTAGTTCATTTCTTTCTAGGGCACGATAGAGATCATTTGAAAGTTTCATATTTTTTTCAACTTCATTTTTCATATCAGGTGTGCATAAAGAATATTGATTTTTTCCATTATCTTTTGCTTCATACATTGCAGTATCAGCATTTTTAACTAGGCTTTCTGAATCTTCTCCATCTATAGGATAAGTCGCTATTCCTCCACTGGCAGTAATAAAAACCTCCTGTCCATTTATGATAAAGGGTTTTGAAAACACTCTCATAATATTGTCTGCAATCTTTGAAATATCATTATGGTTATCAATGTTATTTAAGAGAATTATAAATTCATCTCCACCAAATCTAGAAACTGTGTCTGTTTTTCTTATTCTTTTAGATAATCTATCGGAAACTTCTTTAAGAAGATAATCTCCTCCATCATGTCCCATAGTGTCATTTACAGATTTAAAATTATCTAAGTCTATAAACATGATGCTAACAAGCCTTTCATTTCGCTCAGCTAAGCTAATAGCATTTTCAACTCTATCTTTAAATAGGAATCTGTTTGGAATTCCTGTTAAATTATCATAATATGCCATATATTCTATCTCTTTATCAGCTTTTATTTGCATAAAACCGCTGGATAAAATATTTGCCATAATATTAAGCATCTCTATGTTTTCAGTTGACCATATTTTGTTTTCTAAGACTGAATCAATACCTATAAAAGCTTTAATTTTATCATTTACCATAACAGGAACTGAAACTAAAGATTTTACTTCTTGTCTATGGAGCTGTTCTTGCTCTTCCCTTGCTTCTTTTGGCATTTCATCTACATCTTCAATATATACAATTCCTTTAGTTTCTAGCTCTTCTATCCACCAAGGAAATACATCTAATGGTATTTCTTCAATTGTTCCTACCTCTTTATTTATTCCCCTATTGCACCATTCATTTGAATATGTCATAGTGTCATTATCAGGATTTATAGTAAATAGATAAGTTCTATCTACATGGAAAAACTCACCAATTTCTTTTAGTAAGTTATTAATTTTCCAATCAAAATTTTCTTGATTGATATCTAAAAAATCAAATAAAATATCTGAGACTATTTTTTGAAATTCAACTTTATTTTTATTATCTTTTATTTTAGAAACATACATTTTATTAGTGGATAATCCTATGAAAAATGCCACAACAAGCATTCCTATTCTTAAAATATAATCATACTTGTCCACTACTAATGTTATCTCAGGGTGAACTATCCAAATTAAGATTTGTGTAATAATTGATACTATTGTGATTGAAACAAGCAATATCCTTTTACTAAATATAGTAGCGGCTGCTATTAGTATCATGGTAAAAGCCCAAACTGTTACACTTCCATATTCAACAAACATAAATAAGCATATGGGAACGCTTAAAATTAAAGCTATTGTAGTCAGATTTCTTTTTATATTTTCTTTTTTTATATTTTGAATAAGCCTTATAATAATTCCTATACTGCAAATTATTAGAGCTTTTAACAGTGCAACTTTAAAGGCATTTTCTTCATCTATATAGGGTATATACTCAGATAAAAAAGTAAGAAGGGATGCAGTATAAAATCCTAATGATATATTCTTAAATATATTCTCTTTTTCTTCACTAGTTAATATTATTTCTTCTTTTTTAGAAATTTTCGCCTTAAATATATCAAAATACCTTACTGCATAATACATTGAACCTGCCGGCAATAAAATAAAAATTGGACCTAACTGTGGCATGGGCTTATTCAGTAAAGAGGTCATTACTATATCTGTAATAGTACCTAGTGCCCCACTAGCAAACAAAGAGTAGGCAATAAGTTTTGCTCTCTTTGCAGTTTGTCTATCCTCTATTCTTCTTTGCCATATCCAAACAACCAATATACTCATTAATATATAAGAAATATAATACAATCTAAAGAACATATCCAATCCATTACCTATTGATCTACTGGTCCAACCTAAATCTATTTTTATTAAGTTATGTTGAGTAATTGCTAGCTTATTTGAAAAAGAAAAAATATACATATTTATAATTGCAGGAAGATGTAAAATCCCTAGTAATTTTGTCTGTTTAGAATTTAGTTTTTTATTTGATATCAATATCAAAAAATGTAGCATCAAGCTATATACCGATGTCCATCCTATAGCTGAGATCCTTCTCCAAAATATTGCAGATTTAATATCACTAGCAGAATTTGACATAGCAAAACTAAAGGCCCAAATGGACATAGCTATACAAATC
>NZ_LTDM01000027.1 GCF_001940565.1 Tissierella creatinophila DSM 6911
TCAATTTCCGTTTTGAGTTATAAACAACTTGATACTGTATATATACCCAAAATCGGGGGAATCCCAGCCATTTCAATAGATTGAAATGCAGTAAAATAGCTCGCTACAGAGTTCTGCAACGAGCTATTTTATATATTAGATAGGGGGATATCTAATTCTTTATTTTTCCATAGCCTTTTTAGCAAATTTAGTTGTTACGATTGATTTATAATCTGCTCTTTTATCTAATTCTCCTGCCATTTCCATTATATCCATCAGATGGTTAAGCCCATCTTCTGTAATTATCAAATCTGGAGTCCAGCTATCTTGTGATTTATATCTATCTATTAAAGCCACCAGTATATCATCTGGAGTATCAGGGAATTGTGGTTTTACAGCTTTAGCTATTTCTTCATTACTATGTTCTTGTACCCATACCATTCCCTTATATAGAGCGTTTGTAAACTTTTGTATGGTTTCAGGATCTTTTTCTATTTTTGCTTTTGTAGCAGAATAAGCAGTAAAAGGAATATATCCTCCTTCTTTACCTATGGACGCAACTACATATCCTTTTCCTTCTTTTTCAAGCGATGCTGCAACAGGTTCAAATAGTGTAACATAGTCTCCTTCACCAGAGAGGAAAGCTCCTGCCATTGCATCAAATTGGATATCAGTTCTTACATTTACATCTTCTCCTAATTTTAATCCTTTAGACTTTAAAACATATTCTAAAGTCATTTCAGGCATGCCACCTTTTCTACCACCTATTATAGTTTTGCCTTTTACCTTATCAAATGTAAAATCATCATCTTTTTCTCTTGCAACTAAAAAAGAACCATCTCTTTGTGTAAGTTGTGCAAAGTTTACAGCGTAGTTATCTCTTTCTTGATTGTGAACATATACGGATGCTTCTGGACCCATAAAACCGATGTCTACCTCGCCACTTAAAAGAGCCGCCATAACTTTATCAGCTCCACCTCCGTTTATAAGCTCAACATCAAGACCTTCTTCTTCAAAAAAACCTTGTGTTATAGCTACGTATTGTGGGGTATAAAATAGAGAGTGGGTAACTTCCATAAGTTTTAACTTTTCAAGTTTTATCTTTTCGTTTGGACTTTTAGCACAGGCAGAAAGTGTAAGTGAAACTACCAGCACTAAAACTAATAAGATTGAATACTTCTTAATTTTTTGCATTTTACAATCACTCCTTGTTAGATTATAGTAGAGAATCTGGTTTCTATATGATATATTATTCTTAGAGAGGATAAAGGTGATTATTAATTTTAAAAGGGAGGATTTTTATGAATATACCTAATTTACTAACGATACTTAGGATCTTTTTAGTTCCAATATATCTTCTTATATTTTTTTCTGATTTAGAAAACAGATTTTTCTTAGCTGGACTTGTATTTATATTAGCCGGAATATCTGATGTTTTAGATGGTAGCATTGCTAGAAAATACAATCTTATAACAAAGCTTGGAATAGTTCTAGATCCGATAGCAGATAAGATGATGATCTTTGCAGTCCTTATAAGTTATACCATAGAAAAGATAATTCCATCTTGGATATTAATTGCCATAGGAGTAAAGGAAATAGTTATGATACTAGGAGGAGGAATACTATATCTTTATAAAGGAAAACAGGTAGTTCCTTCAAATATATATGGAAAAACTGCTACGGTTTCATTTTATGCAGCTACACTTAGCATAGTCTTTAAGATTTCTACAAAACTATCAGAGGTACTTTTTATAATCACCGTAATTTTAAATATACTTGCTTTTATAAATTATCTAAAAATCTATATAAGTAAAAGAAATAATATTGAAGAGATTAGTTGACAAACAAGTGTATTATTTATATAATTAATTGAATAAATTTATATATTTAACTTTGAAAAAGAGGAGTAGACATTTAACTTTTTAGGAAGAAAATCCTTGGCTGAAAGATTTTTAAAGCTCTAAATGTTGAAAGTAGCTTTTGAGTTTTTAGACTGAAAAATTTTAAGTTTAAAGGGTTATGACCTTATAATAGCATAAGAGTCGGGAGGAATCCTGAAACTAAGGTGGCACCGCGGAAATTACCCTTCGTCCTTATTATTATAATAGGAACGAAGGGTTTTTATATTTTTAAAATTGTAAATAATAATATTGAAGGAGGAATTTTGTGTTAGAAAATTTAAATAAAACCTATGATCCAAAAAGTTTTGAAGATAGACTATACGAGTATTGGAATGAAAATGGATACTTTAAGGCTAATGTAAACAAAGAAAAAAAGCCTTTTACTATAATGATGCCCCCACCAAATGTAACTGGGAGTCTTCATATGGGACACGCTTTAAACAACACCATTCAAGATATCTTAACTAGGTGGAAGAGAATGGAAGGTTATGAAGCGCTATGGTTGCCGGGAACGGACCATGCAAGTATATCTACAGAATCTAAAGTTGTAGAAAAGATTAAAGCAGAAGGTAAAACAAAAGAGGGTCTAGGTAGGGAAAAGTTTTTAGAAGAAGCTTGGGAGTGGACTCATCTTTATGGTAATACTATAAAAAATCAACTTAAAAAGCTTGGGGTTTCTTGTGACTGGAGTAGGGATAGTTTTACTTTAGATGACAATTTAAGTAAGGCAGTAGAAGAGGTGTTTATCCGTCTTTATGAAAAAGACCTTATATATAGAGGCGATAGGATTATAAATTGGTGTCCTTCTTGTGAAACTGCAATTTCAGATGCAGAAGTAGAACATGAAGATAGTAATTCTTTTATATGGTATATTGAGTATCCTATTAAAGATAGTGATGAAAAAATAACTATTGCAACCACAAGACCTGAGACTATGCTTGGAGACCTTGCAATAGCTGTAAATCCTGATGATGAAAGATATAAGAGCTTAGTTGGTAAGTATGCTATACTTCCTTTAATAAATAAAGAGATTCCTATAATAGCTGATAGTTATGTAGAGATGGAGTTTGGTACAGGAGCAGTTAAAATAACACCTTCTCATGATCCAAATGACTTTGAAGTAGGGGAAAGATTTAACCTTGGACAAAATATTATAATGAATGAAAAAGGATTTATAAATGCCAATGGTGGAAAGTATGAAGGACTTGAGAGGTTTGTAGCTAGAGAGAAAATAATAGAAGATTTAAAGAAAGAAGGCTACTTAAAAGAGATAAAAGAACATGAAAATGCAATAGGTCACTGTGAAAGATGTAGTACTATAATAGAGCCACTTATATCTAAACAATGGTTTGTAAAGATGGAGTCTCTTGCAAAACCTGCCCTTGAAGCTTATAAAAATGGAGATATAAACTTTATTCCTGAAAGATTTGGTAAAGTTTATGTTAACTGGTTAGAAAACATTAGAGATTGGTGCATTTCTAGACAACTTTGGTGGGGACATAGGCTTCCGGTATACTACTGTGAATCTTGTGGGGAAACTATTGTTTCAAGAGATGAGATAACTCATTGTACTAAGTGTAATAGTGAAAAATTAAGGCAAGATACCGATACACTCGATACTTGGTTTTCATCTGCCTTATGGCCTTTTTCTACACTGGGATGGCCTGAAAAAACTCCAGATTTAGACTATTTCTTTCCCACAGATGTACTTGTTACAGGTTATGATATAATATTTTTCTGGGTAATTAGAATGGTATTTTCAAGCATAGAACAGATGGGAGAAGTACCTTTTAAAGATATATTTTTAACAGGTTTAGTTCGTGATAGTGAAGGAAGAAAGATGAGTAAAAGTCTTGGTAATGGAATAGACCCTCTAGAGATTATAGACCTTTATGGAGCGGATGCACTAAGATTTACTCTTGTTACTGGAAATAGCCCTGGAAATGATATGAGATTTTACAATGAAAGAGTAGAGGCAAATAGAAACTTTGCAAACAAACTTTGGAATGCTACTAGATTTGTACTGATGAATTTAGATGAAGATGTAGCCACAAAAGAATTTAGTATAGATGAACTCCAAGAAGAAGATAAATGGATATTATCTAAATTAAATGAAACTATAAAAGATGTAAAACATAATTTAGATAAATATGAATTAGGTTTTGCTGCTCAAAGAATCTATGACTTTATATGGGAAGAGTATTGTGACTGGTATATAGAAATGGTTAAGTCTAGACTATATGGAGAAGATGAAAGAAGTAAAGAAGTAGCTCAAAAGGTACTTTTATTTGTATTAAAAGATATAAATAGATTACTTCATCCGTTTATGCCTTTTATAACTGAAGAGATTTGGAGTCATCTTCCAGGCGATAAAGGTGCATTAATCCTTGCAAAATGGCCAAAATATAGAAGTGAGTATAGCTTTGAAACAACTGAAAAAGATATAGAATATATAAAAGATTCTATAAAGAAAATCAGAAATGCTAGACTTGAAATGGAAATTGCTCCATCAAAAAAATCTCCTATTATATTTGTAACAAAAGATAGTAGTATAGAAGAACTTATAAGTTCAGGAGAAAGATATTTTAAAAACCTAGCTAGTGCCGAAAATGTAATTGTAAAATCGTCAAAAGAAGGATTAGATGGAGAAAATATTGCTGTTGTATTGGACAAGGCAGAAGCCTTTTTACCTCTTAAAGATTTAATTGATTTTAAAAAGGAAATGGAAAGATTAGAAAAAGAAAAAGAAAAACTCGAAGGTGAGTTAAAAAGAGTAACATCAAAACTTCTAAATGAGGGATTTGTATCTAAAGCACCTAAAAAAATAATAGATGAAGAAAAAGATAAAAAACAAAAATATGAAGAAATGATGGATAAAGTATTAGAAAGAATAGATAATGTTAAAAAAAACATGTAGAGGTGTAAGATGAACTATAATGAAGCATTAAGTTATATAAATGATAAAGATAAGTTTGGCTCAAGACTTGGGCTAGATTCTATAGGAAGACTTCTTGAGAACTTAGGCAATCCGCAAGATGATTTGAAATTTATCCACATTGCAGGAACTAACGGAAAAGGGTCAACATCGGCTTTTCTATCTAGCTGTATCCAAGAAGCAGGTTATAGTGTAGGGCTTTTTACATCACCTTTTTTAGAAAGATTTAATGAAAGAATTAAATTAAATGGAAAAGATATACCTGATGAAGCTATAGGAATGCTTACAAAAAAAATAGAATTAGCTGCAAATAAGATGGTAGAGGAAGGAATGGATCATCCTACTACATTTGAAATAGTAACTGCTCTTGCATTTTTATATTATAAGCAAGAAAGACCAGACTATGTTGTATTAGAAGTAGGTCTTGGCGGAAGGTTTGATTCTACTAACATTATAAAAGATGCATTGGCATCAGTAATAACAACTATAGATTTTGATCATATAAATGAACTGGGAGATACACTGGCTAAAATAGCTTATCAAAAGGCAGGCATTATAAAAAGAGATGGGCTAGTTATATCTTATCCTCAAGAAGAAGAAGTAGTAGAAGTTTTAAAAGATGTTACTAAAGATATGAATGCAGAACTAATCTTTAGTACACTAGATATAGAAATTATAGAAGAAACAGACAATGGAAGTGAGTTTAACTATGAGTATGGAAGTAATAAGTTTGAAGGTTTAAAAACATCTATGATAGGTGAGTATCAGGTATATAACGCTTCTTTAGCTATTACCACTATTCTAGCTTTAAGAGAAAGAGGATTAATAGATATAGAAAATAGCGAAATATATAAAGGTATATTAAATACTAGATGGAATGGAAGAATTGAAGTTTTAAAAAGAGATCCTATATTTTTAATTGATGGTGCTCATAATCTTCAAGGGATGGAAAATCTTTCTGAAGCTTTGGAACTATTTGACTATAGAAAATTAATATTGGGAATATCTATTTTAAAAGATAAAGATATAGACAATATGTTAAAGACTATAGTTCCTTTAGCTGATACTGTTATAGCCACGGAAGCTAATATACCAAGAAAACTTCCAGCAACAGAATTAAAAGAAAAAATAAAAGGCTATGCAAGAGAAGTTATAATTGAAAAAGATATAAAAAATGCTGTTTTAAAAGCGATTGAAATAGCAGATAAAGATGATATGATAGTTTTTGGTGGATCACTTTATTTAATTGGAGAAGTAAGAACAATAGTAAACCTTCTATAGCATAGTGCTATAGAAGGTTTTTAAATAAACATCTCTATTATATTTTTATAAATTTCTTGTGTATTTTGCTTCCACTTTTCACAGATCTTTTCTGCTTCTTTAGAAGATGGAACGCTAACATAGATGCTAAATAGAGAGTCTTCATTTTCTACAAGTTTAAGATTTACCATATATTCTTTGTTTTCTTTTAAAAAGAAATCACAAAGAACTTGAGTATCTCTTTTCTTTATATAAGAAAATGCTTCAAAATCTTCTTTTAATTCATCCCTTATCTTTTGAGGAATCTTTGAAGCAAAGTATTGTAATGCTAAAGTTCCTTTTTCTAAAATAGAATATTTTTCTCTTTCATCTTCTTCCACAAGCTCTATAAGCTTTCCTTCTAATAATTCACTTAAGTACTGTTTAATTAAAAAAAAGTTTAAATAATCTTTTTCTAATATATATTCAGATAGTTCATTTTTATCAAAAAAATGAGGAGAGTTTTCTATAATATATAGTAATATAAGTTTATTTTGGGCAAGTTCTTCAGTGTTATCAGCAAACATAACTATCACCTCTTTTGTTCTTTGCTTCTATTATAACACAATAAAAAGAGAAGAGGAATTCCTCTTCTCTTTTATTTATAATTTATATTTTATTGTTATTTTCCAGATAATTGTCTTTGTCCAGCCTCTACTAATCGTTTAGTCATATAACCGCCAACATAACCATTTTGTCTTGCAGTTAAATTACCTTTATCTACTGAATCGTAGTTTGAAAGTCCTAATTCATTAGCTATTTCCAGTTTCATTTGATTAAGTGCTGCTTTTGCTTCAGGTACTACTAATTTATTACTACTAGTATTATTATTTGGCATCCTGTTTCCCTCCTTCACAAAACCATTTGGTTGTTGTAATAGTTAATATAACCATTAATATAAAATATACACTGGAAGATTTTGAGTATAGTTTAAAAAATATCCAATTATATCTATTTTGTGAAATAAAATTTTAAAAAAGTAATATTACTTCTATTTAAGAATAATATTATTATAATGAGAAGATTATTTTATCTAATAGGAGTGATGGAAATGACAAAAGAAGGACCAAAATATGTAGGTTACAGAATGATTATAGTATTTTTTACTGTATTGCTTGCCACAGTAGTTATTAAAACAAATAAGGAATTTGATAGTTTAAATGTTTTTTCACCTACAAAGGAACTGCCCATATATAGTGTTGAAAGAAAAGACAAAAAAATAGCTATATCTTTTGATGCAGCATACGGAGATGAATATACAATAGATATATTAGACACACTAGATAAGTATAAAGTAAAGACAACCTTTTTCTTAGTGAAATTTTGGGTAGAAAATTTCCCAAATAGAGTAGAAGAAATACATAAAAGAGGTCATGAAATAGGAAATCATTCAGCTACTCATCCTAATATGAGTAGATTATCTCCTGAACAAATAGCAGAGGAGTTAAATAGTACGGGAGATGAGATTGCCAAAATTACAAAGGTAAAACCTACTTTGTTTAGACCACCTTTTGGGGATTATAATGATACTCTTATTAGAGAAGCAAAGAAAAATGGATATTATACAATACAATGGGATGTAGATTCTATAGATTGGAAGGAACTTGGAACTCAGTCTGTAGTAGATGTAGTTACCAGAAATGTAAAACCTGGATCTATAATTTTGTTTCATAACAATGCAAAGTATGTAAGAGAATATTTACCACTAGTTTTAGAAAGACTAATAGCTGATGGTTATGAAATAGTACCTATATCAGAACTTATACATAAGCAAGACTTTAAAATAGATAGCACTGGAAAACAAATTCCTATAAAACAATAGAAAGAAGGAAAATAAGTGGAAGATAAAAAAGTTTTTTTTATTGGGATAATAGAGGGATACAATGAGACAAATACTAAAGGATATATTGAAAGCTTCTTTATACAAGAAGAATGGGAAATTATTTATAAAAATAATAAAAAAAATATATTGGCTTTAAGAAAAGATGAAACAATAGTATTTGCTATAGAGATAAATCCTGAAGATCTCCATTTATATTATTCTATTGATATAAAATTTGATATTATAATCTATAATACGGAAGTAATTTTAGAAAATAAATTTTTACAGTGTAATTATTTTATCTTAAACAGTGATGATGAAAACTGGCTTAGACTGCCCTTAGAAGGTTTAAATGCACTTGTCGTTTCATATGGTTTTAATAATAAAGCAAGTCTAACAGTTTCAAGTTATAATGATGATAATAATATAAGATTAAATCTATATCTTCAAAGGGAAGTAAACTCTATATTAGATAGCAAAATAGAACCTTTTGAATTTATTATAAATTCTAAAACTATAAATGAAAGAGAAACATATAAAATCTTAGCGGCTGCTACTGCAAGTTTAGTTTGTGGCAATAAAAAACTTCATTTAAATATTTAAATATAAAAGGAAATTTTCCTTTTATATTTTTTTATCATAATCTACCCTTTACGTGAATAACTATAGATATATATTATTAATACACAGGAATAAGGGGGGCATATAGATGTCAGAAAAATCAACTGATACAAATATGGTAAAATTAGTGGGAATTGTTAGAGAAGAAAAAGAGTATAGTCATGAAATTTATGGGGAAAAGTTTTACAATGTCTTGGTAGAGGTATCTAGACTTAGCGATTCGGTAGATCTGCTTCCAATAACAATTTCAGAAAGATTATTAATTAATCTTGACTTAGAGGTAGGTAATTATGTTATTATAGAAGGACAACTCAGATCTTACAATAGGTATATAGATTCTACAAATAAATTAGTTTTAACTATATTTGCTAGAGAGATTTATATTCCAAATGAAGAAGAACTAGAAGAAGCTATAAAAAACCCTAATGAAATATATTTAGATGGCTATATTTGCAAAAAACCTGTATATAGAGTGACTCCTTTTGGGAGGGAAATATCAGATTTATTATTAGCTGTAAATAGAGCATATAGCAAATCAGATTATATTCCTTCTATTGGTTGGGGAAGAAATGCAAGATTCTGCGAGAACCTAATAGTAGGAGATCATATAAGATTATGGGGAAGAATCCAAAGTAGGGAGTATAATAAAAAGTTTATTTCAGGAGAAGTTGAAACTAGGATAGCTTATGAAGTCTCTATATCTAAATTAGAATTTATAGAAGATGATAACAATAGGGTTGATCAAGTTGAACAGGAAGGATAAGATAAATAGTGGATACAAAAGTTACATTTGGTGTTATAATATTTATTATATTAGTAAGTTTTCAATATACTTTTAATAGGATATTAAAAGAACTTATAGAAATTAAAAACATACTAAAAAAAGATAAGATAAACTTTAATAAATAAAAAAGGAGAGAAAGTGTTGACAGAAAACAAAAGAGAAAAAACCCTTTTTACAAGAGAAGAGATCTCTAGTAAAGTTAAGGAATTAGGTGAAATTATAACATCTTCTTATGAAGATAAAGATTTAGTAATTGTATCACTATTAAGAGGTAGTTTTATATTTGCAGCAGACTTAATAAGAGAGATAGATATGCCTATTGAAATAGATTTTATAACTACCTCAAGTTATGGATATTCAGAGACTACCACTGGAGTTGTAAATATAGTTCACGATTTAAGAACGGATATTGAGGGTAAGGATATACTTATAGTGGATGATATAATAGATACAGGCTTCACACTTTTAAAGGTTATAGAACATTTAAAAGAAAAAAATCCTAAGTCTATAAAGACTTGTGTTATGTTAGATAAACCGAGTAGGCGTAAAGTAGAACTTGCACCAGATTTTTGTGGATTTACTATCCCAGATGTGTTTATAGTAGGATATGGACTTAACTATGGTGTACACTACAGAAATATACCATATATATTTAAATTTGAATAAAAATAATGTGAAATATGTTTGGATCCTTAGACTTACAGTTTTATTTATCCTTAGTATATGGATAGGTTACACTAAATAGGACAGTTCTTTACTTAACATGATACAATAAATCAATTAATATAGGTGTCACAGTTGGTCTTAAAATATAAAGTAATTCGAAATGGAGGGATAGTATGTTCATATATTTAAATATGATTGAATCAGAAGAAGATAAAAGTAAATTCGAACAAATTTATAATACCCATAAGCAAACCATGTTTTATGTTGCTAATAGAATTATTAAAGATCAATATTTGGCAGAAGATATTGTTCATCAAGCTTTTTTAAAGATTATAGATAACTTAAATAAAATAAATGAAATAAACTGTCACAAAACGAGGAGCTTTATCGTTATAATAGTACAGAACCTTTCAATTGATTTTTATCGTAAAAGAAAAAGAGAAGATAATATATCCTTTAATGAAGTGGAATTTTATGTAGAAGACATAAAGAACAATGAGGGTTTTATGATGAATGAGATAGAAGAAGCTATACTTAAACTTCCTATAAATTATTTAACTGTACTAAAACTTAAGTTTTCACATGGTTATAGCTATAGTGAGATTGCAGAGATATTAGATATATCAGAAGCCAATGTAAGACAGAGAATATCAAGAGGTAAAAAAATGCTTCAACAGATAATAGTTAGAGAGGAGAGTTTAACCTATGAGTAAAAATATTATTGATGATGATTTTCTATCTGAACATATTAGAAAAGCAGAATTAGGATGCTAGATAGTTTTCCTAAGGAAGAAGAATTATCTCATAAGTTTTCAAAGGCTTTTGAGAAAAAAATGAATAAGCTTATAAAAGGTGAAAAAAGAACTCCTTTTATGAGAAGCGTTATAGTTTATGGAAAGAGAGCTGCAGCTATAGTATTAATAGTTTTATCTATTACTTTTGTTACTACAATGAGTGTTGAAGCTTATAGGGTTAAGTTCTTTGAAGTAATAACAAAAGTATGGGAAGAGTTTACATCTATAACTTTTAAGAGTGAAGAGGAAGTTATTGACAGAAAATTAGTAGCTATTAATCCAGAGTATATTCCAGAAGGTTTTTCTATACTTGAAGAAACTTTAAGTGATTATGTTAACAAGATTATTTATGTAAATATGATTGATGAAGAGATAATTTATGAGCAAAGACTTATATCAGATGGAGAAATCATATTTGATACGGAAGGTATTGAAATTAAAACAATGGATATAGAAAATGAAACTATCAGTTTTTTTACTAATAAGGGTGTAAGTCAAATATATTGGAATGATGATTTATACATGTATAGATTCTCTTCAACTATTGATATGGAAGAGATAATTAAAATGACAAAAAGTATTTTAAAAAATAATAAAAATATTTTAAATTAATTGTCACAAATCATCAATCTCATTCGTTAATATAGTATAAGACAAAAGATAAGGGTGTGGTTAAATGATAAAAAAGATAACAATATTCTCATTATGCCTGTGCTTACTATCTTTAGGCTCTGGGAAAGTATTTGCAGATGGTTTTGTAGAAGAAGTACTAGAAAACAATTTAGAAGTTAATCCATACATGAATTATATATCTACATCTTCATGTAATCTATATAAACAATCAAATGATAAAGTGACAATTGATTGTTCTATAGAAGGATATAAAGGAATAACAACTAAAGTTTCAATCACCGCAAATTTACAGCAATATGAAAGGGGGAAATGGATAAATATAAAAACTTTTACTCAAAGTTCTAATTCTCATAGGACATCTTTAAGTGAAACAGTCAGTATTACTAAAGGCTATACTTATAGGGTTTCAGCACAAGTAAAGGCATATAGTGCGTCTGATATTGAGACAAGAAATTTAATAAGCAAAAATATTAAAAATCAATTTTTAATATTTTGAATCAGGTATCAAAAACCACTTATTCAATTTTCTATTATAATGTAAATAAAAGATATTCTTACAGACTTGTTTCCTATGGATATGTTTATAAAAGCAATAAAATAGTAGAGAGTACTAGTATAATTAGTAGAACAGTAACTTATTAATTTAGAAATAAGGAGATGATTGTAAATAATAATTTAATAATATTAGATATATTTAGAGTAGTATAATAATTTAAATTTAAAGGAGGAACGAAAATGAAGAAAAAATTTTCAATGATAATTTTAATACTATGTTTTTTACTATCTATTAATACTAGTTATGCAAGTGAGGAGGTACTTAATGGGGATATGACGTATGAATAAGGGGCAAAACGTTATATTCCAACACAGGAAGATATTAAATTATTAGAAGAAAAAGAACAAGAGATATTAGATTATGAATCTACAAAAAGTAATATAAATGGTATTCAACCAATGAGTTACCCTGATGGAGAGTATAGAACCTTATCTGTTCCTGTTTTTAAGCAAGAAAATGGATATTACTGTGGACCTGCTACAGTTAAGCAAGTTAGACATTTTATTAAGGGTTCATCACATAGTCAAAGTTATTATGCCGGTGAATTAAAAACAAGTACATCTGGTACAGATATGACTGTTCTTAGCAACTATTTGAAAAATAACGTTAAGTCAAATTATATATATGCATCAATTGGATCTTATGATTCATGGATGTCTAAGGTAAACTATGGAATGAGAAATAGTATGCCTGCAGTACTAGATATTAATACCAAAAATGTATCAGCATTTCCATATGAAAGTATTGGACATTTCGTTAATACTAGTGGCTATGATACAAAAAATGGTCCTGGCGTTAAAGTGAGAATTACAGATCCTAATGGTCCTGGATTAGGAAATAGATGGTATAATGCTCGTGATGTTTATAACGCAAATAATAATCACTTTAGAAAGGCTATGATATATTAAAGGTCGCACAAATGATAAACTTGAAAAGAATCTCTTTAATACTGATTATATCTTTATCACTAGGTGGATGTTCTACTAGTGATAAAGATATAATCCACAAAGATACTAACAATTCTAGCTTTATAGAGTTTGAACTAGATAATAATTCAAACTTTATTCATAAAACATATGAACTTAAAATTAATAAAACTCAATCAAATTTAGAATTAGTAGATGTTGATGAAAAAAACAGTAAGCTATATACTAGTTTCACTAGTAATCAAAAAACAATATATAAAGTTAACAATTTATACAACAATAATCATGAAATTCTTTTATACGAATCCGAGAATGTATTTGCTACTGCATTGTCAGGCATATATAAAGATACGTTATATGTAGTAGAAACTCTATCAGAAGGTGATAAATTTACTACAGAAATAGTTTTAATAGATAGTAAAAAGAATGTAAATAAATATAAGGTTTCAACCATGGATAAAATTCCATACGCACAGCAAATAGATAATATATTAGTAATAAATTATGAGATAGTCAATAAAAACATTGTGGAAAGCTATCTTGTATGCTTTGACATTGATACAAAAAAATTAAACATTATAGTGATAGTATAGAAATCGGACATCCTAAACATAATAGATTCTATATCTGATATAATAAAACTATCAGAAAAGGAGCGAATTTATTATGAAAAAGAGAAAGAAACAATATAGTGAAGAATTCAAGC
>NZ_LTDM01000028.1 GCF_001940565.1 Tissierella creatinophila DSM 6911
ATCTAGATGAGTCCAATTGTATATATAGATAATAATTTATAAAAAGATATAGTTATGCTTTGTTACAAATAAATGTAGAATAGAGATTTAATAAATAAGAATTTTTATATTTAATAAGAAAAATTAGAATTCAGATAGGAGAATTGATATACTTGGAAATAACAAAAAAACAGAAAGAAATTATAAACGCTTATATTGAACAATCAAAAATCAAAGCTGTTGAATCTATTGATTTTGTTAACAAGAAAGTAAAATATTCGAATGAAATATTAAATGCTAGAAATATTGATGTTTTGAGTGGCGATGAGGAAATTGTAAGAGCATATATAATAACTAAATTAGCTAATGAATTAGGATATCCATTAAATAAGATTGTAATTGAATATGAATACACTGCTGGAAGACCTCATACTATTACCAGTAGAATTGATTTAATTGTAAAAGATAAAAATGATGATGCTTTCCTATTTATTGAATTAAAGCCTCCAAAACAATATGAAACTTTAGATAAAGATTCAACTATTGAAGAGCAATTGTTTAAAGTTGCTGGAATGGAGAAGAACGAGGGACATAATGTAAAATACTTAGTTCTTTATACTATAAATTTTGATAATTTGAACAATATAAAAGATACTTGTATGATTATTGATAATGAGAAATATCCTAATTTTGCTCAATGGGAATCCGTAAGAAACTATACCGATACCCTGCCGGATCGGTACAGTAAAGTAATAAAAAAGCCTTATATAAAAAATAGTGACAATGATTTAGAAAAAAGTTTTACTCATGAAATGTTACATAGATTACAAATTGATTTACATAATGTTTT
The DNA here is from genome assembly GCF_001940565.1 of Tissierella creatinophila DSM 6911. Taxonomy (GTDB): domain Bacteria; phylum Bacillota; class Clostridia; order Tissierellales; family Tissierellaceae; genus Tissierella_A; species Tissierella_A creatinophila. The sequence goes on from NZ_LTDM01000028.1 coordinate 830, forward strand.
GTGGGGTGGGGGAGGAACAGATGATAATGAAATTTTTTCTTCTTTAACTAATCTGATATTAGCAAAGATACAAGATGAAGATGAAAAAATGAATGGAGATGCATATGATTTTCAAGCATTATCTTTTGTAAATGATGAAGATGAATTTGAAAGTAATGATGTTTTATTTGAAAGAATAAATGAATTATATAAAAGAGCACTATCTAATAAATTAAATATTGTTGATAAAAATGAATTAAAGAAATCTTATGTTATTGATACAAAGAAATTTTCTCTTTCAAAGTTAAAGTATACAGTCCAACAACTTGAAAAATATTCTTTTGTTGATGGGAAAAATAGTCTTTCTGGTAAAGATATATTAGGTGATTTCTTTGAGGGTATTATCAGAAATGGGTTCAAGCAAGATAAAGGACAGTTTTTTACACATATTAATATTGTTAAGTTTATGTTGTGGGGAATTCAAGCTGATAGATTAGCAATTGATAGAATTAATAAAGATAAAGAAATTCCATATATGATTGATCCTAGTGCCGGAAGTGGAACTTTTTTAATTGAATATATGAAGTTTATTACTGAGAATATTAAATATAAATATAGAAGTCAAATAAATTCATCGAGAGAAGTTACTGATAAGATGGAATCTGAATGGTTTTATCCTAATCATAGAGAAAATAAGTGGGCAAGGGAATACATTTATGGCACCGAGTTAAACTTTAATTTAGGAACTGCTACTAAAGTTAATATGATTTTACATGGTGATGGTTCTACTAATATATTTGTAAAAGATGGTTTACTACCTTTCAATGAATATGTTAAGGAAAATGCACCCAATGCTCTAAATAAAGCATTTAAAGATAATTTATATAAATATGAAACAAATAGCCAATTCGACTTAATTTTAACAAACCCTCCTTTTTCTGTTGATTTAGATAAAGATACTGCAAAAAGAGTTAAAAAGAATTTTATTTTTGGAAATAAAAAGAATTCAGAGAATCTTTTTATTGAAAGATATTACCAGCTATTGAGAGAGAATGGAAGAATGGCAATTATACTTCCAGAAAGTATTTTTGATACTAACGAAAATAGATATATTAGATTATTCTTATATAAATATTTTAATATCAAGGCAATTGTATCGTTACCACAATCGACATTTGCTCCATTTACAAACACAAAGACTAGTATAATTTTTGCACAAAAGAAGACATCAGAACAGATAGAGTTATGGGATTCAAAGTGGAATATCTATACGAATGAATGGAGTAAATTAAAAAATAGAGTTTTAAATATTATAGATGTACATCATAGTGTTAAATCAAAAGAAAAATTACCTTCAATAAAAAGCCTTTCACAATTAGAAGAAATTCATATTCTAGCTCAAATGTTGAAAAATAATCTAACAATTGAAGATAGCAATGATATATTTTCGTTTTGCGAGGATTCAGCCGAATCAGATGTTTTAGAATTTAAAGAAAGTTTGATTAAAAAATATGAAGAAGATTTAATATCTTTATGTAAGGTTGATAATGATACTAAAGCTGAGTTTGGCTTTGTAAACACGTGGTGGGTATTTAGTAATGTAGCAAATGAATTATCTTATAATATATTTATGGCTGAAGCAGATGAAATCGGATATAAAAGAACAATAAGAGGAGAAAGAAAGTCTCTTAACAATTTATTTAGGTCAGATAGTAATGATAAATTAATTATTGATGATGGAAATAAAGAAACGATCCTTGATTATATGAGAGATATTGAATGGGATGAGGAAAGATAATTATGAAAATTAATAATTATGAGTTTAATAAATTTGCTACAAAAAAAACAATGAGAATGGATTTTAAATTTTATAATTGGTTCTATGAAAAAAAAGGTTATTTAAATTCTGCGAAATTAGGAGAAATTATTGATTATAGTTATAAAGGACATGCTTTTAAAGGTAGTGATTTCTCTTCTCATGGTAATATATACGTATTAAAAGGGACTAATTTTAAAGAAGACTTTACAATAGATTATGATAATATAGAATTTTTGCCTGATAATTATTACCATTGTGAAAAATATTCAAAATTTGCTATAGAAAAAGATGAAATTATAATATCATTGGTTGGTTCTATTGGAAAGATGGTATTAATTGAAGAAAAGATTCCGGCACTACTAAACCAAAACAATATTTCTATTAAACTTAAACAAGGCTTTAACCCTAAACTGTATATTTATATACTTGAAAATATTTTAAGAGAAATTGTTGAAGTACTTTATAAGGTGTCTGGATACTCATTTATTAGTGTTGATGAGTTATTTGATATAGATGTTCCAATTTTTAGTAAAATAGAACAGAAAGATTTTTTAAATGAGATTATAAGATATGAAAAAGAATTAAAACTAAAATCAAATCAGATTAAATCGAATAGTGATATTATTAATGAAAAAATTATTCAAGAATTTGATATAGATATGGAAAAAGTTATGAATATTGAAATACAAGAAAAAAAGACTATAACATTTAAAGAAATTTATAATTTAAATTCAAAACTTAGATTAAGTTATAGATTTAATAAAGCAATTGAATTACAAAAGGAAATATTATCTAACTGTGATTGCATAGGTAAATTATCTTTGTACAATTTAAAAACAAAAAATGGATGGTCTCCAACTTGCAATAAATTTTCTTCAAAATATATTGTTTTAGGTATAGATTCGGTTAATATAGATACACATCTTACATTTGATAATTTAAAATATTGTGATGAAGAAAAAGAAAATATGGATGATTTTTTTATTAAAGAAAATGACCTTTTTTTAACAAGAGGGAATACTACAGACTTGGTTGCTATGGCATCAATTGCAAGAAATATTAATGATAAATATATATCCTGATTTAATGATAAGAGTAGATACTGATGATAGGATTAATAATGAATATCTAGCCTATATAGTAAATTCAGTTATTGGAAGAATGTATTTTAAATATGTATCAAAGGGTAAAAATCAATCGATGGTTAAAATATCAAATATAGAAATATCTGATTTCTTATTGCCTGTACCACCAATAGATAGACAAATTGAAATTGTTAATAAAATAAAAGAAAGTATAAATATGCAAGACCTTATAATCTTAGAAATAGCATCATATAAAATTAAAATTAATCAATTAGTCAATTCATGGATAGAAGATATAACTTACTAAATAAAAGAGCTCAATCAATTATTTAGATTGAGCTCTTTTATATTCAATAAGATAACTTATTTGCATCTTGTCGAAGTTTATTCATATTTAGATCACCATAAACAGTAGTGGTATTTATATCACTGTGACCAAGCAATTTAGAAATACTGATTATATCAGTTTCTCTATTAACTAAAGAAGTAGAATAGCTATGTCTTAATTTGTGGATACTAAGGCTTTTATTATCTAATCCAGCATTCTTTAAAAGTCTTGTAAAAAATACATGAGCCGTACTGGCATTGATTCTATTTCCTGCAGTATTAATAAATATAGCATGGTTTTTTATAGGGGGTCTGCTTTGCAAGTAAGTGAATAGTTCTTCTTTTAAATTTTCCTTTATAGGAATTACCCTTTCTTTATTTCCTTTTCCTTTAACTTTGATAACATTATCATTAAAGTCAATTGTATCAAAGACGAGGTCGATTGCTTCTTGTCTCCTTATTCCAGTGCTAGCAATTAACTTACAGAAGATATAATTTCTAAATGCAAAGTTATCTTGACTTCCCTTTGCTACACTTAATAGTTTTACCACTTCATCTTAAGTAAAGAGAATAGGTAATCTTTCTTCTTTTTTTGGTGCGAAGATTGTTCTCATAGGCCTTTTAACGAGATAGTCTTGGTTAACTAAATAATTAAAAAAGCTCCTTAAACTATTAATTTTCCTTCTAATAGTTTCATTGGCATATTTCTTATCTTTTTTCAAAATACAATATAAGCTCTTATATGAGTTACTTGTATTTTTTCTATATCGGTAGGTACTCCATTTTCAATTAAATATCCTATAAATATCTTGAAATCTCCAATATAACTTCTGACAGTTAATTCGCTAGTATTATTCTCAGACCTCAGATAGTCTAAAAATTCATTGAATGTATTTTTACTTTAAGATTGATGTTAAAATTTAACATAAATATATGACCACCCTATCATTTGATACAGAACCTAGTAAATTTACTTATGTCCTTTATTCTGCAAAAGCTATACATATCAACTATTACATAAACCCCTCTAAGCATTCCAATTAGTAGTATAGCAGAGTCAAGAAACCTCAAAGATAGTAGTGGTCTATATCACGGCTTATAGATTTACTCTTAAAACTTATGAAACCTAAAGGGGAATACCCTTTAGGTTTCTTTTTTAAATTTTGGGGTATACTTATTTATAGTTAATATTACCGAATATTAGCTCAAATTATATAAAATTTTAATAAAATAGGAGGCGAGTGGATTAAGTGGAAGATTTTAAATAAAATATATTTAAGGATGAAGGAGTGAGAGAAGTGTTTGAAAAATTACAACGTTTGGGAAAATCATTTATGATACCTATAGCTATACTTCCTATAGCTGGAATATTTTTAGGAGTAGGAGCTGCATTTACAAACCCTGTTATGGTAGAAACCTATAATTTAGGAGCTATATTAGGGCCTGGAACTATACTTTATTATATTTTAAGTGCAATGGCGGCAATAGGTTCGGCTGTATTCGGAAATCTAGCATTATTATTTGCAGTAGGAATTGCTACAGGCCTTGCAGTACAAGAAAAAGGTGCTGCTGGATTATCAGCTGCTATTTCTTTTGTTATATTTCATACATCTATAAGTACCATTTTAGGTTTCTTAGGCTATAATCCAGAAACTACATCTGTAGATTACTTTTTATCACAAGGAAAGAATGCAATAGAAGCTGCAAAACTTTCTAATGTATATGGATATGAATTAGGAATATTTACAGTTAGGATAGGAGTACTTGGGGGAATAATAGTTGGACTATTGGTGGCTTATCTAACAAATAGATATTATGATAAAAAGATGCCTGAGGCCCTATCATTTTTTGCAGGTGTAAGATTTGTTCCTATAGTATCTGTATTGATCATAAGTATAGTAGGAGCTATAGTTCCTTTTATATGGCCTTATATACATTTAGGAATCTCTACTTTTTCAGAGTTCTTTGGTAGAACAGGTCCAGTTGGAATATTCTTCTATGGATTTTTTATGCGAATTTTAAATATATTTGGTCTTCATCATGCAATTTATCCCCTATTTTGGTTTACTTCACTTGGTGGAGAATTAGAAGTTGCAGGCAAACTTATTCAAGGAGGTCAAAATATATTCTTTGCTCAACTTGCAGATCCTACAGTTACTAAATTTTCAGCTGAGGCTACTAAATATTTTACTGGAGGATTCTTACCTATGATGTTTGGACTTCCGGCAGCAGCTTTAGCTATGTATAGAGCAGCAGATGATAAAAATAAAAAGATCGTAGGTGGACTATTATTTTCAGCAGCTCTTACTTCATTTTTAACAGGTATAACTGAGCCGATAGAGTTTACATTTCTTTTCGTAGCACCATTATTATATGGTATACATGCAGTCTTAGAAGGACTTTCCTATGCCGTGCTTTATGCACTTGATGTATCAGTTGGAGTTACATTTTCTAGAGGTATAATTGACTTTACTTTATTTGGACTATTACAAGGAAATGCAAAAACAAATTATATTTGGATACTTATACTTGGAATACCTACAGCTTTAATTTATTACTTTACATTTAAAACACTTATAACTAAATTAAACTTAAAAACTCCTGGTCGTGGAGAAGATGCAGAAAATAAATTATACACCAAAAAAGATACACTATTAAAAGATGTAAATATAGAAGAGGTAATAGATGCACTAGGTGGAAGAGATAATTTGGTTGAAGTAGATGCTTGTATAACTAGATTAAGAATTACAGTAAAAGATATTTCAAAAGTAGCAGATAAAGAGCTTTGGACATCAAAATTAAAAGCTAAGGGGATCTTTAAAAAAGGCTCAGGTGTTCAAGTAATATATGGAGCTATGGCAGAAGTACTGAAAAATGAAATAAACAAAGTGAGGTAAACAAATAACTTAAGGCATACCAAATATGTTCTTTAAGTAGTTTTTATTAAAATACATTAAGTCTAAAAGTATAGTTGGGGTTTAAAATATATTTATATATGGTATGATGTAAATAAGAGCATTATTACAATTTAAAGAGGGGGAGATATTGTGGCAGAGATTTTAAGAGGAAAAGTTGTTGCAGATAAGATAAAAGAAAAAATGGTAGAAAGAATTAAGAAATTAAATGACAAAGGCATAGAACCAACCCTTGCAATAGTAAGACTGGGCGAAGACCCAAGTGATATATCTTATGAAAAAGGTATAATAAAAAGTGCAGAAAAACTTGGTATAAAGACAGTTATAAAAGAAGAAGAGGTTTCTTTAAAAACTGAAGAGCTAGTAAATATAATAGAAGAATTAAATAATGATGATAAGATATCAGGGATATTAGTTTTCAGACCATTACCAAAGGGAATAGATGAAGAAGTGATAAGTAAGACTATTAGTCCTGAAAAAGATGTAGATTGTATGAATCCTTTAAACTTAGCAAAGATTTTTGAAGGAGATATGTCAGGTTTTGCACCTGGAACTCCAAAAGCTGCTATAGAAATACTAATAAATAATAATATAGATTTAGAAGGAAAAAATGTAGTAGTAATAAACAGATCTTTAGTAGTAGGAAAACCTTTAGCTATGATGCTTTTAGAAAAAAATGCTACTGTAACTATTTGTCATTCAAGAACTAAAGATCTAGATAAAATAACTAAAGATGCAGATATAGTTATGACTGCTCTTGGTAGAGCTAAATTTTTAGATGAAAAATACTTCAATAAGGATTCTATAATAATAGATATTGGAGTTAGTATGGATGAAGATGGAAAGATGAGTGGAGATGTAGATTTTGAAAATGTAGAAGACAAGGTAGCAAAAATTACACCTGTTCCTAGGGGAGTTGGTAGCGTTACAAATACTGTTTTATTAGATAATGTAGTTAAGGGATGTGAAAAAAGAGCTTAGGCTCTTTTTTTATGTTTTAAGACAAAACTAGACAAAACTAGATAATGGAGAACTTGTCTTTTTATAGTATACTATTATAGGAGACTTAAATGAGGAGGGGTAAATTTGAACTTATCAATGGAAACTAGAGAGAATATTTTAGTTGTTAAATTAAAGGGAGAGTTAGATCATCATAGTGCAGAATCTACTAGAAAAAAGATAGATAAAGCAATTATAGAAAAAGGTTCAAAAAATATCATATTAGACTTAAAAGAATTAAGTTTTATGGATAGTTCAGGGATAGGTCTGATTATGGGTAGATATAAAAACATAAGTCAAAAGGATGGGAAACTATTTGTAATAAGTGGTAACCAATATGTCGATAGAATTTTAAAAATGTCTGGATTATTAAAAATTATAGAGGCTTATCCTGAAATGGATACTGCTTTAAAGAATATATAAAGAGGTGAGAAAATGGAAAGAAACCATATGAAATTAGAGTTTTTAAGTAAATCAAAGAATGAATCTTTTTCTAGGATAGTAGTAGCAGCTTTTGCAGCTCAACTAGATCCTACTATAGAAGAACTTTCAGATATAAAAACTGCTATATCTGAAGCAGTAACAAATGCAATCATACATGGATATGAATATGGTGATGGCATTATAAGGATAGAAGCTACCATAGAGGGAAATGTTATAGAAATAATTGTTGAAGATTTTGGTAAAGGTATTTTAAATTTAGAAAAGGCAATGGAACCTTTTTATACTTCTAAACCAGATTTAGAAAGATCGGGAATGGGTTTTACAGTTATGGAAACGTTTATGGATGATTTAAAAGTAGAAACTAATGAATCGCATGGTACAAGAATTATAATGACTAAAAGAATAGAAAATCTCCCAAATAAGGAGAGATAAATATGAAGACAGGGGAATCAAAAAGAGTTCTTTTATCTCATGAGGAAACTATGAGTCTAATATCCCTAGCACAAAAAGGAGATCAGGATGCTAAGGAGAGATTAGTAGAGCATAATATTGGACTTATAAATTCAGTTCTAAGAGGATTTAGAAATAGAGGATATGAGATAGATGATTTGTTTCAAATAGGGAGTATTGGACTATTAAAAGCTATAGATAAATTTGACAATTCTTTTGATGTTAAATTTTCAACTTATGCAGTACCCATGATTATGGGGGAGATAAAAAGATTTTTAAGAGATGATGGTCTTATAAAGGTTAGTAGATCATTAAAACAAACTGCAACTCAGGCTAAAAATGCTAGAGAGTTACTTTTTAAAAATTTAGGAAGAGAACCTACTATCAATGAGATCTCAGAAGAAATTGGTATAGAATATGAAGAAATTGTAATGGCTTTAGATGCTTCATATTATCCAGAATACCTTTATAGTGTTATTCATCAAGATGATGGAGCACCATTATATTTAATAGATAAAATAAGTGCAGATTCTGATGATGATGATGACACTATAGTTGATAATATAATGATAAAACAAGTACTTAGTAAATTAGAAGCAAGAGATAGAAAAATAATTATATTAAGATATTTTAAAGATAAAACTCAAGTTGATGTTGCTAAAATTCTGGGTATATCTCAGGTACAAGTTTCTCGAATAGAAAAAAGAGTAATAGAAGATATAAGGAAATTTATGGTAAAGGCATAGTATATGCCTTTTTTTTGTATGAAAAACAAGGTTATACACCTGGAACGTTGATATTGCTTGACTTAAATTTCAAACGTCAAAAATACGTCAAAAATAAATTTTAGATAAAAACTTCATTGATTGCATTAGTAGCATTTTCCATCATATCTTCATTTACATGGCTATATACTTTCATTACAATTTCCACAGTATCACCTATAAGTTTAGCTATTGTTTTAAAATCTACATGTGGAATTAATAAAGTTACATACGTGTGTCTTAAATCATGTAAAGAATTATCCATGCCTAAAGATTGAAATCTTTTTCTTATTCTTATAGACATATTTACAGTTTGCTTTTCATTAAATATTCTATTATATATATCTGTTGGTATATCTGATTTATATTTATAGAGTTCTCTCATCAATTCTTTTGATGCTGGAATAGTTCTATATGAGTTTTTAGATTTAAGCTTACCAAAGCCATATTTACCTTGCTTATCTTTTTTCCACTGCTTATTTACTGTAATGGTACAAGTCTTAAAGTCAATACAATCCCAAGTAAGACCAGCAATTTCACCTAATCTCAATCCGCAACTTGAAGCTATCCTCATTGTCATGTAATCTTTTCTTTTATTATAAACTTTAGGATGCGACAATACATAGTCTAGCTCTTTTTTAGTTAATGCTTTTATTTTTTTATCAGTAGAATTATCATCCATTTGAGGATACTTAATTTTTCCGACTGGATTAATAGATATAACCATATAAGGATCTATGGCATTATTAAATATAGTTCTAATCTTAGTAACATATTCTTTTATAGTAGAAACTTTTAGTCCTTCTTTAATCATACTATTAACACAGCCTTGTATATTAACAAATTGAATATCTTTAATAAGAATATCATTTAAGCTTATAAACTTTTTTAAAGCAAATTTAGTAGTGTTAGCAGTATTATATTCACGTTGTAGCTCTAAGTCTCCAATGTATATGTCAATAAATTCTTTAAAGGTTATATCTGCATATTCATTGTTAGAGGTTAGAATAAAGTTTTCTTTCATTTCATCTAATCTATCATCAGCTGCTATTTTAGCTATTGATTTAGTTTTGAAGCCTTGCTTGCTCCTTTGTTTCCATTTTCCAGTTTCATCTTTAAAGGAAATAATATATTGCCATCCACCATTTCTTTGACGATATGTGATATTATATTCCATCTTTATCCTCCTTTGTGCAGTTATAAGAATAAGAGGGATATTGTCGACTTATACCCCTCATTTTCCCTTATCCTCTTATATTTAATACTGCTACTAATTTGCCTAATATCTTTATATTTCCATTTGTGAAGATCATAGGCTCATACATATCATTTTCCGATTGTAATATTATAGTATTATCTTTCCTATGAAACTTCTTTAAAGTTGCACTATCTTCTATAAGAACAGCTCCTATTTCTCCGTTCTCAAGATCACACTGTTGCTTTATAAAAACTATATCGTTTTGAAATATTCCAGCACCGATCATTGAGTCCCCTTTAATTCTTAGAGCAAAGTCCGCCTTTATAGATGTGTCTATATTAAAATAGTCTTCTATATTTTCTTCTGCTAACAAGGGTTGGCCTGCTGCTATTGTTCCTACTAGGGGAATTGCGTTAGAGTGCTTATCATGTAGTTTAGTAGGTTTTTTCCTCATAGGTACATCTAATCCCATTATCCAAGCAGGATCTACATTCAAAGCTTTAGATAGTATAAAAATCTTGTCTTGTCCAGGCTCTACCCTTCCAGACACATATTGCGAAAGGTCATTTTTATTTAATTTTACCCCATGCTCTAAAGTGTAGGGCTTAGCCCTTTCTAAAATATCTACTTGTTTTACATTATATTTACTCATGTATTCCTTTAACCTTTCAGATGTAGTAAACTTTTTCATTTGTTCACCTCCTTGTATACCATTATACCATCTTTTGTACATAGGTTCAATAAATAAGTAGAAATAGTTTAAAAATAAGGTTGACAAGTTCAATGCAAGATGATAATATGTAATTAAGTTCAAAGTATTGAACAGGGAGGAGGTGTAGATATGAGTTATAATTATTCTAAATTGAGGGGTAAAGTAATAGAAAAGTTTGGAACTCTCGGAGAGTTCGCAAAGGCTATGGAATGGTCGGAGAGGACTAATAGTCTTAAGATGAATGGCAGGATAGAATGGAAACAAAACGAGATAGTAACTGCTAGTAGGTTGTTAGATATAAAATCAGAAGATATAAATATATATTTTTTTGATGTGGGAGTTCAAAGGATTGAACAAATTAATTGAAAGGAGGACAAACAAATGTATGGAATAAAAGAATATGAAATAAAAGGATTTAAAAATCTATCCAATCCCGCTAAAAGATTGTTTGGATATGTTTATCAAAAACATCAAGCAGGAGTTGAAGATAAAGAAGATTGGACTGCTATAAAGGTTAAAGAAAGAAAAAATTGTATAGAAGTTACATTCCGAAATGGTAAGTGGTTGAATTATTATACCAATGGGACTTGGGGATAGAAGGGAGGTAAGGAAATGAATAAATTATTATCTCAAGATGATTTAGCTACTCGTTGGGGAGTAACTATAAGAACCATAGAAAACTGGAGGAAGGAAGGAATTATAACTCCATGTAAAGGCATCCCAGCCATTAGGTTTACAGAGCAACACATCCTGGATATTGAGGGAGTAAAACTGGAAAAGGTATCTCCATTAATGTATCGAAAATTAGAAATAGATCTAGAAAAAACTAAACAAGAGAATGAAAAGCTAAAAGGTATTTTGGCAAAGATAACGGCCGAAGCTTCACAAATATATAAGTAAGGAGACAAGCTAAATGAAAAAGATAAATTTATATAAGAAAATACTGTTAATTGAATTAAGCATACTAGCTACTTTAATATTGCACTACTTCACAACTCAAAATAGGGGATATAAGGCTATAGGAGGAGAGTTCCTATTAATACCACTAGTATATATTTTATGTAGCATTGTGGGACAAGTAGTAAGTTTTAGAGAGGAGGTGAAGTAGATGATATGTAAAATATGCAAAGTAGATAAGGATCTAAAGAATTTTCATAACTTAGAAAATGGTATTGATGATTGTTGTAGTCAGTGTAGAGCTAAAGAAAAAATAGCTAAAAGAAAAAGAGGAGAGATTTTGATTACAAATGAAGGATGTTTTGCAGATTTAGGAAATGAATGTGACATTTTAAAAGATAAAGATTGTTACAAGTGTAATTTTTACAAGACTAAAGAACAGTACGAAGAAGGTTTAAAGAAGTATCCTCTTATAGAAGAAAATAAAGGTAATAAGGTTGATTGTATTTTGAGGAATAAAATTACAGATGAGGAATTAGTATTTAGTAGCATGGTAAAACTTAGCCTTTTTTTAGGGAAAGCTAAGGGTTGGGCTTGTCAAGTATCAAGACTTAAAGGCAATAAATTTGATTATAAAAATTTTCAAATTGAAATAAGGAGGTGAGAATAAGGAGGTGAGAATATTGAGGGACAAACAAGTAATAATTGCAGTTAAAAGGACTATTAGGAAATTTAGATTTAAAGATAATATTTCAGCCATAGCCCAAAGAGAATTAGAAATAGTACTAAGAAATATTAAAAGAAATGAAAAAAGCCTATCGCCGGCAAGCAAAATAGGCTCTTAGAAAAATTACTATTACTGTAAGTATATCACGAAAGGAGAAAAATATTCAATGGAAGCTAGAGATAAAATGAAATTTATTTTAGATGATATTTACGATTTAGAAAGACAATTAAGAGATTACGAGGACATAAAAGAAAAATTAGATAGAAGAAATAAAGATTTAGAAGTGGCTATAGATGAATATTTAAATCCAAAAGAATTTAAACTATATGACAAAGTCAAAGTATTTAAAAACTATACAGATAATCCAATATATGATTTTGAAATATACGAAAATGCAGTCGGAACAATTATAG
>NZ_LTDM01000029.1 GCF_001940565.1 Tissierella creatinophila DSM 6911
GAAATGTTAGATGAAATAGAAGAACTTTATTTTAAAGGTTATAGATTAAAAGAAATTTTACAACATTTTAAGAAAACTAATGGATATGTAGAAAATTTATATTATCAAATGTTTAAAAAATGGGAGGGTAAATAAATGAAAAACACACTAGGAGATTTAAACAATCATCTATTCGCACAACTTGAAAGATTATCAGATGAAGATATAAAAGGTGAAGAACTTAAAGAAGAAATAGAAAGGGCAAAAGCAGTAACGAGCATTTCTTCAAGTATCATTCAAAATGCAAATTTAGTATTTCAATCTAAAAAGTTCATGAATGACTTATGGGATGCAGATACTGATTTACCGAAAATGCTGGAGGGGTAGGCATGAGAAAAGTTTATACAGATGAACACATTGATTATCTTAAAGAAATATCACTAGGAAAAAATAATAGAGAAATAACTAAATTATTTAATGCAAAATTTGATATGGACAAAGGTGAAAGTGCTATACGGAATTTGAGAAATAAACATAGAATAAAATGTGCTAACAATGGATTGGTGCAAATGTATAAAGAAAAACATATTGATTATTTAAGGAAAATAGCTCCTGATAGGACAAATGAAGAGATAACAGAGTTGTTTAATAAAAAGTTTAACATGAATAAAAGTCCAGGAGCTATAGCATCCATAAAATATAAAAACAAAATAAGCTCTTTTGATATACCTAAAGAATACACAAAGGAAGAAGTAAATTATTTAAGAAAAATAAGTTATGGCAAAACTAACAAGGAAATTACACAAATGTTTAATAAAAAATTCAATTCTAATAGAAATGAAAGTGGGATTCATTGTGTAAGAATGAAATATAAAATATACACAGGTGATGATGGAAGATTTCAAAAAGGGAACTTTTCTCCGAATAGAGTTTCTATGGGAACTGAAAGGATAACCAAAGATGGATATATACAAGTAAAAATCAGGGATGGAAAACAACAAAGAAATTGGAGAGGAAAACATATATTAGAGTGGGAAAAGGTAAATGGATCCTTGCCTGAAGGTCATGCAATTATTTTTGGAGATGGAAATAACAGGAACTTTGATATAAACAATTTAATATGTGTAAGTAGAAAGCAACTACTTGGATTAAATAGACATAATCTCATACAGGAAGATTCGGATCTTACAAAAACAGCTATAAATATTGTAGATTTAAAATATAAGATAAGTGAGAGAAAGAAATAAATAAATTAACCAATTTATCTAAGGAGGATATATAAAATGAATTTAAAAGAATATCAAGAAAAATCAAAGAGAACTCTTAACAATAATCTAACTAAATACGAGCAAGTAGATAACATGGTTTATGGAATCCTGGGAGAGTCAGGGGAAGTAGTAGACATTTTGAAAAAATCTAGATTTCAGGGACATGTCTTAGATAAAGACAAGTTAAAAGAGGAAATAGGAGATGTAATGTTCTATATTGCTAATTTATGCAACTTACTAGATTTAGATCTAGAAGAAATCATTCAACAAAATTACAATAAACTTCTTAAAAGATACCCAGAAGGATTTTCAACTGAGAGGAGTGTTAATCGTGAATAAATCATTAATACATGAAAAAATATGTGATGAACTAAATGAATTATATATAACTAAAAATAAAGAATATGGTGATAGTTTCGGAAAAGCTTATGAAGATATAGGACCTATAAGTGCAATAACTCAAATTTATCACAAAACTCAAAGGCTAGTAAACATATATAGTAAAGATGAAATAGTACATGAAAGTTTAATAGACAATCTAAAAGATTTAGCAAATTATGCAATCATGACAATAATAGAATTGGAGGAATAATAATGAGTGGTGGAAGTTATAATTATTTATTTGGACAAGTTGATAATGAATATGTAGGGAGTATGTTTGATATTGAGTTGAATGACATGATGTATGACTTAGTAAAAGTATTGAAAGATTTAGAGTGGTGGCAAAGTGGAGATATAGGAGAAGAAGAATATAGAAAAACAGTAAAAGGTTTTAAAGATAGGTGGTTTGGTAATAGAGTGGGAATAAATAATAGAACGGTTATAGGAATATTGAAAGATGCTATAAAAGAAATAGAAGATCTATAGGAGGACAAGTCTATTGAAGAAAACTCTAAGACAATATAACTCTTTAATACAAGAAATAAAGGAGCTTAATGAAGAAATAGAAAAGATGAAAAATAAAAAATATAGTTATGAAAAAGATAGTGTAACAGGATCTAATGCAGAATTTCCATACCAAGCTATGAATTATAACATTGAAGGAATAGTGCCTGTAGATACAACAGTAAAAGAAAGTATGCTAACTAAAAGATTGAATAAGTGTGAAGAATTGAAAATAGATATAGAGCGATTCATATCTGATATACCAGATAGTCTTACTAGAAGAGTATTTAGATATAGATATATTGAAGGACTAGAGTGGAGACCTATAGCTAGAAGAATTGGTAGACATGATGAAAGTTATCCGAGGAAGATGATACATGATAGATATTTAGAGAGGATAAAGCCGATGAGATAACAACGAGATAACAACGAGGCAACAACGAGAGATATATATAATATTTAATATAATCCGTTTAATCCGATTTATATATGTTAATATGGTAATAAGTAGCAATATAAATAATTTCACCCTTTTATATGAATAGGCCTTTAGATTCAATTCTATTGGCCTATTTTATTTGAAAATAAAACTATGTGGCAAATGTTACTATATTTGATATAATAGTGACAAAAGGGGGAATTATAATGAAAAAACAAAGAATTAAAAAACCGTTTTATAAAAGATGGTGGTTTATAGCAATTATAGTAATTGCTATAGCTGGTGCGTTCACAGATACAGATGATACAGATAAAAAAGAAGAAAAGCCAGCAGTTAGTAAAAAGGTAGATGAAAAAGAAAAACCTAAGAAGGAAAAACCCAAAGAAGAAAACTTAAAGATTACTGGAGATTTAAAAATTGAATTTAAAGATAACAAGGCCATAGCAACAATAACAACCAATGCTATTGATGGTAGTGTATTTGAAACATCTATTATAGATAGTAAACTAAATATGGTTAGTGACTTTATTTCTGTTAAAGATGGAAAAGCAATAAAAGAGTTTGAAGTAAACAAAGAATGGGAACCAGGATACTTATCTGGCATAGCTGGAATGAGGTTTAACTTAGACGATCATCCTCAACCAGAAGAAGTAAGAAAATTATATGGAGAAAACGGTGAAAAATTAAAAGGGGATTTTATACAAGAAAATAATGAAGAAGGTTATAATATAAACTTAAAAAATAAAACCGTACCATATCCAGATGAGGCAACTGCGAAAGCTAAACAAGATGAATTATTTAATAAGGCGATAACTGAATTAATTGAAGCTAGTGAAGGAATAATTATAGATATACGACCAAGGTTTGAAAAAGAGGATTGGAGTGCGGTATCTGTAACAGTCAGTGATGTATGGTATAATTCTCAAGAACATGAGAAAGAAAGATTTGCTGAACAAGTTGGAGACACAGTATCTACATTAGTTACAAATGGCGGAAAAGTAGAGCAGAATAAACCGGTATTGGTATATATAATGGATACTTATAATAAAGAGTTAGCATCTCCTAAAATAACCGGAGGTTATAAAATAAAGAAATAAGCTAAAGACACTTACTTATGTAGGTGTCTTTTTATATGGAGTGATAGATGTGTTAAGGAGCTGTAAGCACTGTGGTAGGATACATGATACCAAGGTAGACTGTGGCATGAAGCCTAAGAGGACTAAAGAACCTACTAAGATAAACAAGTTCAGGTGGAGTAGAGTATGGAGGAATAAAAGGAATAGCATTGTAGAGAGAGACAACTATCTATGTCAAGTGTGTAAGGACAATAAGAGATATGTGTATGAGGGACTAGAAGTTCATCACATAGCACCACTGGAAGAGAATTATAATATAAAACTTGAAGAAAGTAATTTAATTACTTTGTGTGTAAATTGTCACAAAAAAGCTGATGCAAATAAAATTGAAAGAAATTATCTGAAAGAATTGATAAAGATACCCCCGGAGTATGATCGTATGGTTTTTTAAAATGTCTGGATACCACATACCCCCAATTGCTCAAAAAAAAATCCCTAAATGGGGCCTAGGAGGTGAGGATATGGCAAGGCCTTCAAAAAGTGTTGCTACAATGAGTAAAAATTTAACCAAAGAAGAGAAAGAAACTAGATTAAAAGTAGAAGAGAAACTAAAAGGTGGAACTAATAAAATAACTCCTCCTAAGCACTTAAATAAAAGTCAAAAAAAAATATTTAGAAATATAGTAAATGAGTTGGAGACAAGCGGAGTATTAGGAAATTTAGATATTTATATACTGTCTACTTGTAGTATAGCCTTAGATAGAATACAAACTATTGAGACTACTATTAATGACGAACCTGGTATTATAGCAGATAAAGATTTAAGAATGGCCAACGATAAATATACAAAAGACTTTTTCAGATGTTGCAATGAACTATCTCTCTCTCCTCAAAGTAGAGCTAAAATAGGAAATATAGCATTACAAACTCAACAAGAGAAACAAGATCCGCTACTTAAGCTTTTGAGTGGTGGTAAGAAATGATATTATTTGATAAGGCCAAGGAGTATGCAAATGATGTAGTATCAGGAAAAGAGCAAACATCAAAAGAGGTAAGGAAACAATGTAAATGGTTTCTTGAAGATATAGGGAAGCAGAAGAAAAATGATTACTCCTACTATCTCAGTGAAGAACATTTAGAAGTAGTAGAAGGTATTTTAAAACTATTAAACTTTGCTACTGGACTAAATGTAGTAGGTAAAAGCGTATTAGAGGGATTAGCTAACTTCCAAGCCTTTTTTTTATGTAATATATTTGGGTGGAGATTTAAAGAAGAGCCCTCTAAATTTAGATATAGAGATATAACTTTATTTATCCCTAGAAAAAATGCAAAAACTTTTATAGCTGCAATAACATTTATAATATTAATGCTAACAGAAGATGATTACTCCGAGTTTTATTCTATATGTTTAGATAGAGAACTCGCGGGATTGGTTAAAAAAGCAATGATCCAAATAATACAAACATCTCCAGCTATAGAAAACCACTTTAAAACAAGTGAAACTTTATCAGGAAAGATAACTTGTAAACTTACTAACAGTTTTTACCAAGCAAGAACTGCTGAAAGTGGTAGAAATAACGGAATAATGCCCAGTGCTTATATAGCAGATGAGATAGGAAACTTTAAAGATTATAAAAATATAAATGCTATGAAGTCAGGACAATTATCAGTTAGGAATCCACTAAGAATAAACCTTACAACTGCTTATGCAGAAGATAAGTCCATAATGCTAGAAGAATTAGACTATTTAAGGAAAATATATAATGAATTAATTGTAGAAGAAAGAACATTTTCTTTACTTTATTATGCAGATAAAGAAAATCTTTGGACAGATGAAGGTATATATCAAGCTAATCCATTAAGGATAGAAGAAAATTATCAAGAGATTAAGGATAATAGAGATAAGGCCCTTGAAAAACAAGGCGAAAGAGAAGAATACCTTTGTAAACACATGAATCACTTTTTACCTAGTAATAGTGGAGAAGAATTTATAAAAATAGAAGATTTAAGAAAATGTAAAGTAGATGAATTTAACTGGGAAGGTAGAGAAGTATGGTTAGGACTAGACCTTGCTCAAACTACAGATAACTGTGGACTTGCTATGGTAACAGAAGATAATGGGACTGTAATAGCAGATGTAAAAGCATTTATTCCTTCTGATAGAATAGAAGAGAAGTCTAAAATTGAAAAAGAAGATTACAGATATCACATAAAGAAGAAAACTTGCTATGCTTGTGGAGATTTAGTAGTAGATTACAACTTTATAGAACAAGTAATAATGGAAATAGAGAGTAAGTATAAAGTTATAGTAATGGGTATAGGCTATGACCGATATAATGCCCTCTCTACTGCTCAAAAGCTAGAACAAGAAGGATATGTAACTGTAGAGATAAAACAGCACTCATCAGTCTTACACCCTGCTACAAAGTTACTTAGGGAGCTTATACTATCTAAGAAATTTAGATATATTGATAATAGATTGTTAGAAGTAAACTTTCAAAATGCAAAGATAGTGGAAGATAACAATAAAAATATCTATGTAAATAAAAAGAGATCTACTGGTAAAGTAGATATGGTAGTTAGTCTGATAAATGCAATGTATATGCTTGAACAAGATTTATTATTTGGAAATGATGGTTTTGCAGTGCAAGTAGTATAGAGAGGTGGTGATATATTGAAATGGCCATGGCAAAAAGAAGAAAGAGCAGAGGAACCGATATCTAATATTGATAATGTTTTATTACAAGCTTTACTAGGAGGATCTACTATATCAAAAAAAGAGGCCCTTAATATTCCTAGCATAAAAAGTTGTATCAACTTTATAGCAGATACAGTGTCTATGATTCCCATAAAACTTTATCAGGCAAAGGATGGTAAAGCAGATGAAATAACAGATGATAATAGAGTCAAATTGCTAAATGATGATACTAAAGATACTTTAGATGCAGTACAATTTTGGAGAGCGTTGATAGCTGATTATTTTTTAGGTAAAGGTGGATACGCTTATATAAAGAAGTATAGAAATCAAGTTGCAAGTCTACATTATGTAGAAGAAGAATTTATTTCTATACAAGAAAACACTGATCCAATATTTAAAGATTATCATATTTTAGTAAATGGGAAAAATTATCTACCTTTTGATTTTTTGAAAATACTTAGAAACTCAAAAGATGGGGCTGAGGGAATTAGCATAATAGAAGAAAATAATCTACTAATAAGTGTAGCTTATAATTCTCTCATCTTTGAAGAAAACTTAGTCAAAAAAGGTGGAAATAAAAAAGGATTTATAAAGTCCCAGAGGAGATTATCAGAAGAAGCTATTACTGCATTAAAAAATGCCTGGAAAAAACTATATAGTAATAACAGTGATAATGTTGTGGTTCTAAATGATGGACTTGATTTTCAGGAATCCTCCAATACAAGTGTAGAAATGCAGCTAAACGAAAATAAAAAATCTAATGCAGACGAGATTTGTAAGATCTTTAATATTCCAGTTAACATCATAAATGGAACTGCATCTAGCAAGGAATACACAAATGCTTTTAAAATGGCAATAATGCCAGTTTTAAGAGTCATAGAGTGTGCTTTAAATAGAGAACTCCTACTTGAAAAAGAAAAGGGTTCTTTTTATTATGCCTTTGATACTAAGGAGATGCTAAAAGGCGACTTGAAAGAAAGATTTGAAGCTTATAAAGTTGCTATTGAATCTAACTTTATGGGAATTGATGAAATCCGATTTATGGAGGATTTACCAGCACTTGGTATAGAGTGGATAAAGTTAGGGCTAGATAGTGTTCTATATGATCCTAAGACTAAAGAAATCTACACACCTAATACCAATCAGAGTCAAAATATAGGAAACTTGAAAGGTGGTGAGAATATTGAGGATAGAGATCCGGAGTGATAGTGTAATTTTAGATGGCTATGTTAATGCAGTTGAAAGATTATCAAGGCCAGTAGTTACTGAAAGAGGTAAATGTGTAGAGAAAATAGAACAAAGAGCCTTTGAAAAGGCTCTAAATAAAGCTGATAATGTTGATTTTTTATTAAACCATAATAAAAATAGGAAACTAGGTTCTATTAAAGAGGGAAATATCGAACTGTTTGAAGATAGTATAGGTCTAAGAGCAATAGCTACAGTTACTGATGGAGAAGTTATTAAAAAAGCTAAAGAACATAAACTTAAGGGTTGGTCTTTTGGGATGTATGTAAATAAAGATAGATTAGAAGAAAGAACTGACAATTTACCAATACGACATGTTGAAGATTTAGACTTAATAGAAGTATCTATAATAGATGATAGACTGAATCCAGTATATACTGCTACATCAGTGGAAACTAGGGCAAATGAAGAGGTAGTAAATGAACAAAGGGGCAGTGAATTCAGAGCAATAACAATAGATAATACGCCTATAAATTATACAGAGTATGAAAACAAAATTAATCAATTAAAAGGAGTGTAGATAAAATGAAAAAACAAAGAGTGTTAGAATTTAGGGCAACAATGAAGACTTTGACAGAACAAAGAAACGATAAGGTGGAGGAACTACAAGCTATAGTTGCCAAAGCTAAAATTGAAACAAGAGCAATGGTAGATGAAGAAGTAAGTAGATTTGATGCACTTGAAAAAGAAATAAAAGAAATCGATAAGACTATAGCAGCTGAAACAAGAGCTAGAGGCTTAGAACTAATTAATGATAAGAAAGATAATAAGAAAATGGAAACAAGAGCAGAGCTTGAAGAAAGAGCTTTTGAAAATTACATTAGAGGAAAAGTTGAAGAAAGAGCAGATATAAATTTAACTGCTGGTGATAATGGGGCTGTTATACCATCATCTATAGCAAATAAAATAATTAAAAAAGTTTATGATATTTGTCCTATATATCAATTAGCAACAAGATATAACGTTGGTGGGACTTTAAGTATTCCTTATTATGATGAATCAACTCAAGCAATTACAATGGCCTATGCTACTGAATTTGTTGAATTAGAATCTACATCAGGTAAGTTTACTAGCATTGAACTAAAAGGATTCCTAGCTGGAGCTTTAAGCAAAGTATCTAAGTCTTTAATTAACAATTCTCAGTTTGCAATAGTGCCTTTTGTTATAAATGCTATGGCAGATTCTATATCTAAGTGGATTGAAAATGAATTACTAAACGGAACTACTAGCAAGGTAGAAGGACTTTCTACAGTTACACAAAAAGTAACAGCTGTAAGTGCGACTGCATTAACAGCAGATGAACTAATAGATCTACAAGAAACAGTTCCAGATGTTTACCAAGGCAATGCTATTTGGGTAATGAATAGAGCTACTAGAAAAGCTATTAGAAAGTTAAAAGACGGGGACGGAACTTATCTATTACAAAAAGACTTTAATGCTAAATGGGGATACACACTATTAGGTAAAGATGTTTATACATCAGACAATATGGCTGGAATGGCTGCTGGAAAAACTGCAATATTCTATGGTGATATGAGTGGACTAGCTGTTAAATTATCAGAAGATGTATCTATAGAAGTATTAAGAGAAAAATATGCTACTCAGCACGCTGTAGGAGTTGTAGGTTGGATTGAAATAGATTCTAAGATAGAAGATGCACAGAAGATAGCTAAGTTGGTAATGAAAGCAGTATAGGAGGTAGGATATGAAAATAAAAGCACTGGTTAGTTTTTCTGGTGTTTTTTCTATGTATAAAGGAGAAGTAAAAGAGTACGATAATGAACATGTACTTAATGATCTTCTCCTTGCGGGATATATAGAAGAAGTAAAAGATAAAACTAATAAAGCCATAAAGAAGGCTGATAAAAAATGAAATTCACAGAAGTAACAATAGATGAAGTGAAAAATTATTGTAGAGTAGATTATGATGATGATAACATTTTATTTACTGCTATACTAGATGGTGCCAAGGCTCATGTAAGAACATATACTGGTTTGAAAGATGATAAACTGGATACTTTACCTGATACTACTATTGCTTTGTTAGTTATATCTAATGAAATGTATGATAACAGAGAGGGAACAAGAAATGACAATAAGTCGGTTAAATTTAATGAGGTCCTAGACCGAATACTAGGCAGTCATTCTATAAACTTACTTTAAGCAGGTGATTAAATGAGATATAGAAATAAACTAGAATTATATGGAAGTAGTCTAGTAGAAAATGAGTTAGGAGAACTATCAAAAGATTTTGGAAAAATTAAAGATGTATATTGCGAGATAATTCCTAGTCATGGTGGAGTAAAATCTATTGGTGGTACTGAAGTAGAAGAAAGCTTTACTATGCAAAGAATATTTATAAGAAAGAAAAGCATAAAAGAGCCTAAGATAGATATGTATTTCAAGGATAGCTTAGGCTGTAAGTATGAAGTATTAGACTTTTTCCCAAACTATAAAAACAATGCAGAATGGGAATTTAGGACTAGAATAAATTATGAGTAGGTGAGAATATGGCTAAGTTTGATTTTAGTGAATTAACAAAGTTTGAAGAAGACTTATTAGAGCTAGCAAAGGATCTAGATAAAGGTAAGCATGCTAAAAAATTCTTAAGGAATTCAGGTAACAAATTAAAAAGAAGAACAGTTAATGCTGCTAAATCAAAAACTAACAAAAGGACTGGAAACCTAATAAAAGGAATTAAAAGAGGCAAGCCTTATAAATATTATGTAGATGGGAGTATGGCAGTGAGAGTTTACCCAGGAAGTCCAGCTTTTCATGCCCACTTAATAGATAGAGGACATAGGATTGTAGATAAAAATGGTAAAGAGCATGGGTTTAAGCCTGGTGTTCATTTTTTCGAAGCAGGTGCAAAGGAATATGAAGGCCAATATTATGAAGATACTCAGAAGTTTATAGATGATTTATTAGATAATCACTTACTTTAGGATGTGATAAAAATAGTTAAATATATAGATATCCACAAAGCAATAGTAAAAAGAATAAGAAGTAAATTTTCAAAAATAGTTTTTAGTACAGATATTGAGAAGGCGATACAAAGACCTTCTTTTTTTATCGACTTCGACAATATAAAAGCTACTGATTTTATGAATGAAGCTCAAGATAGAAACTTAACTGTAAGAATATATTATTTTTCATCTACAATAGATAAAAACAAGAGTGAATTGTTAAAAATGCAAGATGATTTAATAGAATTATTTCTAGAAAACAACTTTTTAACTGTAGATAAAAATATTAATATTGAAATTGATGAACTAGACTTAAGTGTAGTTGATAAAGTTTTACATTGTTATTTTGATATAAAAATATCTGAGAATTACAGAAGAGACAAAGGTTCAATAGATACTGGGGGAAATATAGTGATAGACCCTATAACGGGTGAAATTATACATCCTGATAGTAAAGATCTAATGCAAGAATTAGAGTTAAAAGAAAAGGAGTGATAGTTTATGGCGGATTTAGGAATGCCGAGCATAGATATTATCTTTACTGGATTAGGTGCAAGTGCAGTTCAAAGAAGTCAAGGCGGTAGAACAGCGGTACTTATAATTAAAGATGATACAGATAACACGTTTACATTTAATGAGTATATAAGTATTGATGATTTGACAAACTTAGAACAAGCTAAATATACACCTGGAAACTTGCAATTTATTAAAGATGCACTTGGAGGAACACCTAAAAAGTTAGTAGTCGCTAGAATGGATGAAACTTTAGGAGTATTAGCTGATTTATTAACAGATATAAAAGGCAAGGTTGAGATGAATTGCTGGATAGGGGTAGCTGATGGAACTCAACAAGAGCAAGATGATTTAGTAAGTTTTGTTACATCTAATAATGAGTTGAATAAAAAAAGATACAAGGCTTTAGTCTACAAAGCTACATCTTCAGATGATAAACATATAGTTAACTTTACAAATGAAGGTGAAGAGGGATCTATAGCTTATCTATTAGGATACTTAGCTGGATTATCCTTGGATATAAGTTCTATTGCTAAGGTTCTAAAAATGAAGTCGGTAATAGAACCTGCTGATTTAGGTGTAGCTATAAATAATGGTGAGTTCATACTTTACAATGATGAAGGAGAAGTAAGGGTCGCAAGAGGAATTAACTCACTTGTAACAACAGGACAAGGTGTCACTGATGATATGAAATTCATCCTCATAGTGGAAGTCATGGATATGATTTATACAGACATTTATACTACCTGGAAGAAGTTTTATAAAGGTAAATATAAGAACTCTTTAGACAATCAAATGTTATTAATCGGTGCTATTAATAGTTATTTTACAGCGCTTGAAGATGACTTGTTACTAGATCGTAATTTTGATAATAAATCTATGATTGATGTAAATGAGCAAAGACTTGCCAATATCCCAAAATATGGCGAAACAGAAGTAGCTAAATGGGACAATGATAAAGTTATGGAAATGACATATGGAACTAATGTATTTTTAACTGGAAATATAAAAATATTAAATGCAATGGAAGACTTTAAATTTAAAATATCTATGTAGAAGGGAAGTGATTAAATGTCTAATAAAGGAAATCAATATTGGAACGGTTCAAATGGAAATCTCTGGGTTAATGATAGTGAGTGGGACAAGGTAAAATCTTTTGAAATTAAAATGGCGTTAGAGTGGGAGGATATACCTGATGGCCTAACTACCGAAAGAATGTTGCTGGGATAGATAGTGTCAAGTTACTTTGGGTTTTATAAATAAAAGTATCCCAATATATTAAATATTAATTCTAAGCTCCTCTAAGAGACTTAAGTATAGTATTTAAGCCACTATTTCTACCATCTGACAATATGGGTATATTTCCAATTACTTCATTTGCTGTTTTTGATATTATC
>NZ_LTDM01000030.1 GCF_001940565.1 Tissierella creatinophila DSM 6911
ATCATATGTTTTAGTGAAAGATAAATATATTAAAGGAAAGGAGTATGCAAGGATTTCTGCTATCGCAGATTGCAATTCATCCCCCGCTTATAGAAGTGGAGGTATCCTTGCAATAAAAACGATGAAATTTATCCTTACTTTTTTAGTAAACGCTTGTCCATCCACATATTGATTTTATCATGTATTTTAGTATATTACAATATCGCTGATATTCATTGCAATTCTAAAATAAGATCAAATCATCTGTAAAAGTGGTGTAAGAAGACCCATTATGCCTCCAAGAAGAGCTCCAAGTCTTGTAATAGCTTTAAGTTCTCTCTCAGATATATTTAGTATAAGCTCTTCTGTATATTCTACTTCAAATCCATTTATTTGATCTTCTACTATCTTAGAGACATCAAATAGATTTATAATATTATATACCTCCCCTTTAAGCATAGTATTAAATACCTTATCTGAAACATACATGATTTTTTCTATTTCTTTATTATCTACATTTTTTAAAATTTTTGAGATAGGTGTATTTACTAATAAGTCTATATTTTTATCTATAAGATTTCTAATCATCATCTGGAAATTTGGGGACTCCAAAGTATTATCTATTGCAGTTTCTAAAAATTCTATTATACCATTTTTTATCTTTTCATCTTTAGATTTGATGTTGTCTATAAATATATCTAATAATTTATCTTTATTCTCTTCTTTAGCAGCATAATCTATAATACTTTCATATACATTAGTAATATCTCCTTTTTCTATAATAGAATCCATATATTCACTTATAGAAGATACTTTCATATTAACTATATTGCCCAATGAATCTTTAAGTATAAAGCCTGCTACTTCTTCTGCTTGAGTACTATCTACATATTTTGAAATTGCTAAAAATACCTTTTCTGAAATAGTAGCTGAATCTATAAACATAGTTATCATTTTACTTAAATTTTGTTCTACTAAATCTTCTATAGATAGTTTTATACTTCTTTGTATCTGTGGCTTATAGAAAAGTTCTCTTAATCTATCCATTATATTTCTTTTATTGTTTTCAATACTTAAATCTATTCTCTCTATAAACCCTTCAGGAATTACTTCTTTTAAAGGAGTGTCTAAATCTTTTAACTTATTAAATTCTTTGTCTACAATTTCCATAAAAAATTCTTTTAGTTTGGTAGATTTTTTAATATCATCTAATATGGTATTAGAGCCTTTTAAGAGTTCATCTATTGCCTTGTCTTTATATCTATCATAGATATCTTTCTCAACGAAATTTATTAAATCTTTCTTTAAACTTTTATCTTTTAATCTGGATATTATTAAATTAAATATCTTTTCCTTGATATCATTTAAGTATAGATAATAGTTATCACTATCTATAGATTTAAATATATCACTAAAAGATTCTTCTCGTTCTCTTACTCTCTGAATTTTCAACTCTACAAAACTTCTTATCTTTCCCTTGGTTTCACTACTTGAAATCACTTCTGTTATCTTCTTAGGTGTAAGGAGATGCATCCCTACTGCTTCGCCTATACTTTTAGCTATTCTCTTTCTTTCCTTTGGAATTAGCCCCGGAGTAAATGGCACTTTAATTCCTAGAATTCTTTTTTCTTCCAAAGGTCTAAAAAGCATCTTAATAGCAAGCCAATTTGTAAAATATCCTATGATTGAGCCAACTAAAATAGGTATAATAATTTTCATTTATTTAAAACCCCTCTCTTGTGATATATATTATTTAGTCAAAAACAAATATAATATTAACTATACTATATTTGTTTATTCTTTGCTATATTTTAAATGTTTAAAATAAAAAATATTATAATAAAGAATATAAAAGTAGAACAAACTATGATCGGTGGAAAATTTGTATATGAAAGATAAAAAGATATGCCCTAGCTAACTAGAGCATATCTTTTTATAAACCTAATAATTCATCAATTTTAGCTTGGTTAAATCCTACTACTATATCTCCATCAATATCTAATACTGGAACCCCTTGTTGACCAGATTTTCTTATCATTTCCATAGCTTTGTCCCTATCTTTAGAAACGTCAAAAGCTTCATACTCTACTTCTCTTTTATTTAGATAATCCTTTACCTTTGTACACCAAGGTCATGTATTAGTTGAATATATCATTACTTTTTTCATGTTTAATTTCCCCTTTCAAATTTTAACTTTATCTTTATATAATATATTACCCCAAAAGTAAATTTCTTATCATATTTCAAATAAAAGCTTTATAAAATTTTTATTGGGTATAATAAATATAGAATTTAAAAACTAGGAGGAATATATATGAAATTTTCAGCAAGAAATCAACTTAAAGGAACAATTAAAGAAATAAAAAAAGGTCCAGTTTCAACAGAAGTTGTTATAGACATAAAAGGTATGGAAGTAGTATCTAGTATTACAACCGGGTCTGCAGAAAACTTAAATCTTAAAGTCGGGGATGAAGCTATAGCGATTATAAAAGCAAGTAATGTAATGATAGGTATAGAATAATTAAAAGATAGGATATCCTATCTTTTAATTATTCTATAAAGTCTTTATATTTTCCATTAAATAGACTATAAGCAAAAACAAGAATAAATAGATAAGCAATATTGCTTATCTATTTATTCTTGTTTTGTTTTGAATTTATTATTCTTTTAATGTCAAAGTCCTTCTCACTTAAAAAATCTATTATATCACTATATGATTTATCATCCATATGAGGAGTTCTGCTTAAAATCCATAGATTATCTTTAGTATTTCCCATTACTACTGCATATCTATAGTTTTTATCAAGCATTATAACATTATATTCGGATTTAAATGGCCAAAAGAAACTTACTAAAAGAGCTCCAGTACATTTTTTATCTGAAATCCACGCTGTTCCCCTTATCTTTTTTTTCTTTCCATTTTTATAACCAGAATTTACAACTTCTATCTTACCATTCTTTTTCAAGTTATATATCGCAGTTATATTATCGAGGTCTTTTTCTGATCTCATTGGAAGTCTTCCGATTTCATACCAATTTCCTAAATATCTCTTTAAGTCTAAATCACAAACTATAGATATATTTCCTTTATCTTTTTTAAAGGTCTTCATCCAAACCTCTCCTTTTTTTGTTTTTATAGATTGGTCATTAACTTTTATACCCT
Source organism: Tissierella creatinophila DSM 6911 (assembly GCF_001940565.1). Taxonomy (GTDB): domain Bacteria; phylum Bacillota; class Clostridia; order Tissierellales; family Tissierellaceae; genus Tissierella_A; species Tissierella_A creatinophila. Next base: position 3,143 of record NZ_LTDM01000030.1, read on the forward strand.
AATATAGATGTTTTTATCCCTTAACTATCAGAATGTTATATTATATATTGAAAACATATAGATTTAAGTTAAAATCACATATTCTAAATAAAAGCATATATTATATAAGAAACTAACAAATAAAGAAAGGAATGAACAATATGTATAATGATAAAAATATGTACTATCCAGATCCTTGGGGAAATTGTTTAATATTTAAGGATTATGGTCCTGAGCCTTTTGTAATTGATATAGAAAAGGCTACCTCAGAAAACAATACTTTCCGTACTGCCCTTTGGACAGGAAAATATTTACAACTTACCTTGATGAGTATAGATGTAAATGATGATATAGGTTTAGAAATTCATCATGATATAGATCAATTTATTCGAATTGAAGAAGGAAAAGGATTAGTTATGATGGGAGATTCAAGAGATAATTTGAATTTTAAAAGAAGAGTTTCTGATGACCATGTAATATTAATACCTGCTGGTAAATGGCATAATCTGATAAATGTAGGAACTAAGCCCCTTAAACTCTACTCTATATATGCTCCACCTGCACATCCACATGGTACAGTTCACCGAACCAAAGAAGATGAAATGGAACATGGATATTAAACAATAAGAGGTAAAGTGAGTAGTACTCACTTTATCTCTTTATTGTTTTTAACTTTTAAAAACCATTTAAGAATATATATCTGATAGTTCAAATTTTATCATTTCAGTTTTATTTTTATGATAGTGATCATCTTGATTAAATTCTACATTATCCACAGTTATGTTAGGGATTTCTACCTTAAATATACTGCCCTCATCTAAAGTACTTTCCACACTTACTTTGCCCTTATGAAGTTCAACTAAATATTTTACTAAAGATAATCCAATACCAGTACCTTCTGATATTCTATCTAAAGATTTATTAACTTGCTTAAATTTTTCAAAGATAGTATCTAAGTCCTTTTCATCTATACCTATTCCATCATCTTTTACCGATATTTCTACAAAATTGTCTTTATAGGTTAACTTGATTAATATAAACCCATTGGGATTGGAAAACTTTATTGCATTGGAGATAAGATTGAGTAAAATTCTTTCAAATTTATAAACATCAAATGCAATAATCATTTCATCAACTTCAGTATCAAATATAATTTGCATATCCCTAGCTTTAGTATATTCTGAAACTGACTCAATAACATCATCTATAACATCCACTATATTATTATTGGATAAATTTAATTTATAAAATCCAGATTCTATCCTTGAAATATCTAAAATATTATTTATAAGTTTGGTAAGTCTATAACAATTTTGTACAATAACTTTATTACTATATATCATATCATCTCTAATACCCTCCAGGGGATCTTTTTCTAAATATATATTTAGCAACTGTGAAGCACTAAAGATTAAATTTAGGGGAGTTTTTAGTTCATGGGATGTATTTATAAATACATCTTCCTGAATTTTAAGTGCACTGGCTATCTTTTCTTCGACTGTCTCTTCAAAAGAGCATATCAAATATTTTTTATCCTTATCGCCAACCATAACCCTTACCTCAATATTTAAATAACTCAATCCCATATTTGAACCTTTAAACTCTACTCCCTGTTTGTAAAAAGATTTTCCTTTTTTAATAAGATTTAAAACATGCTTTGGAAATGGAGGTTCTAAACCTATAGGATCATCAACTTTAATATCTAGTAAAGCTAAATTATCAATATATCTTTTATTGGATTTTAAATGAATACAATCTGGATAACTATAAATTACAATTGCTTCTTTATCATTTACATCAATATTATCAAAATTCTTTATTATTCCTTCTAATAAAGAGTTTGTGTTTTCTTCAATATAATATACCTTTTTATTTTCTTTTAAGCTTCTACAACTAATTGTTACATCCTTGGGCATATCTCCCTTAGTAAATATATATAAGTTATGAGTATCTTTAATATCTTCAAGACAAACTTGAAAATAAATTCTTAATAATACACCTACTTCTCTAAGAGATTTCCCTACAATATAATCTGATGGATATCCACATAAATTTAAAAACTTTTCGTTAGCTTTGTAAACTGTACCTTTTTCACTATAAATACATGCCTTTTCAATAGATTTAATCAAACTAATTTTCAAAATCCATACCCCCTGTTTTTTAAAATATTTGTATATTTACATTATATAACTATACATTCTTTTGCCCTAACCAATAAACTTAGTATATATGATGTCAATATTTTAATATTTTATAGATTAATATATAAAAAAACCCAGTAATTATAGTTACTGGGTTAGGAGTAAAGATTTATTAAGCCTTATACTGTAAAATTTGGGCAAATAAAAAGTAAGTATCGAAATCATATCCAATACTTACTTTTTGTACTATAGATAAGCACAATTAAAAATTATTAGTTTTTACTAATTACTGTACCAGTTAATCCTTTAACAGCATCTTGTGCGCTTTCTAGAGAAGTAATGATAGCTTTTTTGTTAGGATCATCTCCTACAAATTCGATACAAGCTTCTACTTTAGGTAGCATGCTTCCAGGAGCAAACTGACCTTCCTCTATATATTGATAAGCTTCTGCTATACTCATATTATCTATAGCTTTTTGATTTGGTTTGTTGAAGTTAACACATACCTTATCTACTGCTGTTAAAACTAAAAGTGCGTCCGCTCCTATATCAGCAGATAATTTTGATGAAGCTAAATCTTTATCTATAACTGCATCTACACCTTTATAGCCTTCTTCAGTCTTAATAACAGGAATTCCCCCGCCACCACAAGCAATTACAACTATATCATCTTCTATCATTTTTCTAATAGCATTGATTTCAACAATTTCTGCTGGTCTTGGTGATGGAACAACTCTTCTATATCCTCTTCCTGCATCTTCAACAAAAGTAAAGCCTTTTTCTTCAGCTATTTTATCTGCCTCTTCTTTAGAGTAGAAGTTACCGATAGGTTTAGTAGGATTTTTAAAAGCTTTATCTTCTTGATCTATAAGAACTTGTGTTACAACAGTAGCAACATCTTTTTTAATGTTTCTTTTTTGTAGTTCTGTTTGAATTGCTTGTTGTAAGTGATATCCTATATAACCTTGAGATAGAGCACCACATTCCACTAGTGGGAATTCAGGTACGCCAATTTCTGCTTTATAAGCATAGTCCATACCAAGATTAATAACTCCAACTTGTGGTCCGTTTCCATGAACAATAACTACATTGCCCGCTACTTCGATTAAGTCTACAATTGATGCTGCTGCTGTTTTTACGGCAATTAACTGCTCTTGAGGGGAGTTCCCTAAAGCATTTCCGCCTAAAGCTAATACAACTTTTTCCATAATTTAATAATCCACCTCTTTTTTAGAATCTATTTTAATGTTGCATACATTATAGCTTTGATTGTATGCATTCTGTTTTCTGCTTGATCGAAAACTTTAGATTGTGGAGATTCAAATACTTCATCAGAAACTTCCATTTCTGGTAGACCAAACTTTTCGTGAATTTCTTCTCCAACAGCTGTTTGTGTATCGTGGAAACTTGGTAAACAGTGTAAGAATATAGCATCTTTATCAGCGTTGTCCATAACTGCTTTATTTACTTGGTAATCTTTTAATTGAGCAATTCTAGATTCCCAGATTTCATCTGGCTCTCCCATAGATACCCATATATCAGTATAAACTGCATGTGCACCTTTAGTTCCTTTTTGTACATCTGATTCTAAAGTAATAGTGCTTCCTGTCTCTTTAGCAATTTCTCTAGCTTTTTCTACTAGGTCTTCTACTGGGAATAACTCTTTTGGTGAACATGCTGTAAAGTTAACTCCTAATTTTGCAGAAGCAATCATAAGTGAGTTAGCAACGTTGTTTCTAGCATCTCCCATATATACAAAGTTTAATCCTTTTAAATGACCAAAGTTTTCTTCAATAGTTAAGAAATCTGCTATCATTTGAGTAGGATGGAAAGCATCTGTTAAACCATTCCATACTGGAACTCCAGCGTATTTTGCTAATTCTTCTACAAGATCTTGTGAGAATCCTCTATATTCTATACCATCATAAAATCTTCCTAATACTCTAGCTGTATCTTTGATACTTTCTTTATGTCCCATTTGAGAACTACCTGGATCTAAATAAGTAACACCCATTCCAAGATCATAGCCAGCTACTTCAAAAGAACATCTAGTTCTAGTAGAAGTTTTCTCAAATAATAAAACTATGTTTTTTCCTTCTAAATATTTGTGAGGTACTCCTGCTCTTTTCATACTCTTAAAGTCTTTAGATAAATCTATTAGATATCTTACTTCTTCATTTGTAAGATCTAATAGTTTTAAAAAACTTTTTCCACTTAAATTTACACCCACGATATCATCTCCTTATTATTTTTGTTATGTTTTGTAAAATAATTTTCTTACAAGCCTATTATAACACATCATTTATTTTATTGCCATACATAATATGTTTTAAATATATCAATAAAACAAATATTTTAAAACATATTATGTAATGGATTTCTGGCAAAATATAAAATTAGATAAATTAGTCTTAGCTTATCTCTGCATTTTTAGGTACTTTAGATCCTCCATTTGTAATATATCCCATAACCACATATACAAGGGCTCCTGCTCCACCAGCTATAATAGGTGCTTCTACCCAACCAATCTTTAACCAAAATACAAGTATAACATTTATAGTAAATCCTGTAAGCATAGAAGCAAGGCAAGTTTTTAAGTCTGCTTCAACAAATACACGCATGATTATCGGTCCTACAAATGCAGATATTAGTCCACCTGTACCTATATAAGCAATTTGGTTAAGCATTCCTTGAGGAGCTGCAAATGTTAAGAATATTGCCCATACAGCAGTTACAAGTACTCCTATACGGTTATATAAATCTCCCTTATCTGATTGCTTACCTGAGATTGATACTAACATATCATAAGATAACGAGGAAGCCAAAGCTTGTAGTACTGAACTTATAGTTGAAAGCATCGCAAAGAGAATAAAGAGTGTAATCATACCAGCTAAAGCCGGTGGTAAAAATGTGTTTAAGAACACTGGCATCGCACTGTCAGGATTAGCTAATGCAGGATTTTTATAGTACATATAAATACCCGCAAGTGGTATAACACTTAATATTACACCCATAGGTGCCATTATTAAAGCTAATGAATGTATCTTTATGTCTTCTTTAAAAGATAAAAAACGAACTGACATATAAGGTAATGTAGTTGTGAAAAGAAGTGCATAAACAAATACTAAAAATATACTATATTTTCCACCACCATAAGGTGCTGATGTTGTAGGATTTAAGAATTCTGGTTTTATTTTTCCAACCTGAGAGATTAAATCCATCAGAGGAATATCTTTTACAATTGTAATATATATAATACCAGAAGCTATAAGCATTCCCATACACATAATTGTATCCGTAATAGCTACGGCTAAAAGTCCACCTTGCATTGTAAATATAACAACAACAAGCATTAATAATAATGATCCTATAGCTTCACTAACACCAAGCCATTCTGATGCCACAAGACCTACTGCTCTAATTTGTCCTATAATGTAAACTGAAAGAAAAATGAAAGTTGCTGTACCTGCAACAAAATGTACTAATCGCTTTTGTTTATCAGTACCTCTATGTGTTACTGCTAAATACTCTGGAACTGTAAGTCCTCCGGATTTGTCAGCCTGTTTAGCCATAAAACCTGCAAACAATAGTGTTCCGAAAACGATTCCAGGAGCAAAGAAAAAGTTTGCTAACATTTCAATTGTACCATAAGCATATGCTGTTCCAGGAGAACCAATAAATCCCCATCCACTATAACCTGTTGCCATTAGTGTACCAGCACCTACAAAAGCACCTATTTGTTTTGCACCTAGTAAAAATCCATCCCCATCTTTTTGGGCACTTTGTATCTTTTTACCTGATAATGCTCCAACAGCAATTAAACCAATTGATGCTGCGATAAATATAATCCAGTTAATCACTTTGTGTCACTTCCTTTCTTAAGCTGTGCTTCTTTAAAAAACCATATACCAAGTGGTACTACAATAAGTATAGCCGCTCCAATGAAAAATGAATCCATAGTCCAAGATCCTGTCATTTTGTTACCTCCTTATAATTTGTGTTACATATATAAACAATAAGAGCCAGAAATCTGCAATCATCTGGCTCTTATTTTTTTATTTTTCCCTAAATTATTTTTTTAACCAAGGGCTAGTTTCAAATGTTACTAGTGTTGGATCGTTAACGTTTTGATTTGGGAAGTAGTCTAAACACTCACCTTCACGATAAACGTCAGCTGTAGCACAGTGTAATCCTCCACCAAATGCATAAGCATCTCTTAATGGAACTGGAACTACATTCATTCCTAATTTATCCATTTGTTCTTGTTGAGCTTTTTCACTCTCTTCTACTAGTACAGTTTTATGATCTAGAACTAAACAGTTCATTGATAACCATACACTTGAGTAGCAAAGTGCTGGTGGCT
>NZ_LTDM01000031.1 GCF_001940565.1 Tissierella creatinophila DSM 6911
TACAATACAAAGAGAATACATAGTCACTGTGACATGAAGTCGCCTTATGACTATGAGGAAGAAAATATTATTTAACAGAATATAGATTTATTATGTTTAATTTGTCCTTTTTCTTGACAGAGGACCACTATAGCTAAAAGCAACTATTTAATAAATTCTTCAGGAAATGTAACTGGAGATTATATTTTATTTGCAGGTGGTTTAGAAGATATAATATATTATCAAATTGTAAAATATAGAAATGAAGATATAGAAAAAGAAGGCACAGCTTATATATATAAGGTGAGTAAAAAAGATATTAAAAATTCAAAAAAAGCAATAAATTTAAATGAAAAATTAATTTTTATTTCTGGAAATGATAATATAATTATTACTTCAGATTATATATATGAAGCGCCATTTTATGATTCCGGTAAATTATATGTTAAAAAGAATGATAGTTGGTTATACCATGCCATACCTGGAGTAACAGCGGGAAACGATATAATTGGAGTACATGAAATTAATAAAAATACTTTATTAATTTTTACTAGTGAAGACTATTATTTATATGATTATAAGGAAAAGAAATATATGAAAAATAATTATATAAAAGAATCAGGAATGTATTCAAGTATAAAAAGTTATAAAAGTAAATTCTTTTATTTAGAAAAAATAAATGATAGATACTTTTTACATTTATATGATTATAATGATAAAAAATGATATGGGGTGTTTAAAGATGAGAAAATTGACTGTATTAATTTTTTTATTAATTGGCTTAATATTAATAGTGGGGTGCAATAAAGAAACTTCTGAATTTGAGAAAACAGATTCAAGCGAAACAAAAAAAGAGACAAAACTTTATGAAGAAAAAATTAAAGAATTGGAAGAACAGAATAATGAATATAAGATACTAAATAGTCAGTTAGAAGAAGAATCTGATTCTTATAAAAATTTTGCTAAAGAAACGATAAAACATCTAGATGATGATGAAATTTTAGAATTAGCAAAAAATGAGTTTAGATATAAAATAGAAATTGATGGTAAACCAATTATTGATAATAAAGATATTGAATTCAATAATAGTAATTTTAAAATTAGTATTATTGAAGAACAAAGTATAGTTTCCTCTACTATAGATCCATGGTTTGAAAAAGGAAGTCTTGATGGCGAATATCAAGATCATTTAGAAATAATAGGTATAGAACCAATAAATATTAATTCCACTGATGGAACAATAGTGACAGGATTCATATATGAATTTAAAGATATTCCTGAAAATATAAATTTTAAACTAAAACTGAGTAATCAATTAAAAGAAAGAATTGGTTTAAAAAATTCTATAATAAATATACATGTAAAATAAATAGTTTCTTGCTTTTTAAAATGAATAACTTTAAATTTTATAACGCTTTAATAAAACATATCAGTTTGTCTTAGATGCAATTATGACAAACTGATTAAAAGAGCTGTAACAATTGTAAAGACAAGGATAGAGTAGGTTCACTTATCTGTCATTTTTTATTTTTCTTCTTTGAGCTTGCCTGTAATCGGTGAATAAAAGATGTATTGTATTATTCTAAGATTTTATCTAATAATTTAATTAATTCATCCAATATCAATTCCTCCAAAGTTTTAATATGGACATATTATATTAGAAAATTACCATAGAATCAACTAAAATTGGAAAGAACCATTTTGGGATTGACATTTAAACAAATTTATAATACCCATAAGCAAACCATGTTTTATGTTGCTAATAGAATTATTAGAGATCAATATTTGGCAGAAAATATTGATCATCAAGCTTTTTTAAAGATATACATAATTTAGATAAAATAAATGAAATAAACTGTCACAAATCATCAATCTCATTCGTTAATATAGTATAAGACAAAAAGTGATTTTAAGACTTTGCTTTTAGATTTTAAAAATCTCAATCCTGTGGATAACTTTTTCTCTTAGAAAGATATAAAGATATAAAGATTAAATGCTTTAAAGAAGTAAAAGAATTTACGCTTTTACACCCCAGTAATTGCAATGGATGTCTAGGAGATATGACTACATTTATATTACCATATACTACATTGTGAATATACCATCGCACTAATTGGCATGTAGTTATTACGATGATATAATTTTAAAAAAGAGGTGAGGTTCATGTCTATTCTTATTGATTACCTATCTCTAGAAAGTGAACAGAAGAAAAGACTAGGAAAGCTTCAAATAAGCATTTCTGGTCTTTTGGGTGTGGTAAATAGTAGAAGCTAAATAGTTTAATTATGTAATAAAATCCATTATTAAATTATAGATTCGTTTTTTCCTTGATGTAACGAGTAATTTTTTCAAAATTGCCTTTTTGAATAAAGTATAAATTAATCGAAGCATTACTTGCTTGTAAACGGAGGGAGTAACCGAACATTCCTCTTCCATAAATAAAGGATGAAATCATGTCGAATGCAATCAGTTGTCCATAGTGACCCCTAAAGACATCGTAAGAGTAAAATCCCACGCCTTTTTCAGTGACGAAGCAAATGCCTCTTCGAAACCAAAGGATTTTTGGAAAAGATGTAAAATAAACACCCATCACTGGCGCAATTAATTCTTTATCTAAAAAATCTTTTGCTTGCTCTAAATAGAACTGATCTTTCGAATTGAATGATCTTATTTTAAAGTACTGATTAAACCATGGGATTAATCGATTGACTTTTAACATATATTTTAAATAACTCTCGTCTGATGGATTATTTCGTTTTGATTCTTTGGTAAATATAATGAGAGTCGTTAAAATCAACCAATTGGTTACAATAATACCTAAAGATAGAAAATTAGCAGTCATTAATAAAGATCCCGAAGAGATTAAAAAAATCGAAGAATAAAAGGGATTTCTTACTTTGTTATAGACTCCTAAATCTGCATGTTCAGTTTTTGAAATCTCATCATCTGTTAGAGATTGTTTGATTGTTTTTATTAATAGAAAAAAGCCCACAATAATTAGAAGAATTCCTAGGCTAATAAATAGTGTAATATAAAGCTTTTGATCCGCGTTAAAAAAATTGAATAAATGTCTACTTTTAGTAAAAAATAAGAAAGAAAAAGTTAAGGTTCCTATTAACAATAGTGAGATAAAGCTACCAATTCTTTTATTTTTAATTTTCATATGTAACAATCCTTTACTAGTTGAATTTAATTACTATATAGTGTATCACAAATAACTAGTTGATTTTCTAACAAATAGTACAATTCAAGGTTTTTCTAATCTGATTAATGGAGGAGAGAGTGTATTTATGATAGACTGGCGGTATGATAAAAATATAGTAAGCGAAAGGAAAGATGAGCTTTGGGAAATAATGGATTAGAAAAAGTCGAAAGTCCTTAGTTAGTAGTGGAAACTGCGAAAAGATTTGAAAAAGTCTTAGCTAACCACAGAATCAAATTATTTAATGAAATTAATCATTCAGAAAACATTGGGAAAGTAGACCATGAATTAATGGGAGAAGAAGAGCCCGCTAAATTAGAAAATAAAATACAAGCCATGGTTCAGGAAACAATCGCTTAAATTAAAAGTTTAAATCAATCGTTAAAAATAACCTTCAATACTATTTGAGGGTTCTTTTTAAATAATAAGAACCACAAGCAAAAAAATGGATAAAAAGAGTATATGGTTCAAGGGAGTTCTTAAATGATAATAAAAGATATTGTTTATGATTACATGGTGTAACTCCTAATGAGCTACAAAATATGCCACTCGTTTTAAAATGTCTATTGTAAAAATTAAAGGACTGAAAAGGGTTTAGAAATATGAAGCTTAAAAAGGCTTTTAAATATATTATATTTTTTTGTATTTTATATTTCTCATAAATAACAGTTATTCTATTACAAATGCAGAAAAATATTGGTACTTTTTTAATGGTGATAATTAATGAATCTATAAAAATTTGTGCATTCGAAGAAAATGGAATATTAATAAGTTTTATAAAGGCGATAATTATTGATAATAATTCCCTACAAGATATTTTTAATAAGAATCTAGATACTGATTTATATGTTTTGTAATTTTAAGTTATAAAATAGTTTAAAAAAATGAAGGGATAAAAAATAAAATTAGAAGATAGGGAAAAGCTACAGAATTTAAGTTCTGTAGCTTTTCTTTCAAATAGATAAAAATTATACATTTTCTTGAGAAAGTCTTTGGAGTGATTTTCTATCAAGATGAGTAACATTTGGTTTTGCTTCTGTAAACTTTAAAAGTTCATTAAAAACCATAAATGGATCTTCTTCTAATTTTTCTATTAATGTTTCTAAATCTGGTTTCACAATAATCGAAAAAACGCAGTCTACATTTTCTTTGAATTCTACTAGACTGATACTAATATGTTCAATAACTTTATTATCATCTTCATTAAGTGGTTCGGTAAGGATTGCTTTTATTTTTATAATATTATTACCACCTTCAAATTCATCAGTGTTCTTATAAACATCAATTAAAAACGGGTAGTCATCAAGTTCTGTTTTTCTATTGCAATCCTCAATTAAAACAAAACCTATCGTATAATCCCAGCCATCTTTTTTACTATGGATAAGACGGAAAATTTCAAAATTCTGCATTCTTAGCTCACCTATCAGATATACCTCAGGCATTTTCAAAATATCACCTCATTATTTAAATTATTATATAGCTACTAAAACAATCCTTACTATGAATATGAAAACTTCAATAGCTATAACAAGATCAGCTGCTTTGATAAGAGTAAATAAAAGAACAGGTTTTTATTTTTAAAATACTCATAATAAAACCTTAAATATTTTATTAAATTATATAACACTTTTAAAGTGTTTACTATATTTTGAATTATTTTAAGTATTATTACAATACACTTATCTTTAGATCCTGAGCCTTAAGTTTTTATTTATCCTCAATATATTTAGAGAGTATTTTCATCTAATATAATATTAAGGATAAAGAATGAAAGAGTATTATTTTATCTCTGTCACCTTCTCCAAGATAAAGACAATCATTTTAAAAAAGAATATGATAAAGAAAATAGAGTTAAGCAAGTAAAAATCTAGCTTTGATATTGAGAATCTAAAAAGAAAATCAGAAGAAACAAATAAAGTTGGTAAAAAAGAAGAAAGTAAGACAAAAAGTAATGATAAAATAAGATAGATAGCTATATATATTAATTTAAAACCCAGTTTGCCTTAATAAGAAATTTAAAACAATATTAAATCTATATATCTTGTGATATGATTTCATACAAATGGGGTAATTTTATTATGAAAAATTATAAGAAGTCTATTAGTTAGAACTTTCATTACATTTTTTAAGTTTAAATTCTCATATATTTGAATTTGTCTTAAATGTAATTATGACAAACTGGAAAAAACAGCTATAACAATTGATACACCTAGGATATAAGAGGTTCACTTCTCTATCCTTTTTTATTTTCCTTCCTTGTGTTTGCCTTAAATCATGATATAATCATCTTATTTAAAACTTAGAAAGAAAGTAGATTTTTATGGTAAGTGTTGATCCAATAAGAGATCCTAAAAAGATTGATTCAGTGAAAATATATTTAAAGGAAAATAATATTAGAGATTATACCATGTTTGTGGTTGGAATCAATGTCGCTTTAAGGGAGTTAATATTAAAAAATATTTTAAATTATATTGATATAAAATTTTAAATGGCATATAATTATATTACGTTGTAATACAAAGGAGCGTTTTGATATGCATACTATCAATGTCAGAGTAAATGAAGAAGATAAAAGATTACTTGAAAGCTATGCTAAAACAAATAATAAGACAATATCAGATGTAATTAGAGAGAGTATTGAGGATATAATTGAAAATGAAATACATTTAAAATTGTACCGAGAAGGAATGAAGGAATTGAAAAAAGATTCTACTACTTATACTCATGATGAAGTATTGTCTGAGCTAGGTTTAAAGAAAGAAGAACTGTAATATGTATTATAAAGTTATTTATTCAAAAGAAGCATTTAAACAACTAAAAAAAATGGATAATCACAATAAATTATATATCTTATCTTGGATAGATAAAAACCTAGAAGATTGCAATGATCCTTATGAGAGAGGAAAGTCATTAAAGGAGCAATTTGAAGGTAGTATCAGATATAGAGTAGGAGATTATAGGATTATTACAGATATACAAGTAGATAAATCACTAATATTAGTAGTTAATATAGAGCATAGAAGTAAAGTATATAGATAAGATAAATAAATGTAGAACTAATAAATTTATGAAACTTAATACCTACACTTATACCTTCTAGACACATTCATGAGACTATACTGTATCTAGAAGGGTTTTTTATAAAGAATTTAAAGTGATACTTTTGGATAATGTTTAAAAGGAGATTATTATGAGAATAAGAGAGGAATTATCAATATACAAAACAAATTTACTATACTTTATACTTGCTATGGTATTTTTGCTTGTAGGCGGCATGACTCAGAATGTAAATATATTTTTTGGAGTTTTGGTAACAGAAGTTTTAATTATAGCTCTTCCTAGTATAATGTTTGTAAAATTACAAGGGTTAAATTTAAAAAAAGTATTTAGACTTAATAAGATAGAATTTAAAAATATAATATTAATATTTTTTATAACTATTTTAGTATATCCTATATCAGTATTTTTTCAAACTATATTTGTAAGTATAATAGATTTACTAAGACCTTTAAATCCTGATATTATACCACTACCTGTTGAGATATCACAGACACCTTTTTTATGGGCAGTATTTTTTGTAGCAGTATTGCCAGGTATATGTGAGGAGATTATGTTTAGAGGGACTATTCTTAGAGCTTACGAGAAAATTGGAATAAAAAGAGCTATTATTATAACAGCAATTTTATTTGGAATGTTTCATTTTAATATAATAAATTTTATTGGTCCTACTATTTTAGGTATAGTATTTGGAATAATGGTGTATAAGACAAATTCTATCTATTCTTCTATGATAGGTCATACCTTAAATAATTCTATAGCATTAGTTTTAAATTATTTTATGATGAAAAATATGGATACCATAAATAATATTTCAGGTCAAGAAACAGATGTAGATACTTTACAAACAATAATGGCATTTGCTATAGTAGGAGTGTTTATACTTCTTTTGATAAAAATTGTAAAAACATTATTAAATAAATTGACTCCTTCTACTGTGGAGTATCTAGAAGAAATAGAAACTGAATATGTACACAATAATAACTTCTTGAGTTATACTCCAATTATAATAGTAAGTATAATGTTTTTTATTTTTAATTTCATGTTCATATTTATATAGGAATAAGTTTATCCTTTTTTAATCATAATAATACTTAGGAGGGATAAATTTGAAAAATATAGATATAAATAAAATCAAAAATAAAGGAAAAAAGAAAAAGATAATTACAAAAGATGATATATTAAAATATGAGATAGCAGAAGAACTTGGACTTTTGGATAAAATTGAAGATATGGGTTGGGGAGGTTTAACGGCTAAGGAGACAGGGAAAATAGGGGGTATTATGACATCTAGAAAGAAGAAAAGAAAACTGAAAGAGGAGTAAAGATGAATATATATAATAAATTTGCAAAAGTGTATGATGAGCTTATGAACGACTTTGATTATGAAAATTGGTTTAATTATATAGAAGATATATTTAAAAAATATAAAAAAAGTCCTAAAAAAGTACTAGAAATGGCATGTGGTACTGGTAGCTTATCTTATTACTTTGCTGAAAATGGGTACAAGCTTACATGCTTTGATTTATCAGATGAAATGTTATCAAAAGCATATGACAAGCTAAATAGATATAAAAACGTAAAGTTAGTAAAGCAAAATATGATAGATTTTGAATTTAACGAAAAATTTGAAGCCATAGTATCTATTTGTGATAGCATAAACTATATACTTGAAAAAGAAGATTTGATAAATACTTTTAAAAATGTATATGACCATCTAGAAGATGGGGGGATTTTTACATTTGATATAAATTCCTATTATAAATTGAAAAATACATTGGGAAATAATATCTTTATAGAAGATAGAGAAGATATATTTTATACCTGGGAAAATTTATTTGATGAAAGTTCAAATGTATGTGATTTTTACCTAACTTTCTTCTTAAGGGAAGAGGAAAATTATAAAAGATTTGATGAACATCACAGAGAAAGAGCATATAAAGTAGAAGAAGTACTAGAAGCCCTTAAAATAGCAGGTTTTAAGACAAATCATATCTATGATTGTTTTACTTTTGATACACCTAGGGAAAAGACTGAAAGAATTAATTTTATCTCTATTAAATAGCATGAATAATATCCTTAGATAGTTGCAGAATAGAGTTTTGAAATTATCTAAGGTTATCCACAAAGGGAAATTTAATTCAATAAATAAATATGCTCGTTAATTTTGGAGAATCTAGTTATACACAGAAAAAGGGCATAGAAAA
>NZ_LTDM01000032.1 GCF_001940565.1 Tissierella creatinophila DSM 6911
CAATTTCCGTTTTGAGTTATAAACAACTTGATACTGTATATATACCCAAAATCGGGGGAATCCCAGCCATTTCAATAGATTGAAATGCAGTAAAATAGCTCGCTACAGAGTTCTGCAACGAGCTATATGAAAATAGATAAGGGGGAATAGACAATGATTTATGTATTTGAAGGTGGAAGCATAGTTTATGATGAAAGTGTTTTAACAAAGGAAGATAAGGCAAGGGCTGTAGCAGTTGAGTCCTTACCTGTTCAAGAAACACCTGTAGGTAAAACACCTCTAATAAAAGCAGATAAGAAAACTAATAAGGTATGGTGGGAGTATATCGATTCACCACAGTATATTGAGTATAAAGAGATCACTTCAGAAATTGAAGGACTTCAACAAGCTCTAGCAGAAGTCACATTAATGATGATGGGAGGTGAATAAAATGGTATTTAATAAAAACTCAGGACTAGTTAAAAATGTATGGGTTCCGCTTATCCTATCTGGAGTTTATACAAAAGACCAGGTACCAGCACTAGGTAATTTAAAAGAGGTAGTAGAATCTGTATTAGCGGATATTCAGTAGCACCTAAAGAGGGTGTTTTTTTATTTGGAGGAAGATACAGATGAAAGCAATTAGGATACTATCAAAAGAATTAGACTTACTGGGAGAGGTAGACAACTACCTTTCCTTTTCTTTTACCAGAAAACATTATTCCTATGGAGAATTTCAGCTTGTAACAAATATAAAGGTTCAAAATGCAGATAGGCTAAATGTAGGAAATCTCGTCATGCTTGGAAATGATAAGTTCAAGGTAGGAATTATAAGGCATAAGGAAATAAAGGTGAATGAAGCTGGAGAAGAGATCCTAACAATTAAAGGTTATTCACTTTCACACTTCTTAAGTCAAAGAATTACAATTCCACCAATAAATCAAGCTCAAGATACAATAGAAGGAAACACTGAAACAATTATGAAGCATTATATTAAAAGGAATTGTTTAGATATAGAAGGCATGGAGTTTCCTAATTTCACAGTATCTGAAAACAAAAATAGGGGAGAAAATATAAAGTGGAGTAGTAGATATAAAAACCTAGCTGAAGAACTTGAAAAAATTAGTAGGCTAACAGATATGGGTTTTATAATCTATCCAGACTTTGAATCTAAGAGCTATATATTTGATGTATATAATGGAAGGAACTTTTCAGTTAGTCAAAATATACACCCACCAGTTATCTTTTCATCTAAGTTTGATAATGTAAAGTCCCAGGAATACACGGATAGTTTAATAGGCTTTGGAAATTATGCTATTGTAGCAGGTCAAGGTGAAGGAATAGATAGGGAAATAATAATGATGGGAACTGAAGCTTCGGGCTTTGAAAAGTCAGTAATATTTGTAGATGCTAGAGATTTAGAAGATAGTAATGACCTACCAGCTAGAGGTGCAGCAAAACTAAAAGAGCATGAGAGAATAATCTCTTTTAGTGCAGAAGTTCTTCCCACAGGACCATTTAAGTACCAGGAGGATTGGGACTTAGGAGATATTGTAACAGTTCAAAATAAGGACTGGAATGTAGAAGTTGGCACTAGAATTACAGAAGTAACTGAAATATATGAAGCTGGTGGTTTTAGGCTTAGTGTAATATTTGGTGAAGAACCGCTAACACTTGGAGAAAAGATAAAGAGGAAAATTGAAGACATCTAATAGGTGTCTATTTTTATGCTCTCAGGGAGGGATTAGATGAAAGAGGTAATAGACACATTACAGTTCGTTGTTACAGTAATCGGAGTGTATGTCGGCTGGTTTATAGGTGGATTTGATGAGCTGCTCTATGCTCTAGTTGCTTTTGCAGTTATAGATTATGTAAGTGGAGTTATGGTAGGAGTCATAGAAAAGAAACTATCGAGCGGTATTGGGTTTAGAGGAATATTTAAGAAGATGCTTATATTCATATTTGTAGGAGTAGGTCATACCATAGATTTTTACATTCTTAAAAATGGTAGTGCAGTAAGAACGGCAGTAATATTCTTCTATCTTTCCAACGAAGGATTAAGTATTTTAGAGAACAGTAGCAAGATAGGACTTCCAATACCAAATAGTTTAAGAAACATATTTAAGGACTTAAATAAGGAGGATGATGCCAATGATTAGCTTGTGTTTCGATTATGGCCACGGGAAAAGCGATCCTGGGGCTTTGTATAAAGGGAGAAAAGAGAAAGATGATGTTTTAAAGCTAGGAATTGCTGTAGCAAAAGAAGTAAGGCAACATGGTATAAATGTTGATGAAACAAGGGCTACAGATAAAAGCATGAGTTTAAGTGAAAGAAGTAGTTTTGAAAGAAAAGGTAACTATGACTACTTTATATCTTTTCACAGAAACGCATTTAAACCAGAAAAGGCAAATGGAGTAGAAACTTTTACATTTACAAAACAGACTCCAAAAGCTAAAAGCCTAGCTACTAGAATACAGAAGAACTTGGTAGGAGTAGGTTTTGTAGATAGAGGAGTAAAGAGGGCAAACTTCCATGTGCTAAGAGAAACAAGATCTCCTGCAGTTTTAATTGAAGTAGGTTTTATAGATAACACCAAAGACAATGGGATATTTGATAGTAAGTTTAATGAAATAGTTAAAGCTATTACAAAAGCAATACTTGATGAGGTTGGAATTAAATATGCAGCCTCTAGTAGCAAACCAACTGCATCAAGTAATAGTAAAGAAACATTTTATAGAGTTATGGCAGGTTCCTATAAAGAAAGAAGCAATGCAGAAGCTCAAATGGAAAAGTTAAAACGAGCAGGGTTTGAATCAACTATTATGATTTATAATAGATAGACTTTGAGGGAGATTTCCCTTGAGGTCTTATTTTTTTAACCCCAAAATCTTAATATTACTAGTTAAATCATTAGCTAATTATAAGTGAAGTATAGCTTGCTAATAGCTATGAACCATTGTAATATGCTACTACCTAGACTAGAGGAGGAGATGAAATGTTGTTAAATCAAGGCATTAAGGAGTTTGCAAGATACATGAAATTAATTGATAGGTCTAAAAAAACCATCATAGGGTATGAAAAAGAACTCAGATATTTCGATAACTTTTTAAGTGTAAAGCATAACTGTCCAATGTATGTAAATGACATCACGCTTTCAGATATAGAGGATTATCTGCTAGACCAGAAGAAAAGAGGAATAGCATCAGCCAGTAGAAGTAGATCAGTTTATATTTTAAGAAGCTTTTACAACTACTGCACCAAGAAGGACATTGCGGATAAAAACATAGCAGCTCTATTAGAACCAGTAAAAGTAAAGCAAAAGGAAAGAGACTTTTTAACAGAAGAAGAATTTGAAGATTTGATAGAAGTAATAAGGCAGCCAGTTATTAAAACAGTAGTTGAAACCATGTTCTACACAGGTGGAAGAGTTTCAGAGATGATTGACCTAAAGCTTGAAGATGTAGACTTAGAAAAAAGAGTACTACACATCATAGATGGAAAAGGTGGAAAAGACAGAGACATTCCAATAAATAATAAGCTGCATATGATTCTAAAAAGCTATTTACTAAATATTAGAAATGCAGAAACAGAAAACTTCTTTGCTTTAAAGAAAACAGGAACAGTTTCAATCAGTTATATAAATAAGGTAATTGGAGATGCAGCAGATGAGATAGGACTTGAAAAGGATGTATCAGCCCATGTACTAAGACATTCTTTTGGAACTAATCTTTTAGAAAAAGGAGCATCAGTTGTAAGTATTCAAAAACTTTTAGGACATGCAAACCTTGCAGTAACTACAAGATACCTGCACCAAGATATGACAAAACTAAGTGATGCAGTAAACCTACTATAGGAGGAGATAAAGATGGAAGCAGAATATAACGCAAAGGTAAGAAAGATAATAGAAATGCTTAAATTCCAAACAAGAGATGAAGTTTCAGATGAACTTGGGTATAAGAATTATAAGAGTTTGGATATGTATATGAGAAGAAGGAACTTTAGATATGATGTTGAAGCTAATCAATATGTACCACAACAGAACAAGGCGAATAAACTAGATAGGGACCCAAAGAGTTATGCACCTACAAAGGTAGTCAGCATTATAAATGCTTTTGATGAGGAAAACCCAGATCCCAGAGTAATATCAAAACAAGAAGGATTTAAAGACCATAAAGAGATGGCAGAATACATGACAACCAAAGGGTATGAGTGGAATGCTTATAAAGCAAACTATATAAAGACGGTTGGTAAAATTGAGGAAGAAGAAACTATAGATAAAGAGATAGAAAATACTATACCTAAACTTATAAACTCACCAACAGATATAGACGAGTATATTCCATTTATAAGATTTCTTTATGAAAAGCGGGATGACATCTACCAACTCCTATCTGGAACCAAAGAAGATGGAAAACTTCCAAGATATATAGTTCCAGGACTAGTTAGAACTAAAGCAATTTATATGAGTGACATGGTAGCAAAACTGGCAGCAGAGTTTAGCAAGGAAAATAATGTAACTCAAAGAGATGTCATGGAAGGAGCACTAATAGAGTACCTGCAAAAATATGGCTTTAAAAAAGAGATTGAAACACTTCTCAAAAATGAGTAATTAAAAAATAGATGTAAAGATAGTTGACTCTAGAATACTATTAATATATAATAATTACAAATAGAACTTAATTTACTTTGAGTTTTGACAAATTGATAAATTCGTAGTATAATTAATGCATAGTAAGAGTATTGTTTGCATATAATATTAGTGATCATACTCCGGTGACCTACGGGCCCGGGGTTTTTTATATTTATACGATAATAGGTGATAATATGGATAAGTTATTTTCGACAATAGAAGATCAGATTAAAAAATTAGACTCCAGGGGACTTGATATATCAGATCCTGGGGTTAAAAGTGTTTTAGAGAGAGAAAATTACTACAATGTAATAAATGGATATAAAGAACTGTTTATTGATAAGACTCATACAGGAGATGATGAGAAGTATAAAGAAGGCACTAACTTTAATGAGTTATATAGTCTTTATCTATTCGATCGTGAGTTAAGAAATATATGTATGAAATACATATTGGAAATTGAAAATAATATAAAGTCTATAATCTCTCATGATTTTTCTAAAAAGTATGGGCACGATAACTACTTGAAAATTTCTAACTTTGATATTAAAGTAAAGCATTGGGAAAGAAAGACAGCAGCTCAGAAAATAGGGAATATTGCAGAACTTACTGCAAACATTCAGAGAGATATATCAAGACAACTTTCTAAGAATAACCCAGCTATTTCTCACTATATGCTGACTTATGGTTATGTACCATTATGGATTTTAGTCAACTCACTTACATTAGGAACTATAAGTATGTTTTACAGTTATTTGATTCAAAAAGACCAAAATGATATTGGGAAAAAGCTTAAACTTAAGCCTGATGAGATGACTAAGATATTATTTATACTTACAATTTACAGAAATGCATGTGCTCATGATGAACGTTTTTATAATCTTAAAGCTATAAAAAATAATACTAAGCCTAATATGATTAAAACCAATCCATTACATAGCAAGATGAACATTACTAAAGATAAAGGTGGAAATCCAACTTATGGAAAGAATGATTTGTTTGCAATCGTAATAATATTCAAGCTGATATTGAAGGAAGATTCATTTGATGAGTTTATAGATTTAGTTAAATTACATATTGATAATCTATCCAATCAACTATCTACAATAAGTACTGAAGACGTACTTGTAGAAATGGGTTTCCCAGCTAATTGGCACGATATAAAAGATATATAATTTTATATGTATATGTATATGTAAATGGAAATGGAAATGGAAAGGGAGCTATAAATTGGAGGAATTCTACAAAGGCTTTTTATATAATCATGAACTTCTTAATAATGTGAAAAGTGAATCAGCGAAGGTTTATCTTGGAATTATTGATATGATAACGCTAAATTATAAAGCTGTATATCCAATTGGAAAAAAAGAGATAATTGTAAAATCAAGCATGGATGATAAGACTAACGATGATTTTAATTACAGTATGGATCATGTATATTATTGTTCTATATATAACATAAGTTTTACAGCACTAGAACTCTTTTTACATAGATTTCTCATAGAAAAATTAAATAATACAACCATTAGGTCGAGAAAAGAGTTAGAAAGTTATTTGAAGAATAAGTATGGATATGAATATATAAGCTTTCAAAATCTTTATTATGTTAATACTTATTATAAAAGAGAATTAAAAATAAATCTAAAAAGATATAATGGTTTTAAATTTCTATCAGATAAACTATTACAACTAAGGCATGATAGTACTCATAATTTAGGTCTGATAAATGGAAAAGAGTTTATCTATATGAATGAATTAAAACTAGAAATACTTTTACCTACACAAATGGCATTGGTTAGATATATAGATGATTATTTTTAGTAGTAAAATAACGTTAAGTAGTATTTTGTTATGGAGTTTATAATAGGATCAAAATACATAATAAAACCTTTATGAATAATAAGCTTATTAAAACTATAGGTAGGTATTATGATACTCATTATATGAATGAGGACTAAAATAGGTATAAAAGAAGCCTTCAACCCTTTGAGTTCAGTGAGGTTAAGGGCTTTATCACATACATAAAAACAGGTCGTTTTGTGCTATTAATGCAAAGGCGTTAAAAGTTAAGTTTAATAAAGCAGTAGATACTTCAAAAGCAGTATTTACAGTTAAAAAAGGTTCTATAACTTCAAATGTTAGTTCAAAGTCTTGGAATGCAGAACAAACAGAAGTTACACTTGAATTAGCTGGTAAATTAACAGCTGGTGAATATAATGTAACTGTAACTGGTCTTACTCAAGAAGCATTAACTGGTTCAGTAACTATTGAAAATGAACGTGTAGAAAAAATTGAAATATTATCTGATAAAGCTGTATTAAATACTGGTAAAACTGAAGTAACTGTTGGATATAAAGTTGAAAACCAATATGGTGAAGATGTTACTGCTAACTATACAGTAAACCCATCTGCTGCTGGAGCGACAGTTCAACCTGGAGTAACTGCAGTTAAAGGTTTAGCTACAATCCCTACAAATTCTTCAACTGTTAAAGAGGGAGATTCAGTTGTATTAACTCTAGTACATGTTTCTAGTGGTAAATCAGCTTCTAAAACATTAACAGTATCTGCAGCATCACAAGTAGCTGAAATAAATATAAATGGTGTTTATAACAAAGATGGTAAAACATTAAGTGAAACTACTAATTTAAGTAGAGAAGCGTTTTATTTATTAGTAGAAGGAAAAGATCAATACGGTAAAGAAGTTAAAGCTACAGCATTAGATTCTTTACTAAAAAACAATACAAATCCATTAATAGTTGGATTAGCATCTTCTTTTGAAACTGTAAAAGTAAATGGTGTGGAAAAAACTGCATTACGTTTAACTGGTACACCTAAAGCTGGTACTACTACAGTAATGTTAATTTCTCCTACAACAGGTAAAAGTGCAAGTTCTTCTATAGTAGTTGCAGAAGCACAACGTGCAGATAAGATTACTTTTGAAGTACCGGGGCTAGCTGTTGCTAACGAGGCTCTATTTGTACCTGTAACAGTTCTTGACAAAGAAGGTAATGCCATTACTAATCTTGACGTATTAAATGATTCAACTAGAGGCATTAAAGTAAATGGTGGGACTACTCTTATTAGTAAAGATTCTAAAGGTATAATAGGATTCTCAGCAGGAACACCTTCAGAAGCTGGTTATGTATCTTTAGTAGGTTTATCTTCAACAGCTAAATCTGAAATTGTTAATATCCAAGTAAAAGAGGCTGCTAAACCAACAGTAGTTCGTGGATTAGCTAAAGATGTTTCAGCAGTATTATTAGCAGATAAAAATCTAGCTAAAGGTGATTTAGTAGTAGAAGATCAATATGGTCGTGCAATGACATCAACTACTGGTACAGCATTAACATTAGCTGCTAATGCAGGCAGTAATGGATACCGTATAGCTGTAACAGATAATGCAACAAATACTGTTATTGCAAATGGTGGAACAACTAAATATATTTATAATGAAGGAAATATAACTCTAAACAGAGGCACTAATGGCGCTGAAAAAGTAGAATTTGCTATTGAAGAGAAAAAAGCTGGAGGAAACTGGACTCTTATAGCTGGAAGCTCTCAAGAAATTGAATTCCGTGTAACTGATGGTACTGAATATGCTTCATATGAAGTAGAAGAAGTAGGTAGATTATTAGATTATAATAATGATGATAACGCTAATACAACAGTTACTGGTTACGATAAAGAATTAAAGGTATATGGTGTATTAGATGATGGTAAAAAAGTACAATTAGATACTAGTAAATATACTGTAACTAATTCATCAAATTTAACTTATACAAAAGCAACTAACAAAATAAATGTTGTTAATGCACTAGCTAATACAACATACGATGAAAAAGCTACTGAGCAAAAAGGAACTTTAGTTGTTACAATTAATGCAACTGGTAAACAACTTACTCAAGAAGTAACTATATCTAAAGTAGCTCCAAAAGTTACTGAGTTTAAAATGGTAGCTGAAGGTACTACAGCTCCAGCTAATAAAGAAGCATATGATAAATTAACAGAATTAACAACTGTTGATGCTACGGAAAATAATTTCTTTACACCAGCTAAAGCTGCTAATACAGTTGTAGACTTTATAGCTATAGACAGTTATGGAGTAATTAGTAAAGTAGATACAGGTGAAGCGGGAACATTAAAAGAATTTAAATTGGTTGGTACTCCTGCAGTAGCACATACTGTAACATTAACTAATCAAAATGCTTATAACTTAGCAATTGCTGGTCTTGAAAAAGATGAAATAGTAACAGTTACTGCAACTGTTGATGGATTAAGCAAATCATTTAAGGTTAAAGGGATTGTAGATTCAGTTGCTAATGTTGCAACGGCAATTTCTCAAGTTAATACAGCGGTAAATAATTTAGCAGTAAACAACACAACTATCCAAACAAATGTACAAAGTGCAGTAGATGGAACGGCATTAATCACAAGTGATGCTAACTTAACTGGAATAGTTTCAAATTTTGTTAAAGTAGACGCAACTCCAGGTGTAGCAGGAAAAATAACATTTGATGTAACTATATCTAAAGGATCTGCTAGTCAAGTAGTTTCTTATGTAAAAGTTATTGCAGCTCTTTAATAAAAAAAATATTCAAATCTCAAAAGCTATCCTAACTAAGGAATGCTAAAAAATTGAACTAGATCTCTCACAGGTAGAAATACTTGCTGGGAGATCTAGTTTGTTTATTTAGTTCAATCCATATTTCCACTATGTAACTAGCAATATGTCTGTTATCGTAGTCTACGAAGGTACCAAGTACCATAGCGGATAACCTTGAAAGTGAGACTCGTTTTGGATTGTAAAAACTAAAAAAAGTCCTCAAAGAAATAATCATTAAGGTTATTTCCCTGAGGACTGATTCAATTAATTTCACTAGTTAACTAGCTTCCATAGTAACGTTTCGTTTATTTTTATTAAGGTGTTGCTATTCCTACTGTAAAGTCTACTGCTACAGCCTTTCCACTACCATATTTAAATGTTGCAGTGAATTTATCACCCATTTTAGCTGTTGCTATACTAGTACTTGTTGTACCATTAGAATTTACTGTCAATGAAGATCCCTCTACTTTAACTAGTTTAGTTATTGTTATTGTTGGATTTTCAACAATAGCTACTCCATACTGATCTTTTACTTCATCTAGCACTGATTTTAATAAAGTTGCATCGATAGCACCACCAGATGCTGGATTAACAACTGCTTTTCCATCAGTTACTTCTTCAGTATCTAATGTAATAGTTGTAACTTCTGGTGCTTTGCTTGATACTACTAATTCTTTTTCAAGAATTGCAGCTGCAGCTCCACTACCATCTTTTACTGTAACTAATACATTAACTTTAATATTTTTAGCTTTATTATTGTCATCTAAGAAATCTGCTGCTACATATCCACCACTTGATGGGTCAGATATAACATTATTTGTTACCTTTAAGTTATCACCTGCATTTGTGGTAACATTATAATCTCCTGAAGGTAATAATACCTTTGTTCCATTTGCTAATACTCCATATACTTTAAGAGTCTTATTAAATTTTGGGTCTGTTGCTGAATCTGTTGTTTTATTATTATACATAGTACCTAAATCTTCTACTTCATAGCTTGAATACAGCGACTGTCCTACACTTGTAAATGTAAGTGATTTAGCACTTGCATTTATGGTAGTAGATCCACTATCAGTTGATAATGCAAACACTAGTTTTTCTGTTTTATTTAATCCTGTTGTTGGTGTTTTTGCTTTTATTGTAAATTTATCTGTATTAGTATCAATTTGTCTAACTTTTCCATCAGAGTTTTGTCCTGAATAAGTTGATTCAACTTCAAATGGGGAAACATCTCCTGAATCTGGTTTTTCTGACGTTACTACTATTCTATTTACATTAGTAGTTGCTCCTAACCAATCTTCTTTGGCCTTTTTAGTCATTTCACGTCCATATTGATCTTGAATAACTAAGTCTGTACCTAGAATTTCCATACTATTTCCTGCTGCTATTGATTGTGTTTTTTTAGTATCTAGTCCTAAAATTGTTGTTGGTCTAGCTTCTTCCCTAACACTTAACATTAAGCTTGAGAAATTTCCACCTTCTGTTACTAATGATGTTAAATATACAGGTAAATCAGTAGTTTCTGTAGCACCTGTTGCTGGAGCTGTATATTCTAGTTTTGCACTTCCATCATTTTGCTTTGTGAATTTAAGTCCAGTTCCTGCTGCAAACGCTGGTGATAGTGTTACATTTCCATTTAAATCATCATATTTTGTTACAACATTACCATATTGGTCTAAAGCTGTAAATGGTATTTCAACTTTTTCTTTCTCAGCTATCATTTTTGCCGGTGCTGAGATTGAAAAACTTTTTACCATGGCTTTTGCTTCTGCATCTATTAGATATGAAGATGCTACACCTGTTAATTTTGATATTGCTTGTATTGTAACTTTTCCACCTTTAGCTGCCATTGTACCTGCAACTAAATTTACTGATTTATAAGTTACATTATTTATCGTAACATCTGAACCTGCTGAGAATGATGTAGGATCTACAAATCCTGGGTTATTAGATGTAAATAATAGATCTGATAGAGTTGGTGAATCAATTTTATTACCATATTGATCTTTTACTTTTAATAATAATACATATTTGTTATTATCAAATCCTGCTGGCAAGTTTGTAATTTCACCCTTAGTAGTATTGTATACACCCTTAAACTCAACAACACTAGCTTGAGCCGCTAATACGATTTCTACTTCTGTATTAACAACAGTTCCACTAGCTGCATGTACGCCAGTTATATAAACTTTAGCTCCTGGAACAAAATCAGCACTATTTGCTGCTGTAATTTCAAATGATTTATCAGCAGTTCCAGCACTAGCCGCTTCTCCTGTTGATATTGTCCAATTAATAGTTTGGCCTATCATTTTTTCACCATATTGGTTTAATACTTCATATGATACTAATGCTTTTTTATTATTATTTGTTAATCTAGGCGCTTTAGGTCCTACGTTAATTTTTGATACTTTTTCATTTTCTACTGTTACTGTACCTGTAAGCGCTTCATTTGTTAATCCTGTTACTGATACTGTATAATCACCTTTTGTAAGGTTAGTTGTTGTTGTTATAGTCGCTGACATCTTATCTTCAGCAAATTCTATTTTATCTGTGTTTACTGGAATTGTTCCTCTTTTTACTCCGAATACTGCTTTTGAAGTATCTAACGCTTTATTAAATTTAACTTCAAGTTTTTTAGCGCCAATAGCACTTACTGATTCAAGTTTTAATTCATCTTTTACTTCGCCTTTTACAGCATCTACTACTTTATCAAATACAACTTTATTTACTACTGTTTCTCCACCTAGTACAAAAGTGTTAACATGAGCTGCTTTTACATAGTCTAATACTTCTGTATTAACTTTAGTTGCTTGAGATAAAAGCATTGGAGCGTTGTGCATTGCTGCAAAGTATCCACCAACTAAAGCATCTGCATATTTATAACCATTTGCCATAACTACAGCTTTAGGGCTAGTTACGAATTCTTTTGCTACTTTTAACGCAGTTTCTTCTCTGTTTGATCCAGCTACTACGTTTACAGTTGCTATGGATTTTTCTAATTCTGCTTTACCTTTATCACTTACTACTCCACCAACTATAGTTGCTTTTTTAAGTTGCATAGCTTTTACAGCTTCTACAGTTTTAGCTGGTACATCATTTTTGTAAGTTATAAGGATTGGAGCATTTTTCATTGCTGATACTGATCCAACAGCTAATGCGTCTGCTAATGCATTGTATTCTACTACAAAAGCTTCTGCTGGAGTTGTTGAGCCTAATACTTCATTAGCTATTGCTATTGCAGTTTCAACTCTTGTATTTCCTTTAAGTCTTGTTGGTTTAAATCCTGCATCTTTAAGAGCAGTTTCAACTGCTGGGAATACTACAGTATCTCCACCAAGAATGTAAACATTTTTAGCACCAAGTCTGTTTAATTCTGCTACTAACTTAGTATCTAATTTATCTTTATATGTTAAAAGTAATGGAGCTTTTTTAGCGTTTGCTAAAAGCGTACCTGTTAAAGCATCTGCCTCTCCATTATATCCTGCTAATACTACTGTATCAGCTTTGTCATAAGCTTTTTGGCTTACTTTGATAGAAGTTTCTACTCTATCTGATCCTGCAAGTCTTTCTACTTTTACTTCTTCAGCTACTGGAGCTGCTTGTGCTATCCCTGGCAATACCATAGCTATTGCTAAAAGGACAGCGAAAAATTTGCTATACTTTTTCAAAATAATTCCCCCTTTGGTTTTTTGGTGTTTGTTACTTTTGTTACTGTTGTTACTAATGGTACTTAAATTAGATTTGATTGAAAATCCCTCCTTTTAAAATACCAAGTTATACTTAGTAAGGATTACCTTAGAACATATTATATAACTTTTATATAATACCTGGAAAACAGTTAAATCCTAAATATTACATTTTTTCAACTATCTTCCAATACTTATCTAATATATTACACTATTTGGACAAGTATTGCAATGTTTAAGTTGAAAAAACATAGAAACATTTCCATCCATCTTCTTCCATATATCGGAAAATGGATTGATTTAGATTTCCTATGTAATAAAATCAAGGTCTACTTACCTATAATAGTTTAGCATAAAACAAACTTTAACTCAACCTATATTTTCCATAAAAGTTATTAAATATACTTAATGTAAATCGTTTCTAATAATACTAAGATATTACTAAATATATTTACTTTCGTATAAAAAAAGTATCGGCTTTAAAGCCGATACTTTTAAGTTTATTTTTTATTTAGTTTTTTATTCTTCATTATATCAACATATTCTACTATAAAACTTGCCATTACTCCTGACATCATACCTAGTACTAAAAACACTCCAAGTTTAACCACCTTTCTTGTACCTACTGCTTTACCTTCAGGCAATGGCTCAGATAAAGTGTTTATACTTATGCCTCCAACATCTATAGAGCTTGACATTTTTAACTCTTGGTATTTTTGAGAAAACACTTCATAGCTTTGTTTTGCAAGCTCTACTTTTTGTCTTATAGAACTTTCTGCAAAGTCTACTTCTTGATAGTCTATTTCAATCTTCTTTATATCTTCTTGTAAAGTCTTTATCTTATCTTTAGTGCTTTTCATTCTCGATTCTGTTTCAGCTAGATCTACCTCTAATGCCTTTTTACTAGAATCCAAGTATACATAGTTGTTACTCTCACTAGGTCTTAGGATCATACCACTGTTTCCACCAGAGCTAGTGCTTTTTTCTAAAGCGGCTAATATTCCTTCTTTCTTTATCTCTAGATCGTTTAAGCTTAGTTTGTACTCAGTTAGTTTTTCGTATACCCCTTCTATTTCTAGTTCTAATTCATGCGCACTACTCTTATCTTTCATAGCTTCTTCATATTCTTTTAAACTTTCAGCATATTTTTCTTTTTCTACTTCCATTTGCTTTTCTATTACCTCTAGTGTTTGTAGAGCGTTTTCTTGCGATATATTTGTTATGTGTTCTGCAAAATTTTCTTGTATCTTATTTATTATTTCTGATCCTCCTTTAGGACTCTTTGATATAAGTCTTAGGTTTATAGTTTTTAATTCCGGATCAGCACTTACAGAAAGAGCACTTTCTAAACTTTCAGTAGTATATGTATCTTCTAGGTTTAAATCTTTTATTGTCTTTTCAAGCACTTCATCTGATGTTATTTCCTCCAAATAATCTTCAAACTCCATATCGTTCGTATGTGCTATACTCTCTAATATATTGTATACAGATCCAGATTCTCCTACGGGAGGAGATGTAGTTGACTCTATATTGTTTATTTCAAGGGAGAGTTCTGATGCATATTTTTGTTTAGTAAATACAAATGAAGAGAGTATCCCAAGGATCAAAAACCCTAGAGTTACACCTGCTATTAATCTTTTCCTTTTTATAAGTATATTTATAAGTTCACTTATAGATATCTGTTCAAATTTATCGTCCATTTTAAATTATTTCCTCCTTAGAATTGAAGTTCAAGCTTTATTTTATAATAAAGGGGTAGATTATACAAGGGGAATTTTATAATATAGATTTTAAAACAATATATTTTTAACAACGTCAAAATTTAAAAGTTTAAGTAAAGTAAAATGATAAATTATAAAATAAGACTCGTATGTTGCTTTAAATTTAAAGAAGTATTCACTAAGTAAAAAAATTGTTTAAGCAGTCCATCAAAGCGGTAGCGGCGTTGGATGCTTATTTTTTTACGTGTGACTATACTTCTTAAATTTATAAGCTTTACGATCGTTTTTATAATTTATCATTCTAACCTAAGTTATTCTTTTAAATATCCCTTAAGTATCTCAATAGCCCTAGTCTTAGTATTTACTACTGTTCTATAACTTACTCCTAGTCTTTCTGCTATCTTTGTTATACTCAGTCTATTTACATAAAACAAGACTACAACTTCCTTTTGTCTATCTGTCAAATAGATTAGATAGCTATTTAATGCTTGTTTGATTTCTCTATCTAGTATATCTGATAGAGGTTCTAGTTCAGTGCTCCCTAGTGTATCTAAGATTTCATCTTCTTGCTTTTCTCCTATCTTAGTATTTAGAGAGATATGAGTCTTTTCTCTGTTTTTATTTAGATAGAGATATCTCAGTTGAAGTTTGGCGTATCCTAAAAAATATACATTTTTACCCACTTTGAAGTTTTCTATCGATTCCAATATACAAAGATATCCCTCTTGAATTAGTTCTTCGTAAAAGTCTCTTCTATTATAATACTTTTTTATGCTACTTATTATTAGTGGTAAAAGTCTTTCTAATATCTCTTCTTTTGATCGTAAATCTCCTTCTTTTGCACTTAATACTAAACCATTCCATTCTTCATACATTCTAAGTCTCTCCTGATCAAGAAGGCCTTCTTTTGTTTTTCCTAGGTAAGAGTAGTTTATATTACCGCTAGAAAAAAGAAAAAGCCCGAATGGAGGCTATTCTGATTAGAAAATAGTCGTTATTCGGGCTCTTTTAAATGGAATGGAGCTTATTCTTATATGGTTTTAGTTTAACTCTCTTTAGAATGGATGTTATTCCTAGATATTTATCTATTATAAAGTTTATTAAAGACTCTTATATCTTCTTGCATAATCTTTGTATCTATAACTCTTGTCTCTTCCCTACCTGTACTCTTTACCTTTAAAGAAATATAGAGCATTAGATCTTTATCTAAGTGAAAAGTTACATCAACTTTTTCCTTTCCCACATCATTTTTAGGTATCTTCTCGATGACAAAGTTCCCAAGTTCCAGATTGTCTTCAACAAAAGTCTGCTCACCTGCATAAACTCTTAAATTCACAGCAGTTTGAGATTGCTTTGTGGTTCTATATGTCCTATTTCGAGTACAAGGCAAGAAGTCACCTCTATATATAATAGGATCAAACACCTGCTTAACAAGCTTACCATCTCGATCCCTAACAGACACACTTAAACCTATACTCATTTTAGCTATATTTTTTTGCATAAGTAAATTCTCCTTTTTGGTATTGTTACTTGTGAGTCTAACCAAAAAGGAAGAATTTTAAACTTATCTCTTACCAAGTTTTCCTTTAACAATAGCAATCATATTCTCCACTTCCTCAAGCTTTAAAAAAGGCAATATAGCTAAATATACTACTCCTGCCACTCCTATAGAAGCAAGGAGCGCTAAACTCTCTCTAAATATACTCAATAAGAAATTATAGGAGAAGTATGCTGCCGCTCCCATGATAAGTGAAGCTAATAGGATTTTTAACCAGGATTTAAATATCTTTCTAAAACTAAAACGGTTTAGTTTTTTTCTAAGACTTATGATTAAAAGTGTTGAACCAAGTATAGCTGAAATACTTGTAGCTAGGGCTAATCCTCCTATACCTAGAAATTTTGAAAGAATTATATTTAAAACTATATTTGTACTTACTGCTATAACTCCGTTTATCATGGGGGTTTTACTATCCTTTAGTGCGTAAAATCCTCTAGATAATACTTCACGAAGTCCAAAACCTATCATACCTATTGCATAGAAAAAGAGTGCATTAGATGTCATCTCTAGTGCCACAGGGTCAAAAGCACCTCTACCAAAGAGTAGTTTTACTATTGGTCTGCTAAATACCATGGCTCCTACTGTAGCAGGAATTACCAATATGCTTATAGAGTTTATAGCTTCTATGATTGAGGATTCTAAACCATCCATATCCTTCTTAGCTGCCATCTTTGATATCATAGGGTACATTACAGTTGAGATACTAACTACAAATAGCCCTTGTACAAATCCATTTAGTCTATTTGCATATGTTAGAGCTGATATTCCCCCTACTGATATACCTGATGCCAAACTTCTATCTATAAGTACATTTATCTGATTTACTGAGACTCCTATTATTACTGGTATTGTAATACGGGCCATATTTATTATATGTTTGTTTTTAAAGTCTAGTATAAACTTATATCTATATCCTTTCTTTCTAATGGAAGGTATTAAAAAGATAAACTGGGATAGTGTTGCTAGTACTGTACCTATTGAAAGAACTATTATATCTGTTTTAGAACTTAAAAATAGTGAAAACATTACTATTATGTTCATTGGTATTCCTATAAGTGCTGGAACTGCAAAGTTTTCTTTTAACTGTAAAAAGCCTGAGAAAACTGCTATAATTCCTGTAAAATATATACCTACTATACTTATCTTGGTAAATCTTATTGCAAGTGCTAGTGTTTCGCCTTGGAAACCTGATGCAAAAATCTTAACTACTGGCTCTGTAAAAAAGAGAACAAACACTACTATAAATGTACAAAGTAGTATGATTATATTTATAAGGTTATTAGTATACTTTTTAGCTTCTTTTTCTCCATATTCTCCTTCTATACTTGAAAACATTGGTATAAAGCCTGTGGATATACCTGCTCCTATTAGTGCAAATATTACTGTTGGGATTGTGATGGATATTATATATGCATCAGATACATTTGTAGCGCCATAAAAGTATGAAAGGCTTATCTCTCTTAAAAATCCCATTATTTTAGAGATTATCGTTAAAAACATTAAAAGTATTGCTGTCTTTTTCATTTACTATTACTCCTTCTTTCCTTCTTCTTTATATATAAAAAAACAATACTCTTAGTATACCACAATTTTCTATTCTCAAATACAATTACTTACAAATAGTCTTTTCTATCTCCTGTAATTTCTTATATGCCCTTTCTAAGTCCTCTCTAAGACTTTCTATCTCTTTTCTATACACTGATTCTCTCTCCCTTATAACTGTGTTCCTTGTCTGCATCATTTCTTTTAAAAGCTTTGCCTGCTTTATGTTTTTTTCTATTATCTTTTTGGTGCAACTTACTTTTAGATGATTTCCATTTTTAAAATGTATTATATTTTCTCGGATCTCTTTTATCATTTCTATGTTTATATAGGAGTATGCTCCATCATCTTTTCCTACTGGTGTTCTTGTTTTAATTGCTATAAAAACCATATCTGAGTTTATAGGTATGGGCGGAGTCTTTTTAACTCCTAGCATTTCTCCACAAGTCTTATTAGAAGCAGTCAAGTCGTAATGATAAAATTTACAAAGACATTTCAAAGTAGAGTTGACTGTTTTTCTAAGTAAGACCTCTTCTCCATCCATTAGTAGTACCTGTGTAAAGTTTGCACCTTCCCCTGTATAGTGCGGTATCATAGCTATTATCCTCTTTTGTACTAAATCCCTCATAATCAAACCCCCTAAACAAACGTTCTTTTGTTATATGATAACAGAACTTAAGTTTGTAGTCAATCCCAAAGATGATTTTAATATACAAAAAAACTCAAGGCTTAAAAGCACTTGAGTTTTTAAAAAAGGGTTCTTATTTCTAACAAATTAATTTGTTTATCCATCTATATGATATCATATTTTAGAAAATTTACAAGTAAAACTTTCCATTATCTTCCAACTATTTTATTTTTAGTACTAACCCCAGTTCTTCTACCTTTAAAATTATACATAGAAGAAAGTAAGTTATCATACCTATAGCTACTGAAACTATTAAACTTAATAGCTCTACTATTGTCTTATCTGGAAGAAGTGCACCAACTTTAAAATAAAGGAGATATACTACCACTCCCATTATCGCACTTGAGATAGATACTTTTATAAATGTCAAAGCTATCTTTGTAAGTCCAAGTTTTCCTATTCTACTTCTAAGATCTATAAAAAGGAGAATTGTAGTTACTATAGCTGAAAGGCTAGTTGCTAAGGCTAAACCAGTATGCCCCATAAATCTGATGAAAAACAAGTTTAGTATTACGTTTATTATAACTGCTATTGCTCCGTTTATCATAGGAGTCCTTGTATCTTGAAAGCTATAGAACATCTTGTTTAGCATAAGTCTAAGTGCACTTGCAATTAGCCCTATAGAATAGTAAAAGAGAGCTCCACTTGTCATCATAGTTGCTCTAGCATCAAAAGCTTTTCTTTCAAAGAATATCCTTACAAGATCTTCTCCAAGTAGCATTATCCCAACTGTTGCAGGTACTGTTATAAGCAGGATTATATTTACTCCTTTTTTAAAGATAGCTCTTATCTCTTTTATATCTTGGTTTGAAAATGCTTTGCTTAGCATTGGAAATACTACAGTTGCTATTGCCGCTACAAATACTGAGATGATCATTTCATTTATCCGTGAGGCATATACTAGGGCTGACATACTTCCTTCTACTAGTTCTGATGCTAGTGTTTTATCTATTATAACGTTTATTTGACTTACGGCCGATCCTAGTAATACCGGCATTACTAGGATTAGGGCTTTTTTAAGATAAGGATCTTTTAGATTTACCCTAGGTTTATATCTGTATTTTGTATTTAGTACAGCTGGCACTTGAATTAAGACTTGTGTTAGTGTTGCTAGAACACTTATTACCATAAGTGTTTGTATATTTTTTGAACTTACAAAAAATAAAAGCCCCATTAAAAACACTAGATTGTATGGTATACCCATGATTGCGTGTGGTCCAAATATTTCATTGCTTTGTAGATAGCCTGAAAGTACATATGTAAACCCCAGTAAGATTACTATAGGCATACCTATTCTATTTAACTTTACTGCCAAGTCAAACTGTTCTCCTTCAAATCCTTTGGCAAGAACTTTTATTATAAGTGGAGAAAATATATATCCAAAGATAGCTATTGCAACGGTTATTAAAAACACTATATTGAGCATATTGTTTAAGTATATCTTTTGAGCATTTTTGCCTCCTTTAGCACGTATCTCTGAAAATATAGGGATAAGGGTTGTATTAAGTGCAGCTCCAATTGTACCCATGATTAGTACTGTGGCTGTCATTGCTGCAAAGTATGTATCTGTTTTCATGCCTGATCCATATTTATATGCTATCATTATTTCTCTTAGAAAGCCCATTCCTTTACTTATCAGTGTGAAAAGGGCTATCATAGTTGCAGATTTTGCAAGATTATTTTTCTTTTCCATTTTTTTACCTCTTTTTTCATTATAATATTAGATATTATATCATAAAAATAGACTAGAGATTATTATTTCTAGTCTGTTTTAGATGGTTTTATTTTTATGATGATATTAGATCCATAGCTGGCATAGGACGGGCTAAAAAATAGCCTTGCCCAAATGCACACCCAAGTTTTTTTAGTATGGAGAATTGTTCTTCTGTTTCTATACCTTCTGCTACTACCTTTTTACCTAGGGCATTTGCAAGTGATATAAGTGACTTTATAACTTCTTGCCCATCTTCTTCAATAAGGGCTACTATAAATAGTCTATCTAGTTTTAAATAGTCTATTTGTAGTTCTTTAAGCCTTGCAAGTGAAGAGTATCCTGTTCCAAAGTCATCCATAGCTATTTCGACTCCAAAACTTCTTATTTCTTCTATATTCTCTTTCATCTTACTTTTATGTGTTGAAAAGCTAGTTTCTGTAAGTTCTAAAACTATTTCTTCTCCTTTTAATCCATGTCTTTGTAATTTCTCTTTTATATAGCTTGAAAACTCTGCTCTACTAAAATTTACAGCTGATATATTTATAGATACTTTTTCAAGGTAGAAACCTGAGTCATTCCACTTTTTCTTTTGGCTAAATACTTCTTCTAGTGCATATTCTCCTATTTGATCTATTATGCCTGATTTTTCTGCTATGGGTATAAATTGATCTGGAGGGATATATCCTTTTTCTGGATGGAACCATCTTATAAGGCTTTCAATATTTTCTATCTTTCCTGTTTTTAGGTTTATGATTGGTTGATAGTACATTTGAAAGTCTTTATTTTCTAAAGCAAGCTTTATATTAGAGAGCATTGTATGTTCATTTATTGCTTCGCAGTTATTCTCTTTGCAATAGTATTGGTAACTAGTTCTAGAACTTTCTTTTGCACACTCTAGGGCTATATTTGCATTTTTTAAAAGACTTATAAATTCAAGACTATCATCAGGATATAGAGATACACCTATGGTGCTTGATATCATATATTTTTCTTCTTCATATTGCCAACTCATTTTAGTATCTTTTAATATCTTATTTACTCTTTCTTCTATACTATCTAGCGATTTTTCATCTGTAAAGATTACTACAAATTTATCTTGAGTTATTCTTGCTAAGATATCTGTACCTTTTGTAGCAAGTTTTAACTTGTTTGCCATATCCATAAGCAGATGGTCTCCTGCATGATGTCCTAGTGTTTCATTTATATATGCAAAGTCGTCTATATCTATATAAAGGAGTGCTACTGGATTTCCACTTTTCTCTAGGGTAGGTAAGAGCGAGTTAAATGCTTTTTCTAAGAGATTTCTATTTGGAAGTGATGTTATAGGGTCATACGAGTCCAAATAGGTAACCTTTTGTTGGAGTAATTTTCTTTCTGATATATCGCAAAGCACTAAGCTATAGTCTATTATGCTATTATCACTACTTTTATTTTTTTTAATAGTAGCATGCATATATATCTTTTCTCCATATTTAGTATCTAATTGTAATTCTAATTTATACTTTTCCTTTTCTTTTATATTTTCTTTTATTTCTTCAATATATTGTGAATTTATAAACCGATTTATATTTTTTCCTTTTACTTCTTCAATTTTAAAAGAAGAGACTACTTCAATATTGTTACTTATTTTAGTTATATTGAAATCTTGATCTATCCCTACTAGGAGTATATCTGCACTCTCTAGTACATTATCAATGAGTTCACGTTGGAGTCTTATACTCCTTCCTGCCTTTTCTATAGTAGTACTTTTTATCTTTAATTCGTTTAGATAGTTTTTTATGATTGTTTGATCTGTATTAAAGCGTTTTAACACTATATAAATCATAATAAAGACAAATATACTACTTAGTAATACGTTTATGATATGCATATGTGTCCAACTTAACCTCTCTATATTACCTGCAGCTTCTATATTGTCTTTTACAACCTGTCCTGATATAAGCCAAGTAAAAGACATGATAGTGTAGATAATAGTAAAGTTAAGTGCTGATCTTAAATTTCTTGCTTTCGCTTCTGATGATGTCAATATATCTCTCCTCCTTTTTTGTATAGAAAACTTGCATCAGATTGTTTTATGATGCAAATCTGCCCATATCCATGAGAAATGCAATTGTATATCCCGTGGATAAAAAATAGATGTCCTATTTCATTCTATTCTATTATCGGTAGGAATATGGGGAATTTTAAGGAAAAAATAAAAAAAGCTCTTTCGAGCCTTTTTTAAAATGTTAGTGTTCCATTTTCACTTTTGATTATCTGAAGTATCTGTTCTTCTTTACCATCTTGAGCGTTTATATAAATTATAAACTCTCCATCGCCATATTTGCCTTTAAATTCATATGCTAAGATTTCTTCTTTTCCTTTTGGGATGATTGTTAATCGTTCTGAGCTTAGTTTAAATTTGTTTTTTAGTACTTTTCTTGCATCATCTATGCTTATTTTAGGTGCTGGGATTTCTCTTTTATGGTGTGCTAGATAGTATAGCGATGCGTCCATTCCTATTATCTCACCTGTATCTAGCGCTACTTTTATCTTTACTAAGTCTGGATAGATTGTTACATTTCCTTCTTTTGAAGCCATATTAAATAGTGTGTATCCATCGTAATTTAAAGAATAGTTTGGCTCCATGTTTTTAAATCCTTTTTCTTCTAGAAACTTTAGAGCTGCTTTTTGAGCTTCATCATTTGATAGCTTTTTCTTGCCAAGAGGTCTTGGGTTTGTCATCCAAATTACTTTTCCACCTTTTTTAGATACAGCTATATATGAAGCTAAATCTTTTTTCCCATTGTCCATATAGGCATGAAATGTGTTGGTGGGGATTCTTAGTTCATCAGTTCCTTCACCTTGTTCAAAGCTTTCTATATCTTCAACCTTTCCTTTACCAAAAAAGTCTAAAGCTATATTTGCTGCCTTATCTACACTTACATTTTCTCCACTAAGTCCTTTTGGCTTGCCTTTTAACATTTGGTCTGCAAATGGTCCATCATATAGAAGCTCAGGACCTTTTGATACATTTGATTCAAAGTCTATTAAACTAGTATGAAAGGCGTTTTCTTCTAAATTAGCTTTTTCCCCTTTTTTCATTTCATTAATATATGCTACACCATATACATAGTCAGGATTTGCCATGTTTTCGTGGAGAATTGAGAGTTCCCCATTAAAAGCTGAGGCGTCTTTTTGTAGATCTGTAAGTTGCTTTCTCTGCTCAGGAGTTATATCTTCTCCGTTTAAATGTCTTTGAATTAGATAATAGCTATAGTCTGCAGCTTGTGTTAAAAACTTTTCAGTACTTGCTATATCATTATGACTTACGGGCATCTGTCCAAGCTTATCTTGAGCAGAGTTTGCATCGTTCATAATCTGTGAAAAAAGCATTATGTTTTTATCTTTTGTCGTTGCAACTAATGCTTTAGATAGTCCTACTTGAACATTTTCTACATGGGTTTTCACATCATGAAATAACATCTGATAGTGGTTATCTAGTGCTACTTCATAGTTTTGTTTTACATTTAATTGTTCATAACCCCAAGCTATACTTGCTACAAGTAAAAGTATAAGTATACCTGGTGCGATTAGGTTTTTTCTATTCATCTGTATCTCCTCCTATATTCCAAACCAGTGTTTACCTATTTTTAGAGTTACTTTTCTAGACCAAATCCATTTAGAAGTTGCTGTTGCAGGATTCCAATAGTATAAGCATCCATTAGTAGGATCCCATCCATTTAGAGCATCTCTTGCTGCATTTATTGCATCTTTATTTGGCGTTAGATTGATTTGTCCATCGGCTACTGCAGTAAATGCTAGTGGCTGATATACCACTCCTGCTGGAGTGTTTGGAAAGCTTGGGCTCTTAACTCGATTTAGTACTACAGCTGCTACTGCTACTTTTCCTATATATGGTTCTCCTCTAGCTTCACCGTGTATGGTTCTTGCTAATAGATACTCATCTGCGTTTCTATTTACTCCTTGGGTTGATCCGGCTGATGAAGAGCTAGTTGTGTTAATTCCCATAGCTTGAGCTGTAGATGGACCTACTACTCCATCTGCATTTAGTCCGTTTTTTTGTTGAAACCTTCTTACAGCCCTATAGGTTCTAGCCCCATATATTCCGTCTACACTTCCATCATAATATTTCCAACGTAGAAGTTTGTCTTGAACTGTCTTTACATCTTGACCACTTGAACCCCAATAAAGACTTCTTGGTGCAAATATATTAAATCTATTGGCAGTTTCTACTGTTTTCTGTGGATATGAAAAATAAAACATATTTAAAACAACTAGCGTAAGAACTAAAATCTTAAAAACTTTTTTTTTCATGCCTCTTTTCCTCCTCAAATGTTTTTCTTATTTTTTGCAAAATACCTAAAATTATACATAAAACTTAAAAACTTTTAATTATATGTATATTATTTCTATATTTGGCGAAAATATTACTAAGGACGAGCTTTAAATATTAACTAAAAAGGGGTTTTAAAGATGAAATATAAAAAGGGTATACTAATAGTATCTAGCATTTTAATATTTTTTATTTATATAGGAGGGACTTTGCTGCAACAAAGACTTCCTATAGCAAATAGTATTCCCCCTGTTATAAGATTTCATGTAAGGGCTAATAGTGATACAAAGGAAGATCAAGCTTTAAAGCTTGAGGTTAGAGATGCTATCTTAACTGCTATTGGCGAAAAGTTTCAAGATTCTACTTCTATAGATGAAAGCCGTGAGATAATTTTAGAAAACACCAAAACTATTGAAGATGTTTCTAAAGAGGTAATAAAAAGATGGGGAAAAGATTATCCTGTTAATGTAGATTTAAGAGAGGAATCTTTTCCAATTAGAAAATATGGCAATTTAGTGTTTCCTCAAGGTGACTATGAAGCTTTAATAGTGGAAATAGGTGAGGCAAAAGGTGCAAACTGGTGGTGTGTTATGTTTCCTCCAATATGCCTTGTTGATGTAACTCATTCAAATGCTATAGAGATAGAAGAAGACGAAGATAGCCCCTTAAATGAGTTTGTAGTAGATGAAACTAGGCCTTTTAAATTGAAATCTAAAATATTTGATTTTTTTAAACCCTTTTTTACAAAAGATAAGACTAAAGAAGTTTAAACTTCTTTAGTCTTATTTTGTAAGACCTCTTCTTCTAATAGTTATATTTATATCTAAGTCTATATCTATATGAGGAAATATATCATCAAAGTCATCTTCTATTTCCTCCCATATTTTGGGATTAAATTTGTAAAGATGTTCTGCAACACCTATTGTATCTGTATTTAGATCTTTTTGTAGCTTTTCTATTGTCTTTTCAATGCTCTTTTTTAGATCTTTTTCTAAAGTTTTCTCCATATCATTTACCTTTTCTTTGTTATCTAATTGATCACCTCTTCCAAGTATATATTCTTCCATTTGACCTCTTAGTTCTATTGAGTATCTTATCTTTAAATTTTTTTCACTTTTTATAAGTTGTTTTTTAAGCCTAGGCCTTGGAGTTCTTAGCGCAAGATCAGCTCCTTCATATTCTGTATTTATGCTAAGGTCTTTTGTCTTATTTGTCAGTAGTCCTATATTTCTATTGTCTTCTTGATTAAGATAACCTATTAGTTCATAGTCTTTAAAAACAGCATTACTATCTACTATTATATCTTCACCTTCCCTTCTAGCTACTGGTACTAATGTAGCCCCACATGAATACATATCTTTTACAAAACTATTTAAAGTACTATTGATAAATTTAGTTGAACCTTGTTCGTTTCGGAGTAATCCGTAGAGCAAGCCTTCTATTTCTGTTTGCTTTTTTGATTTTGACACTGTTTGCATAAAGTCTTTTGCAGTAGTTTTAACTACTACAAAGTTTATTACTTTATTTACTATATAGTCTCTACTCAAGCCATCTATTATCTCTTTTATAAGATTCTTATCTCGTGCTAAGCTCTCTGGAATGACAACAACCTTTAAGTCCCTTAAAAACATTGGTTTTTGAAGTCTATCACTTACATTTGAAGCTCCTTCAAACATATTGTTGCCCCTTATGCTTGCTAAGTATACTATATCTTCTTGTATGGCTTGCTTTCCTAGAGCGTTTATATTGGGATAGGTAAAGGTGATTTCATATCTTCCTTTTTTAAAGTCTTTTTTATCCACTATGTCAAGACCTACAGAATAGGGAAATATTCTTTCGTTTATTTCTTTCATATCCCAGCATCCAGTTGTAAATGTAAGACTTAAGATTACAGCTATTAGAATTATCTTTTTCATGCCTTTATCCTCCTTTTTATAATACCCACTATAAATATTAAAAAAGGTATAACTACTATAGATAAAAATGAGAGTATATTCAATATCTTTAGCATATCTCTTTGAAGCTCTATATAGTCTTTTGGAACTAGAGCGAGATAATAAATAACTGGTACTAAGCCTAGCAGGAAGTATTTATGACTTTTAGTCCTAAAAGTATTTGATAGTATTTTACCTGCTCCAAAAAATGCAGGTGCAAATGTTGCAAACACGACTAAGATCCATATGGCCATAACCACTCCATCTAGGTTTTGAAGAAAGTAACCAGGTAAATCTACAGTTTTTGCTATCATAACAAGCGAAAAATTTTGTCCTTGGAGCTGTTTTAAGTAAAATTGAGTTAGTGTTGTAAAAAACATTAATAGATATATAAAAGTAATAATCCCTAGAGCTATCATGCTAGATTTTAAAGCCTTTTTCTTATCTTCTACATAGGGAAGTGCAAATAAAAGAACTTCAAATCCAGTAAATGAAAAAAATGTAGATACTATGCCTCTTGGTATATTTTTAAAATTACTTTGAAATGCCGGTAAAACATTGGAAAAGTCTGCTGTTGGAAGTGATATAAAGAAAAATATCCCTGCAAATATGAGTATTATAGGGTATATAAAGTACCCTGCTCTTGCTATTATATCTATCTCCATACTTGATATATACACGCTAGTTAAGACAAATAAAAATATTATAATTTCAACTGGTGTGATATGAAGTAAAAATGCCTTTATAAGTTGGCTTAAAATTGCCACCTCATAGGAACAGTAAACTATTAAATAGGCTAAAAACAACAATTTACATATCGTAAATATAACTTTTCCAAGAGTTTCTTCTCCTATTTGAAAGTAGTCTTTTCCTGGATTTATTTTAAATATATGATTTATCATAAATATTATGGGAAAGATTAAGAGAGCACTTAAGACTATTAAAATCCATCCATCTTTTTCTAAGATATTAGCTAAGTCATTGGGAAGGGATATTATTCCAACCCCTATGACTGCACTAATTATAAGAGCTCTTAATTGTATATGAGAGATTTTAAGATCATTTTTCATGTTTTTTCCCTTCTTTCATTCTTTTCTTATTCTTTGGAAATGTAAATCCAGGTCTTAACCATAATCTTTTAAGGGGAGCTTTTACAAATGTATCTTTTAAATCTCCTTCTTCTATTCCAAGACCTGAATATGGGGAACTAAAAGGTATCCCAAAGCTGTTTAAACTGAGTATATGGGTTCCAGTTAGAATAACACCTAGCATTAGTCCAAAGAGTCCAAGCACACCTGAACATACTATAAGTATAAACTTAAAGAGTCTAAGGGCAGTTGAGAGTTCATAGGATGGCACTGCAAATGTTGCTATTGATGATATAGCTACTATTATTATCATAAGAGGGCTTACAATTCCAGCCTCTACTGCTGCTTGACCTATTATAAGACCACCGACTATACCTATAGTTGTCCCTATAGGTCCTGATAGTCTAGTTCCAGACTCTCTTAAAAGTTCCATTGTAGATTCCATCATAATGGCTTCTACTAGAGCTGGAAAGGGTACGTTTATTCTACTTGCAGCTAAGTAATAGCTGAGTTTAGTTGGAAGTATGCTTGGATGATAAACTGTTATAGCGACATAAAGTGCAGATGGAAAAAGAATTAAGACTACTGATATAAGTCTTAAAATTCTTTTAGCTGATGCCTCTATCCACCTACTATAGTAATCTTCTGATGAGTTAAGTAGTGTTCCAATAGTAGCAGGAAGAACTAGCACAAAAGGTGAACCATCTACTATCAAAGATACTCTTCCCTCGTATAAACTAGCTGATACGCTATCTGGTCTTTCTGTATTTTCTATTTGTGGAAATGGCGATAGATAATTATCTTCTATTAGGTATTCCAAAGTAGAGCTATCTATTATTGCATCTATATCAATAGCATCTAGTCTTTTTCTTACCTCGATTAAAAATTTCGGGTCCACTATATCTTCTATAAAGAGTAGAGCTATATCAGTTTTAGATCTCTTTCCTATCTGGTACATCTCTATATTTAAACCTTTATCTCTTATCCTTCTTCTAACTAGTGCAGTATTAAATCTTAGTGACTCCACAAACCCTTCTCTAGGACCCCTTACTAGACTTTCTGTCTTGGGTTCATCTATTCCTCTTGCTGGGAATTCTTTTGTAGCTATTTTTATGGCCTTTGTAGAATGATTTATGAAAAGAATGGTCTCTCCGGAAAGAATATCTGTTATAATCTCTTCAAAGTCTTCTTTTTCTGAGATATCGGCAGCTGAGAGTCCGTCCTTTTTAATTGCATCTAAAATTGAGGTTTTATAGCCCTCTAAGGTAAAGGATTTTAATTCTTCTTCTTTAAATAGACTCCCTATAGCAAACTGTGATACAAATTCTTTACTGCTTAGTCCATCTATATAAATGGTAGCCATCTTTATTCTAAATACATCACCTATCTCAAACTCTCTGATAACTAAATCACTTGAACCTTTTAATACCTCTTTTATATATTTTAAGTTTTCATCTATATCTTTTGAAACAGTTTTAATCATAGAAATACCCACCTTTCGTATTATATAATTACCAATAGGTGGGTGTTTTATACTCTATATTGTTTTGCAACAGTAAGTTAAAGGATAAGTCTTTAAAAGTTTTTCCTTTGTAAAGAGCATCTTTTGTGCATCTTCAAATATTCCAAATACAGTAGAACCACTTCCGCTCATAAGGCTAGATAAGGCTCCATTTTCTCTCATAGTTTTCTTTATAGTCTCTATAATAGGGTACTCTTTTATAATTGCCTCTTCCATCTTATTTCCAAGACAATTAGATACCTCTTTTATATCTCCTTTTTCTATAGCTTCTATTAAACCCTTTGTATCTAATCTTTCACTATTTAAGTTTAATCTACTATAGGCATATGCTGTAGAGATTTCTATACCTGGATTGCATATTAGTATATTTACATCTTTAAATGGCTTTAGAGATGTAAGTTTCTCTCCTATACCACGGGCTATAGCAGTTCCACCCATTATACAAAAGGGTATATCTGCCCCTACTGATTTTCCTATATCCATAAGCTCTTTTTGGGAAAGGTTTAACTCCCACAGATGGTTTATTGCTTTAATTGTGCTAGCAGCATTGCTGCTTCCTCCAGCTAAACCTGCAGAAACTGGTATAGTTTTTTCTATATTTATATATATACCTTTTTCTATTCCTGTGTATAACTTCATCTTTTCCCAGGCTTTATACGATAAGTTGTGGAAATCTATAGGGACTTGTGGACTGTTAGTTTCTATTGTTATTCCTTTTTCTTGTTGTTTAAATGTAAGTTTATCTTTTAAGCTTATCTCTTGCATAATACTTTCTATTTCGTGATATTCATCATCTCTTTTGTACAAGATATCTAAACTCAAATTTATCTTACCATGTGAATTTAAGATTAACTCTTTCATCTATTTTCTCCTTATTTAAAGTTTCAGGAGTATTATATCATAGTATCTATATATTTTATATGATTAGACTAATAGTTCTAAGTTT
This sequence comes from Tissierella creatinophila DSM 6911, assembly GCF_001940565.1. Classification (GTDB taxonomy): domain Bacteria; phylum Bacillota; class Clostridia; order Tissierellales; family Tissierellaceae; genus Tissierella_A; species Tissierella_A creatinophila. The sequence continues at coordinate 29,949 of NZ_LTDM01000032.1, forward strand.
TTCTCTATAATTATCTTGTCTCCTACTTTTAACTGGTAGTCACTTACAAATCCATTTGAACTTAAAATTTCTCCAGTTGTAGTATTATATCTCTTAGCTATATCCCATAGTAGATCGCCCCTTTGAACTATATAGATTATAATGCTTGGTTTAGCTTTTTTGTCTATCATCTCTCCAGTTTGTTCTATATCTTTTATAGCAAATATCCTTTTTTCTTTTCTAAGTGCTATTTGAAAAAATATACTTGTATCTATAGCTATATTGTCCCTCTTTATTGTATAGTCTAAAAAATCTAGCTTGCTAGATATATTTAGTATATACTTTTCTTCTTCTCCTTCAAAAGGGGTTTCTACTTTAAATGGAAACTCTCCTTTAAATCTATCTATCTCACCTTCTATTCTATCTATATAGTAGATGTTTAAATCTAGTATTCCTTCTACAATTATTTTTCCATCTTCATATACTTTATCTAAGATAAAGTGTTCACTTTTAATATCTAATACATCTATTGCATTTAGAGGAATTTCCAGACTTATTTTTTCATCATATTCTACTGTGTCTATATCTTCTAATATAGAGATTTCTTCTTTTTCCAAATAAATCTCTTCTTTGATAGAGTAAGCATCTATTAAAAGTTTTTTAGAATTTTGTCTATATACTTTTCCTTCAGCTTGGAGTTTTATACTTACATTTACACGTCTAAGTCGATCTTCTTCATCTTGCAGTATCTCATAGCTTGCTTCTTCTACTCTTAAATCAACCGCTGACTTTGCCCCTTCTGATGCTCCTGGTATTTCTAAAAAGTGATTAAATGGAAGAGTTTCCTTGTGGGAATAGATTTCCCCATCTCCCAAATAGACAATAGTTACTAGAGCTTCACCTGATAGAACTATTCTATCTTCTATAACTGTGCTTTCTATCTCTTGCGGATCTACAAAGAACTTTATAACCTTTTCTATCTCACCTTTAGAAGAATCTATGGTAAAATTTTCTTCTATATCTATAGCAGACTTATCCTTTCCATAACTTTCTCTATAGTTTAAGCTTTCTTTTTGTGTCTCTAGAGTAGTTGAATCTCCTATTTCTTTTATCACCTCTAGGCTTTTAAGATTTTCTACTTGTCCTTCTAGATTTATTAAAGTCTTTACAGCTATCTTGTTTTCTTCTAGTTCATACTCGATATATTCGATTTTTCCTTGAACCTTAGCTTCCATATCTTCTTTTATTCCATGGATATTTATTTCTTCATTGAACTCTTTAGAAGATTCTAAAACATGAAGACCTTCTTCTTTGTCTTTAGAAAGTAGATGATAGCGAACTGACCCACTAACTAATATCTTATCTTTTATTATCATAGTATTTCCTATAATCACTTTTCCTTCAACCCAGATTATCTTTTCAACTTCTTCTACTGGGATGTTTAAGTATATTTCCGTTTCTAATAAGTTCTGAGTCTCTCCACTTCCAACTATTTCCTCAATACTAAAATTTTCTTTTATAATTTCAATGGACAATTGTAATCCCCCCTATAATACTTTTATTCTTATATATGTATATGAGGCTTAGTTTAGAAATATGAATACAAAAAAACACTAGAATATTTTCTAGTGTTAATTATGTTTTCTTTATACGATAGCTTACAATATCACTAAATCGAAGATTTAGGCTATTGCATAGCTCCTGTATAAGTGCAACTAAGCATCAGAAAAGCATCTGATGCAAGTTTTCTTTATGATATTTTTACATTTTCTTCTTGTTCTTCTTCACATATAGTAACTTCTACAGTTGAAGTTAATACATCTGAATACGTGTATGATACTCTTCTAATACTATCATATTCATTTGCTATCTTTACAACAAATAGATTTGGATAAGCTGATTCTAGTATACCTTCTCTTACTACAATTCTTTTACGTCCTTTATTTGCTCTTAAGATAACTGTTTTGCCAATACATCCTTCTAAGTCCTTACGAATTTTAGTTACACTGTCCATATAATAGCGAGACCACCTTCCATTGGATTCTCTCTTTTTACTCTTCAAAGAGGAAGAAGGAGTGCTGCAACACTCATTATTTTATTATATCACAAAAAATCCAATTTGTCAATAAAAGAATTATTATACTATTTATGGATATGAAAGTCAAATACTTTTTTAAATTTTATTGTTTTTTCTAATTTTATTTATAATCCAAGAAACATAGAAGCTATACTAAAGTATATTATAAGTGCAAAAGAGTCAACTAATGTTGTTATAAGTGGACCTGCCATTATAGCTGGGTCTAACTTTAACTTTTTTGCTATTAAAGGAAGTATTCCTCCTGCCATCTTGGACATGATTACGGTTGAAACAAGAGTTATTGATACTGTTATTGCTACATCTAATCCAACTTTATCAAAATAAATATTTTTTAAAAAGTTTACAAAGCCCAGTACTACACCAACTATAATACTTACTCTAAATTCTTTCCAAAGTACTTTCCATTTGTCAGCTAGTGTTACTTCTCCTATAGCTATACCACGGATTATAAGAGTAGAGGACTGACTTCCTGAGTTTCCTCCTGTATCCATTAACATTGGGATAAAAGCTGTAAGAATTACCATAGAACTTAATACATCTTCAAAACGAGTTATGATGCCCCCTGTAAATGCTGCACCTATCATAAGAATCAGTAACCATGGTATCCTATTCTTAGCTAATTTAAATACACTTGTAGATAGATAGGCATCATCTGTTGGTGCCATAGCTGCCATCTTTTGAAAGTCTTCTGTGCCCTCTTGTTCCATAACATCCATTATATCGTCTACTGTTATTATTCCTGTAAGTCTTCTTTCTTTATCTACAACAGGAAGTGCTAAAAATCCATATTTTATAAATATATTTGCAACTGTTTCTTGATCATCATGCGTGTTTACAAATACTATATCTTCTACATCTACCATTAAATCTTTTATTATCTCATCTTCTTCACTTGTAACAAGCACTCTTAATGATACTATTCCTTCTAGAACTCTGTTTTTATTTATTACATAACAAGTATAGACTGTTTCCTTATTTAGTCCTATTTCTTTTATATGGTCTAGGGATTCTTTTACTGTCATATTTTGATTTAGTTCTACATATTCTATTGTCATTAAACTTCCTGCAGAATCTGCAGGATATTTTAAAAATTGATTTATAAGTTTTCTCTCTTCATTAGTAGAGTGTTGTAGAATCTTGTTTACTACATTGGCAGGCATTTCTTCTATCATATCTATCATGTCATCAAAGAATAGCTCATCTAGGATATAGATTAATTCTTTATCTGTGATGGCATTTATGATTTCCCTTTGTTGTATATTTGAAAAGTGGGCAAATACTTCCACCGCTATATCTTTAGGTAACATTCTAAATATAAGTAGTGTAATATTAGGATCAATTGGATCCATTATCTCTGCTATATCTACTGGTTTAATATCTGTTAACTCTCTTTTTAGCTCTACATATCTTTTTTGTTCAATTAATTGTAAAATATCTGATTGATTCATTTTTTTCCTCCTTTTTTTATATATGAAGGAACCTAAGAATCCGTATAATCTTGGAACTTCCATATATTAGATGCTGTTTTAAATTGTAGGGTTTGGGTACAGGTTCCAAAATCATCACTCCTCTTTTTATCATGTTAATTTGTACACATATATTAGTATAGCACAGTTTTTTAATAAAAATCAAAAAAATAGACTTAAAAGTCTATTTTTTTGATTTTTATCTATGACTCTTCACCACGAGCTACAAGTTTAGCTCTATAAACAGGTTTATATCCCTTTTTATTCTTTTCTAGCTAGAACTACAAACTTTGGTCTATATTTGCTATCCAAAAATTCTATCATAAACCTCTGATATAAACTTTCTAGCCCCTCTCCTATTACAAACTTATAGTTATCCACTTCTACTTCAGGCTCTCCTTCTTTAGGTTCTTCCAGAACCAATCCAAGTGTAGTTCCACCTCAACCTCTACCTGAGACATAGATTCTAAGTCTTTTTTTAACAAGTTCTATTGGGTCTTTTTTTTCTAGTATACTATCTAGTTTCTTTCTAGCTTCTTTGCTTACTTCTATAACCACAATATTCACTCCAATTCTTTATGATTTGTAATTATTGTTTTTCAGGAGTAATCATAAACCCTCTTCTAAATGAACTATTGTTATAATCTACAACAAATTTGTCATATATTTCTTCTAGACCGTCACCTACTATAAATGGATATCCCTCTGCATCTATTATTAAATCTTCTTCTTCAGGCTCTTCCAGAGCCATTCCAAATGAAGGTCCACCTCAACCATGACCTGCTACATAAATTTTAAGTCGTTTCTCTGTATCTTTTGATTTTAAAACCTCGTCTAATTCTTTTTTAGCAATATCAGTTACTTCTATAACCATAATAAATCACTCCTATTTTCTAATATTTCTTATATTATATTATACCCGGCTTTTATTTGTGTAAACAATAAAGGAAAAGTGAGTATAAATATAAGGTAGAGGAACTTAGTTACAATAAGATTTGAAAAACGCCTAGAGAAAAATCTCTAAGCGTGTTTTCTATATTGCTCTTCCTGGCATTATTGCATCTATTACTCCTATAATTAAAGCTCCTATAATAGCTCCCACCATATTTATATGGAAACCTGCTACTAAAAACTTTGTTACATAAAGGATAATTGCAGCTACTAAAAAACCTACAATCCCTCTACCAAACGGAGAAGCATCTACTCCTGTAAACTTTTGAATCAGATAGTCAAGCACTCCTATAACTACTGCTGCTAAGAGTAAGCTTCCTAGTCCATCAATTGAAAAGCCTGGAGAAAAGAATGCAGCAATTGCTATTACAAGAGAAGATATAACTACTCTTAATAATAATCTACTTAGGTCAAAACCTTTGTCTACATCTTTTTGTTTATCTCTTTTATCATCCATCAATTGTTCCTCCTATTTATATGCAATTTAAATAAATTTCAATCTTACAATATATTAATTTCCTAATTCAAATTTTTTATGTAAAATTACAATTGTAAATTATTTACAGTAATTTTGTTTTAAATTATTTGCAATTTTTTTATAATATAAGTAGAAAAAGGTATAATTATATGCTACTATATGGGTATGATATAAAAAAAGCTTATGTTAGATAAAAAAATTTAGCTTTTCTTAAAACTCATAAACGGAAAGTTCTAAATTATAAAAGATAAAAGTAGATCTTTCCTATTGTTATAATAAGGAGGTTTTGTATATGGAGATTACTAAAGATATGCTTATAGGTGAACTTATTAGAAAGAAGCCAGAAGCTGTTGAAACTCTAATGGAGTTTGGTATGGGCTGTGTAGGTTGCCCTGCTTCCCAAATGGAAAGCTTAGAAGAAGCTGCTATGGTTCATGGTTTGAATTTAGATGAGTTGATGAAGGCATTAAATAAATAAAGTAATATTAAAAAAGGCTTCCTTAATTAAGGAAGCCTTTTTTAATATTACTTATCTATGCTTAAATCAATTTTGTTTTTGTCAAAACCTACGATTTGTTCTTCTCCTATTACTATTACAGGAACTCCCATATGACCCATTTCCATAAGTTCTTTTCTTGCTGCAGAATCTTTTTGTACGTTTTTCTCTGTGTATTCTAAGCCTTTTTCATCTAAGTATTCTTTTGCAAGTGTACAATAAGGGCAAGTACTACTAGTGTATACAGTTATATTTTCCATTTTTCTCCTCCTATAGATTTCTTTTTAATTTCTTTTTTAAATTTCTTTTTAAATTTGCTATTATTAAATATGATACCCTATTTAAATCCAAATAACCAATTAAGATTTTCCTCAATTAATATACACTTCTAGACTATAAGTGGGCAGTGTGTTCTAGACCTTCAACTAATAGATCTAAAACGTGCTTATCATCCAATGAATATACAATCTGCTTCCCGTGCCTTTTAAACTTTACTAAATTTAAGTTTCTAAGAGTTCTAAGATGATGAGATACTAGAGATTGATCCATATTTAGTAATTGAGCAATGTCACATACGCATAGAGGCGACTTGGATAAAATGTAGATTATTTTTAGCCTAGAACCATCTCCCATAGCCTTAAATATTTTGCTTAAAAGATCTAATCCATTTTCAGACTTTAAAGACTCACTTATGTCATTTAATAAATCTTTTTTGGCAAAATGACCTATACAAACTTCTTTATCTTTTGTTTTTTCCATAAAATGCTCCTTTATTATGATTTAGGTATCATTGGGTTTATAGGATAAAGTATTCTCCCTGTTTCTGGCTCTATATAAAGTAACCAGTACCCCGGCACTTCTCTGCCTTCAAACCATGTATTAAATCCTGTCTTTCCAAGTTTAGGGTGTTCCTCTAAAGAAAACTTTCCTGGAATACCGTAGATGTAAAATTTAACTTTATCATCTTCATTATATAACCCAAAGATATAATGTCCATATTTTCCTAACAACTCTTTAGGATTTACTTCATCTTCAAATCTATAGGATTTATTGTTTCCGCCTACTACATAGCTAAAATATGGTAAGAAACTCTTATCAGTTTCTGGTCCTTCTGCACCTATTTGCCACCAGTTATACCCCTCAAGGTTCATGGTAAATGGTTCACTATATGGAAAAAAATTTAATATATCTAATACATAATCAGTTATGCTATTTGATTGCCTTGTCTTTTTATTATTCAGTACCTCTTTAGATTCATCTAAGATAATATTGTTTTCATATCCAAGTTCTGGTATATTAAATATTTCTTCCATTATCTGTTCATATTTTTGCTCACAAAACATATCTTCTGGAACTATAACATTAGAAGTTTGTTCTAGTTCCACTTCTATGGCACTTTCTAATGTGTTTGCTTTGGGTATTATTTGTTCCATTTCTTCTGATGTAACTTCTATTTCCTCTATATACTCTATAGGTATTTGTTCTATAATAGGCAATTCTTCTTCTAGGTCTTTTTCTAAATCTATAGTTGTCTCTTCTCCTTGAAAATCCTCTTTAGATTCAAATTGTTCTTCCAATAGTATTGGGTCTGGTTCAATTTCTTCTTGAATTTGAGTTTCTTGTTGAATTTGAGTTTCTTCTGATATAAATTCTTCTTTTAGCTCAATTTCTTCTTGAACTTGAGTATTTTCATCAGGTTTGGATTCTTTATCTACAATATTATCTTCATACTGAATTTCCTTAGTTTCAACTTCTTCGATATATCTCTTTAGAATATTAGAGTTCTCATTTAAACTCTCTCCAAGTAATACTCCATTTTCTCTTCTTAAAATTATACCATCGATCTTTTCTAATGAAAAGCCTATTCTTTCTAATTCTTTGTAATTTATATCTAATTCTGCTTTTCCACTCTTATCATCTTTTGTATATATCTTTCCTATGCTTTTAGCTTCCCTACCCTTTATCAACTCTATGCTATAAAAATTTCCTCCTTCAGCACCTTGAATATTTACAGAAAAGTTTAAATGATTGCCCTTTAGTTCTAATTTCCCATGACCCTTTGGCTTTAAAGCTGTCATGTTTCCGTATTCCTTCTTAAATATAATGAATTTTCTAGTATACTCTAATCCTTTTGACATTAAAAAACCTCCCTTTAAACACGTTTATATAATTATATGTCTAAGGGAGGTAAAATCTTACTAATCTTTACAAATTCTTCTAAACTTAATTCTTCTGCTCTAGATTTTGGGTCTATACCTGCGGTTTCTAAGGCTATTTTAAAATCATCTTTTTCTAGATTAAATCCATAACTAGATAGTGCATTTAAGATAGTTTTCCTTCTCTTTGAAAAAGAGGCTTTAACTACTTTAAAAAACTGTTCCTTATCTACTTCTGGGAGATCTTTCTTCATATTTAATTTTATAACTGCCGAATCTATCTTTGGGCTTGGCATAAATACACTCTTTGGTACTGTAAGAAGAATCTCAGGGTTTGAATAAAAGTTTACAAATACAGAAAGCGAACCGTATACTTTACTTCCCTCGAGAGATACCATTCTTTGAGCTACTTCCTTTTGAACCATGATAGTAAGTGACTCTACGTTTAAATCCTCTTCTAAAAATCTAGCTATTATAGGAGTAGTTACATAGTATGGAAGATTGGCTACTACTTTTACAGGTCCACCTTCCATTTTTTCTTCTATCAAAGACTTTATATCTATATCCAATATATCACCATGAACTATTTCTATATTTTTGTAAGGTTTAAGCGTTATATCGAGTATTGGAAGAAGGCTTTTATCTATTTCTACTGCTACGACTCCTTTTGCATTTAAAGCTAGTTCTTCTGTAAGTGTTCCTACTCCAGGGCCTACTTCTAGCACATAGTCATCTTTTGTAATCCCTGCATCTCTTACAATCTTTTTTACAATATTTCCATCTATTAAAAAATTTTGTCCAAGACTTTTAGAGAATTTAAATCCATGTGATTCTATTATGCTCTTTAAATATTTAGCTGAGTAAAGTCTATTTTCCATTTTCCTTTATCTTTTCAACTCCTTCTATAAGTTCTTCTTTTGATATTCCAAAATTATTTAATCTACTTAAAAACTGTTTTGCATTTCCATACCCTATTCCAAGTTCATGACCTAATTTATCACGAAAATCTCTAGAGTCTTTACCCCCTGCTAGTCCTAATAAAACCATATCTTGTTTTGTATATATTTGCTTTTGTTCTACCTTTATAGGTTTAGCTCTTTTTATAGCTAGAATAATATCTTCAGGTTTTGCATTTTCTATACCTATATCGTTCTTTTTAGTGGTCTTATCTTGTGGTAAAAAGGCGTGCTTGCATCCATCTACTTGAGCTGCAATATCACGTCTTATCTTCTCTCCCATATAGTCGGGGTCAGTGAATATAATTATACCACGTCTTTTTGATAGTTTTTTTAAAGTCTTTATAAGTTCATTTCCATATCCAAATCCATTTGTAGTTATAATTTCGGCATCTATAGCAGCCTTTACAGCTGCTACATCATCTTTGCCTTCAACTACTATAACTTCTTTTATCATAATGTTTCCTCTTTCCAAACTAAAGTTTTACTTTATATTAAATATTTCTTTTGTATTTTTATTTGTTTGAAGGGCTAAGTCTTCTATTGTCATCCCTTTAAGTTCTGCTATTAAATTGGCAGTTTGTTTTACAAACATTGGCTCATTTCTCTTACCTCTATAGGGATGAGGTGCAAGGTATGGAGCATCTGTTTCTACTAGAAGTTTTTCTATAGGAATTATCTTAGCTACTTCTTTTAGCTCATCAGTCTTTTTAAATGTAACAGGACCACCAAGGGCAATAAAAAATCCTAAGTTTAAATACTCTTTTAGTTGTGCTCTATCACTTGAGAAACAATGTATTACTCCTCTAAGTCCTTCTCTTTCCTCTTTTAATATCTCTATTGTATCTTCATCTGCTTCCCTAGTATGGACTACTATTGGCATATCTAAACGTTTAGCTAATAGGATTTGTTTTTTAAACCATTTTTTTTGAATGTCTCTTGGAGAATTGTCATAGTGGTAGTCAAGCCCAATTTCTCCTATGGCTACCACTTTTTTATTTTTAGCTAAGTTTTCTATTTCTTTTAAAGAACTTTCGGTAATTTCTTTAGCTGAGTGAGGATGGACTCCCACAACTGCATATATATTGTCATAAGTATCTGCTAAATTTACACTAGCTCTACTTGACTCCATATCTGCGCCTATATTTACAACTAGTTCTATGCCATTTTTCTCTAAGTTTTCTATCAAATACTTTCTATCTGCTTCAAACTTTTCATCGTCTAGATGGGCATGGCTATCTATCAACATAATTTATCAACTTCCTTTAATTTTTCCGGGCTATGAAATATTTGCTCCTTGATTTAATTCTTCTAAAGTAGTTAAAAGAGATAGTTTTCCTGTTTCATCCTCTGCAGCTAGAATCATCCCTTTTGACTCTATACCCCTTAGTTTTACAGGTTTTAAGTTTACAACAACTACTACTTTTTTACCTATAAGGTCTTCTGGAGTATAAAATTCTTTTATTCCAGATACTACTTGTCGTGTTTCATCTCCAAGGTCTAATGTTAATACAAGAAGTTTATCAGCTTTTGGATGGTTTTCACAGTTTACTATTTTAGCTGTTCTAAGTTTTACACGGTCAAAATCATCTATAGTTATTAGTTCCTCTTTTTCTTCTACCATCTTAACTTTTTCCCCTTTTTCTAGTCTTCTTTTTTCTATAAGTTTATCATTTGCATCTACTAATTTTTCTAATTCCTTTTTTATATCAAGTCTTGGGAATATTATATCTCCCCTTGAAACTTTTGTGCCCGCATTTAATATACCCCATTTTTTAGTGTCAATCCATATAGCTTGATCTTCTATTCCAAGTTGTTCTCTGATTGTAGAAGATGTCTTTTCCATAAATGGTTTTATTAAAATAGATATAATTCTAAGACTTTCACTTAAATTGTATAGTACAGTATCAAGCCTTGGCTTATCTGCTTCTTCTTTAGCCAATACCCAAGGCATAGTTTCATCTACATATTTATTGGTTCTTCTTACTAGCTTCCAAATCTCTTCTAAGGCACGTGAGAAGTCTAGATGCTCCATATAATCCTCCACTACTTTTGAAGTCTCCCTAGCAAGGTTTATAAGACTCTCATCTATTTCCTCTACTACTTCTACTTTAGGTATTATGCCATCATTATATTTTTCTACCATAGTTACAGTTCTACTAACTAAGTTTCCTAAATCATTTGCAAGGTCTGAGTTAATTCTTTTTAAAAACTTTTCTCTTGTAAATGAACCATCAGTTCCAAATGAAAACTCTCGAAGTAAGAAGTATTTAAAACTGTCTATTCCGTATAGATCTATTATTGGCTCAGGGTAGATTATATTGCCCTTTGATTTACTCATCTTATCATCGTCAAATAAGATCCATCCATGACCAAATACTTTTTTAGGAAGTTCTAAGTCTAGTGCCATAAGAATTGCTGGCCATATAATTGTATGAAATCTTATAATCTCTTTACCAACTAAATGAACATCTGCAGGCCAATACTTTTTATAATCACTATCATCTGCGCTACCATATCCAAGTGCTGTAATATAGCAAGATAGGGCATCTATCCAAACATAAACTACATGTTCAGGATCAAATGGTACTTTTACACCCCAGTTAAAACTAGTTCTAGATACACAAAGGTCCTCTAGCCCATCTTTTAAGAAGTTGTTTACCATTTCATTTTTTCTAGAAACTGGCTCTACAAATTCCGGATTATCTTTATATAGTTTTAATAGCTTATCTGTATATTTTGAAAGCTTAAAAAAGTAAGCTTCTTCTTCTGCAAGGTGAGTTGGTCTACCACAATCTGGACAGTTTCCATCTACTAATTGTGCTTCTGCCCAAAATGACTCACAAGGTGTACAGTAGTGTCCTGAATAATTTGATTTGTAGATTTCACCTTTTTCAAAGAGCTTTGTAAATATCTTTTGAATTACTTTTTCATGTGCATCATCTGTAGTTCTTATAAATTTATCGTAGTTGATATCTAGCATTTCCCAAAGCTTTTTTATATCTTCTACTATATCATCTACATATTTTTGTGGAGTAACTCCTGCTTTTTGTGCCGCATCTTGAATCTTTTGTCCATGTTCGTCAGTTCCTGTTACGAAAAATGAGTCATAGCCTTGTAGAGTTTTATATCTTTTTAATGTATCTGCTGCCACTGTTGTATAAGTGTGTCCTATGTGTAGATTGTCACTTGGATAATAAATAGGGGTTGTTATATAATACTTTTTCATTTTTCTGCCTCCATTTTTCTATATAAAAAGGCCCTCATCTCCAATAGAGACGAAGGCCTTAAGTTCGTGGTACCACTCTAATTCATCTATTTTTCACAAAATAGATCTCAAAAGGTTATTAACCTATAGTTTTAACGGTTCTCTCCGCCATAGCCTATTTGACTATAGAATTTAGGGACCATCTTCAAATATAATCTATTTACTGAATTTCACCTAAGTTTCAGCTCTCTTTAAAATAAATCATAATCTACTCTTCCCATCTCTATCTTTTATATTTAAGTTTTCTATTTTAGGGTTGTCTATTTATCTAAATATTATACATGTATATAGCTGTTTTGTCAATTATTAGAAACTCTTAAACTACATTACGCAAAACTTATTATAAAAATATAGAAAGCAATCTTTAAAAATAAACCCATTAGAAATTTCTAATGGGTTTATTTTACACTTTTTAATTTTGCAATATATGCATAGTTACTAGCTGTAACTATCTCAACTGTCGATAAGTCTTTTCTTAAGTCGTCTATAGATTGCTTTAGTTCTAAATGCCTGCTTGCATTTAAAGGTTCCAGCTCTTGCAAGATATTTTTAATTTCTTCCTGTCCTGCTTCTAACTTTTCTAGACGTCCTTCAACTCTGTCAAATCTTTGATTGGTTTCATTCCTAAAATCTTGTATTTCATCTTTAACACTTTTCATTTCATCTTTGACACTCTTCATTTCATCCTTAAAACTTTTCATTTCATTCCTTATTTCATTCATCCCAGCTTGTATACCTTCTAAAAACTCTCTTGTTTCTCTATCCATTTTATCTCTCCTATCATTATATTATTTATGCCGATATTTTAAGTTAATTAATATTACCATAAGTATAAATGGTTTACAAGATATAAAGATAATTAATGTATGAAACTTTTTCTTGACAACTGTATATACTAACTATATACTGTATATATACTATGTGAACAGTATAAGTTAATCTTTGCGAGGTGAATTATGAAAATTATAATTTCAAACTCTTCAACAGATCCAATATATGAGCAGATATCTAGTCAAATAAAGTCTATGATTATAAAAGGAGAACTACATGTAGGAGATAGTCTTCCTTCTATAAGAGGCTTAGCTCGAGACCTTCAGGTTTCAGTTATAACTACTAAAAGGGCTTATGAAGAACTCGAGAAAGAAGGTTTTATTGAGACAATGCAAGGCAAAGGTTCTTTTGTTGCTATGCAGAACAAGGGTCTTTTAAAAGAGAAAAAACTAAAGATTATAGAAGATAAGCTGCTTGAGGTTGTTAAAGAATCAAGACTGCTTGGTATTGACTATAATGAAATAGAAGAAATGTTGAAAATTTTATTTGAGGAGGTTTAATTCTATGTTAAAGATAGAAAATTTAAATAAGAAGTTTAAAAATTTCGAGATTAAGGATGTATCATTTGAACTTAAGAAGGGTTATATAATGGGTTTTATAGGTCCCAATGGCTCGGGAAAGACTACTACTATAAAGTTAATTATGAATCTTTTAAAAAAGGATTCTGGCAGTATTGAAGTATTTGGAAAAGATAATATAAAGTTTGAAAGAGAGATAAAGGATAGGATAGGTTTTGTTTATGATGAAGGGTACTTTTATGAAGATTTAACTATAAAACAAATGAAAAATATCGTAGCTCCATTTTATACACAGTGGGATGAAAAGTTGTTTAAGAAATATATGAAAGACTTTTCACTAGATGAAACTCAAAAGATAAACAAGCTTTCTAAAGGAATGAAGATGAAGTTTGCTTTAGCAATAGCTCTATCTCATAATGCAGATCTAATTATAATGGATGAACCTACCTCTGGTCTTGATCCAATTTTTAGAAGAGAGATACTTGATATACTTTATTCCATTATACAAGATGAAAACAAGTCCATATTTTTCTCAACTCATATAACTACAGATCTTGAAAGAATCGCAGACTATATAACATTTATAGATGAAGGAAAAATAGTTTTTTCTAAGGAAAAAGATTTGATTTTAGAATCTTACGCAGTAGTTAAAGGTGGAAATGAAGATTTAACTCCTGAATTGGAGAAGAGTCTTTTAGGCTTTAGAAAGACAAATGTTGGTTTCGAAGCCCTTACCGATGATAAGAACATGATAAGAGATTTACTAGGAGAAGATGTATTAATTGAAAAGCCATCTCTTGAGGATATTATGTTTTATATAGCGAGGAGGCAATAAAATGTTAAATTTAATTAGAAAAGATTTCTTAGTCACGTATTCAAATAAATTTGCGTTTTATATGCTTTTATTGCTTATACCTCTTTTATTATTTTTTATTGATAATTTTGATTCAAATACGTCATTTATGTATTCTGTTTTAACTTTTGTCTTCATAAGTACAAGAACACCTTTTGCCTATGATATGAAAGATAAACCACATTTATTTATACAGTCGCTTCCCGTTACTAAAACAGATATTGTTATAAGTAAATATATATCTATCTTTGTAAACTTTTTAATAGGATCTATATTTACCACCTTATATATATCTTTTTTAAGTTTATTTAACCTACTTGATATATCAGTTTTAAAATTTAGCACAGTTATTTTCACCTTGTCAGTAAGCATATTTCTTGTATCTATTTCACTTCCAGCTGAGTTTATGTTTACTCCTAAAATGTCTAATTTAATAAATATAATTATCTATGTAATCTTTTTAAACTTTTTTATAATAGGAGATAATAGAATTCTTAACTTTATTAATATATTTTCTGATTATAGAATTGGGATAGGTTTAATATTAGTTTTACTCTATTTTTCATCCATGGTCTTATCAATTGTATTATATAAGAATAGAAAGTTTTATTAGGAGGGATTTAATTGAAACATTTAGTTTTAAAAGATATAAGAATTATTGGGTTTATTAATATAATTTTAGCTTTAGTAGCTTTGGTTGTAGGAACTGTGGGTGTATATTACCAAGATTTATTTAAGTCAAACGCCATCTATATTATACCAATCTTAATTGGTACTTATTTAATTGTCATGACTCTTACAAATAAAGATGTATTATATAATGTCCAGCCACTACTTATTTCCATTCCAACTAAGCGATTTGATATAGTTAAAGCTAGATATTTAACAGTTTTTTCTTATATACTATTTTTAGTCGTAACAATATCTTTATCTTCTAATATAAGCAAGCTAGTATTTAGAAATATAAATGGATCTCCTTTTGGCTTAATTCCTATGATATTTACCATCTCATTATTACTGGTATTTTTATCAATTACTATACCTATTCAGTATTACGATACAAAGAAAGCTCAAATAATAAATATTTTACTCTATATGTTTATTATTCTTTTTCCAAATGTATATAATCGACTTGGTTTAGATTTTATAAATTCTAGACTACTGGAGAATATCGCTCAATTGAACTTTAAGATTATAACTCCAATTGTTTTTATAATTAGTTTAAGTATGTATATTGCTTCTTTGTTTATCTCTAAAACTCTATATTCAAGAAAAGAATTTTAAAAAATAAAAATAATTTTAAAAATAATTAAAATAAAATAAAAGGCCCTAGCTTGTCTTCCAGATAAGTCAGGGCCTTTAATTATGAACATTTTATATAATCTTTAGGTTTATATAAAATACTCCTTATATGTAAATAAATAGAAATATTGAAAAAAAGTTACATATTTGTAACCTTTGTGAATATACTAATATATGTGTTGTGGGGAAGGGGGATTTTGAAAAAAGATTTTAAAAAAAATTTGACAAAACATTTCTTTTCCAATACAATGTTAAGATAGTTAGAATTAGTTACAAAATAGTTACAAAATTTAGGAGGTAATTTATGAAAAGTTTTAAGATACTAAATTCTAAGAAGGTGCAATTGCTAATACTTTTGAGTTTAGTTTTAACATTAACTCTAGGGGTTTATGTCTATAGTGGTAAGGAGATAAGTCTTGAAGTTGATGGAAATAAAACCGATATGGTTTCATATTCTAAAACTGTTGAAGAATTTTTACAAAAGGAAGAAGTAGATTTTCAAGAGGGTGCTTATATAAACCTTCCTTTAGAAACTAAAATAGAAGATAATTTAAACATAGTGATCATAAATCCAAAAACATACATTATAAAGGAGAAAAATAGTTTAAAAGAAGTACGCTCTATATATGAAACAGTAGGAGAGGTAATCAAGGATCAAAGAATAGAACTTGGAAAACTAGATTATACTGCTCCAGCCCCAGCAGAAAGAATAGAAGAAGATACTACTATAGAAATCTTTAGAGTTAAAGAAGAGGTAGTAGTTACAAAGAGTAAGATCCCATTTGAAAGTATTAAGGAAAATAGTAATTCAATCTATAAAGGTGAGTTAAAGCTTAAGCAAAAAGGTATAGAAGGAGAACTTACAACACATACAAACCATAAATATGTAAATGATAAATTAACAGAGTCTACTGTTTTAAAAGAAGAAGTAACAGTAGAAAAGAAGGATAAAATAGTTTTAGTTGGAACAAAGGCAAAGCCAGCACCAAAACCAGTAGTTAAGACTGCAGTCAAGGTTAATGCTAGGGCTAAAACAACTACTACAACAGCTCCTAAAACAACTGTTAAAAAACCCACTACTTCTAAAACACCTAGTAGAAGCAGCTCAAGCAGAGTAAGAAGTTCTATGGTTATGACAGCTACGGCTTATGACTTATCTTATCAGAGTACAGGAAAAAGACCTGGAGATAATGGTTATGGTATAACAGCCTCAGGAATGAAGGCTAGACCAGGGGTTGTAGCAGTAGACCCTAGAGTTATACCCCT
Organism: Tissierella creatinophila DSM 6911; assembly: GCF_001940565.1. GTDB lineage: Bacteria > Bacillota > Clostridia > Tissierellales > Tissierellaceae > Tissierella_A > Tissierella_A creatinophila. The sequence continues at coordinate 46,567 of NZ_LTDM01000032.1, forward strand.
TGGAACTAAACTCTATGTAGAAGGATATGGAAATGCAATAGCAGGAGATACAGGTGGTGCTATAAAGGGAAAGAGAATAGATTTATTCTTTAATTCCCATAAGCAAGCAATGAATTTTGGTAGAAGAAGTGTAAAGGTTCAAATATTAAGATAAAGAAAACTTGTATCAGATGCTTTTCTGATGCAAAGTTGCACCGCAGGTACTCCGCATTTTAGTCCTACGGAGTAAATTAAGGTTGCACTTATCCAGGAGCTATGCTTTTTTCTACTCTAGCTTCTTTTGCTAGGGTAGTGAAATTGTAAGCTATCGGGTAATAAAAAAAGGATATAATACCTCGGTATTATATCCTTTTTATTATTAAACTTTATTTTATATTAAATACATAAGTACTCATATAGGGTATATATATTTCTTTTAAGTTGCTTTTATAGTTTTCATCTTCTAGTCCATCTAGTCCAAGCATAGTATCTATATCAAGAGTTTTTCTATCATCATCATATTTGCTTTTAAGAAAGTTTAAGATGTCTTGTACATTTATATATGCATCTTCAAATTTTCCATTATGAACCACAAGTATATAACCTTCTTCTTCTTTTTTTATAGTATATACTATTATGTTTTTACTAGCTTCAAATAGCATAAACTTAAGTTTTTCATTTATAGCCTTAGGATCTGTTAAATTAAATTCTGGATTGTCGCATCTCATCTTTATAAGGTCTCTAAAGTATTTATAGAAGTGAATATTTTTCTTTTTTAGACTCCAGTCTATGGCATTTATAGTTATGGGAGATTTATAGGTGTTTGCTATACCATTTTTACTTCTTAAAAACTCGTTACCATTTGTAATAAATGGTATTCCTTGAGCTGTTAAAAGTACACTAAATGCAAACCGATTTAGTTTTTCAATATCTTCTTCTATCATATCTGGAAAAACCTTTTTCATCTTATCATATATTATTAAATCATCGTGACAATTTATATAGTTTATAGACTCTAGTGGAAAGTCTGTAAAACCTTTGTGAGTGCTGTTGTAGTCAATAGATCCTACTATACCACCTTCTACACTCCATTTATATTTTGGATTGCCCTGAGTAAATCCTGGATAACTACCGTTATTGTCTCCCTTTAGTGCATTTCTAAAGTCGTCATTGAAATATGAAAATCCTAGACTTCGTTGTGTTCCCTTAAGGCTCATCTTTTCAAATGGTAAGGTAGATCTTCCACCTCCCCAAGGTTCTCCATATATAAGTATATCAGGTTTTATATCTTTTAAAGTTTTCACCACAGTCTTTGTAGTACCTATATCCATAAGTCCCATAAGGTCAAATCTAAAACCGTCAACTCTATATTCTTCTATCCAATATATGAGTGAATCTATTATAAGCTTCCTCACCATGGGCATTTCGGTATCTATTTCATTGCCTGTACCTGTGCCATCTGAAAACTTTCCATCTAAAGTCATCCTATGGTAATATCCTGGCATTAAATAATGTAAGTTACTATTTTCTGCTTTATATGTGTGGTTGTATACTACATCCAATATTACTTTAAACCCATTTTCATGAAGTTTCATTATAAGTGTTTTTAATTCTTTTATTCTATTTACGGGATCCGTTGGATCTGTTGCATAAGAACCTTCTGGGGTATTATAAAGCTCTGGATCATAACCCCAGTTATAGTTATCATCATTTAAAAAGTTTTCTAATCTTTCATCTACTGTAAAAAAATCATATACAGGTAAGAGATAGATATGTGTTACGCCTAATTCTTTTAGGTGATCTAGACCAGTTGTAAAATCTCCATAACTAGTTCCTTCTTCTACAAAACCTAGAAATTTTCCTCGATTTTCTACCCCAGAGTTTAGAGAAGCGGTAAAGTCTTTTATATGAACTTCATATATTATAGGGCTTGAAAAGTTTTTATTTTTCAATATTTTATGATCTCTAAAGCCTTTGGGGTTTGTATCTTCTAGGTCTATTATGGCTGATGCAGATGAGTTTATAGCCGATGAAACTGAGTAGGGGTCTGTTATTTCTATTTTTCCTTCTATAAGATATTTATAGAACTTTCCTTTATGATCTCCCTTTATCCTCAGTTCATGAACTCCATCTTCTTTTTTTTCCATTTTAAAGACCTGTTTTTCATCTAATTCTTTTCTCTCATATAGTATTAATTCTATATTTTCTCTAATTGGTGACCATACTCTAAAAAGAGTTTCTTCTTTAGTATAGTCGCTTCCAAGTTTCTTTTCTGTTTTCCCAAAGTCTTCCATACTTCCTCCTAATTGCTAATTAAATTCTCATATAAGTCTATATATTCTCTAGATGACTTTTCCCAGTCATTTTTAGAATTCATAGCAGATTGTACTAAGTTATTCCAGTTATTTTTATCTTTATATATAAAAATTGCATTTTTTATGGTGAAAAGCATTTCATGCGCATTAAAGTTTTTAAAACTAAATCCATTACCTTTTCCCGTATATAGATTGTAAGGCTCTATAGTATCTTTTAAGCCTCCAACTTCTCTGACTATAGGTATTGTTCCATATCTAAGTGAAATGAGCTGAGAGATCCCGCACGGCTCTGACATTGAAGGCATAAGAAATATATCACTTCCTGCATATATAAGATGTGCTTCATCTTCGTTGAAATACACTCTTGCTGCCATTTTATCAGGATATTTGTTTTGAAAATATAAAAACATATCTTCATATTCACGATCTCCAGTTCCAAGCATTACAAATTGTATATCTTCTTGAAGAAGTTCTTCTATGGTTGCTCTTACTAAATCAAGACCCTTCATAGCTACAAGTCTTGTTACCATAGATATAATCGGAACGGTTTCATCTACTGGCAATCCATATTTTTCCTGTAGGGCTAATTTATTTTGTTTCTTATTCCTTATTGTTTTTAAAGTATAATTTTTAGCTATTTTTTTATCTGTCTTAGGATTATATTCGTCATAGTCTATACCATTGACTATCCCCCTTAGTTTTCCCGAATGCTTATTTATTATACCTTCTAAGCCTTCTCCAAAGAAATGATATCTTATCTCTTGGGCATAGGTTTTAGATACTGTTGTCAATATATTGCTATAAACTATTCCAGCTTTCATCATATTTATATTATCATAGTATTTTAAGCCATCTTCATGATAATAGTCTCTTGAAAGTCCAGCGACTTCTTGAAGGATAGATTCTGGAAATACTCCTTGATATTTTAAATTGTGCATAGTATGAACACTCTTTATATCACTATAGAAACTATCCCCCTTTTTAAAGTCTTCTATATAAAGTGGAACAAGACCTGTGTGCCAATCGTTAGAGTGAATTATATCGGCTTTAAAGTCTAAAAATTTAGGAAGAATTGTAGCAGCTTTGGAAAAAAATATAAATCGTTCTCCATCATCTACTTCTCCATATATCTTATCTCTTTTAAAATAGTATTCACTATCTATAAAATAATATATTACACCTTTATATTTGTAGGATAAAACCCCTGCATATTGGTGCCTAAAACCTAAATCTACATAAAAGTAGCCAATATAGTCCATTTTCCTTCTATACTTTTCCTCTATTTTAGAATAAAGGGGCATCACAACTCTGATGTCTACCCCTTCTTTTTTAAGATATATAGGAAGACTTCCAGCTACATCTGCAAGTCCTCCTGTCTTTAAAAATGGTACTGATTCGGATGTTGTAAAAAGTACTTTCATAGACTTATTCATCCTTTCTTATCGTTTGATTTTTTTCTACTACATAAGGCATTGTAGAGCTTCCTGCTATTCTAGCATAAGCTTCTACAGTTGTATATTTATCTAATATAGAATTTACTATTATGGCATCATTTTTTATTATTCCCTTTTGCATTACTATTGAGTTTTTAACTATGGCATCTTTGCCTATCTTTACTCCTCTAAATATTATGGAGTTTTCTACATTTCCATCTATAATACATCCATTTGCTATAATAGAGTTTTGCACTCTAGAATCTCTTCCATACCAGGTTGAAGGTTCATCTTTTGACTTGGTATAAACTAATCCATTCTCATAAAACATCTCATTTGCTATCTCCTCGTTTAAGAGATTTAAGTTTGCATCGTAGTAATTTTTTAGATCCGATATATTTTCTACATGGCCTTTAAATTCATATGTGTTTACTTTATAATTTTCTTTATTTTGAATCATAGCATCTCTTAGATAGTTTGTATCTCCTCTTTCAATGGATTGTCTTATAAGTTTTAGAAATACGTCCTTTTTTATAAATCCCATTTCTAGAAAAAGATTGAACTCTTTTTCTGTTCCAAGGTTTAAACCCATACTCTTTAGATTTCCATCTTTGTCTATAATCATCTTGTCTTTACGAATAAAGTCTCCATCTGAATCTGTTTGTTTTTTATATATAAGAGTAAAGTCTGCATCTGTATCTAAAAAATATTTAAAAGCTTCGTTTAAGTCTACCTTAGCTAAGATATCTGGATTGCATATAAATATATATTTTTCTTTTGCGTATTCAAAAAATGGTTCTGTACTATGAAATTGATGAATATCCCCTGTATATAGTCCATAATCATTTTCTAGTATTGGAGGAAACATAAATAATCCATTAAATCTTCTATTTAAATCCCATGGGTTTCCATTTCCTATGTGATCCATTGTAGACCTCATCTTTTTGCCTGTATAGATAGCTACAGATTTTATGCCGTTATTAACCATGTTTGAAATTGTAAAATCTATAAGTCTATATCTTCCGCCAAATGGCAACATATAAACTGGTCTATGTTTACAAAGCCCGCCAAAGTTATTTTCATTGTCTCCACCATTTATTATCCCTATACATCTGTCCATTTTGTCTCCCCCTTACTCTACTAATATGCCTTCATCTGATACAAGATAGATCTCTTCTCCACCTTCTTTGCCAATTATTTCTCCTTCTTCTACTGTTATGCCTTCAAGTATTACAGCATTATTAACTTTGGCACCTTTTTTTATTGTACAATTTGACATTATAACTGAGTTGTTTACTACTGCTCCTTCTTCTATCCGTGTTTCACTAAAAAGTATACTATTGTTTACTTCTCCCCTAACTACACAGCCTTCATTTATTAGAGAATTATCTATTATAGCTGTTTCAGCGATGTATTGAGGTGGAAGGTTTTTAGGTCTTGTATATATTCTCCAATCTTTATCATATAGATTTAGAGTATTGTTTTCACCTAGAAGATCCATATTTGCTTCCCAAAAGCTCTTTACAGTTCCAACATCTTTCCAATACCCTTCAAAATTCCAAGCGTACATTTTGTTACCATCTTCTAACATCTTAGGAAGTATGTCTTTACCAAAGTCATGACTTGAGTTTTTGTTTTTAGAGTCTTCTACTAGATAATGCTTTAACTTTTTCCAGTTAAACATATATATTCCCATAGATGCCATATTGTTTTTTGGATTTTCTGGTTTCTCATCAAACTCTACTATCTTCATAGATTCATCTACATTTAATATTCCAAATCTAGATGCTTCCTCCCAAGGCACTTCCATTACTGCTATGGTTACATCTGCGCACTTTTCTTTATGCACTTCTAAAAGATCGTTATAGTCCATCTTGTATATATGGTCACCTGAAAGAATTAAAACGTATTGAGCATCTATTTCTTCTAAAAAGTCAATGTTTTCAAATATAGCATTGGCAGTTCCGGTATACCATCTTCCCCCGTCTTCAGATGTAAATGGTTGAAGTATTCTAAGTCCTCCTACGTTTCTGTCATAGTCCCAAACTGAACCTATTCCTATATGAGAGTTTAATAGTGCTGGCTTATACTGAGTTAGTACTCCTATATCTGAAATTCCTGAATTAGTAGCATTACTTAGTGGAAAATCTATGATCCTATATTTCCCTCCAAAGGGTACTGCTGGTTTTGCGATGTGTTTTGTAAGTGTTTTAAGTCGTGATCCTTGTCCCCCTGCAAGAAGCATAGCTACTACCTTTTTTTTATTCATCACTTTCGCCCCCTAATTTTTCTTTTTTAAGATTACTCCTCCAAGTGATGGTAAAGTAAGTTCTAATCTAAAATCTCTACCATGGATAGATTCTTTTTTAGTTTTATAAGTTTTTATCCTCTTTGTCTCTCCCCCATATCTCTTATGATCACTTGTTATAATCATCCCGTAGGATCCTTCTTCCTCTACACCTATTGGATAGTCAATCCTTTCTACGGGTGTAAAGTTAAATACTGCTATAAGGTTTTCACCATTTTTACCTATTCTTTCAAATGCTATAATACTTTCTTTGTGGTTCTCGTGTTCAATCCAGTTAAATCCGTCATAAGAAGTGTCATTTATATAGAGAGCTTCTTCCTCTTTGTATAGCTTGTTTAAGTCTCTTACAAATTTTTGAACACTACTATGACTATCATATTCTAGTAGATTCCAATCTAGGCATTTCCACTCATCCCATTCTTTAAATTGTGCAAACTCTCCTCCCATAAAGAGAAGTTTTTTTCCTGGATATGCATACATAAATAGATATAGTAATCTTAAGTTTGCAAACTTATCTCTATAACTTCCTGGCATTTTATCTAATAAGGATTTTTTACCATGAACTACTTCATCATGACTTAAAGGAAGTACAAAGTTTTCGTTAAATGCATACATAAGACCAAATGTCAGTAGATCTTGTCTTTTCCCTCTAAATAGAGGGTCAATTTTCATATATTCTAATGTGTCATTCATCCAACCCATATTCCATTTATGGGTAAATCCTAATCCTCCTTCTTCTAAAGGAGTTGTAAGACCTTCATATGATGTAGATTCTTCTGCAATTAAGAGTGTTTCTGGATGCTTCTTTTTTATGATACTATTTAATCTTTTAAAGAATTCTATTGCTTCAAGATTCTCATTTCCCCCATAGATATTCTTTATGCCTTTTCCAGAAAGGTCATAGTATAAAATATATGATACTGCATCTAGTCTTATGCCATCTATATGATAATATTCTAACCAGTACATGGCATTTGATATTAGAAAGCTTAGAACTTCAGGCTTTGTAAAGTCAAAATTATATGTCCCCCACATATCGTTTTCCGCTTTTGCCCTATCTAAGGATTCAAAGAGATAAGATCCATCAAACTTTCCAAGTGCATGCCCATCTTTTGCAAAATGTGCTGGAACCCAATCAAGTATTACTCCGATTCCATTTTTATGGCACTTATCTACAAAGTTCATAAAATCTTTGGGTGTTCCAAATCTAGATGTAGGTGCAAAGAATCCTGTTATTTGATAGCCCCATGATCCATCAAATGGGTGTTCCATAACTGGCATAAGTTCTATATGAGTGTAACCCATTTTCTTTACATACCTTACAAGTTCATCTGCTAAATCATCGTAGGAATACTGAATGTCTCCATCTTTTTTCTTCCACGATAAAAGATTTACTTCGTAAATAGATAGTGGACCGTTAAGATAATCTTTTTCTTTTCTTTCTTTTATCCATTTTTTATCGCTCCATTGAAATCCTTCTATATCATAATATTTGGAAGCCGACTTTGGCCTTTCTTCTGCATGGAAAGCATATGGATCTGCTTTCATAAGTACTTCGTTCTCTTGCGTTATAATTCTATATTTATAAGCGTCAAACTCAGATACACCCTTTAGACATATATTCCATAATCCACTTTCAGGTATTCTCTCTAATGGAAGACTTGTCTCATTCCAATGGTTAAAATTTCCCGTTAAAAAAACTTCTTTAGCTCTGGGTGCCCATACTATAAATCTTACATACCCTTCATTCTCTAGCATTTTATGAGCTCCTAAAAATTTATAGGATTCATAAAATGTTCCTTGGTGAAAGAGATGTGCATCAAATTCACCTTCTTCTATATAAAAATAATCTATTCCCATAAGATTACCCCTTTCATAAGTTCAAAAGAAAAGTATTACTTGTTTTTATATCTATACCCAAAAATGGTGTCTTCTTTCTCTATATACCCTTTTTGAACCATTTGATTTAACTTTTCTTCTAAACTTTGTATTGTATAAGTTATACCTGTATCTCTTTCTAATTCCATAGCAGTATCCAATAAATCCCCTTCATTTATTGGAAGCTTTTCTTTTATATCATTAAATAAACCATCATCTTTTTGTTTTGTCTTGAGCTTTAATTCGTCAAACGGATTTAGTGTATGAGGGCTCGTTGTAAGAGCTGCTCTTATCCTTCCATAGACTGTTCTACCTAGTGTAGCCGAGGAAATAAACACATCTCCTGTACGAAGGTATGGAAGACGCCTTGTCTCTTCAACTGTCAAGTCCGTTTCTTCTTGTATAGTCTTTATATCTGAAGCCCTAACAGTTCTAAATATAAACTTTGTATTTAGTTGTGCTGTTATAGTTTCATCTAGAAGGGTTGGTCTTTGAGTAGCTAAGATTAAAAAGACTCCATATTTTCTACCTTCTTGAGATATCTCTTTTAATATAGATTTAGATGGAGAATCATACCCCTTTGGAGCAAAGTTATGAGCTTCATCTGTTACTATTATAAATGGAGGAAAGTATTCAGCTGCTATTTTTTTGTAGATTGCATCTTTGTATTCGCGTCTTTTGTGATAGAGATTGTTTAAAAGGTAAGTGCTAAATACTTGAAGTATTCTAGTATTTCCCTGAAGCACCATAAGTTTACCATCTTGAAGACCTATTTCTATCTCTTTTATATCTTTAGAAAATATTCCTTCATTTTCAAGTCTTTTAAGTCTCCATAGGATTCCTCTTACAGAATTATAAGGACAGGTTTTATCGTAGTTTAAGAAAAGTTCTTTTCTCTTTTCCCATGCCTTTTTTTCTTCTGCATCTCCGCTTGATATAATCCTGTTTTCTATCTTTTCTATATTGCCTTCTTCTTGGGCTTCTGTTAGCATTCTAAGTCTATCTGCAAAACTTATATAAGAATCTCTAGGTTTAAATAGTATATCTACCACATTATTCATAGAGTCTGTAAGATGACTTGAAGCATCAAGAAGATTTTTAAGATCTCCAGATTTTAAGTCTTCAAATTTAACTCCTATATGAACACCTACTTGAAGACACTTGAAACTATCATTGAAGTCCTTTTTTTCTTTTAGATAATCTGGAGTTTCTGAAAAGTCCATTTCAAAATGAGGATCTAGTACTATTGTTGGTATATTTTGATTCATAAGCTCTTCTAAAATAACCCTTAGCCCAAACGATTTCCCAGATCCTGAACCACCAAATACTCCTATATGGGGATAGTGATGCTGACTTCTTAGATCCATTATATATGGAATTTCCTTTTGTGGTACAAGACCTCTCTCTTCAAATGTATAGAGAATATCCTTAAATTCTTCATCCATATCAAGCGCCATATCATCTGTATTTCTTATAACTCCAAGAACTAGACCTTCTTCTCTAGTTGACTGAATCATTATTTCTTTTACTTCAGAAAATTTTGGAAGTCTTATATCAGACCCTGTTTGGACTGGATAAAGTGCCTCATTTAAAAGCCTTACTTTAGAAATGTATATGGTGTCTTCGTCAATATTATAACCCAATGATTTTAATGATTCTATTACAGAAGCATCTACCATATCTCCATAAATATTTAATGGAATATATCTGTTAAATGTCTGAGCTTCTACTACTTCTCCTATTAAATCATCTTGATATGGATCTTCTATGATTAAAAATTCATTTATTCTAAAGTTTCTATCTTTTGATCCTACAAAAACTTCTTGTTGGGTTGTTATACCTACTACTTTCATTGTTTCATCTCCTAGTCTCTCTTGTCTCTTTCAGATATAAAAAACCTCTCATAAAGTCCTCTATCCATATATCTTTCCATTAAGCCTTTCATTATAGCATCTGATATCTTTACTTCTTTATCTACCATATCTAGCCAAAGAGGTATACCACGACTTGTTTGGGGAGTTAGGGTTAAGATGAGTCTTGCCATCTCTTCTATACTTGTCTTTTGACTATCTAGTATATCTATTCCTATAACAGTTGGAGCAAGTGAACTCCTTATAAATCCAGAAGAGTATCCTTCTATACCCTTTTTATTTACCATTTCATTTATGATAATCATTTCACCATATTGAAGCTTTCCAAATAAAAGTTCTCTATCATAAAATGAAGCATCTATAGCTTCATACTTTTCTCTTAATCTATCTCCTATTATAGAAGTTTTTATATCTTTTATAACTCCTACTAGTATGATATCCTTTTCTTCACATATAGTCCTAAGCTCTTCCCATTTAGCTTTTGCATATATATTGTATCTTATAAGCCCACCATCCATAAGTATAGCATATGGTTTAAACCTTTCTACTGCTTCTATAGCAGCTTCTACTTCTATGGTAGAGAGTTTTATGTTTTTCTTATCTTCTATCTCTTCTAAGTCTTCTTTTTTTTCAATGGGTGAATTTAAACTCTCACCTTCAGCAAGAGGGGTATATATATCTGCTAAGAAAAGAGGCTCGTCCTTATATATAGTAGACTTAGCGAGTGCTTGATAAGCTTCTACAAAGTGAGGATGTGCTCCTCCTACACGGTTATTTGAACCATCTACTCCTACTATACCACCCTTTTTTTGGCAAGCTTCTAGATGGGACTTACTAAGTTTTTCTAGTGTTTTTATTTTGCCTATTTCTTCTTCTATAAACTCTCTAAGGGTTTCTTTATCAAGGCTTAGTACCACTTCATATTTTTCTTGAAGGGTTAAACTTAAACCTGAAATCTTTTCTTTTAATTTATCATGTACGCTATACATCTTACACCACTCTCTTTATATCTCTAAACTCTTTTTATAAACTTCATTTTTAGGTAGATTATATTTTTCTGTCACTATCTTTATACTTGCCTTTTTGGTATATCCTTCTTCTATATATTTTAAAAGTTCTTTTTCTATATCTATTTCTTTTTCTATATCCTCTCCAGTTTTTCCTTCAACTACTAGTACAAACTCTCCTCTTGGGGCATCTGTTTCAAACTTTTCTATGGCGGACTCTATATCAGATCTAAATATCTCTTCATACACCTTTGTAAGTTCCCTTATAACGGCTATTCTTCTATTTCCAAAACATGTTAAGATATCTTTTAGGGAGTCCTTTATTCTATGGGGAGATTCGTAGATTATGAGTGTATTTGAATCTTCTTGTAGAAATCTTAATCTATCTACTCTTTCCTTTTTTTTAGATGGAAGAAAACCTTCAAATGTAAATCTTCTTGTAGAAAGTCCAGAAGCTACTAAAGCCGTTATAAGAGCGGTAGCACCAGGAAGAGCTATTACCTCTATTCCTCTTTCTATTGCAAGGGCTATAAGTGTTTCTCCAGGATCTGATATCCCCGGCATACCTGCATCACTTATTTGGGCGATGTTTTTTCCTTCTAATAGTTTTTGTATAAGTTCCTTACTCTTCTCTCTTTCATTGTGTTCATGATAGCTTGTAAGTGGCTTTTTTATCTCATAATGGTTTAATAGTTTTAGACTATGTCTTGTATCTTCAGCAGCTATTATATCTACTTCTTCTAGTACTTTAAGTGTCCTAATAGTTATATCTTCTAGATTTCCTATAGGAGTTGGACAGATATAAAGTTTTCCTTTTTCCATTGTGTCACTACTTTCTATCATATATTTCATATATTTCGTCTGTATATGTTCCATCTTCATTGTAGACTATTAAGGGCTTAAAAAACCTAAGTTCCTTATTTCCACTTTTTACTGCTTCTATTAGTACAAGGTTTGGAGCTTTACCTAGTTTTGGATATACAAATCTAATCCATTTAGGTTCTAATTTATGAGTTCTTAATAAGTAAAATATATCTGTAAGCCTATCTGGTCTGTGTACTAAAAAGAGTTTCCCTAGTGGTTTTAAAAGATAATCTGAAATCCTTATTATATCTTCTAGATTGCACTGGATTTCATGACGAGATATGGCAAAGTTTTCTTTCTCATTTACTATAGCCCCTCCAGTTTTCAGGTATGGTGGATTTGAGACTACTGTATCTATTTCGCATTTAGAAAATCTTTTAGGTAGATCTTTTAAGTCCATATTTAAGATTTCTATTCTTTTCTCTAAATTATTAAGTTCTATGCTTCTCTTAGCTCTTTTAGAGACTTCTTCTTGAATTTCTATTCCATATATCTTTTCTACTCGAGAATTATTTGCAATTCTAAGTGGTATAATTCCTGATCCTGTTCCAAGGTCTACAACAATTCCCTTTGGTTTTGAAAAGTTTGAAAGAAATATGGCATCTGTGCCATAGGAAAAGGAACTTTTATCTTGTATAATTTTAAAATCTGTACCTGGAACCAGGTCTATTCTCTCCATTTTCCAGCTCCTTTTACATAGTAAAAAAGACCCAATGGGTCTTTTCGCTTCTAAATTATTCTGGTTGTGGTGCGTCAACTGGACAAACATCTGCACAAGCTCCGCAATCTATACATGCATCTGGGTCTATTATGTAAATGTCTCCTTCTGATATAGCATTAGTTGGACATTCTGGTTCGCATGCTCCACAAGCTATACAATCATCATTTATATGATATGCCATTTTACTCACCTCCCCTTAATTATATTTTAACAGATTTTTTTAGGAAATTAAAGTATTAAAAAAATTTTATAAAAATTCTTCTACTTCTCCACTTCTTTTTAATGAATTTATAAATGAAATATCTCTCTCTCCCGTAAGATTTATATCTTTTATTGGATATTTAAATATATCTTCTGTTCCATCTTCTAGTCGAACTCTTACCTTTACAGTTTCAAGTAGAGTATAGGAATATACTATTGTACCTCTACCTACTGGAGTAATAGCTATATCTCCAAGCTCTGGCATTCTACTAAGAGCATCTTCATATGCTTCTTGTTCATATTTTAAACAACACATAAGTCGACCGCAAAGACCTGATATCTTAGCTGGATTTAGCGATAAGTTTTGTTCCTTTGCCATTTTTATAGAAACTGGCTCAAAGTCTCCTAAAAACTGTACACAGCAACAAGGTTTACCACAAGGACCTAGACCTCCTAACATCTTGGCTTCATCTCTTACTCCTATTTGTCTTAGCTCTATTCTGGTTTTAAATATAGCTGCCAAATCCTTTACAAGATTCCTAAAATCTACCCTTCCATCTGCCGTAAAATAAAATATAACTTTATTGTTATCAAAGGTATATTCTACATCTATGATTCTCATATCTAAATTATGAAGCTTTACTTTTTCTTCACATATCTTATGAGCTTTTTTTGCCATCTTTATATTTTCTCTATGCGTTGCAAAGTCTTCATCTTCTGCAATTCTTATAACTCTTTTTAAAGGTGAAACTATTTCCTCTTGGGATATAAGTTTAGGTCCCGAAGCAACATGCCCAAACTCTATACCACGAGCTGTTTCTACTACTACAAAATCATTGCCCTTTACATCTAATTCACAAGGATCAAAATAATAAATCTTGCCTACTTTTTTAAATCTGACTCCTACAACTTGAATCATTCCTTACCCCCTATATGTTAAGAAGCATAGCTTCTAGGCTTAACTGAAAGTTTACGTTTTTTCTTATTATATCTTTTGTTTCCATTATATTTAATATTATATCATTTATTTTATTAAAAGCCATAAATGAATGTTCATTTAGTAAAGAAATTTTATCTTGATTTATAATAAGAGGGCTATTTGGGAGCTTTTTATAGAGCAACAGATCTCTAAAGTAGTAAATCATTATATCTAATATCTCATGTATATCTTTTTCATTGTTGTTAAAAAAGTCCATAGAATTAAACACTTTAGTTTTATCACCTTTTATTAAATCATTTAAAAGCTTTAAAACTTCTTCTCGTCTTTGAAACAATAGATCGCTCTTTGCTAAGTTTATACTCTTTCCTATAGCGCCCTTGGTAAATTCTGTTATAAATTTAGCTTGTTTTTCATCTTTTCCGTAGTGTTCTATAAGTAAATTCTTGATTTTTTCTTTTGGAACTGGAAAAAAATTTATTGTTTGAACTCTAGAGAGTATAGTTGGAAGAAGTTTATAAGCTTGCGAGCTAGTAAGGATTATATGGGCAAAAGAAGGGGGCTCTTCTAGTGTCTTTAGTAGCTTGTTTGTACTTTCTTTATTCATAAGATGAGCATCTTCTATTAACATTACCTTTTTATTTGAGTTTAAAGGAGCAGTACTCATCTCTTTTTGAATTTTATTTATGTGTTCTATTTTTATAAGATTTTTTTCAGGTTCTATATGAAAAAAGTCAGGATTGTTTCCGCTTTCAAATCTTTTACAAGATGGACAATCTCCGCAAGGTTTTTCTCCTTCTGATAAGCATAAAAGAGCTTTACTAAAGGCATAAGAAAGCTTCTTCTTTCCTATGCCTTCTTCACCTTGAAATAGATAAGCATGACTTATTTTATTTGTCTTTATAGATTTTTTTAAGATTTCTATAACTTTTTCATGTCCTATAATTTGGTTAAAATCCATTTAGTTCTCCATTTCTAAAGTTTTATATGATCAAAGATATCTATTACAAATAGATTTGCTCCTCCTACTACTACTTCTTCTTGACCATCTTTTATCTTTTTACTTTTAGTTTGATGTGATATAAGATCTACTATAGTGTCTATCTCTTTTTCTTCTGTACCTATAAGAAGAGTAGTATTTCCTGATTTTAAAAACCCACCTGTAGAAGATAGACGAGTTGTCCTAATTTTATTGTCCATAAGAGTTCTTATTACTTTATTTACATGTTCATCTTGTATAATAGCAATTATAAGTTTCATATTTACTCCCCCTATATCCTAATATGTCTTTCTACATCTAATATAAATACTGTTGCTCCTCCTACTTTTACTTCTAGAGGATAAGGTATATAAGTGTCTCCTGGCATTGTAACTGTTAATAGGGAAGTTGTTATTTCACGAGTTTTACAGTTAGTTTCTATTAAATCTACTACTGGTTTTATATGCTCTTCTTCTACCCCTACCAATAGAGTAGTGTTTCCGGCCTTTAAAAAGCCTCCTGTAGATGTTAACTTTGTCACTCTGTATTTATGGTCTGTTAGGTCTTCTATAAGGCTTGCAGCATCTTGATCTTGTACTATAGCTATTATAAGTTTCATTTAGCTCTCCTCATTTCTATTTTAATATTTTTTTGATTGTATTGATGCTTTGTTCTAAAACTTCTTCTATAGAACGGCTTGCATCTATTATTACTATATTTTTAGGATACAATTTTAAAAGATCCATATAGCCTTTATATACTCTTTCATGAAACTCTCCGCCTAAATTTTCAAGTCTATCAGTATCTATATTTCCTAACTTTCTCTCTAAAGTAATCTTTGGATCTATATGAAAAAAAAGGATTAAGTCTGGATAGACTCCTCTTATAGCAAAATCATTTATCATTTTTATCTTTTCTATACCAAGACCTCTTCCAACCCCTTGATATGCAAGCGATGAAAGTATAAATCTGTCACAGAGGACAACTTTTCCATCTTCAAGCGCAGGGATGATCTTTTCATGTATATGCTGCCCTCTAGAAGCTGCGTAAAGTAGGGCCTCTGTTTCGTAACTCATATTTGTGTTTTTATTGTCTAAGATAATCTCCCTTATCTCTTCTCCTATAAAAGTTCCACCTGGTTCACGTGTTTCTATAAATTGTATGCTTTCTTTCTTTAAAAAATCTCCAATTAATTTTATAATGGTAGATTTCCCCGAACCATCTGGCCCCTCTAAGGTGATAAATACCCCACTCAAATCTTACAACTCCTTTGTTTTTAGAACTACTATTTGTTTTTTATTATATCCCATTAATCTAACTATTTCTAGTCTATTTTATATTTATTCTTCTTATACCCAAAAAACCCCGTATTAATTTACAGGGTTTAATTCTAAGGGAGGAAGTATGTAATATCCTAGGGCTATTCTTATTAAATTTTTATAGTAGTCATACTTTTCATCTTCATATTTTAAATTTTGTATTTCATCTAAACAATACTTACACATCTTTATTTTAAAAATACCTATATTTTCTTCTATATTTCCACAGATATTACAATACATAGTTATCATCTCCTAAATTCTTTATTAGGATTATCTCCTAGATAATATATATTATTCAACTGAAGAGAGATTTGTGCGTGTCTTAAATAAAAAAGAATCTATAGAGAGTTTCTATAGATCTTTTATTCTCTTTTCCTTTATTTTCTTATCCTTTTTTCTTAAATTAAATAGAGTATATACCTCTACCATAACTAAGATTACAATAGATGCAACTGTGGTAAATATAATAGTACTATACTCTGCGTTCCATCCATCTCTTGAAATATGTTTTATATATATTCCTATATATGCCCATATAATTGGCAATCCATATGCCACATCATTATTTTTTAGAATTGTAAGAGAAGCTATTATAAGACCTACTACTATAACTCCTATAGTCCAAAATGATTCTGATAATCCAAAGCCATCAAAGCCTAGTTTTACAAGTAAAGTAGTAACATTGGCTATAGTTGCAACTGTAAGCCATCCCATATATATACTAAATGGAAATCTTATAAAAAAGTAATCTTTTAGAGATAGTTCTGCTCTCTTTGTAATATTATTTATAATTATCAATAAAAGAAGTATTGATATTATAATAGCTAGTGAAACTTCTATAAATCTATAATGCCAAGCAAATATCCACATAGTATTTAGTATCGATGAAATAGAAAAGTATATTCCAATCTTTTTAAAAAGTTCTTCTTTATAAGGATCTGATTCTCTTTGAAATATTCCAAATCCATATATAGAGTATAAGAAAAGAAGTAAATATATAACTCCCCATATAGAAAAGGTTATACCCGCTGGTGCAAATAAATTGGGATAAGAGTCTGAAACCTCTCCAGAAGTTACACCATTTATAGGCAAAATATTTGCAAGTGCATTTGTAGCTACCATTATAAGGTATGTGATTAAAGTCCAGATTTTTAAAGAATAGTTCGTTTTATTAATTTTCAAGTTAATCCCCCCTCTATTATATGTATATTATACCCAAGTTAAAAATTAAACTACAAAAAATACCTATAAATGAAACACTCTTTTTCAAGTGTCCTATCTATAGGTACAATTATAATTTCTACTTTGTTTTTTATTTAATATTATTCTTCGTCTTCTTCTCCAACTACTGGAACATCTGCTGATGCTTCTTCATCTGTTTCTTCTTCCTCTTCTTTTACACTAGGTTCAGATAGAGTACATACTACAGTATCTTCTTCTGCTAATATCTCTATATCAGCATTTTTTGCTATATCTAGGTCTTTAACAAATAAAGGTGTAGTAAAGTCCATATCTTCTACATCTACATCAGCTGTATTAGGAATATTTCCCGGTAGACATTCAACTTCTACTTCATTTAAAAGTTGTGCAAGTACTGATGGTTGAAGTTTTACTTGATCCCTGTTTAATAGATTAATTGGGATAAGAACTTTTATTTTTTCGTTCATATTTAATTCTTGAAAGTCAATATGAAGTACTTTGTTTTTTACAGGATGCATTTGTACATCTTTTACTATTACTGAATGAGTAGACCCATCTAAGTCTAAATCTATTACTGAAGTAGTACCTGCTTTTCTAAATGTAAGTAGAAAGTCTCTTTCGTCAATTTGTAAACTCTTTGTCTCTTCACCTTTTTTGTAAATTACTGCTGGAATTACTTTTTGAGATCTAAGTTTGTTTACCTTATTGCTTCCAATACCTTCTCTGTTTTGTACGGTTATTTTATATGATGACATCTGTGTTTCCTCCTCTTATCTTCATTGTTCGCATATAGTACTTATATCATAAATACGCTTAATTTGCAAATATTCTTAGGTATATTTTGACCATCTTTTTTATAATATTTCTTAATTTTAAAATTTAACTAAAGTATAATTTGAAGCACTAGTAAGAGTATAACCCCTGGTACTCCTAAAAACCCTACTATAATAGCATTTAAGGGGTTTATTGCAATTGATAAGTTGAAAATCCCCCCTACTGCATTAAATAAAAACAGCACAACTCCACCTATAATCCCATTTAAAAGTAGTTTAATCAATATTTTAATAGGTATAACAAGAAACATACCAACTACATATATAAGAACTAAACCTGCAAGATAAAAAAGAATTGTTGTTATATCCATAAAAACCTCCCCCTCTACTATAAATATAGGACAAATATGTCTTAAATATTCCTAATTTTAATGACTATGCCCAAATAACATAAGACTAATTGCCATTACAAACATCCCAAGTATAGTGCCATAAACCGAAAAGTGATGATCTTCATACTGCTGTGATGTTGGTAGCAGCTCATCTAAAGATACAAATATCATTATTCCCGATATTATACAAAAGAGTACTCCAAAGAGCATGTCTCCAAAAAAATTAGAAAATAATGCATAGCCAAGGATTGCTCCAACAGGTTGGCAAAGCCCTACAAGGGTTGAATATAAAAATGACTTCTTTTTACTCTTAGTAGCATAGTATATTGGAACAGAGATAGCTATACTAAGGGGTATATTGTGAAGGATTACAGCTATTGCTAGCGGGATTGCTATTGTGATATCTTTAAGTCCTGTTGTAAATATAGCTAGTCCTTCAGGTAAATTATGTATACCTATTGAAACTGCTGTCATAATTCCAAGTTTTTCTAGATGCCTTTTATCTATGTTTTTTTCATCTTCTTCCAGATGAATATGTTCTTCATCTATCTTATGGTGATGATGTCCCCCCATACTGTGAACCCATTTTTCTAAAAGAGCTGTAAAGATCATTCCGCCAAAAAAAGCCATTAAAGCTATAACATGCCCTCTAGTACCACTAGCTGTTTCTTCTATTAGATGTATGCCTTCAGGAAGTATCTCCATAAAGGATATATATATCATAATTCCCGCAGAAAAACTTAAAGAAAGACTTAAAAACTTTTTATTTTCTTCTTTTATAAAAAATGAAAAAAGACTTCCAAATCCCATTGTAAGTCCTACAAATAGTGTTAAAATAAAACTGCTTAAAACATTTGAATCCATAAAAAAACCACCTTAAATTTTAATATTCTATTTTTAAATATTTACCCTTTAAGAAAAAATCTAATCTTATTGAAAGTTTACAAGCCTTGTGATAAGATTAAATAATAACAAGGGCGGTTAACTCAGTTGGTAGAGTGTCATCTCGACAAGGTGAAAGTCGTAGGTTCAAGTCCTATACCGCCCACCAATTAATAGCTAAACCCTTCTCCTAAAACTTCATTTACAAAGTTTATCCAAATAAAAGCTTTGGGATCTATTTCCTTTATATGTTTTTTGATTTTCACATATTCTTTTCTAGATACTACTGTATTTATAATTCTTTTATCTTTATTGGAAAATCCTCCTGCTCCATATAAAAGCGTTACTCCTCTTGAAATTTCATGGGTTATATATTTACTTATTTCCCTTTCTTTTTCACTTATTATTACAACTTTAATTCTGGTGTTAAATCCAGCTATAAATTTATCTATTATTACTGAGTTTAGTGTAATTCCTATAAATGCATACAGACCTATGTCTATTCCAAAGGCAAAAATAGAAGATACTACAATTAAAACATCTGCAATAAGCAAACTTATTCCTATGGGAAAATCAGTATATTTATTTATAATTTTAGCGACTATATCTGTTCCACCAGTAGAAGTTCCTTGATTTAGTATAATGGCCATACCTATTCCTTGAATCATTATTCCATATACTAGGTTTAAGATTATATCATCAACTAATGGAGCCTTTAGATTAACCATTAGATCTAAAACATCTATAAGTCCCGATATAACTAAGCTTGTGTAAATAGTGTAACCTGTAAACTCTTTACCTAAAATTATAAATGCTATTATAAATAAAATCACATTTCCTATAAACATTATCGTACCTACACGCAACATCGGGATAAATTTATTTAATACCATTGCAAGACCTGTAATTCCACCAACTGCTAAATCTGAAGGAATTAAAAAGAAATATAATCCTGCTGCTAAAATAAGTATTCCAATATTTATAAGAAAAAATCTCTTATTGTCAAATTTTTTCATCCACCTTCTCCTCTCTAGGGAAATAAATCTTCCCCATTTAATGATAGAAGAAAAGGAGGATAAAATCAAGTTAATTTTATCCTCCTAAGGTAATATCTTGAACATTATACCAATCAAGTGCTGAAATAAAATGATCTGGAGAAAAATCAGGCCAGTAATCATCTACAATAAAGAAGTCTGAATAAACTGCTTGAAGAGGTAAGAATCCACTTAATCTTCTTCTGCCGCCCCACCTGATTATAAGATCTACTCTAGATATATCTTTAGATTTTAAAAGCTCTATTGGATTTATAGCTTTTTTTTCTTCATTATTTAAATTATTTATATCCCATTTCCAATCATAGTTCACTAAAAAGTTTACCTTTGTTCCACCTTTTCCAAACTTTTTTCTTGTGTTTGTAAAAGGTTTTAACTCTTCTGGAAACATCTTTGAATCTGTATTTCCTATGACAAGTAGCTCTGCATCTTCTTTTGTTAAAAGCTCTACTGCATCTATACAGGCCTTAGTAAAGGCAAGTCTTTGAATTGTAGGTCTTTTAGTATTGTCCGCTGTAAAGCCATAAAATGTAAGCTCTTCTATACCGTGTTTTTGACAGAGTTTAAAGACTTCAACCCCAGGATTTAAACCACTATGGTATCCCCTATCCCGAGTCATTCCATTATCCTCTGCCCATCTTCTATTGCCATCAGGTATAACTGCTAGATGTTTAGGTATTCTCATATTAAAACACGTCCTTTCTTACTGATATTATTTCCAAAATAGTGGATTTAATACAGAGAAAGAAAATAAAAGACTTTTAGTTAAAATAATTTGTTGTAATTAAGAGATATTATAAAATATTAGTTTTTATATTGAATTCCTAATTCTCCAAGTATAGCTGAAGTTACCCCTTTTACTATTTGTATTTGTTTTAAATCATATAGGAGATTGTCCTTTGTATGGTCTATAAATCCAAGTTCTATTAAAACTGCTGGTGCTTTAGTATATTTTAATACATAGAAGTTCTTAGCCTTTACTCCTCTATCATTAAATCCAACTTCAACAAGATTTTTTTGTATAGATTGTGCTAAAGCTTTAGACTTTGCACTACTAGGATTACTAACCCAGGTTTCAACACCATGTGCCTTTTCAGGTACAAATGCGTTTCTGTGCAAAGATATAAAATAATTGTAGTTCTTTTTATTTGCAAACTTTGCTCTTTCATCTAGGCTCATTGTCTTATCTGAACTACGAGTTTCATCTACTGTAACACCATGACGTCTTAAATTAGCTGCAATTAGTTTTCCAGTAGCGATGGTATCTTCCTTTTCTTTTCTTCCTTGATAACCAGCTCCAGGGTCATTTCCACCATGACCATAGTCAAGACAAACTATAGGTTTACCCGGCTTAACTGGTTCAGGTTTTGGTGTTGGTGTTGGTTCAGGTACTACTGGTTCTGGTTCTGGCGTTGGTGTTGGTGTTGGTTCAGGCTTTGGTTCTGGCTTTGGTTCTGGTTTTGGTTCAGGTACTACTGGTTCTGGTGCTACTGGGGTTTCATTTATTATTCCATCTTTCGCATCTTTAACTTCTTTAAAGACTTTAGCACTTACGGCAGTTTCTCCACCGAGCACGATAGGTTTTACCTGTGAATCTTTTACATATTTTAAAGCTTCTATATCAATATGGTTTGTACTTGTTAAAAGTATAGGTGCATTATTTTTATCTGAAAAATATCCTCCTACTAAAGCATCTGCATCTCTTTGACCATTAGCTACTACTAAATTTTCAGGTTTACTAAAATACTTTTTAGCTATTTTAATAGCAGTATCATATCTATTGTTTCCCTCTACTCTTGTGACATTAACTTTCATGCTTTTTAATTCAGTTTCAACTGCTGCAGAAACTGCAACTTTTCCACCTACTATAGTAATATCTGTTACTCCAAACTTTATAATTGCCTCTTTGGTTTCTTTTGGGAGTTTATCAGTTTGTGTTAAAAGAACAGGCATATTTTTTTTAGCTGAAACTGGTCCTATTGCTAGAGCATCTGCTAAAGCATCTTGTTCACCATTTGGTAGAACCTTCATTCCTTGAGTTAAGAATACTTGTTTTTTAGACGTAATCTCATTAGCTATCTCAACAGCCGTCTTATATCTATTATCTCCACTTACCCTTTTTACATTTAGTTTAAGAGCTTTTAGTTCATTTTCTATTGACAATGGAACTGTTGTTTCACCACCAAGAATATAAACTGTATTAACACCTAGTCTTTTTATTTCAACTTTGATTTCGTTTGAAAGTTGTTGTTTTGGCGATATTAGTACTGGAGCATTTTTAGCTTTTGCCAATATTGTGCCAGTAAGGGCATCAGCTGATCCATTATATCCAGCTAGGACTAATGTATTGGCTGTTCCATCTTTATAAGCTCTCTTACTTATTTCTATGGCAGTTTTTATTCTGTCACTACCCTTTAATCTCTCTATATCATTATTTATGTTTAAAGCGGCTTTTAAAGGCTCTTTTTGAATTGTTTCTTGATTTAAGGGTGCTTCTTCTACTTTGTTTTGTTCAACGCTCTGGGTATCTTCTTCCTTTATATCTGATACTGTCTCTTGGGGGGAGACCTTCTCTATTTCCTTATCGCCTTCATTTTGTTGGGCTTCTTTAATTTCTATATGTGTTTCACCAAGATTATTATCTTCACTTGGATTGTTGGTATTTGCTAAGCTTACATTTACTATTCCTGGTACTACCATTGCTAGTATTAAAAGTATAGCTAAAAATTTACTAAATTGTTTCATTAAATTTCCTCCTCTTATGTAGTTCAAAAGTTATCTTCTAGTGTTTACTTATATAAATCTTTCCCCCTTTTATATGTTTTTTTAAATTATTTTATATAATAGATATTATATAAATATGTATAATTGAAAGTATAGTATATTTGGATAATTTATGCAATTGTTTTAGCCATAATATCCATAAAATTTGCCCTGTATGCTTATAAAATATAAAGTTATAACTTTCAATATATATCATATCGGCAAGTTTTTCTAATAGTTTTAATAATTATTATTTAAAATTTATCTTTAGTTTATTTTTAAAACTTTATTAGCTTATTTTTTATAAAAACCTAATAAATAAGGATTGAAAGTTCTCATATATTAAAAATAATGTTATAATTGATTTATAGTTAAATTATAGGTGGTGTTATATATTGAAAATCATTAAAAGATTAGCTATATTAGTATCAGTAGTAGTTCTACTAGTATCTTCATATAGAATCGTATCATATGGATATAAGAGCGTAAACAATAAAAACTTATATAAAGACATATCTAGCATTTACACTTCTAGAGCAACAACTAGTGATGGTTTAAATTCTTTAAAAGAGATAAACAAAGATATTGTTGCGTGGATAGAAATTCCAAATACAAATATTGATTATCCAGTTGTACAGGGAAAAGATAATTCATTTTATTTAACACATGATATAAAGGGCAAAAAGTCTCCTCATGGGTCAATTTTTATGGATTATAGAAACCTAGTTGGTGAGGATAAGAGCCTTGTTATATATGGTCATCATATGAAAGATGGAACGATGTTTAAAGACCTAGTTAAATATAAGGATAAAGACTTCTTCGATAAAAACAAAGAAATTTTTGTCATTATAGATGGTAAAAAAATTGAGTATGAAATAGTTTCCGTACTCTTAACTAAGGGTGATTCAGAGTATATAGATATAGATTTTGAGAGTTCTAATGAGTTCTTAGATTATATAGAAAGAATAAAAAAAGATTCGCTTTTTTATAGAGAGATCCCTTTTGATGGAGATGAAAAACTCTTAACCTTGTCAACCTGTAGTTATGAATTTGATAATGCAAGAACTGCTATATATGCTATAAAGAAATAAAATATGGTTTAATTGAGTATTTACTCAATTAAACCATATTTTATTTTGATTCTATCTAGCTTTTCACCTATTGGTTTATTTAATAAAATCAAGAAAAATATATTAGAGACTGCATATATAATTGTAAAGGGTATAGCTGCAACTATAGCTATCTTGTATTTTTCTAATGTAAAAAGACCATCTATTGATAACACATGCCAGATGTCCATTATAAGAGAATAAAAGATACCAGCAAATATGCTATATAAGATTAAGAAGGCTTTATTTTTCATTAAATTAAACTTTGATAAAACCCCCGCTATGAATCCCAAAAGACCCCAAGCTATCATCTGAAAGGGTGTCCAAGGTCCTTGTCCAAAAAACATATTTGAAACCAATGCCGATATAGCACCAGTTAAAAATCCAGCTTCAGGACCAAAAGCTATTCCAGTGATAGCAGTGAGCGCAGTTACTGGTTTAAATCCTGGTATTGGGGCAAATATTATTCTACTTGTAACAGATATTGATGCCATTACAACTATTACCATTATTTCTCTAGCTTTAGGTCTTTTACTTTCAAATCTTATAAAAAACGGTATGCAAGATAAAAAAGCTATTATGATTGAAATAAGATTATATCTTCTATCATTGAAGAGTTTTATTCCAAATAGTAAAATTATTGGAATTACAATGGTTAAAATCAAAACTGAAAAGAAAAATCTTTTTTTATTTAATTTGTATTTTCTATTTGGATCTTCTTGCATAACTCTATCACATCCTCACTTGTAATGGCATTTTTAAATATATTTCGTGACATTTTATTTGCTGCAGTTGTATAAAAATTGTTTCCATTAAAAAAGGAATATGGGTCACCTACTGAAACCACTTCTCCATCAAAAAATAGTGCACATCTATCCGAATACTCTGCCGCAAATTCTATATCATGGCTTACCATTAAAATTGTCTTTCCTTCATCTTTTAATTCCTTTAATATATTGGCAAGTTCTATCTTTGAATATGCATCTATACCCTTTGTGGGCTCATCTAAGAGTATTATCTCAGGTTCTAAAAGAAGTATCTTAGCTAGTGCCACTTTTTGTTGCTCGCCCCCGCTTAGATCATAAGGATGCTTTTTTATAATCGTTTTTATATTTAATCTATCGATTATCTTATCTACTTTTACCTCTGCTTCTAATTTACTATAGTTCATAGTCTTTATGATTTCTTTAAATTCTTTTTCTACACTATCTGTTACAAAGGTGGTTTGAGGATCTTGTGGAAGAAGAGCTATATTATTGTGGTATAGCTCTTTAGATTTATACTTGTCTATATTTTTACCGTTTAAAATCACTTTACCTCTATAAGGTTTATTTATTCTAGAAAGTAGTGTTAAAGCTGTAGTCTTACCTGATCCATTGCCTCCTAGTATGCAAAAAATCTCTCCTCTATATACTTTAAGTGATGTTCCTGTTAATACATCTGGAAGAGTTTTATCATATCTAAAGTAAATATCTTTCATTTCTAATACAGGATTATCTTCTTCTAAAGTCTTTGACTCGATACTAATAGATAAATTCTTCTTGTTTGGAAAATTCTTTAATAACCAGCTTCTACCTTCTCTAATAGTTAAAGGGCAATCATCATCTGTGGAAAACTTATTGTAAACTCTAACAGGCGTAGGCATGGAATATAGTACTGGGTGATTCTTTATAAATTTACTTATATTTCTCGGCTTATCAAAAGCGATTAGTTTACCCTCATCTAAAACTGCTACTTTATCTGCATGTGTAAATACTTCTTCTAGCCTATGTTCTACAAGAAGTATTGTAAGAGATAGTTCTTTATTTAATTTTGCTAATGTGGATATAAAATCAGCTGCTGCAATTGGATCTAGTTGAGAAGTTGGTTCATCTAATATCAGTAGCTTTGGATTCATAACCATAATGGATGCCAAATTTAATAATTGTTTTTGGCCACCTGATAGATCCGCAGTTTTTTGTCTAAACCATTCTTCAATCCCAAAGAAGCTAGCAATCTCTGCAACTTTAAGTCTTATAACTGAAGATGGTACTCCTAGGTTTTCTAAGCCAAAGGCGAGTTCATGCCATACTTTGTCAGTTACTATTTGAGCTTCTGGGTTTTGAAGAACATAGCCTATCTCAGAAGCAGCAGTTCTCTTATCTAGAGAGTCAATACTTGTATTTTTATAAAATATATCTCCAGTTTTTACCCCATGGGGAGAAAGATCAACTTTTAGTTGCTTTAAAAGGGTGCTTTTACCACAACCCGTACTTCCACAAACTACTATAAATTCACCTTCATCTATCTTTAGTGATATATTGTCTAAAACCTTTTTATCCTCATTTGGATAAGTAAAGCTTAAATTTTTGATATCGATAAACGCCATCTAATCGTCTCCTTAAATTCTATTACTAGGGGTAGAGTCATTAATAAAAGATACGAAAAATATAAAATAAATGAAAAATATGATAGATTGATTTTACTTATATAAGGATAATAACTAAATGATATATAATTGGCCATTTCTCCATATACACATAAGGCAGATAGAAGTATAATAAAGGAAAAAAGAAAAAAATCATTTCTTTTAAATTTAAAAAGAGAATGGGATGTACGCCCTCTTAATCCATATCCCCTTGCATTCATAGAATCAGCTGTATCTATTGCATTTTCTAGTGCCCATGTAATTAATATAGATAATATTCTTATTGAACTCTTAGCCCTTTTTATTATGCTTCCAGAATGAACATACATCCCTAAAGTCTTTTGAGAGTTTGTGATTAGTTCTATCTGTCTTTTCATTCTAGGAACAGTATTTATTGTCATAGAAATAATAAGCGCTATACTTGGTGATATTTTACCAAATAGAGAGATAAATTTATCACTTGTCATAACTTCATTGTAGCAACTAAACCAAAATATAACTGTAACAATCATCCCTGCCATAGATAGACCATATATAACGGACTCTAGGGTTATAGGATTATAATTAATATAAAATAAGGGAGTTACACCTCTATGGCTAAAGATTGGATTGCTTATTGCTATAATTAGAAATAGGGGAATAGAAATTAAAATTGTTCGTTTCATATTATGAAATCCCTTTAAAAACCCTAAATATAGTATTGAAGAGGCTAATGAGATACTTAAAAAAATCGGATGCATAAAGAACATTGAAAACAATATGGTACTACAAAAATAGGTAAAGATAACTATAGGGTGATATGAGTCAAATGCTCTCATCTTATCTATTCATCCCACTTTGACCGAGATCTCTGCCTAGATTACAGGTATAATTAAAACTTATCCGATCTCCATCTTTTAATTTATATAAATTGGCTGCATATTTAGCATAATTTCCATTTACATTATACATCCAACCACTTAGCTCCCCACAGCTAAATTCATAGATATTGTTTATTCCCTTAATATAAACACTACTACCCCCTTGGTAATCTAGATGGATTCTATTTTGTCTTGTTGCTTTGACAAGTATATCAAATGCAGTTTCACCATCGTTTAATTCAAATTTACTAGTATTTAGTACAGCTCCATTTGAAGGGACAAACCTTTCACTTTGTAATTTGGAATCTAATTTATCGTAGTTTTTTAATATAGTATCTACCCTTATTTGAATAGTAACATATTTTTTTGCAGGTATAGGTTTTGGAGTTTGAACTGGTTTTGGAGTTTGAACCGGTTTTGGTGTTACAACAGGTTTTTGTGTTTCTATAGGCTTATTATCTGGTTTAGTTTGTGGTTTGGTTTGTGGTTTAGTTTCAGTTTCAGTTTTATTTTTATCAACATTATTTTTATCCGTCTCATTTTTACCATTGGTATCTTGTTTATCATTTACCTTGTTTTCATCTTTATTATCTTTATCCAATACTTCATTATTTTCCACTTTATCTTTTTTATCGTTTTCTAAAACTTTATCAATTTCTTTTATTTGTTTCTCATTTTCATCTTTCTCTTTTGGTGCATCACCTTTTACTGATGGGATGACTTCTTCTACCTTTTGTGATTTTTCATTATTATATTGTTCTACCGATTGTATTTTACATCCTGTAAATAGAACTATAGTGATAAGCAAAAATATAGATAGTCTTATAATTTTATTTTTCATTTTTATCTTCTCCTTCCTAGATATTTAGATAATTAAAAGCCAATATATATTGGCTTTTAATTATTATATCAGTTTGTTTGTTTTTTAGCTTATCTTCTTTCTTTTAGATAGAAATATAATCATAAATAAAGATGTTATAAATAATATTATCGATACAACTATTCCCTCATCTCCAGTTTTAGGACTGTTATTTGAGTTATTGCTATCTTTTATAGGTGCTTTTGTTCCTTCATTTTCTTCCTTTTCTTCTTCTTTTATTTCTTCTTCCTTTAAGAGCTTATCAATTTGAGCTTTAGCTGCTTTTAATTCATCGTAGTATTTTATATGTTTTTTATCAGAATCAGAAAGTGAGTTGTACTGTTTAATTAGATCCAACACTTTTTCTTTATGCTTTAAGCTGATATCTGATGCATTACCAGGAAGCTCCCAAATGCCATCATTTATAGCATTTATTTTGTTTTCAATCTTATCTAGAGTTTCTTTTGCTTTTAAAAGTACTAAACTATTTGTTACTTTTGACCTATACTTTTCTGGTAATTGTAAATATTTATTATAAGCTTTCATTATACTTGTTTTATCATCAAAGGTAATCTTATCTTCTTTAGGAAGTTTATTTATATCAGAAATTAAAGCTTTTACATCTTTTTCACCTACTGAAGAGAGAAAAACTTCTTTACCTAATCTATGCCAAGTAGATCTTCCGTTTTTAATATCCGCTAGGGCTACCATAGCTTGCTTTGTAGTTGGGCCTGTAATACTTGTATTTGGTTTCCATAAAAATGAACCATCATCTCTTTGATATCTTAGTAGAGCATCAACTGGTGTGTTTCCATTTTTAGCCCAAGGTCCATTTGGATTTAAGACATCTTCTCCAATAGCTACAAGCCCTTGAATTACAACTGAGATAGAGTTAGAGTTTTCTCCTTTTTCCGATCCATCATTATAGTCAAAGGAACCATTATCAGTTTGTTTTTCTTTTAAAAATCCTATTGCCTTATCTATAGCTTTATGAACATTTGCTTGATCTCTATATTCAGAGAGGGCTATTAGTGACCAACCAGTATGATCTAAATAGCTAAATGATCCAAAACTACCATCTTTATTTTGCATCTTCAATAAACCATCTATGGCTCTTTGTCTGTTTATATCATTCCAATCTCCAACATCAGCACCCATTTCTCTACCAGTATCCAATAGGAGCATTGCAAAGATGTGTTTACCTATATTGGTAAAGACTCCATCTTTTCTTTGTTGAGTAGAAAGTTCTTTAAAAAGATTTCTACCTCCCCAAATATTGGAAGGGTCTTTTCCTTTAGCCAATAAGCTATAGGCGTATGTTATTGTTTCATTTGTTGAGATATTTGACCCAAAACCTGGGTCAATAGACTCCCATTGATATTCTTTGTCTATTGTTTTATCAACACCCCAAAGACCAATATAAGCTTCCCAATCTCCATTTGGATCTAGTGGGTTATTATTCTTATAATAGTTTACAGTCTTTTCTATTGCTTTATCTACATTTGTAGAATTAGTGGCTTCTTTTGCCTTAACTACTACTTTTGTAGTTAAGGATAACTCTGTTTTAGGTTCTGTTTGAACTACTCCCTCTGGAAGAATAAAACTTGCTACCGCCTTATATTGTCCTATCTTTTCGCCAGAATAATTATCTAGAGTCCATTTTAAATCAACAATATGTTTTTTACCTCCACTATCAACTATATTAGTAGTTTTAGGAAGGCTAGATAAAACTTTTTCTTTAGTAGTTTTTAAATCTACTTCTATATCTTTTACGCCTTCTATTGATTTAATCTTATTTGACTCTACTGCACTTGCTTTGTTAACCTTTACTGATGTATAGGGTCTACTTATTATATTTTGTCCCTTAGCATTTTTCTTGCTTGCACTTATATGATATGTTCCTGTTTCTTTAAGACTTAAAGAAACTCTACCGTTGGAATCTGTTTTTAAAACTTGTCCATCTTTTTTATATTCTTTACCATCAACTAATATTGTAGCACCTTCTACTACTTTATTAGGAGTACTTTCATCAAAGCCAGCATGCCCATTTAATACTAATTCAAAATTTTTATTTTCATCTGTAATTATTGATTCTTTATCAAACCAAGAATATATGTTGTCCATAAAATCTTCTACATAAAAGACTACAACTTCTTGACCATTTTTTATCTTATAATCTCCAGCTCCTGCATCGGCATTTTTATTGTCTACGCGATACATCCACCCACTCATTTCTCCTGCTGCTAGTCCATTTATCATGGTGATATAGTTCCCATTAGAAGTTATATTAAATTTACTCTTATCTTTTGGATCAATTCCTGATTTTTCAAGTGCCTTTACTATCCCATGAATAGCTCTAAGTGAGTCATAATCACTAGCTGGTTTTTCAATTCCAGGGTATTGACTTAGATCCAAGCTATTGATATTTACAGTTATAGGCTTTACAAATGTAGAGTCTTTGCCTTCTACTCTAACCTTTACTTGATAATCAACTTCATTAGCAGCTTCTACTTTTAAGCCTGTCATAGGTGCTATAAACGAAAAAATTAAAGCAAAAACGATTATAAATGATAGACTTCTTTTTATTTTGTTGTTTGATAAATTCATTTTTCTCCTCCTAAATTTTAAATTTGGTATTAAATAAGATATTTTAATAAAGAAACTTAAAAGAGCTTATTTCCGTTAGGAAATAAGCTCTTTTAAATCATAAAAATAGATTAATACCATGTGTTAATCTAATATATTTATACCTAAAGAACTAATTCTTCCCTCCGAAGAAAATAGTGTTAATATATAAGGCAGGTTTCCTGGCTTATAGCTTATATTCTATACTCCTTCCCAGTTTCCCAGTGGTTTTATATAGACATAACTACTCACAGTAGCGGGGGCTGCAAGGGTTTCTCACCCTTTTCCCTTTTAATTCATAATTTAAATGAACACCTTAGATATCTTATTTAATTGTTTAAGTGTATATTAACATAGATTTTACAAGATTAATAGTATATTTTAAAAATGTTTAGACCTATCTCCACCAATTAATTTTAATCTTGTTCTTATCATACTTAGGTGAGCTTTTCCGATTTCTTTGATGTCGCTTCTTACTACTACACCTATATTTTTTAGATGCATTCCTATAAATACATCACCTATATCTATACCTGCCTGTACTCCTACTTTTTCAACTACTACTGGATCCTTTAGTATATCCATGGCAACGGTAGCAAATCCTCCTCCAGCACTTAGTACGGGAACTACATTTACTGGTTCTAAATTATGCATTTTAGCGTATTCTCTTTCTACAACAAGAGCCCTATTTATATGCTCGCAAGATTGAATTACTGGATAGATATCATTTTCCTGTAAAATAGCCACTATAGTCTTAATTACTATCTCTGCTACTTCAATATTTGTATGGGAACCTAGATGTTCGCCCATTATCTCACTAGTACTTCCACCTATAACCACCGCATCTTTAGCATCTAAGTTTGCAGCATTTAATAGTTCCATTGTAATTTGTCTAGTATCTTTTTCAATTTGTTTTAAATCCAAAGGTATTCACTCCTTTTTTCTTTTATAGCTATATTGTACCATATATATCCTAAATTATTGTAATTTTGTAATTATATTGTATCCTATTTCTCTTTCTATATTGTATAATAAAGGTAAAGGAGTTGATAATTATGAAAAAGTCTAAATTTAATCTTTTAAAAGTTTTTGGCTTGATAATCATCATATCTTTACTTTCAGCTTGTAGTTATCAAGAGAATCATTCAACAGGACCTTCTGCTACGGATTCAGGTAGTTTTGAAGAGGTTACTGATAGAGAAGTTGCCGATAAGGAGATGGCAAGCGATGTCGCTAAAGAAGGCTCTGGAATAGTAGAAGGAGAAAAAGTAATCTCAACTTATTTTTTAACTCTTGAAACACTCAACTTTGAAAAAACAAGGGATGAGCTAGATGCTTTAATAAAAGAGCAAAAATCTTTTATAGAAAACTCCAATATAGGATATAGAGGATTTGAATACTCTAAAAACTATAGATATGGAGACTTTTCAATAAGAGTTCCCAAGGAAAATATAGAAGAATTTAAACTCTCCCTTAAAAAAATTGGAAATATAACTAATGAAAGCAACTCTAAAGAAGATGTAACAAAATTTTATCAAGATACTAAGTCCCGCTTACAACTTGTAACTTCAAAAGAAAAAAGACTTCTAGAACTTTTAGAAAAGGCAGTAAAGATAGAAGATATAATAGCTATAGAGTCTGAACTTACTAATACTATATACGAAAAAGAAATGCTACAAAAGAGTATAAAGGAGATAGATGAAAAAATAGAATATACTACTTTAAGTTTAAGTCTTGTAGAAGTCAGAAATTTTTCAAATACGGATAAAGCAGACTCTTCACTTTTTACTCGCCTTAAAGCAGCATTTAAAGATTCATTATTTGCATTTAAAGTGGCTATAGAAAACTTTATTATATGGTTAGTCTTTGCACTTCCTTATCTTATAGTAATAGTTACTCTTGCTGTTTTAGCTATAATATTCATCAAAAGAAGAAAAAACAAATCCTATTAAAATAGGATTTGTTTTTTAAAATATTTAATATGTTTATTTTATATCATTCTCTTTTCCACGCTTAATCCATTTAGCCACTTCTACTGTCCTATTTGCTTGATGTTTTACGGCTGTTTCTACATCTTCTATCATGCCATCTTTTCCAACCGTTACAGATGTTCCATAAGGGTTTCCACCAGCTTTATATATACTATCATCCGTGTAGCCTGGGGGTACTATTATAGCTCCCCAGTGCATCATGGTAGTATAAATAGCTCTTATAGTCTCTTCTTGTCCTCCATGAGGGTTTTGCGCTGAACTCATAGCTGATACCACCTTGTCTACAAGCTTTCCTTCAGCCCAAATGCCCCCTTGCATATCCATAAATTGTTTTATCTGTGAGGCTACATTTCCAAAACGAGTAGGTGATGAGAATATAATTGCATCTGCCCAAGTAAGATCTTCTGAAGTAGCTTCTTTTATATCCTTTTCTCTTTCTACTTGTGCTTTCCATACAGGGTTGGTTTCTATCGCCTCTTCTGGTGCAAGTTCTTTTACTTTAACTAACCTTACTTCAGCACCTGAATCTTCAGCCGCTTCTTTAGCCCAATTTGCAAGTTGAAAATTTTTACCCGTCATACTATAGTAGACTATCGTAAGTTTTACATTATTCACAAAATCACTCCTTTAAATATATAAGAAAAGTTTATACTCATCTTTAACATACCCCAAAAAACAATCCTTATTCATTTATACTAATAAATAGATAAGGATTGTTTTAAACAATTTCAAGTATTAAGGTTATTATTTTTTTAATTTAACGATACTAAATTATCTTTTATATATTTTTAGCTTCCAATTCTTTTTCTATAAAATTTGCCAACATAATTTCCATCTTGGCCTCCCCTTTTATAGGGTACATTTTAGATAGCTTTTTTAGCTCTTGGAGGTATACTAGAGCACTTTCTCTTTTTTCTTTATATAGACCTTCATAAGCCATCATAACTCGCTTTTTAGATATCATAAACTTTGAAGCTTTTATATATTTTTTAAGGTTTTTACTGTATATAGTGTCTATTTTTCTCTCATCACATTCTCCAATAATCTCCAAGAATAGCTTTTCAGCTGCAAATTCCATTTTATATACTAAAATAGTATCATCTACATACTTGCTCCCAAATTCCAATACTTCTCTTGCCTTTTCAAAATCCATCTTATCTAAGTGATAATTATAAACCAAGAAAATTCTAGAAAAGTTTATAGGTCTTCTATAATCTAACCCTTCTGGAAGTTTAAGTTCCTCATATGCCATATCTTTCATTCTCATTCCTTCGGTTAAAAGTCCATTTACTTTAAGCTGAAGATGAAAAGAATCTCTTGCATGTCTATCTTTTATCATAGATATCACATTGTGTCCATCATTTGCAACTCCTCCAATTTTCATTGGAATACCATTTGTAACTACCACTATTATTCCCGCAATATTAGTTAATATAAAGATTAAATTTATAAGATTTAATTCTTTTATAGCCATTGCAATTATGATTCCTATGGCTACAAAGATTGAATTCATAAATACTCCTCCAAGATTATAGATTACAAATGGAAACTTTCCATCTTTCTTTTCCGGAGGCATCATAAGACATTGTCCAGCTGTCCCTGGTATGTTAAATCTCTTCCATTTAAACATTCCATCTTCTCTTATAAGTGTAAAAGAGCCAATTCTAAAGGATACAAATTTATAGCCTGTAAGAAGTCCAAATACTAAATGCCCTGCTTCATGGATGATTATATGAACTAAGTAACCAAGTACTATTATCAAAAGAATAAAGTATATATTAAACATTTCTCTATATATTTTATCATTATCTACATATGCTTCAAAGAAGTCTTTTAAGATACTATCTGAAAGAAAACCAAATAATGCCCCTATTCCCCCACATATAAGTACAAATAAACCATATCCTAAGTATTCATTTTTTTTGCTACTTTTTTTCATTTAACTTTCCCCTTTCTTAACCATCATAGAATGTCCTTATATTATATAAGAATAGTACCCTATCTATCTCTTTATCTTTTATATAGTCTTTTAATGGGATATTAAAGTGTCTTCCATCTATTACTATTATCCTATCAAAATGTAGCGTTAAAAATGGCACTAGGCTATTTGCGAAGCTATCCTTAACTAAGAGTAGTGTACCTTTCCCTTCTATGGATGTTTTTATATCTAGTACTGGATGATCTCCTCCTAAAAAGAAAGAATATTTATCACCTTTTTCTAAAAAACTCTCATCATATAGACTTTCTAACTCTTCTCTCTCATTTTTAATTATATTCAAACTTACATCTACTTTAGGAATAAATTTTTCTATTTTTTCGCTTTCGCCGCCATAATAATTTGATTTTCTAAATAGACTTCCTAAAAAGCCATCTGTAACCATTTCCCTCTTAAAATAGTCTATAGGGTAAGGGATAATTCATATACTTTCCATATATTCACTATATGTATAAAATGCTCCAAGACTTGTATAGTGATGATCGGTTTTATAGTATATGCTTTCTTTATTTTTAAGTCTAAGTAGATCTATAGGTGAAATAAGGTTTATCTCTTTATCCAATTTTGAATTTATTTGTTCCAAAATAAGTTCTTCATCCAATATAGGTGCTTTAGGTGGAAGCTTATCTTCTAATACAGTAGCTTTTGTAGGAACTAGCATTATATCTAAAGGAAAGCTTACTTCTCTTTTTAACTTGTTTATCTTTTCCATATTTTTTAGAAATCTTTTTCTATCTACAGGTTCTTCTACTGCAAATAGATAATCATCTTTTCCAAAATAGACTCTTCCATTATCTTTTTTAAATCCAATTAAATCTATCCTAGTTTTAAGGCTTATCCAATCATCTCTAAATATAAACTGATCTGATGAATACTTTTGAAATTTTTCATTAAACTTTCCATTTGTTATACTTTCTAAATTTAGTTCAGGAAACTTTTCTAAAAATCTATTCTCTCTATCAGAAAATGTCTTATTAGGAGATAATATATTAAAAACGCTTAAACCAAATAGTAGTACTCCAAATAAAAAAACCCTAAATTTTTCTTTCATATCTCCCTCCTAAAATCTAAAGTATAAAAACGGATTATAAGTCATATCTACAAGATAGGCTATTGACATAATTAGAAGAGTGGTTAAGGCAATATCTTCTAAAATATAAACTTTATCCCATTTAAGTTTAATATTATTATATAGATTTTTAAAAATATCAGTTGAAGCTATAGAAAGGATTATGATTAAAAATATATTTGTATAGAAAAGATATATCGTAGTATCATCAAATAAATTTCCACCAATTCCAAATAGTCTCTTTAAATATTCTACCATTAAACTCATATCTTCAAAAGAAAAAATAACCCAAGATATAACAACTAAAAACAGTGTATATACCCTTCTAAGTATAGTTGGAAGTTTTTCTAATATCCTTAATAAAAATAGTTTTTCAAATATAATTATTACTCCAAAGTAAAGTCCCCAAAATAGGAAGTTCCAGCTAGCCCCATGCCATATACCAGTTAGCATCCAAACTATTAATATATTTCTTAAAGTCTTTATCCTGTTTACTCTATTGCCACCCATAGGTATATATACATATTCTTTAAACCAAGTCCCAAGAGAGATATGCCATCTTCTCCAAAATTCTGTAATAGATTTTGACATATAAGGATAGTTAAAGTTTTCTAAAAAGTTAAATCCAAATATCTTTCCAAGTCCTATTGCCATATCGGAGTAGCCTGAAAAGTCAAAGTAGATTTGAAATGAAAATGCTACTATGCCAAGAATGGCTGTAAAAGTTGGAATTGAACTTATCTCCATCATCTTTACACTTTCCCAGAGAAGTCTTATATTGTTTGCTAAGAGTACCTTTTTAGATAGTCCTATTATAAATCGCTTTATACCTTCACTTATCCCCTCAAAACTTTCTCGTCTATTGTCTATTTCAAAAGCCACTGTCTTATACCTTACTATAGGTCCTGCTATTAACTGAGGAAAGAGCGTTACATATGTACCAAAAGATATTATATTCTTTTGTACCGGAACTTCTTTTCTATATACATCTATAGTGTAACTCATAGCTTGGAAAGTGTAAAATGATATTCCTATTGGGAGTGCTACATTAAGTAGTGGCAAATTTAAATTTAATCCACTATTTAAGTTTTGTATAAAAAAATCTCCATATTTAAAGAATGACAAAAGCCCTAAATTTATAAAGACAGAAAAGAGAAG
Organism: Tissierella creatinophila DSM 6911; assembly: GCF_001940565.1. Taxonomy (GTDB): domain Bacteria; phylum Bacillota; class Clostridia; order Tissierellales; family Tissierellaceae; genus Tissierella_A; species Tissierella_A creatinophila. The sequence goes on from NZ_LTDM01000032.1 coordinate 83,518, forward strand.
ACCTAACTTTCTACCAGGTTCATATATCTTTTTATCGTAGTAGTCTATAACTATTCCTGCACTATAATCTACTACTGTAGAAAAAATCATTAAAACTATATATCTCGGCTCTCCCCATCCATAGAAGACAAGACTAAGGATAAAAAGAGCTAGATTTCTAAACCTTTTAGGGATTAAAAAATATAAGATTAAGCTAATTGGCAAAAAATAAAACAAAAATAATATACTGCTAAAAACCATGCTTCTACCCCCATAAAGAATAATTAGCTTGGGAGTGTCCCAAGCTAATTATTCTTATTTAAAAAATTCGTTTATAATGTTTTCTACTCTTTTAACTTCAGCTTCAGAGAACTCTAGAGCTTCAGCACTTTCTTGATCTTCTATCTCATTCATCTTTCCTATCATTATAAAAAACACATAGTCTCCATGTCTTACAACTTTTGCAGATTTTACTTTTGCAATATTCATAGGATATTGCATAGATTCTTCATTTAGGTATTGTCTATATTCTTCAAGAGTTTTTTCTACTTCTTCACCTTTTCCATCTTTAGTTTTTATAGCTATAAATGTATCTACATGAACATTCATCATAGGAACTTCTGCTATAAACTCTTCTACATTTTCTTTATCAACCTTTGTAAGGTCTGATAATTCTTCTAAACTAAGACTCGTATCAGGTAAATAATCCTCTCCAAGTTCTTCTTTTACTTTAGCATGTATTGCCTTTATATCTACATCTTTGTTTCCCACTTCATTATTTTTTGGTGTACAAGCTATTAAAAAAGAAATAGCCATCACAGATACTAATAAAATGCTGATCTTTCTTTTCATTATAATCTCTCCTTAAAATTTATTAAGTGGACAAGGGGACAGGTACCTTGTCCATTACTCTTAAAAGTTTAGAAAGTTAATAGTTATAAATGCAGCAGCTATACCTCCTAATACAGAAAAGATAATATTTTTTTGAATATAAGCTATAGCACTTGCCGCTATGACTCCTATTATGGTAGGGATTTTCATATCACTTGTTGCAGTTAACACTCCTCTAATCATTAGTATGCTAAGAGATGTATATGGAATATATACTAAAAAGAGTCTAAATCTTTCATTTAATTCACCCTTTTTAATTATCATAAGTGGCATAAGTCTAGGGATATATGTTACAAGAGCCATCCCAAGTATAAGTGGTAAATACTTCATCTCTCTTCACCTCTATTTCCAAATATAAAACTTCCAATAGCAGAAGATATTATAATTCCAAGAATTATATCCCATCCTGAACCCATTATTTTAAGTCCATATATAAAAATATAAATTGCCATTGAGATTAAACTTAAAGTTAAAACTTTTCTATTTTCTTTTACTTGACTAAATAGAAGACCTGCAAACATAGCATAAAACCCAATACTCATGCTGGATTGTAAGGATTTTGGAAGTACTTCACCAACTAGATAGCCTATGATATTGCCTACCCACCAAGCTGCATGAGCTGAAAAAAATAAGCTTAGTATAAATGGAAGTGATAGATTTTTCTTATGAAAACTTATAAGTGAAAAACTCTCATCTGTAACTCCAAAGGCTACAAGTGGTATGTATTTTCTCTCTATATCTTTGAAGTCCAAGCTCAAAGAAGCACTCATCATAAGATGCCTCAAGTTTAATAGAAATGTCGCTAAGATTATACTGCTATAAGAAAGTCCTTGAACTATCATATCAATAGCCATAAACTGACTTGCCCCTGCAAAGACAAAAAAACTCATCGAAACAGTATCGATAATCGAAATCCCTGAACTCTTCGATAGGAGTCCACAAGACATTGCAACAGGGATGTAGCCTAATATTATTGGTATTGAAGTCGTAAACCCTCTTTTTATTTCGGCTTTAGTGTTTATAAATACCTCCTCCTCTTTTTACGTTTATATTCTATATTATACTATATTTGGGGAATTTTTTCTTAAAAACTTCTTAAAATTAGGCAATAAAAAAGCCCCCTTTCTAGTTGCTTGGGGGAGAATTCTTTTGTGCTTTTTTAAATGACATTAAAGGGGCCAATCTTAATTGTCATTTTTTAGGTTTTATCTAAGTATTTCTATGTTCTTATTTGTACAATCTTTTATTATCTCTTGGATTTCATTTAAACTTTCTATCATCTCTTTAGAGGCTACTTTAGCATCATTATAAATGTTTGTGGCAGCTTGTCTGTCACCATTTTTTATATTTTCTAAAAATATATCTCCAAGACTATGAACTCTATTATGAATGCTATCTATCTTTATCCATGCATCTTTTATATAACTATTGTCCATATCTATAGCTTTATAAAAATGACCAAATTCACATCTATTTGAATCGGTTTGAAGTGGCTTTAAGGTCATAGTATCTAACATTTCTTGAAGTCTTTCCACCCACTTTATATGAGATATTATAGCTTTTTGTATTATCTCTGTGAGTTCATTGTTACTTATAGCATTTTTACTTCCCTTTAAGTCTTTAAATAGATCTATAACTACATTAGAGAGTTCATCATCTATATTGGATATTGTCTTTGAAAATTGAACACTTTCAAGTGCCTGTCTTTCTATACCTTCAGCCATAAAACTTAGTTTTTCAGCATCGTGACTTGACTCGTTCATGGCATGAGTTATCTCTTGTGTAGATACCCTTACGTTTTCCATATCTTCATTTATAATATCGATATCTTTCATAACTTCTTTTAATAAACTTAAATTTCCATATACTGTTTCACTTACTAAATCTATTTTTGAACTTATCTCTTCTGTAGAATTTAGAGTGTTCTTTAAACTTATATCTCCTTCTTTTGTAGCAAGACCTATACTATCTATAAATGTATCCATTCCCATTAGGTTTTCTTTTGTATTGTCTGCAAGTTTTCTTATCTCCGATGCAACCACTGAAAATCCTTTACCATGTTCACCAGCTCTAGCTGCCTCTATAGCAGCATTAAGTGCTAAGAGATTTGTCTGTTCTGCAATTTTCTTTACTCCTTCAACTATCTTAGATACTTCAAAAGAAACTTTTATAAGGTCTTTAAATTTTGAACTTAAGTCCTCCGTGTCTTTTTTTACCTCTTCTTTTAAGCTTTCCATTTCCTTTAATATAACTATACTCTCATCATTTTTATCTGATAGCAAATGTGATTTATTGGATAAGTTCTCTAGAGTATTTGTAGTATTTATTACCGCTTCACCTACCTCACTCATGCTAGCTGTAGTTTCTTCTACTATAGCAACATTTGACTGGCTTAAAAGAGATATATCTTTAGAAAAGTCTAATAATTCTTTTGAAATATGGTTCATACCTACATCAAATTCACTTAATGATTTTGTTATATTCAATATTTCTTTAGAATAATGAGCCATTTGACTTTCTCTTTTGTCGAGTTTTTGCCTTTCACCTAATATTGATTTAGTGTAGTCATTGTCTGTTTTGTTTCTATTGAAAATACTTCTTTTAAAAGATTTCTCTTTTTCTCTACTAATTTCTTTTAACAATTTATTCAATCCTCCTTTTAATTTTCTATCTCATCTATACCCCATAGTTTTTATATTTACCACATTTTACTAAAATGTATCTATTTTTAAAAGAGCTTCTTTTAATTTTAAATAGAAGCTTTTCTCTTATAGTCTATATATTTATATTTTATGTCTTCTTGATGTATTATATTTCCTTCTTTTACAATTTCCCAGTCGCTACTTTCATCTAAATTTGGGATAGATGTATCATGCTGGGGAAATTCTTTTAATATCTTGGTAATATATGCCTTGTCACAATATTTTAATAGCTCTCTTACTATACTAGCCCCTCCAGTTACAAACACCTTTTTAGTTCCATCACTATTTATCTTATCTAGTGTTTTAAATAGATGATCTACTGAGTTTACTGTTACTATACCATCTTTTTTAAACTCTTTATCGCGTGTCATAACTATATTGACCCTATTTGGTAATGCCTTTTCTCCAGGAATTGCCATTAAAGTTTTTCTTCCCATTATGATAATATTTCCTGTAGTCTTTTCTTTAAATCTTTTTAGATCTTCTTCTAAGTCTACTAGCATTTTCCCTTTTAAACCTATATTCCAATTTTTATCTGCAGTAAGCATTAAAATCATCTTGTCCTCTCCTTTTAAATTGTTAGTTTCCCTATAAACACTTTTAAACTCTTTGAATATTATAATTATAAATGTTAAAGGGGTGATTATATGGAAATTATCTTGCTTGTACTGGCTGTAAGTTTAGATGCTTTTGTGGCTAGTATTCATTATGGTGTAAAAAAAATAAGGATTCCCTTTATATCTATCTTGATTATAAATATGATTTGTTCGTTTCTTTTAGGACTATCTATTCTTTTAGGTAAAGAAGCCCAAAGGTTTCTTCCAGTAGGTGCAACTAGTATAATTAGTTTTATTATACTCTCTTTTCTAGGAATGTACTACCTATTTGAAGGATTAATTAAGTTTTATTTGGAATCTAAAAAATCTCAAGAGGGTAAGCTAGAGATAAGATTTGCTGGGATACGTTTTATTGTAAATATCTATATAGATGAAACAAAAGCTGATAAAGACCGTTCTAAGATTCTAGATGCTAGGGAAGCGATCTATCTTGCTATAGCTCTATCGCTAGATTCTCTTACTATAGGCTTTGGAAGTGGTCTTTCCAATATGGATTATTTCAGTGTTATGACATTTTCTTTTATAGCTGGGTTTTTATCTATATTTAGTGGACTTAAAATAGGTGAAAAGCTTTCAAATGGGATAAGATTTAATCTATCTTGGATATCTGGAATACTTCTTATTATCTTAGCTGTTTTAAGACTATTTTAAATTCATTTACATTTTATGTGAAATTTTGTAAACTATAAGTATAATAACAAAAGAAGGAGTGGTATATTGAAAAATTTAGATAAACTATTAGAAAAATATGCAAAGCTTTGTGTAAAGGTAGGAATAAACATCAAAGAAGGTCAGCCTTTAGTTATAAATGCACCTATTGAGGGATTGGAGTTTGTAAGATTGCTCTCTAAAAATGCATACGAATTAGGTGCAAGTGAAGTCTATGTAAATTGGAGTGATGAAGTACTTACAAAACTAAAGTATAAAAACTCTCCTATGGAAGTCTTTGAAAACTATCCTAAGTGGAAAGCAGATAGCTTGGAAGATTTTGCAAAACGTGGTGCTGGATTTATTTCTATATCTAGTGATGATCCTGAACTTTTAAAAGAAATGGACCCAAAAAAGGTAGCCGCTGCTAATAAGTCTGCATCTATTGCCTTAAAAGAGTATAGAAAATATACTATGAATGATATAAACCCATGGCTTGTTATATCTATTGCAACTCGCTCTTGGGCAAAAAAAGTGTTTCCTAAACTAGAGGAAGAAAAAGCTTTAAAATCACTTTGGGATGCTATATTTAAAGCTACTCGTATAGATCAAGAAGACCCTATAAAGGCTTGGGAAGATCATATGGGAAATTTAAAGGAGAAGGTAGATTTCTTAAATAATAAAAAAATTAAAAGTCTTCACTACACTTCAAAAAATGGAACTGATTTAAAAGTAGAACTTCCAATTGACCATATCTGGGCAGGGGGCGGATCTATCACCTCTAGTGGAGTACCATTTGCTCCAAATATGCCAACTGAAGAAGTTTATACTATGCCTGATAAATATGGTGTAGATGGGGTTATCTATAGCACCAAACCTCTTAATTATGGTGGAAACCTTATAGATGAGTTTAAACTATATTTTGAAAAAGGAAAAGTAGTAGACTTTAGTGCCAGTGTTGGAGAAGAAGTTTTAAAAGATTTATTTGCTATAGATGAAGGAGCAAAACACCTTGGAGAAGTGGCACTTGTTCCATTTGATTCTCCTATATCCAATTCAAATATTATCTTTATGAATACATTATTTGATGAAAATGCTTCTTGTCACTTTGCATTTGGTAAGGCTTATCCTACCAATATAAAAGGTGGAGAAGATATGACTGATGAAGAGCTAGAAGCTCACCATGTAAATAATAGTTTAACTCATGTTGACTTTATGGTGGGAGATAGTACTACTTCTATAGTCGCCACAACTTTAGATGGTAAAACTCTACAGATATTTAAAGATGGTAATTGGGCATTTTAACTTTTTAAAAAAAGAGATTAAAAGTTTTAAACTTTTAATCTCTTAGCTTTTTTTGATTGTCTTTTCTCCACATTTAGGACAGGTAACTCTTACTTTTCCCTTTCCTTTTGGTACCTTTATTTCTTGCTTACAATTTTTACATTTAAAGTACTTATAACTTTTTCTGCCTTCACTTCTCGTCTTGAACTTTTTAAATCTAGTAGTTACAGGTTTTATAAGTTTTAAAAACTTTTGGTTTTCCCTGTATCTCTTATTTATATCTTTTGAAAGCACTCTATAATAGGCATAGATAAATATTAGTGTAGAGATTATAGATAAAGGCCTAAAATAAGGAGAAAATATCGAAATCAAAAACCCAAATATTATTATAGTCATGCTAAGTGCATCTACTCCATATCTTCCGTACATAAATTTTCTTAACCAGTTCATTAGATCATTCTCCTAGTTTTTATTTTATATTTAACTTTATCATAATTACTTGTTTAAAACAATCTATATAGTGAATCTATCTAATATTTCATTTGTATCTCTTGCTACTGTTTCTACCTCTTTGGCAGCATTTAGTATCTCTTCCATTATAGCACTTTGTTCTTGAAGTGATGCACTTATTTCTTGAGTAGCTGCACTAGATTCTTCGGTTACAGCTGATATATTTTGTATTGAAGCTGCAACTTTTTCTTTATCTTTATCTATATCATCAATATTCTTCAATAGATCATCTATTCTATCTACTATGGTTGTTATAGAATTAGCTATAACTATAAACTTCTCTTCAGTCATATCTGTAGCCTTTTGACTCTCTCCTATAACTCCTCCTGCATCTTCCATCATCTTTTTAGTCTTATTGATTTCGCCATTTATACCATTTATAGTGTTTTCTATATTTTCTATATTGTCCTCTACTTGTTCTGCAAGTTTTCTTATTTCTGTGGCTACAACCGCAAAGCCCTTTCCATCTTCTCCAGCCCTTGCTGCTTCTATCATAGCATTAAGTGCTAAAAGATTTGTTTGATTTGCAATTTCTTTTATTGTATCTGTAATACCTGCTATAGAAGAAGATTCTCTATCAAGTATATCTATTTGTGATACGACTTCTCCCAATGCTTCTATATTTTTTACACCTATTTCTTTTAAGTTTTCTATCGCAATTTGTCCTTCTTTATTTGCACTTACTATTTCTTTTACTCCTTCTTCTACTACTTTTGAATTATCTACTGCCCCTTCTACGTTTTGGGAAAGTTGGTTTAATTTATAAACTGCCTCTTCTGCATCATTTGCCTGAGTACCAGCTCCTTTAGCAAGTTCTTCTGTGGCTTCTGTTATCCCTTCAAAGGTACTTGTTACTTCCTCAATATTTTGGGCTACATCTTTTGCATGTTCATCTACATTTGAAACTGCCCCCTTTATATCTATAACAATCTCTCTTAAGTTTTTAGTCATAGAAATATAAGATATTCCAGCATCTGTTATTTCATCTTTACTCTTAAACTTTCTAAAATTTTCTAGTGTTTCTTTATCAACGCTTAAGTCTAAGTCTTTTGACCTATTTAATGATTTTTTCATCATTAATAACCTTTTATTTATATTATTTGATAATACAACTGCTAAAGCAATACTTATAAAGATAATAATTAAAAGAAATATTAAAGATATAAATCTAGATGTTCTAAATTTATTGCCAATCTCACGATAACCTTCTTCTACTATCTTGCCATTATAAACAATTAAATTATCACTTTTATCCATTATTTCAATATATTCTTTTAGAGAATCTTTTAACATAAGTTCTGTTGCCTTTTCATCTTCATTAATAATACTCAATCTTAAAACTTCAGAACTTAGATCCAGATACTCATCTATATCTTTATCTAGATCGCCTATTAGTTTTTTGCTTTGCTTTGTTTCTAATGTTTTTTTATATTCATTTATAAATTTTTTTAATTCTTCTTTTTTATCATTAAGTTCTTGTTCAACTTCTTTCATAAGGTTTAAATCTTCAAATGAAATATGACGATATTGACCCCCTCTAAATTCTGCTATATCTGTTTTTATCTTATGTGAAAGATCAATTCCTTTAAAGGAGTGTTCTATAATCTCATTAGAGATATCCTTTAAGCTTTTAATAACATTTAAACTATACACTCCAAAAGATATTATCAACAGTACAATTAAACCAAATGATATAAACATTTTATTTCTTACACCAAACCTCATATTTACCTCACCCTTCTTTTTTATATTTATTACTATAATATTCAAAAGACAAGCTTTGGTGTATAAAAAAACCTACATAAAAATTATGTAGGTTAAGTGTAATCTATATCTAGTGTTATATTAAAGTTTTTATCTTGATATCTTTCTTTTAGCCTCTTTTGAGTATTTTCCTTTATATCTTCTACAATATCTTGTTTTTTTAGTTTTTCTCCATATATAACCATGTCAAATTCTATTATCTCTACTCCCGATGATTGTGATATATGAAAGTCGTGCATAGATTTATATAGTGGATTTTCTTTTAAGATATCTTTTATTTCTTTTCTTATATTGTATCTTTTTTCTGATTCTTCTACTAATGGATCCATATGAATTACAAGCGTTAGTTCATACTTTTCTCCTAATTCTCTTTCTGCTATCCTTATCTCATCATATACTTTTACTATATCTAGACTAGCTGGAAACTCTGCATCTATAACTGCTATAGTCTTATTTTCACCATATGAATGTATAAGGAGATCATGAACTCCAGTTATGTATTTATATGATAAAACATCTGATTGGATTCCTTCAATCAGTTCTTTAGAAGGGGCTTCTCCAATAAGGGGATTTATTGTTTCTTTTACTAGATTATATCCATTGTATATTATTAAAAAGGATACCACAATTCCTATAAATCCATCTATTGGAAGTGTGGTAAACCTTCCTATAATCAAAGATACAGCTACCACACTTGTTGTAAGTACATCCCCTAATGCATCTACTGATACAGCTTTTAAGCTTTTAGAATTTATCTTTTTGGCAATAGTTTTATTGAAAAAACTAAGCCATATTTTAGAAAGTATAGATAGGGTGATTATTATAAATGATACTAATTCAAATTCTACAGGGGTGGGATTTATAATCTCTTTAAAAGAAGATGTTGTAAATTGAAAACCTACAATCATAACTAAAAATGCCACCATAAGACCTGAGATATATTCTATTCTTCCGTGTCCATAAGGATGTTCCTTATCTGGAGGCATTGAAGATAGTTTAAATCCTACAAGAGTTATAATAGATGATAATGTATCTGTCACATTGTTAAATCCATCTGCTATAACCCCTATAGAAGAGATCATAAAACCTATGATTAGTTTTATGATCGAAAGAATTATATTTGTAATTATACCTACTATACTTGCCATATAAGCTATTTTAAGTCTTCTTTTTTCATCGCTTGATTCATTCTTTGTAACAAGTCTTATTAAAAAGTTTGTCATTTTATCTTTCCTTCACTTTTATTTATTTTCTAACCCTTTTAATATTTCTCTATACCCCCTATCTAAAGAAAACATCCCTAGATAATTATTATTATCATCTACAATAGGAACTACTTTTAAACCTTCCTTAAAAAGAAACTCTACTGCTTTCATCATAGGAAAATTAGAACTTATAAATTGTGATTTTTCTATATCTTTAAAAGTTATATTTTCCTTAGTAGAAGTTATCATTCCAAGATAATCTCCTTCTGAATCTATTGCGGGTATCTTTTCCATTTTTTGTTTAGAACCATTTAGTTTTATTATATCATTATTTCTATCAAATAGTATATAGGGATAGTTTTTGTCTATTCCCTCTAATACTTTTGTTGTATTCATAAATGAAGAAAAACTTTTTCTACCAAAGAACTCTTTTACAAAAGGAGTTCTAGGATTAAAAACATTTCTTTTGAAGAAGCTATTTGTTCTAGTTTACCTTTATTTATCAATGCTATGCGGTCTCCAAGCTTCATAGCTTCTTCTATATCATGAGTTATAAATACTATTGTCTTTTTAAGACGCTCTTGCAACTTTAAGAGTTCATCTTGTAGTGTCTTTCTAGTTATCTCATCTATTGCACCAAATGGTTCATCCATAAGGATAATGGGAGGATCTGCAGCTAAGGCTCTTATAACTCCTATTCTCTGTTGTTGACCACCACTAAGTTCTCTAGGATACATTTCTAAAGTCTCTTTTTCTAGACCTACAAGACTTAAAAGCTCTTCTGCCCTTTTTCTTCTTTTATCTTCTTCTACTCCCATTATCTTTAGAACATAGCTGATGTTTTTTTCTATATTTAGATGAGGAAATAGTCCTATCTGCTGAATTACATAGCCTATCTTTCTTCTTAAAGCTATTATATCTATATCTTTTATATTTTTTCCATGTATTAAGAGTTCTCCTTGGGTTGGCATAACTAGACCATTTATCATCTTTAAAAGTGTAGTCTTTCCGCATCCTGAGGGACCTATAACTGTTAAGAATTCACCTTTTTTTATCTCTAAATTTAAATCATCTAGTGCTATTTTTTCTCCAGGGTAGATTTTTTTTATATTTTTAAAACTTATCTCTATCATTTTTTTAATCCCTTTTTCTTTAAAAATTCTTCTGCTACATCTTTAGGATCTTCTCCGTTTTTTTCTACTTTAAGGTTCATCTCTATCATATCTTCATCTAAGATAAGACCTGTCATTTTATCTAAGACCCCTTCTAGCTCAGGATATTTTTGTAGAGTTTCTTTTCTAACTATAGTTGCTGCTTTATATGATGGAAAAAAGTTTTTATCATCCTTTAAAACTTTCATTTCATATTCTTTTAAGAGGCCGTCAGTTGAAAATGCATTTATTACATCCACTTCACCCGAATCTACGGCTTTATATTTTAGAGCTATATCTAACTCTTTTTTATCTTTAAAATTTAAATTATATTTTTTAGAGAGCTCTGGAAAACCATCATCTCTTTCAAAAAAGTCATATTCTGCACCAAATTTTAAACTATTTGATTTTTCGCCAAGCTCTGAAAAGTTTTCTATCCCCATCTCATCTGCCTTTGTTTTTTTCATAGCTAGTGTAAATGTGTTGTTAAAGCCATAGGGCTCTGACCATATCAGGTCATACTCTTTTTCATATCTTTTCTTGGTTTCATCAAATAATTTCTCTGGATCATTTATAAGCTCTTCTTTTAAAACAAATAGCCATCCTGTACCCGAATACTCAGGGTAGAGGTCTATATCACCTTTAATTATAGCGGGATGAAGATTACTAGTTCCTCCTGCTATTCCAAGCTTTTTTTCTACTTCAATATCAGTATTTTCTTCTATAAGACTAGCTAAAATCTCCACCAATATATATTGCTCAGCCATGGGTTTACTTCCTATAACTATCTTGTTTTCCCCAGTTTTACCTCCATTATCTTGTTTTGTACCCTTATCAGTCTGGCATCCTACTAAAAATACGAGTGTTAGTGCTAAAAATATAGAGATTATCTTCTTATTCATTTACAATTCCCCCTTTAGTTCTTCCTTGAACTCTAAGTAAGACTCTTTTTTCAATATATCCAAGACTTAAATCTACAGCTATTGCAAGAGCTGCAATCAATATGCTTCCTGCTATAGTCATACTTAGATTGTTTAAACTTATACCTCTCCAAATGGCTTTTCCAAGTCCTCCTACACCTATAAATGAAGCTATAGCTGCAAAAGATATAGTCATAACTGCCATGTTTCTAAAACCTGCAATTATTACTGGAAGTGCTAGTGGAAGTTCTATTTGAAAGAGTAGCTGCCATTTTGTACTTCCCATACCCTTTCCAGCTTCTATAATAGATTTATCTACTTCCATTATACCAACATATGTGTTTCTAACTATTGGAAGAAGTCCATATATCAGAAGTGCAAAAAGTGCATTTAGTGTACTAAGTCCTAAAACAGATATCATTATACCAAAGAATGCTATAACTGGAATTGTCCATAAAAAATTCACAAAAGAAAGTATTGGAGGTGCAATCTTAGGATATCGGCTCATTATAATACCAATTGGTACTCCTATTAGTGTCACTAAAATTATAGCCATAGCTGATAGTTCTATATGTTCTATAAATGCTTCTAAGAAAAACCCACTCCGATTTATATACTGATCTATTACTTCTCTTAAAAGGTTCATATCACTTCTCCTCTCTATATCTAAATGAATAATTTATTTATACCCCTATAAAGAAAATATCCACATATTATAGAAAACTTAGTGGATAGACTGAAGTATATTAAATAATTTTTCTACAGAGATTTGCCCAGGGGCAGAAACCTTTCCTATAGCTCCAAAGGTTATACTAGAGCCAAATGTTTCTCCAGATATTCTGCTTATAGTGCCAAGACTGCCCATAGAGATAGTTACTATTGGATTGTTCGTAAGTTTTTTCATTGTATCTGTTACTGATAATAAATCTAAAACATCAGCTGGACTACAGGGCATAACTGCTAGTTTAAAGATATCAACACCTAGACTTTCCATAAATTTTAATCGGTTTATCATATCTTCTTTTTTGGGGGTTTTATTAAAATCATGATTTGATCCTATTATAAAAACATTTTCTTTACTTATATTCTCTATGTTCTCCATTACTTTTTCTTTGTTTAAAAACACTTGTATATCTATCAAATCTGCATCACCAGAAGCTGCAATCTCTTTATTTAAAAAAGTATAGTAGTCTATATCTATTTTCTTTTCCCCGCCTTCATCCAAAGTTCTAAGGGTAAATATAATAGGTATATCTATAAGGCTTTTTCTAATCAGTTTTAAAGTTTCTAGTACTCTTTTAGGATTGAATACACTTTCAAAATAGTCTGCTCTCCATTCTACTATATCAACTTTTTCTCTATCTATATTCTCTAAGATCTCCAATATCTCTTCTATTGTAGTTCCAATAATGGAAACTGCAATCTTAGGTATACCCTCTCCAATTATAACATCTTTAACCTTTATAGTTTTCACATTATTTACCTACTTTCACAAAGCATATCTTCTATTACACTTTCAGGCATATCAATTCCTGTCCATATTTTAAATGCTATTGCACCTTGATATACTAGCATACCTAGACCGTTCATGGTTTTACAGCCTATATTTTCTGCTTGAGATAAAAGTTTTGTCTTTTGGGGATCATATATTATATCTGCTACAAATAAATCTTTATGAAGAATTTTAGTATTCTCTATAACACTTTTATCAATTGTTTCCTTCATTCCAATAGATGTAGTATTTATAAGTATCTTTGCATCTCTTAACTCTTCTTTTAACTTTTCTTCATCTAAGATTATACTTCTAGCCTTGGTTTTTGGTACATTTTTATTTATAATATCACTTATAGTTTTGGCATTTTCTATTGTTCTATTTGCTATCACAATTTCTTTAGCCGTATCAAGGGCAAGTTGAACCGCTATGGCTCTAGCTGCCCCTCCTGCACCTATTATTACAATCTTTTTATCTTTAAACACTACCCCTTTTTCTTCTAAAGCTTTTACAAATCCCTTACCATCTGTATTGTAACCTATAAGTTTTCCACCCTCGTTTAAGACTGTGTTGACGCTGCCTATTATCCTAGCTTCTCTATCTATTTCATCTAAAAACTCCATCACTTCTTCTTTGTAGGGCATAGTTATATTAAAACCTTTTGCTTTTAAGGTTTTCATAGCTTCTATCGCCTTTTCTACCTTGCCCGCTTCTATTTCAAATGCCATATATGCAAAGTCTAAATGGAGCTTTTCAAAGGAATTGTTGTGCATTGATGGAGATTTACTGTGTTTTACTGGATTACCAAGTATTGAAATAAGTCTTGTACTGCCACTGATACTATTCACCCTTTTTCACCCTTTCAAGATATTCTTTACTTTTTATAGTTTCCGAGGAATTTAAAATAACTGCTGTTATTTTGAATATAGTCTATAGCTTCTTTTACATGTTCGTTATTTATATCCCCTTCAAAATCTATATAAAAGAAATATTCCCATGGTTTTCCAACTACAGGTCTTGATTCTATTCTTATCATATTTAAATTGTTCTTTTTAAAGATTCCCAAACTATCATAAAGTGCTCCTACTTTATTTGGGCTTGAAAATACTATACTTATAGCATCGTTTATATCAGATGTTTCAAGTGTTTTACCTATTATTATAAATCTTGTATAATTGCTATCATCATTGTTAATATTGTTTTTTATTATCTTTAAATTATTTACTTCTGCTGCCTTTTTACTTCCTATAGCTGCCATAGTCTTATCTTTCTTTTCTGATACTAGTTCTGCACTTACAGCAGTATTGTGATAGCCAATAAGTTCTAAACCCTTATCTTTGAGAAACTCACTGCATTGTTTAAAAGCTTGTGGATGAGAATAAACAGTTTTTATATCTTCAAGTTTAGCCCCTTCTATAGCCATTAGATTGTGGTTTATTTTTAGTGTCATATTTCCAACTATATATAATCCATATTTTCTCAAAAGATCATAGACTTCATTTATAGCACCGGTAGAAGAATTTTCAATGGGAAGAACACCATAGGATATATTGTCATCTTTTAACTTTTTAAATACATCTTCAAACTCTTTAACTGGATAGCTAGTTGCATCGCTTCCAAAATATTCAAAGAGAGCCTCTTGACTATAGGAACCCGTTGTGCCTTGAAAGCAGACATTTATACCTTCTTTAGCCTTATCTATTTGTAGTCTTTGATAGTCTTTGCTCAAGTCCATAAGTTTAATATAAAACTCTTTAAGATATGGTGTTAATTCTTTATTTTTTAGATAATTTATATTTTTTTCTATTAACTCTCCTTCTCTAATACTATTTAATACTGGAAGTCCTTTTTCCTTTTTGTACTTTGCAACTCCTGATACAATTTCCATTCGCTCTTGAAATAGTTCAACTATTTTTCTATCTATATCATCTATTTTTCCCCTAAGCTCTTTTAAATCCGTCATATTTTTTCATCTCCATCAATAAGTCTAATATTACTATAGCTGTAGCCGCTTCTAATACTGGAACCGCTCTAACAACTATACAAGGATCGTGTCTTCCAACTATCTCTATTTTAGCATCTTTGTTTTTGAACATATCTATAGTCCTTTGACTCTTAGCAATGGAAGCTGTTGGTTTTAAGGCTACCCTAAAGATAATAGGCATACCACTTGAAATACCTCCAAGTATACCACCATTGTTATTTGTATAGGTCTTGACCTCTTCCCCTTCCATATACATCTCATCGTTAGCTTTTGAACCCCTCATCTTTGTTATATCAAATCCCTTACCAAACTCAATCCCCTTTACACCAGGAATAGAAAATATCATATGAGACAAATGACTTTCTACTGAATCGAAAAATGGACTACCCAGTCCAGCCATTGGATTTATAACTGCAAGTTCTATAACCCCCCCAACTGAGTCGCCTTCTTCTTTTGCTCGTAAGATAGTTTTTTCCATTTCAACTGATTTATTGTCATCTATAGTTGGTAGTTTTTTAACCTTTAAAAATTCTAATAGTCTAGGAGAAACTTTAGTGGGATCAAAACTATTATCTTCTATCTCTCCAATACTTTTTATATGACTTCCAACTATTACTCCTTCAGAGCTCAAGATTTGTTTTGCAATAGCTCCTGCAAACACTATAGGAGCTGTTAGTCTACCTGAAAAATGTCCTCCACCTCTATAGTCATTATTTCCAAGGTATCTTTTTCTACCTGTAAAATCAGCATGACCTGGTCTAGCAAAATCTTTTGTCTTATCATAATCTTTTGACTGGGTATTTGTATTTCTTATCATTATAGAAAGTGGTGTTCCAGTTGTCTTATCATTAAAATATCCACTAAGTATTTCAAATTCATCTTTTTCTTTTCTACTAGTAGCTGTCTTATCCTGTCCTGGAGCGCGCCTTTTCATCTCTATCTTTATCTCTTCTAAATTTAAAGAAATTCCAGAGGGAAGTCCATCTATATTTATTCCTATAGCCCCTCCATGAGATTCTCCAAAGAGTGAAAGCTTTATATTATTACCCCATGTTGAACTCATCTATATCGCCCCCTAAGCTTTTAAAGTCTTCCCAAAAATGAGGATATGACTTTTTAACCACATCACTATTTGTAATTGTTATTTCTCCCTTGCTCTTTATACTTGCAATGGCAAGTGCCATAGCTATTCTATGGTCGTTCCAGCTGTCTACCGTGCCTCCTGTTAGATTCTTTTTACCCATTATGACAAGTCCATCTTCTAATTCTTGTACATCTGCTCCTAGTTTATTTAATTCCGTGGATATGGCCTTTAGTCTGTCGGATTCTTTGATTCTAAGTCTTGCTGCATTTATTATCTTTGTTTCACCTTGGCTTAAAGCTGCAAGTACAGTTAATATAGGAACTATATCAGGCCACTCGGAGGCGTCTATTATTATCCCTTTTGTATTTGATTTTTTTGCTATAAATGATGAACCTTCTAGATTTAAATTTCCACCCATTTCTTTAATTAGATGTAGTATAGCCTTATCACCTTGAAGTGATTTTGGATCTAGATCTCTACAATCTATCTTTTCTCCAAGTATTCCTCCAACAAGCCAAAAAGCTGCTTGAGAAAAGTCACCTTCTACTTTGTAATCATAGGCCTTATACTCTTGACCGCCTTTTATAATAAATTCTTTATATTCATTATTTATTACTTTTACTCCAAATTTATCTAAGATATCTATAGTTAAATCGACATAACCCTTTGATTCTAGTTCGCTTTGCATTATTATCTTTGAATCACCATTTAAAAGTGGAAGTGTAAACATAAGTCCAGTTATGAACTGCGAACTTATATCTCCCTCTAATTTAAATTCTCCCGAATTTATATTGCCTTCTAATTCGAGTGGTAGATTACCATCATCATTTTTATACTTTATCCCCTGCTCGTCAAATATATTATAATATGATTCTAATGGGCGACTTACAAGTTTACCCCTTCCCTTAAATGTAGCTTTTCCCTCGGCTAAAAGTGAGATGGGAATTAAAAACCTAAGAGTAGAACCAGACTCTTTACAGTCGATCTCTTCTTCTTTTAATTTTAATGGAAAACTTCCCTTTATTTTTAAACTCGTCTCTGATGTCTTTTCTATACTAGCTCCAAGTTTTCTCATAGCTTCACAAGTTGCATGGATATCATCAGAAAAAACTATATTATCTATATTGCTTTCTTCTCTGCTTAGAGCTGCGCATATTATAGCTCTATGGGAAAGACTCTTTGATGGAGGAATATTTATTTCTCCTTCTAATTTACCTGGATTTATCTTTACACAATTCATTTTTATCATCTCCTAAAGGTTTTTTCTTCTTATGCTTGATTTTTTAAATTCTTCTTCTAATACCTCTTTTTCTTCTTCTAGTATAGCTTTTTTAAGTAAGTCCAACTTCTCCTGGAAAACTTCGATTTTTTGGAGTAAATTTTCTTTATTTCCTATAAAAAGTTCTGACCAAAGTTTCTCATTTATCTGAGCTATTCTAGTAAGTTCCCTATAGCTATCTCCTACAACTGAGCCTGTATCTACATTTAAATCATCACTATTAACTAGTGCTACTGCTATTATGTGAGGAAGCTGACTTGTAAAAGCTATTACTTCATCATGTTTTTGAGGATCTATTTTAATTACCCTTTTAAAACCTATATTTCTAGCAATATCTTCTATTAGATCAATACTAGATTTTTGGTTTCTAGAGTTGGGGGTGATTATGTAATTTGCTCCTTGAAATACTTCGCTTGATGAGTATTCTAATCCCTTTTTCTCACGCCCCGCCATAGGATGGCCAAATACAAAATCTATACTTTGGGGTAAGATCTTATTTATCTCTTCTACCAGTCCATTTTTAATTCCTGTTACATCTGTGATTATAGCTCCTGGTTTAAAATTCTCTATATTTTCATATACAAACCTTTTAACTAGTTCTGGATATAGGCAAATTATAACTAGATCTGAACTCTTTAAGGGTTCTTCAGGCTCTTCGTATCCCCGATCTATAATCCCCATTTCTTCACCCTTTTGTAGCGATTCTTTATCTATATCTATTGCCCATATGTTTTGGGGATTTAGAGCTTTTAAAGCCTTGGCAAAAGAGCCACCTACTAAACCAAGACCTACTATTGTTATATTTAATTTTTCTAGCAATATCTTACCTCCTTAAGACTTATCTTTATTTAGAAAAAAGACTCTTTTTGAGTCTTAATTACTTTGTATATTTTTACTTTATATTTAACTTTTCTATAATTTCATCTACTATCTTCTCAACAGATTTTTCATCAGTATCTATTATTAAATCAGCACACTTTTGATAAGAAGCTTTTCTCCTCTTCATAATCATCTCTACACTCTCTATATCTGTTTTATCCTTTAAAATAGGTCTAGTATCATCATCCTTTATTCTTTCTAAGATTACTCTAGCTGAAGCTTCTAGGAGTATAACCCTATGGTTAGTTTTTAGGTTTTTTATATTTTCATCTCTTAAGCAGACGCCCCCACCACAAGATATAATCTTTTCTTTTTTATCCTTTAAATCCTTGATTATATCTGTTTCTATATCTCTAAATCCTTTTTCCCCATACTTTTCAAATATTTCAGATATAGTTAGTCCTGTTTTTTTCTCTATAGATTTATCTGTATCTATAAGCTCTAAATTTAATTGCTTAGATAAAACCTTAGCTACAGTACTCTTACCAGTTCCCATAAAACCTATCAATACAATACTATAATCTACCATAAGATCTCTCCCCTATTTAAGAGTACTTCTTTAACAACACCTTTTTTCTTTGGAAGGATAAATGATATTTTTCCATCTTTGTTTTTTTTATCCTTCATCATAGATTCTATTAAAGAGTCGTTTGAAAATTCTTCTATATCTAGAGAAACACCTAGACTCTTTATAATATTTTCTATCTCTTTAAAGTATTCATCTTCTATATATCCATAACCTTTTGCCATAAGAGCTTCGTAATACATGCCTATAAGTACCGCTTCTCCATGAGTATATCTCTTATAAGCTGTTGTAGATTCAAGTGCATGCCCTATGGTATGCCCAAAGTTTAATATCTTTCTAATCCCCAATTCTCTTTCATCTTTAGATACAACTTCTGCTTTAATTTCACAACATTTTTTAATTATTTTTTTCATTATCACCTCTTCTAAGTTCAATATGTTTTCTAGGTTTTCTTCTATAAGGTTTAAAAAGTCATAATCCCATATAACTCCATATTTTACAATCTCCCCCATACCACTTATCAATTCTTTTTTTGGCAAAGTATTAAGTGTATCGGTATCTATAATAACGGCTTCAGGCTGATAAAAACTCCCCACCATATTTTTACCTAGTATCATATTTACACCGGTTTTTCCTCCAACGCTACTGTCTACTTGAGCTAATAATGTAGTGGGAATCTGTATAAATGATATTCCCCTCATATAGATAGAAGCACAAAATCCTGCAATATCTCCTACTACCCCTCCACCTAGGGCAATGATTTTAGATTTTCTAGTGAGTCCCTTTTCTATCATTCTATTTAAAATCTTTTCTACCGTTGAAAAAGTTTTACTTCGCTCACCAGGCTCTATTATAAACTTATGGATCTCTTTTCCTTTTAATCCCCCTAAAACTTTTTCTCCATAGAGACAATCCACATTTTTGTCCGTTATAATCATCCACTTATCGGCATTTCCTATATAGTCTGAAATAGAGTTTAAAATCGACTTTTCTATATGTATAAAATAACTTTTTTTATCTAAATCTATAAATACTTTCTCCATACTCTATTATCTCCTTATATCGATCTTTATTTTATTAAATTATACAATACTTTAGCGAATATTAAGTTAACTGTCAAGTGATTTTTTATACTAATCTACTTTAAAGTCCTAAATGAATCGAATTGTTTAAAATAGTTTGAAAATTTCTCTTGACTTTATCTTTTAATTAGTTTATAATTTGTTTTAACAAAGTTTTAGGATACACAAATATTTATCTACTTGCATAAAATATTAGAAATTAGGAAAACTTTAAATTATAGAAAGGTGATTGCTATGAAAAACTCTAAAAAGATTTGTATATTTAACAACTATTATTTTAACTTTTACTTTAGCTTTTATTTTTATGGCTACGGTTATTTTTCATGCAAATATAATAGTTTTAAACAGATCTTCCTAAGAAATTTTAATAGTAAATCATACTTAACAGTATAGTTTATTACCAACCCGTTTTAACGATTAGTTAAAGAGGTCTCTTAGTTAGAGGCCTCTTTTTTTTATTCTAAATTTGTTTTAAAAATAAAAGGAGGAATTATAATGGTTATAGTTATGAAGCAAAATGCACCCACAGAGGTAATTGAAAAAATCCAAAAGAAAATGATGAGTTTAGGTTGTGAGGTTCACAAGGTTCAAGGCAAAGATCATTGCATCTTGGGATTAGTAGGGGATACTAGAAAGATTAATCCAAGCCAAATAGAGGCAAATGATTATGTAGAAAAACTTCTTATAGTACAACATCCATTTAAATTAGCTGGTAGAGCTTTCCATCCAGAGGATACTATAATCGATGTAGATGGCGTAAAAATAGGCGGAGGAAACACTTGTGTAATAGCAGGACCTTGTTCTGTGGAAAGTGAAGAACAACTTATGACTATAGCTAAAGCTGTTAAATCATCTGGCGCTCATATGCTTAGAGGAGGCGCTTACAAGCCTAGAACTTCACCATACAGTTTCCAAGGAATGGAAGAAGAGGGCCTAAAATTACTTAAAAAGGCAAAGGAAGTTACTGGTTTACCAATAGTTACAGAAATAATGGATGAAGTAAATTTTGATGTGGTAGAGGAATATGCAGATATACTTCAAATAGGTGCTAGAAATATGCAAAACTTCTCCTTATTAAAAAGAGCTGGAAAAAGTAATAGACCTATCTTACTAAAGAGAGGGTTATGTGCAACTATTGAAGAGCTTTTAATGTCAGCAGAATACATTATGTCAAAGGGCAATAATAATGTTATTCTTTGTGAAAGGGGCATTAGAACCTTTGAAACATACACTAGAAATACACTTGATATAAGTGCTGTTCCAGCAATTAAAGAACTTAGTCATCTACCTATTTTAATTGATCCAAGTCACGCAGCCGGAAGATGGTCTATGATAGAACCACTTTCTAAAGCCGCTGTTGCCTGTGGAGCAGATGCTCTTATGATAGAGGTACATCACCAACCAGAACTAGCTGTTTCAGACGGGGCACAGTCATTAAAACCTGAAAAGTTCGAACATCTTATGCGTGAAATCGAAAAAATAGCTAATGCATTGTAAATATAAATAAATATAAGATTATGGACATAGAAATTATCTCCATGTCCATAATCTTATATATCATTTCTAACTAAATCTTCAAAGCTTTCCCTTCTAACTGCTAGATAATCCTTTTTATCCTTTATCATTACAACTGGTGGGCGAGTAATCCTATTATAGTTTGATGCCATAGAATAATTGTATGCCCCAGTTGTTAAAACGGCAACAATATCTCCACGCTTTGCCTTAGGCATCATCACATCTTCTTGTATTATATCTCCACTTTCACAACATCTACCGACCACCGAGTATTTAAAATCTTCCTTTTCTCTTGCCTTATTTGCAATCATAACTGTATAAGGTGATTGATATAATGCATACCTTGGGTTATCAGTCATTCCACCATCTACTGATACATAGCTTTTATAACCGGTGATTGTCTTTACTGTTCCAACGGTATATAGTGTCATTCCACTATCACCTACAATACTTCTACCAGGCTCCATAATGATTTGAGGCATATTGATTGAAAGAGTTTTAACCTTTTTTTTAATAAATTCTGAAACCTTCTTAATATTTGCATCTATATCTATTATAGGATCATCTTGGGTATATCTTACTCCATATCCACCACCAATATTGAGTACTTTCGTTTCATATCCAAGTTTTGACTTTATATCTGCAATAAAATCGAGCATTTTTTCAGAACCGTTTAGATAATTATCTGAGTTAAAAACTTGTGAGCCTATATGAGAATGAAAACCACAAAGCTCTATATTTTTTAAGCCCAATGTATATTCAACCATTTTTTCTGCTTGGCCAGTTTCAATAGCTGTACCAAACTTTGAATCAACTTTACCAGTATTAACAGCTTCATAAGTATGAACATCAATTCCTGGAGTTAATCTTAAAAGTATCTTTTGTATTATACATTGTCTAGATGATTCTTTTTCAATCGCATCTAGTTCTTCAATATTATCAACTACGAAATATCCAATTTTATTTTCTATTGCATATTTTATATCAAAATCAGTCTTATTGTTTCCATGAAAGTAAGCATTTTGAAGTGATACACCAGCTTTTATAGCAGTATATATTTCACCTGATGAAACAACATCTATACCCATATCTTCATCATCAATAATTTCATATAACCTTTTAAAAGCTGCGGCCTTGCTCGCATATAGAACACGGGCGCTATCACCAAAATATTTTTTCAGTGCATCTTTGTAGATATTACAATTTTCTCTTATTTTATCTTCATCCATTAAATAAAGTGGTGTCCCATACTTTTTAGCAAGGTCTATAGTATCTAGGCCTGCAAATGTAAGGTTTCCATCTTCATTTATCCGTATATTATCACATATCATCAGTTTGTCTCCTATTCTACAAATTCCGAATAAATTGTTTTAAGCGCTGGAATATAATCAGTTTCTGCTACACCTATAATTATATTGATCTCGCTTGAACCTTGGTCAATCATTCTAATATTTATAGATGCATCTTTTATTGCAGAAAAAATTCTCATTGCAGTGCCTTTTTCTTTTACCATGCCACGACCTACAACTGCTATCATAGCAAGTCCATCTTCAATTTCAACATTATCTGCTTTAACTGCCTCATAGATTTCATCTTTAATCTTTTCTTTTATATCTTTAATTGTATCTGAGATTATGATAATTGACATAGTATCTATTCCAGTTGGAAGATGTTCAAACGCAAGATTATTGTTTTCTAGAACTTCAAGAATTTTTCGTCCAAAACCAATTTCTATATTCATCATATCTTTTTCGATATTGATTGTAGAAAATCCTCTTTTACCAGCTATTCCTGTAACTATCCTATCAGCACCATTTAAATCGACTTCTGGAACTATCATTGTCCCATTATCTTCTGGTGCATTTGTGTTTCTAATATTGATTGAGATGCCAGATTGTTTAACAGGAAAAATTGCATCTTCATGCATTATGGAGGCACCCATATAAGATAGTTCTCTAAGTTCTTTATATGTTATAAAATCTATTACCTTTGGATTTTCTACGCATCTTGGATCTGCCATAAGCATACCAGAGACATCAGTCCAATTTTCATAAAGATCAGCATCTACAGCACGTGCAACAATAGAACCTGTGATATCTGATCCACCTCTGGAGAATGTTTTAATAGTTCCATTTGGCATAGACCCATAAAAACCAGGAATTACAGCATATCTATTGTCTTTTAAAACTTCAGATAGAACTAGATTTGTTTTTTCTGAGTCAAAGCTTCCATCTTCTAAAAAAAGTATCCTTTTTTCTGCATCAATAAACTCATATCCTAGATATTCTGCCAATATCATAGAGTTTAAATATTCCCCACGACTACAAACATAATCACTTCCTACATGATGTAAAATAGATGTTCTTATCTTATCAAATTCCTCTTTCAAGGAAAAATCTAATCCAAGTCCTTCTATAATACCATTGTATCTGTTTTCAATTTTTTTAAACACTTCATCTATATCTTCTTCATTTTCTGAAAGTATGTAGCATTTATATAGAAGATCCGTTACCTTTTGATCTTCTTCATCTCTTTTGCCAGGTGCAGATGCAATCACATATCTTCTAGAATCCTGGCTTTTTATTATCTCTGCAACTTTTTTAAATTGATTGCTATCTGCAAGTGAACTTCCACCAAATTTTAGTACTTTAGTTTCCATTTATCTTTCTCCTTTAAAGCATATTTGCTCTTAGTTCTTCTGAAGTCATTGCTGATAAGTCAACAGGAGCTACATCAAATACTGTTTTACATCCTGTAATGCCACGGCTCCTCATTCTAAATGCAGCTCTTGCATATGCAACCAAGATACAAGCATTAAATTCTGGATTTGAATCAAGTTTTAAACTATATTCAATTATTTGATTGTTTTCATCATTCCATCCAGTTTTTCCACTTCTGATTACAAATCCTCCATGGGGGATTCCCCCATGATCTTCAATTAGCTGTTCTTGTGTTATAAAGTTAACCTTTGTATCGTAGTCTGAAAAATAGCCTGGCATTGTTTTGATTTCATTTTCTATTCTTTTAAGATCTGCTCCTTCTTCAGCTACTACAAAGCATTCTCTTATATGTTTTTCTCTAACTGTAAGCACCGGGTTTTCACCGCTTCTTACGGACTTTAGAGCTGAGTCTATAGGTATAGTATACTGTCTTGCATCCTTTACTCCATCTACCCTTCTTATTGCATCAGAATGTCCCTGACTAACTCCTTTTCCCCAAAATGTATAATCACTACCATTAGCTAAAATTGCATTTGCATAGAGTCTATTTAAAGAAAACATTCCTGGATCCCACCCTACTGAAATTAGGGCAATATTATCTCCTTCTTTAGCCGCTTTATCTACATTTGCAAAATGCTCTGGAATCTTTGCATGACTATCAAAGCTATCTATTATATTAAAATGTCTTGCCGTTTCAGGTGTCATCTTTGGCAAATCAGTTGCACTGCCACCACAGATAATCATTACATCTATTTTATCTTTCATCTCTAACATATCATCCATTGAATAAACTTTTGCTCCCGGTGTTTGAATCTTTAAACTCTTAGCATCTCTTCTTGTAAAGACTCCCACAAGCTCCATATCGGAAGTGTTATTTATAGCACATTCAACACCTTTTCCTAAATTTCCATATCCTAAAATACCAATTTTCAAATTTATCACTTCCTTTATATATAGATTAGCCGATTAAATCTTTCATTCCATATAGTCCAGCTGGCTTATCTATTAAAAATTCTGCTGCAACTATAGCACCTTCAGCAAATAATTCTTTACAATGAGCTTTATGCTTTAAAGTTATTGTCTCAGTTTTAGTGCCTATTATAACCTCGTGTTCACCTACTATATTGCCCATACGTATAGAATGAATCTCTATTTGCTTATCTTCTTTTTCTTTTACGCTTTTGATTGCTCTTTCTATAGCAAGAGCTGTACCACTTGGTGCATCAAGCTTTTGATTGTGATGTTTTTCCAATATTCCTATTTCAGCTCCTGGCATCATCTTTACAGTTAATTTAACAAGCTCTAAAAGTAGTGCAATTCCCACAGACACATTAGCAGCTAAAAACACTGGGATTTTTTTACTAGCAACTTTAATCATCTCTAATTCTTCTTCAGTTTGACCAGTTGTTGCTATTACAAGTGGAATATTTCTTTTTATTGCATAATCAGTTAAATCTTTTGTAGCCAAATGATTTGAAAAATCAATGATACAATCAGCTTCTCCATCAAAATCATCTAATTTTGCAAATAAAAGATCATTAGCAGAAGTGGTATTGTTTCTATCTACTTTTGCAGCTAGAGAAGAGTTTTTATACCCGTCTAATAGTAGTTTAGTTATTTCCTTACCTATTCTTCCATTTGAGCCATTTATAATTATCTTCATTTACCTCATCTCCTTATCTCAATTGTATTCCCTGTTCTTTCATAAGACTTATCATATTTTCTTTATTTTCATCTTCCATTGATGTCAATGGAAGTCTTAAAATATCTTCACAATATCCCATAGCTGAAACAGCAGCTTTCACTGGGATTGGGTTGACCTCAGTAAAGAGTGAATTTATAAGTGGTAATAGTTTAAGCTGTAAATCAAGGCTTCCACTTACATCCCCTGAAAAGAACTTATCACATATTTCAACAGTTTCCCTCGGCATTATATTTGATACTACAGAAATTACACCTTTTCCTCCTAAAGACATTATTGGAACTATCTGATCATCGTTTCCAGAGTATATACTAATTTTATCTCCACAAAGTTGCGCAATTTTAGCAATCTGTGAAATATCTCCACTTGCTTCTTTAAGTCCCACTATATTAGGATGATCGGCTAAAACTTGGCAAGTCTTTGGTTGTAAATTTACACCAGTTCTAGATGGAACATTATATAGGATAATAGGCTTTGTACTTGCATCTGCAATCTTTGTAAATAATTCTATAAGTCCCTTTTGAGTTGCCTTATTATAATATGGTGTAACAACAAGCATTGCATCAGCTCCTACTTCACATGCGTATTTTGTGAGCTCTATTCCATATGCTATATCATTACTACCAGTACCTGCTATAACAGGTACCCTACCATTTACCTGATCGACTACAAATTTGACAGCTTCTTTATGCTCCTCATCTGACATTGTAGAACTCTCTCCAGTTGTACCGCATACAACTATGGCATTTATACCTTCTCCTATTTGCCATTCAATGAGTTTAGAAAAGCTTTCAAAATCAATACCGTCTCTATTAAATGGGGTAACAATAGCTGTAGCTGCTCCTTTGAAAATCATATCTTTCATTTCAATCTCTCCTTTTTATTTAATAGATGGTAAAGGGCTAAAAAAAAATAGACTAAAAGTCTACCTTTTATTAGAAACATACATTTTAAATTATATGTCTTAATAGGATAGCTCTTTGCAAATAATGCAACAGCAGAATGAATCTTATTTCATTTTGCCAGACCAATCATACGCCTTGATTGTCTTCGGCACCTACACCTTTTATATCTGACACTAACCTTGCGATGGCTTTCAATCAGATACTACTTTTTGTAAAGTGCGCCTCTACCAATACTTATTTAATTATTCAGAATTATATTACAACATGAGATAAATGTCAATAGTATATTTGAATTTAAATAAAAAACAATAGTAAAACTGATATATACTAGATTAGGAAACTATCATTTTGATAGTTTCCTAATCTAAGCTTTTAGCGATAAGTGCTGCTCCTATAGACCCTGCATACCTTGCCAAGGGGTTTGTCTTTATATCTTTTTCTATTTTTTGAGATAGTAGTTTTTTAAAGTTATCTACTTCACAAAGTCCCCCTGTTAAATATATATTCTCGCTACAGCCATGTTTAAATAACATAGAAGAAACTCTTCCAGTTATAGAATTTACTATTCCTCTAGCTATACTCTTTCTGTCAGTTCCTTTTCCTATAAGAGATATAACCTCAGACTCTGCAAATACTGTGCACATACTAGATATGTTTATATCTTCTCCTAAAAGTGCCATATTACATAGTTCATCTATAGATACCCCTAGTGTGTTTGCCATAAGTTCCATAAATTTACCAGTGCCTGCAGCGCATTTATCGTTCATTGTAAAATCTATAACTCTGCCATTTTTAAGTGTGATGATCTTTGTATCTTGCCCACCTATATCTATGATAGTGGCATCTCTTCCAAGTAGATAGTCTACTCCCTTACCATGACATGTTATCTCTGTTATCTGCTTGTCCGCATATGGTACAGAAATCCTCCCATATCCAGTTGCTACCACTTTCATGTTTTTTCTTTCTATTCCTTCACTATTAAGTTTTTCTAAAACTTCATTTGATACCTCTATACTACTCCAGCCAGTCCTTAAATTATAATTATGTTCTAATTTATCTTCTTTAAAAACTGATACCTTAGTAGCAGTAGAACCTATATCTATTCCTACATAATGCATTTTTTCACCTTCTTTTTACGCTAAAGCTTTGTTTACCTCTACTGTCTCTATAAAAGCTTCTATACGTGTTTTTATTTGTCCTGTATCTGAATCAGAATAATCTGTTTCAATTTGTATAAATGGTAAATTTAATTCATCCTCTACAAACCCTTTTACAGTAAATGATTCTATAGCATAAGTATGACATGCTTGCCATGTAAGGTCAATTACTGCATCTACACTGTATTCATCCGCTAGTCTTTTTATAAGGTCTAATCTACTGTTGTTTGGAGTCATACACGAACAAGGAGTTGATAGATATTTTTTAGCTAATGAGTATAATGGATCTTGAGTTTCACTTTCTTCTACCAATACATCAAGCCCCTTATAACCTGTACAATTTTCAAGTGCCACAACACTTGCCCCGGCTTCCTCTAAAGCCCTAAGAACTTTATCCGCTCCACCAACTCCTACAGGACATCCAGTAAGAAGTATTCTAGGAGCACTTTTCTCATATGCAAATATTCCTTTTTCAATTCTCTCTTCCACTTCTTCTATGAGGTCTTCTATTAATTTTATTCCATTTTCTCTATCTACATTAAATCCTTTTAGCCACTGTGATGTCATCATATCCATACCCGATATTGGTGCAGGCTTATGAGCATTAAGTTTATGTAACCTTTTCATAGCTATTCTTTCTCTGTTCATAAGTTTTATAGCATCCCTTAGTTTTTCATCAGTTATATCTACATTAAACTCATTTTCTAAAAATGTTTTAAACTTCTTCATTTCATTTTCCCAAAATACTAATGACTCTTCTCCTTCTGCTGTTTGAGGTAGATTCATTACATGCATAGGTTTTATTTTTCCCATAAGTTCATACATCTTTTTCTTACCATCACAAGTTGTTTCTGCTAAAAGTACATCAGAAAAATAAAAGTATGGGCATTTATCAGTTATAGCAAAACCATAGCTTGATTTTATCAAAGGACAAAGATTTCTAGGTAGTTCTCTTTCTGCTGCTTCTATCGGTTCTTGCGTAGTTCCACAAAGTGTAACGGGTATAGCACCTGCTGCTATAGCTATTTCTGAAGGAGAAAATACGCAGTACATACCTACTACTCTTTCCCCATTTTCGTGCGCTTCTTTAATCTTTACAGAATTTACTCCTCTTAAAGCTTCAACTTCTTCCATTAATTTTGGTCTCAAATTTTTCACTCCTAATGTTTATTTATAGTAAAACTAGCTTAATTAAATTTTATCATAAATCCAAATAAAATACTATCGTAATTTACCAGGTTAAATCACGAAAACTAAATTTATGCTTTAAATTAATATTTTTGGATATTATATAAATGGGTGATGAAAATGGAATTGATAAAATCAAGGAGATCAGTTAGGACTTTTAAAAACAAGAAGTTAGAAGATGACTTGAAAGAAAAAATAAATCTGTTTTTAGAAGGTTTAGAAAAAGAATATAGTTCAAAGTATAAGTTTCCTTTAATAGATTTAAAATTAAATGGAAAAATAGGTACTTATGGTGTGATTAAAGATGCTAATGCCTATATAGGCGGAGTTTTACTTGAAAACGGAAACCTCATAGAGCTGGGATATTTATTTGAAAAAATAATAATTTATTTGACATCTTTAAATCTTGGGACTTGCTGGCTCGGTGGTACTTTTAAAAAACTTGAGTTTTTTGAATCCATGAACTTAAAAGAAGGAGAGAAATTGATAGTAGTAACCCCTGTAGGTTATGAAGAAAAAAAGATGAGTCTTAAAGAAAAATCCATGAGAACTTTAGCTCAATCTGACAAGAGAAAAGATTTTGATGATGTATTTTTCTATGAAGGATTAGAGCCATTGTATTTAAATGATTTAGGGGATTTTAAAGATGCACTAGAGATGGTTAGGATAGGTCCTTCTGCTTCAAATAAACAACCTTGGAGAATAATAAAGATAGATAATAAGTTTAACCTTTATCTAAAAAGAACGCCAGGCTATGCTAAAAACCTAGACTACGATATACAGCTATTAGATATGGGTATAGCTATGTATCACTTTGAAACAAGTTTAAAAGATAAAGGTTTAAAAGGAAATTGGGATAAGATTAAAAACCCTCGGGATTATGATGGACTAGAGTATATTGCTACCTGGGTATAAAAAATAAGCTAAAGCTTATCTTTTATACCTCATCTCTCTATGATGAGTTACTTTATTTCTGCCATTTTCTTTGGAATAGTAAAGAGCTTTATCTGCTTCTTCTATAAGCATCTCTGAGTGAATTAATATTCTTTTAGGATCAAATGTTGTAATCCCTATACTTATAGTTGTATTGGTGCTAGAATTTTCATCAATTTTTAGTCTAAATTCTTCTATATTTTTTCTTATCTTTTCTCCTAAAACAAGTGACTCTTTTTCATCATATCCTTTTAGGATTATCCCAAACTCTTCTCCTCCATATCTTGTAACTATTGCATTTTCTGGTGAGGTTTCTTTTATTATCCTAGAGACAATTTTTAATACTTCATCTCCTATTAAGTGTCCATAGTTATCATTAAATGTTTTAAACTTATCAATATCGAGCATCATGAGAGAAAAAGGTTTCTTTATAATATCTTTATCTTTAACTATTTCTATCAATTCATTTTTAAAATATGACTGAGTAAAAAGCCCTGTAAGACCATCTTTACCTGCCTTTGTAAAGATATCTATATATTCTTTAGCTAAGTCTAAAGCTACTATCCCTATAAAGATCATCAAGGCATATATGTTTAAATGAAAGCCTAGTGGAGGGAATATTCCTCTTAATGCATTGCATATATCATGACCACACATTAAAAGTATTATCAAAAGAAGGGGATATATCCATTTCTTCTTAGTATGATTTTTAAAGTAATCCCATAATACCATGAAGAAAATATACATATAGTCCAGTGTAAATATTATCATATAATATCTTCTAAATTTATAGTATGAGATAGTATCTTTAAATAAAATTACTCCAAGAGCTATAATCATAATTCTTATATAGATATTTATCTTTTGTGCTTTATAGATTGGAAGAGAGAGAAATTCTCTTAAAAAGAGTACTCCAAGTATAGGAACAAAAAACATACATGATAAAACTATCTTTTTAAAAACGATATAAGGTATAGGAAGAGTGGATACAAAATAGTCAATATAATATATAGCTGTTACAAAACATAGAGTTGCAAAATATGAGTACTTTTTCTTTTTCATTCTAGTAAATATAAAGTAGAAGTATGCGCTCATTCCAAGTAAAATAATCATATTAGTTAAATACATATAAGTATAGCTACTGCTATATATATTTATCCTCTTTAAAACATCTTTTGCTCTTTCTATAGTTAAACTCTTTGAAGGTCCGTATTCATAGCTTGAATAGGTTTTTATAGATATGGTGTTTTCTTTTCCATATTGGATAAGATTTTTAGGTATAAAGTAGCCATACTTTCTATTCCAATCATTAAATAAATCCTCAGGACTAGAAATAGTTTTCCCTATCAAAAATCCATTAAAATATACTTTATGATAGTTAGGAAGCCTTGGAATATATAGCATAAGGTCCTGTGATAAAAGTTCTTGGGGAATAACTACGTTTTTTCTAACCCATATTGTTTTATCTAATTTCTCTACTTCCTTTTTTATAAGTACATTTTTATAGATAAATTCTTCTTCTTTCCAATTACTATCATTAAATTCCTTTTCTTTAAAGGAAATAGAATCTTCTAAGGCTATTTTCCATGCGCCATCTAATATAATTCCCTCTCTAAGAGGGTCAAATTCATTTGTTATATTCATAAATACAAATATGAGTATAGTAAGAATACACAAAAATCTAATTATTCTTCCCTGCATTTCCATGTTTTCACCCTATTCTTTTAAGATTATTACTCTATAATATGAGTATTTAAAAGAAATGTGATTTAGCTTTTATTCTTATATATAAATTTATATTTTAGGATAAGTAATGATATAATAGACAAAAGGTAGTATCTATCCTTAAAAGAAAAATAGAAGCGTCATTTTAAATAGGTGAGACTTTAAAGCCTCACCTATTTTGATACCAAATCTAATAAAGGAAGTGTTTAAAATGGAAGGCAATAAACGTGTAAATATAAAACTTGGAATAAAAGTTAAGATTGTAGAAAAACAAAATCAAAGGACAGACATCTTAACTGAGGGCATTGTAAAAGATATACTTACAAACTCTCCAAACCATCCTCATGGAATAAAGGTTAGGCTGGAGAGCGGTAAGGTTGGAAGAGTAAAATCTATTATAGCTTAAACTTTGCTATTTCTAGATTTAATTTATTTGTGACACTATTAAAGTTATCTGCCATATTTAGTATTTGCTGTATAATGGCAGATTGCTCTTCTATAGATGCACTTATTTCTTGTGCTCCAGCTGAAGATTGTTCAGATATTGCAGCTATATTTTGTATTGATTTGACTACATCTTCTTTATCCATTGTTATATCTACAATATCTTTGCCAAGCACTTCTACCTGATTTACAATCTTTAATACAAAATCTGAAATATTCTTAAAATCTATTTCTGTATCATCTATAACTTTTCTGAGTTCTGTTATTGTTTCTCCTGCTAATACCATACCCTGATTAGTTTCTTCTATTTCATTTTGTACATTTCTTACAATTTCTACTATTTGTCCAGAAGACTCATTTGTTGCATGAGCAAGCCTTCTTATCTCATCTGCAACTACTGCAAATCCTTTGCCATGTTCTCCAGCGCGGGCAGCTTCTATTGTTGCATTAAGAGATAGTAAGTTTACATGTTCTGCAATTTCTCCTATTTTATTTGAAATATCTCCTATAGCTTTAGAGTTTTCTAATAAAGAGACTACACTATCTGCTACTTTACCTGCTATCTTATCATTATCAGCCATTTTTACATTTAAAAGACTTACAGAATGTGATCCCTTTTGAGTTGAAACTCTAGTTTCATCTATATATTCCTCCATAAGTTTAGCATTTGTATTAACTCCATCTATTTTTCTAGATAAACTTACAAGTCTATTTAACCCTTCTTCAGTATTTCTTGCCTGTTCACTTGTCGCTTGTGCCATCTCTTCTACAGTTTTAGCAACTTCATCTATAGATTTAGACGTTTCATCTATAGATGATGTGAGCTTATTTGAATCATTTGATACTTCACTTGAAATGTTTAATATAGAGTTTATGATATTTATAAGTTTTGTTTTCATATTTATTATACTTATTCTCATACTTCCTATTTCATCTTTTCTACTAGATAAATTTGTATTTTCTCCATCTAAACTTAATTCTAAATCTCCTACTTTGTTTATTTCATCTGAAAGAGAAATAATAGGATTTGATAAAGACTTTCCAACAAATATAGATATTATAACAACAAAAATCAAGCTTGAAATCCCCACATATATCAGAGTACTCAACATATTTTTTAGAGGTTTATATATAATATCTTTTGGAATTTTAGTCACCATGCTCCAGCCATTTGAAATTTCTATTTTGTTGTAATATGCATTTATAGTGGTACCCTTTTGAGAGTAGGACACAAAATTATTATCTCCATTTAATATTTCTTTTGATGCTTTAACTAAGTCTTCACCAACTTCATTTGATTTAATGGAGATATTCTCCTTCATTACAATATCTTTGTTTGGGTGAGCTAGTACTAGTCCTTCATTATCTATTATAAAAGAATATCTTTCTTCTTTTACTGAAGAAAATTCTTCAATTATTGAAGATAATTTGTTTAAATCAAGAGATCCTGCTAATACACCTACTATTTTTCCACTATGATCCTTTATAGGAGAGGCAATAACAGAAATAGGTTTACCTGTAGTTTTTGAATTTACAACATTTGAAAGTACAGTCTCTCCCTTTAATACTTCTTTAAAATAATCTCTATCTTTTATATTCCCAACATTATTAGTATCTCTAGTAGATATATAGTCTCCATTTAAGTCTGCTATAAAAAACACATCATAGATATCCTTCTTATCTTCTATATCATTTTTTAGATATTCTACAGCGCTTTCTATATTCATCTCTTTTACCAATGGATTTATAGAATGAGATTCTACATATTTTATCCTTTCTTCCAACCAGGTTGATATTGTCTCAGACTGAAACTTTACACTTTCTCTCATCTTATCATCCACTAAATTCGATACTATACCAGATGATGAAATATATGACACTGATATGCTTGAAACTATAGATAATATACATATAATAATCATTGTTGAAATTATTTTAAATTTAATACTTTTAAATCTACCACTCTTTTCCTTACTCATTTTAGCACTCCTCACATATCATATTTTTTTTCGTACTTCAAATTATAATATGTAAAAAGTGTGGGGCTTGCCACTACTATAAACAATTTTTATATATAGAATTTTTCCTTTATTTGTAACAAGTTTCTCCTAAATTAATATAATATATTAAGCATGAGGATATGCTAAAAAGATATTAGGAGGTAACTAAAATGGCTGAAAAACAAGGACTATTTGGTGGCGGAGGATGTGGAATAGATAGTGAATTACTATTCTTCTTTTTACTTTTAGTAGTATTATTTATGCCTTACGGTGGTTGTAAATACTAGTTTTTAAAAAATGCGTGTTGAACTTAAAAGTTCAACACGCATTTTACTTTATTGCTTACAATTATAAAATATTTTAATAGATAAACTGTATTTGTTTGTTTTATCCTCTTACTCTTTCTCCTTTTGGGTCGTAGAACATTCTCTCTTGAAGAGTTACCTCTACTTCTCCATCAGAAGTTACTATAACTACCTTATCTCCCTTATTAGCCTTACTATCTACTAAAGCATAGCCTATATACTCATCAACAGTATATCCATAAGTGTATTTTGTAACCTCTCCTATTGTTTCTCCATTTAATTTTACTTTATTTCCTTTTTCTATCTTTGCATCTTTATCTCCTACTTTAAATCCAAGAAGATTTCTCTTTGGTCCTTCTTCTTTTAATACACAGAGCTTTTGCTTACCAATAAAGTCTTTCTCACAGTCTACTGACCATTCAAGACCTAGTTCTACAGGATTTGCACCTAAAAAATCAGCAGAGGTAATATATCCTTTTTCTGTTGGAAGACTTGAAACTATTACATCAGTTGTTATCTCTTCTAAATCATAAGACTTTCCTTTTTCTTTTAATTTATCTACAATCTTATCTGTATATTTTGGATCAAAGTGTAATTCATATCCTAATTCCCCAGTAAAACCTGTCCTTGAAGCCATAACATATATATCATCTACTTTTGTCTCTTTAAATTGAAAATATCCTAAATCATCTACACTATCTTCTAATATATCATTTAATACATCTTTTGATCTTGGCCCTTGAACGGCATATAGCGCTGTATTAGCTGTTATATCTTTAAAGTTTACATCTTTATCTCCTACATGATCTTTAAGCCATTTTGAAAGTTCTTTCATAAGTGCAGTTGTTATCCAGTACTTATCCTCTCCATAATAGAAAACTATTACATCATCTACTGTATTTGCATCTTCCTTTAAAATCGTAGTATATAAAGCATCACCTTTTTTCATATTTTCTACATCATTTACACAAACATAATCTAGAAAATCCTTAGCATCTTTTCCTGTTACTTCTAAAGTTTCGTGAGTAAAATCAAAAAATCCTACATTATTTCTTATAGCTTCATGTTCTTTTCTTAAAAGTTCTTGATTTTTCATATTTTTCTCCTTTCATTTGATTCCACAGTAACATTCTATTATTTTAATATATACCCTTCTTAATATAATTAAACTATTGTTTGTTTTATAACAATGTTTATAATCATTATACAAATTAACAAAAAATAAAAACGATAAAAGAAAGTACAATATTCTACCATCTTTTATCGTTTTTATTTTTTTATTTTATATATTTTCCTTACTTCTTTATGTTTAATTTAAACTTTCAAGAAGTTCTACAAGAAACTCCCATACTCTTTCAACTGATGAAATGCTTATATGTTCCTTTTGGGTATGAACATCATATATATTTGGTCCAAAGCTCAACATATCGGTATCTGGTAGAATTTGTTTTAATAGTCCACACTCAAGACCTGCATGAATTGCACTTACCTCTGCTTCCTTCTGGAACAAGTTTTTATAAACTTCTAGAGCTTTATCTCTTATCTTGGAATTTTCATCATATTGCCATGCTGGATATCTACCAGTTTCTTTTATTGCCCCTCCTGATTTTCTAGCTATGATTTCAAGCACATTTAAGACCTCTTGAAGTGAGCTACTAGAAGCAGATCTAACTGATGTTATTATCTCTATAGCATCTTCTTTTTCTTCAATGATAGCATTGTTTAAACTAGTTTGTACAAGACCTTCAATGTCCTTTGACATATATTGGACTCCATCTGGAGACATGATGATATAGTCCATTAGATTGTCACTTAGCTCTTTAGTATAAGATTTTTTTATCTTTACTTCACTTATCTCTATAGTCAAGCCTTCATCTTCTGCACGATATTCTTCTTTTAATTCTTTTGAAAACTCTTCTATAAGTTTCTTTAAGTCTTTTCTATCTTGGGTTAGAACACATGCACTGGCACTATTTGGGATTGCATTGTGTTTTGTTCCACCAGTAATCTTTGCAAGTGTTATATCATAACTTCTTCTACAATTATCTAAAATTCTGCCCAACAATTTTATGGCATTTGCCCTTTGTTTTACAATCTCCATACCAGAGTGCCCACCTTTAAGACCTGATATGCTTATCTCTAATCCGTCCTCATCTTGCTCTTCTTTTTCAAGCTCAAATCTAGTGATATTACTTGCTCCACCTGCACAGCTCACTAAAAGGATTCCCTCTTCTTCTGAATCTATATTTAAAAGCGTCTTACCTGATAGATGATCGTTTTTAAGACCATGAGCTCCATCCATTCCTGACTCTTCATTTGTAGTTACTAACAGTTCAAGTGGAGGATGTTTTAAGTCATTACTATCTAGTATAGCTAGCCCATAAGCTACTGCAATTCCATCATCTGCTCCTAGTGTTGTATCATTTGCTCTTAAAAAATCTCCTTCTACTATCATTTCAATGGGATCTTTTGTAAAGTCATGATCACTATCTTGTCCTTTTACACAAACCATATCCATGTGACCTTGTATTATAACAGGGTTTGCATTTTCATATCCTTTTGTTCCGCCCTTTTTAATGATAATATTGTTGAGTTCATCTTGATAAACTTCTAGTTTCCTCTCCTTGGCAAAGTCTACAAGAAAATCACTCACCCTTTTCTCATCATATGAACATCTTGGGATTTGATTTATTTCATAAAACCATTTAAAAACTTCTTGTGGTTCTATTTGTTTTAAATTTGTCATTTTATCACTCCTTGAATTTATCTCTACATTGTCTTTTTAACTATTTTAAAAAATTAAAGATATATTTTCACCTTTACTTATCTCTATTATTCTCTACAAACTTCTATCTCTTAATTCCTCTTATACTGTAGATTATAGCATCCCTATATTTAGTGAAGTAAAACATAGATATAATAATTGTTATAAACTCTGCTATAGGAAGAGTTAACCATACTCCATCTATTCCTATAAATCTTGGAAGTATCCCTAAAACCATTACTATAAACACAAAACCTCTACCAAGGGAAATTATAAGAGATACTCTAGCATGTTCTTTGGACTGAATATATGAAGTTAAAACGATATTTAAACCCATAAAGATAAAGACTAAGAAATAGAGCCTTATTCCTCTAATTGTCATCTCCAAAAGTTCTTTATCTGCGTCTATAAATAGAGAAACTAAAAATTTTGGAAAAAATAGCCCTAAAGAATAAAATATAATACCAAGTCCTACTGATGTATAGATTGAAAGCTTGGCGGTTTCATATACCCTATCCATTTTTCCAGCTCCATAGTTATAACTTACTATTGGTTGAAGTGCCTGACCTATTCCTATAAATATAGATGCAAATATTAGAGATAGATTTGCTATTATACTATAGGCAGAAATTCCTATATCACCAGTTATACCAGATAGTGATAAATTAAATGCAAATATTACAATTCCGCCAGAGAGTTCTACTAAAAAGCTAGATCCTCCATTTGAGATTATTCTTCTTATAATATTCCAATTGGGTTTTGGAATTATAAATTTGATAGTATTATTTTTCTTTATAAAATGAGTACTAAGTATAATAAGTCCTATAATAGGAGCTAACCCTGTAGCAAATGCAGCACCTGCCATTCCCCATTTAAATTTAAATACAAATATATAGTCAAGTATTACATTCATAAGGCTTCCCGTAAGCATACCAATCATGGCAAGTTTTGGTGCTCCGTCATTTCTAACAAATATAGTCAAACCGACATTTAATAAAAAAGCTATACTAAAAGACATCAAAACACCAAGATAGTCCTTGACCATTGCAATTGTATCCTCTGATGCTCCCAATATATAGCAAAGTTCATCTAAGAAAAATATTCTAATAAAAGTAAATATAACTCCCGCAATAAAAGCCATTATCATAGATTTAGAAAATATATCATTTAATCCTTTTTCATCTCTTCTACCCTTATCTATAGAAAGTGCTGTAGCACCACCTATTCCAAATAAAAGTCCTACCCCATTTAGTATATTATTTATTGGAATAGATACATTTAATGCAGCAAGTCCAATACTCCCAAGACCTCTACCTATTATTATTGTATCTCCTAGTATATATAGTGATATTCCAAGCATACCACCGACACTTGGAATAAGATATTTTAAAAATATCTTTTTTATATCTCCCTCTAACAAATCAGATCTTTCCTTCAACAATTAACCCCCCTTGGACACGGGGACAGGTCCCGTGTCCATTTCCTATTTTAAAGTGATGCTTTTAGAATCATATTCTATTAATCCTTCATCTTCCATCTTTTTAAGTTCTCTTTGAAGGGAAGGTCTTTCTATCCCAAATCTATCTGCCAATTCTTTCTTTGATAATGTAAGGATTATAGTTCTACTCCCTTGCCTATTTATTTCTAGTTGTAAGAAGTCCATTATCTTTTCTCTTATTGACTTTCTTGCTAGTGAATGAATTTTAGTAGTTAGAACTAAAGCTTTATCAGAAAGAAGCTCTAATAAATTAACTAAAAAATCTTTATCCATCTGACATAGATTTAAAACCATATCTTTTTTCATACGAAGTAATTTAGTATCAGTTTTGGCAATTAGAGTCATAGGATATTCGTTTCTATTTGAGAAAATTAAATTTCCACCTAGCATATCTCCCTTACCCAAAGAAACTATAGAAAGTACATTTCCATTTTCATCTATATTTTGAACTATAACTTTTCCATCTAATATTATATCCATAGTATTTGCCTTTTCATTTTGTAAGTATATTATCTGACCCTTTGTAAAACTTTGAATAAAAGCTTCTCTTTCTAATAATTGTGTTAGATCTTCTCTTTCTAGTCCATTAAAAAGCGGTATCATAGTTAAGAAGTGGATATAACTTAATATTTTCATAAAAAACCTCCAAAAAGTAACTCAAGTTACTTTTTATTATAACAGAATATATTAATATAGAGAAGTAAGATATAGAAAAGGAGTGGTTTTATGGATATATTTACTATTGTACTTTGGGTAGTTACACTTATTTGGTTTATTTACTCTATGATAAAAGATAAAAGAAAAACTTTAGATGCAATGAAAAAATCAAAGGGTATGATGGGGAGTATGTTACCTCAAATATTAGGAATACTTTTTTTAATAGGTTTGATTCTTGCATTTATTCCACCTGAGATGATAAAAAATTATCTTGGTGGATCAAATCCACTACTGGCTACAGTGATCTCAGCATTAGTTGGAAGCATAACTCTTATTCCTGCTTTTGTGGCATTTCCACTTGTTGGTTCTATGGTTGACATGGGTGCTAGCGTAATGCCGGCAGTAGCGTTTCTAACTACCCTAACTATGGTAGGTTTAGTAACGTTTAATCTTGAAAGAAAAGAATTTGGGACTAAATTTGCGCTATCTAGAAACTTACTAAGTTTTGGGTTTGCAATAGCTATTTCTCTATTGATGGGGGTTGTAATATGATAAATAAAATAAAGAACAATCTATTTTTATTTGGAATACTTGGTTTATATTTATTACTTTTTATTGTAAATATGGAAAAAGGCATGGTAGCACTTGGAAATACAGTTTATTATTTAAAGGAAATGTTGATAATTATGCCTGTAGTCTTTCTGTTAACAGCTTTAATAGATGCATGGGTTCCTAAAAATATGATCATGAAAGCATTGGGAGATAATTCAGGAATTAAAGGATCTTTTACTGCTTTAGCTCTTGGCAGTATTTCAGCCGGTCCCATATACGCAGCCTTTCCAGTAGCAAAGACTTTACTAAAAAAGGGTGCAAGTGTAGGAAATATAGTTGTAATATTGAGTGCATGGGCAGTTATAAAGATCCCAATGCTGGCAAATGAAGTAAAGTTCTTAGGTCCTAAGTTTATGATTGCTAGGTGGATATTTACTGTTACGGCAATTTTTATAATGGGATATATCACATCTAAAATAGTAAAAATAGACGATATACCTTTTAGAGAAGAAACCATAAAGGAGGGGGAGATAACAATAGATAAAGAAACTTGTATCGGATGCAGTATATGTGCAAAAACTTCTCCTGACTATTTCTTAATGGATGAAAATAAAGGTAAAAAGATAGCTGTAAATAAAAGGGATTATATGAGATTAGAAGATAAAAAAGAAGTTATCGAGTCAAGAGATAAATGTCCTGTGAGTGCAATACAAATTGGAGAAACTGAAAAAGCTTAAAAGGCAAGGGACTTTCCCTTGTCTTTTAAGCTTTAAAATTATATATAGGTTTAATTATATCTATTATCTCTACGGTTTCATTTAAAAAATCCAATATATCTTCTATTTTCTTGTAGGCCTTAGGGCTTTCATCTAATGTTCCCTGGTGAACGGATGTAGAGTATATGCCTTTCATAGATTCTTTAAATTCTTCTAAATCTATCTTTTCCCTTGCTTCGCTTCTACTTAAAAGTCTTCCTGCACCATGTGGTGCTGAATAGTTCCAATCAGGATTTCCCTTGCCACGTCCCAAGATTGAACCATCTCTCATATTTATAGGAATAAGTACCTTTTCACCTTCATAGGCTGAAATTGCACCTTTTCTTATAATATTATCTTTAAAGTTTATATAGTTATGAACTGTCTCAAACCATGAAAATTCTTCTAAACCTTTTC
Source organism: Tissierella creatinophila DSM 6911 (assembly GCF_001940565.1). Lineage (GTDB taxonomy): Bacteria > Bacillota > Clostridia > Tissierellales > Tissierellaceae > Tissierella_A > Tissierella_A creatinophila. The sequence continues at coordinate 124,752 of NZ_LTDM01000032.1, forward strand.
CAAATAGTTCCTGAACTATTGTACTTGCCATGGTTTGCCTATTTAAACTTGCATATTCTTGACATATCCTCATATCGTGAATATATTTTTCTCTATATTCCCCAGTTAGATAGCATAGATTTTTTGGATAGTCAGGTTTTAATCCTAGATAATCTTTTTTTAGTTCATTTAGAGCATTTTTTATCTCTTTTTTCTTTCCTTTTTTCTTAAAACTTTCTATTATCTCATCTCTTTTAATAAAATATTCTTCTTTTCCACTACAAAGGTCTACCGCTAATCTTTGATATATTTCTGCTACTTGTTTTCCAAGATTTCGGCTTCCTGAATGTATTACAAGATACTTATTGTCTTTACTATCTACTCCAACTTCCACAAAATGGTTTCCGCCCCCAAGTGTTCCTATGCTTCTTTCAATTCTTTTAGTATCTTTTAATTCTCTAAATACATATAGGTCTTCTAATCTGTCAAATTTAACTTTTCTTCCTTCATGAACATTTTTTCCTGATGGGATCTTTTGTCTTATTATCTTATCAAGTTTTGAAGGGTCTATATCTCTATCCTCAAGTTCAACTGTAATCATTCCGCAGGAAATATCTACACCTACAATATTGGGAATTACCTTATCTCCCATATCCGCAGTAAAACCTATAACGCACCCCATCCCTTGATGGACATCTGGCATTATCCTCACATTTGATCCTTCTAGAAAGTCTTGGTTTAAAAGTTCTATTATCTGGTCTTTAGCTCCATCTTCAAGAACTTTAGCAAAAACTTTAGCCGTTGCATATTTTCCTTCTAATTTCATTAATTCACCTCTTACTTAATTTATTTACAAAACTCTATCGATTATATCATATAAGAACATTTACAACTAAAAAATAATGGACAAGGTACCTGTCCCCTTGTCCATTATTTTCTATCTAGAAAGGAATAGATGATAACTCCTATTATAACTGAAAAATATATTATTAAATTATTTAAACTTATACCTGAAAACAAAAATAAAAAAAGAATTATATTGCCAAAGAGGAGTTGTGCTGATCTTGCTTTTTTTACTTCTAGTAGATTACCTTTATCATCTACTATTCCTTCATTTTTAATAAAATTTACTGCCATTAAAAATACAAATACACCTACTATTGTAAAGATATTTATTTTATTGGAAAAATCAATATCTTGGGCAGATAAATATCTAAAATAAGAGTTTTCAACTAAAAAAACAGATGCTGCAATAATTAAAGATATTAAAGCCATTTTAGACTTTCCTTTAATCTTAACTATGTAGACCATAGCAAGTACAAATGCAGCCACATATATACTACTTTTATGGATTATAGATAGATATATACTAAAACCTAATACTAAAAACACATCTAATGAACTTACATCTTTACCTGATATTTCATTTACCATTCTAAGTAATAGTATTATCCAAAACAAAACTAAAAGATTAATCTTTTCATAATAAAATAAATTTACCAAGCTTAAAGCTGTACATAAAAAAGCTGAATACTCATGTTTTGGATCTACTTCCCTAGCCAGTGCCCATGTTAGAAATGTTCCCACTCCTAAATATAATGCAGAAATAACATCCTTTGTAATAAAATAACCAATAGTTACAACTATGGCGGAAATTATTAATATTAGTTTATTAGTTTGATAATTAATATCAATCTTTCTACCTAAAGTAAAATCAAGCATATAATCCCTCCTTATTTTAAACTCTTTATCTATAATTATATCACTTTATCTATATGAAGACTATTATTTAACCATTTATATATGATATTATCTATATATAAATTTATGTCAAAATACAGGAAAAAATAGGGACAAGTTTATTGCCCCTATTTTTTCCTTCCCCATTTCATTTCTATACCCTTAGTATCGTATTTTTTTCTCTTAGCGGTTATTTCCTCAATTGTTATAGAGTATATGCTTGTTACGCTAAGTGATGATTTTATAGCTGCATCAAAATACTTCATCTTTGTAGGAGTATATTTTTCACATATAAGTTTCATACCTTTGATCTTTTCTTCTATATCTTCTATAAGTTTTACATTTCCCTTAACTATTGCAGATTCAAATTCAGTTGTAAAAACACCACTTATAAATTGAGCTGCCTTTGAAGGGTCCGTATTCATCAGTTCCAATTCTTCATCTGTATAGATTTCAGGAACTTTTACCTCTCCCACAAATGATACACTTACATTTGGTTTTTTCTCTAGTGCTTCTACCTTTTTACCCTTCATACCAGTGTGAAAATAAAGCATATCTCTATCTCTTACAATAGAAAGAGGTATTCCGTAAGGCTTACCTTCTTCATCTATCATGGATAGAATTCCATAGTCTGATTTATCAATTATATCAAGACCAAATTCTCTATCCATTTCCCTATCTTTTCTTCTCATAATTTATCTCTCCTTTAAAGTTTATTGTTAAAATATCTTCCCAATAAGCGTTCTTTTTTAAAATTATGCCTCTTGTCCATTTATTAAATAGTGCTTTTGACCACTTTTACAAGTTCTTCAATGCTAGTATAAATTCCACCTTTTGACTTCTTTATAAGTCCTATTACAAAGAGATTTCTATACATAAACTGGTTTTCTGTTCCATCTTTTAAAAGTATTTCTATTTTTTTACTATTATCTCTTCCCAGCTGTCGTACATCTGAGTATAGTGCAAATATAGGCTTGCCTGTCATATAAAAAGCTCCTATTTCTGCTGCTACTCCACTATCTATTTCAATACCATCTATAACTGCTATTAAAAAATCACTTTCTTCTAACCTATCCATGTCTGCACCTGCGATAGTTACTGAATCTGCAAAGGAGTTTTTGTCATTTATTGCATCATTTTCTTGAGGAACGTAGAGTTCTATCCCTTCTATCTCTTTTCTAACTTCTTTTGCTATTAATTCATTTACAAGTCTATCACCTATACTAAATAATCCGTTTGCTAAATACGATTTCATTTTTTCCTCCTTTTAATTTCTTTAATTTTATTATTCTATAATTTACTCTTACCCTTATAATATATTGTCCTTGATATAACAAAACTGTTTTTTCTCGAAAACTCTCTATTAAAATATTCAAAGTATGCTCCCGGAGATATAAGTCCTTGAATTTTTACAATATCTATTCCTGCTTGACCAACTATACTATCTGCTAAAAGGACACAATTTGTATGAAGAGCAAAATAAGTTTTAAATGGACCTTTTATAAATTTATAAAACTTACTCTTAAGATTTTTATAGACTACACTTGCATAGTCTTTTCGAGGTGTTTCAGGGACTATCCCTCTTTCTTCATCTATCTTACTTTGAGGTTTCCATTCATATAAGTTTTTATAGATTTCTTCTATCTTTTCTCTCACTCTATCCTTTTGTTCTTCAGTCAGTTTTAACCCAAAACCAAATAGAGTTTTATCATTATTCTTTTGAGAAAAGCTTATATATTTTTCTTTGTCCATAACTTCTATTAAAACACCATCTGATATAATTCCTCCCAGTTTATAAGTTGATTCATCATAGGTACCGTAAGTAAAGACTTTATCTTCAAACCAAATATCAACATGACCAAATGCAGCGACACCTTTTTCTGCTACATGTATCAGTACTTCTAAGTCAAAGGGAATGTTTTCTTTAAATACAGAAAAATCATTTTTATCTACCTTTTCAGTTTCAAATGCCTTATTAATTTTCATTAAAATCTTATGTGGAATAAGTGCCACCATAAATACAGGTAAGCTAATTCTTATTCTTCTTTTAAAAGAGTCCTTTGTCTCCCTTGATGTTCCTTCTAAAAGAGCATCTCCAAGAAATGAAATTCCATATAGCATAAAAAATATACCAATAGCATTTGAAATAGGTAGTATCGATGCTAGAGGATGAACTATTATCATTATACCAAAAGCTACCAAAATAATAGCCTCCAATACAATAAATGATCTTCTCTCCACCCTATTTCTCTTATACTGCATATAGATTAAAAACCTTATAATTCCACTAAAAAGTGCATATATTCCAAAAAATATAGGAAGAATTGCAACAACAAGTTCAGGTTTAAAATATACTATAAGAGCCAGGCAAAAGTTAATAAAAAATCCAAAGATTCTAGAAATAGAAGTAAGTCTACTTTTTCTAAGAGGTGTAAATCCTACTAACTGAAAAATAGCAGCAATAGAAAGAAGTATAACAAGTAAATTTAGTAAGTTCTTAACTGCAAATATAAGAGTAGTTTTTTGTGTCAAAAACAATATACCAAGTATTAAATATAAAAGACCTGAGAAAATCATCGAGTAAATATCAATATTTTTTATCCTTAACTGTTTTATATCCATACAAACACAACCTCTTTAAGTTTCTTTACTTTTATTATATCAGTTTTCCATTTAATTTTGACAAATAATATTTTAATATTAAATATAATAATAAATCTCCCCTTTGACTATAATTCTTTACCTTATTGTAATTTTATAAGTAATAAATAAGGGTATATATTTATTAAAGGATGGTGTTTTTTATGAAAACTAAATTTAAAATTTCATTATTTTTATTGACCTTATTTCTTATATTGGGCGCAGTAAGTGACTTAACATATGCACAAGAATTACCCAATGTAAATTTAACTTATTTACAAAGAGGACAAGCTGTAAAAGATCTCCAAAGTGCACTAAATAAAATAGGTTATAAGTTAGATGTAGATGGAGTTTATGGTCCTAATACTAGATCAGCTATCTTAGACTTCCAAAGAAAATATCCAAGCTTAGTTGATGATGGAAAATATGGACCTAAAACTAGGGCGGTATTGATGAAAGTTTTAAAAAATGGTCCTGTTGATGAGATCCCTATTAAAGGTAAGATTGCATATTTAACTTTTGATGACGGTCCATCAAAAACTATAACACCAAAAATACTACAAATATTAGATAAGTATGATATAAAAGCTACATTTTTTATATTGGGCAATATGGCAGAACAGAATCCGGCTATATTAAAAACAATAAATTCAAAAGGTCATTCTATAGGACATCACTCTTATAGTCATAAATATAAATATATATATTCTAACATGGATAATTTTTGGGGTGAAATAAATAGAACTGAAAAAATCTTAAAAAAACAATTGGGAAATAACTTCCATACACATCTTTTAAGATTACCTGGCGGTTCATTTGAAGCTTATAAAAAACCATATAAAAAATCTGCGATAGATAAAGGTTATAGAGTTTACGATTGGAACGCCTTAAATGGAGATTCAGAAGCTAAAAATGTATCAGTTAATAGACAAATGGCACGTATAAAAGAAACTGTAAAGGGTCAAAGTGAATTAATTGTTTTAATGCACGATAGTAATGGTAAAGAAAATACTATAAAGGCCCTTCCACAAATAATAGAGTATTTAAAGAGTAAGGGTTATAGTTTTAAGGCATTATCACAATAAAAAGGGCTGTTTCATAAATTTGACTAGTTTATGAAACAGCCCTTTTTATACTTTATAATTCTTCCATCTCAACAAGCTCTTGTTTTACATTTAAATGAGCATATAATAGACCTTCATCATCGTACTCAAATTCGCCTCTTTGATTATCTATTGGATCTGCTCTTAAGTGTTTCTTAGGATTGGCAAATGGAAATTGAATCTTTGAATTGGCAGGCATTCTAAAGATATCTAAATTGCCAAAATAATAATCCCATCTTTCATAGTTTCCTTCTCTCCAAGCACTTCCGCCAAAAGAAAGATCTGCAAATACCCAGCCATAAGGATCTACATAGAACTCTGCCCAATCGTGGCATCCTGTATATGCTTTAGATACATATAATCCTGATTGCCATTTAGCAGGTATACCACACATTCTGAAAAGAGTGATAAATAAAATTGCTTGTACTCCACAATCACCCTTTTGATTTACAGCAGCATACTCGGAGATATTATCTATTGTAAAATATTCTCTCATAAAAGAGTACATCACTTTAGTAGTTACAAAATCATATATTTTTCTTGCGCATATGATTAGATTTGTTTCTCCCTCAAGGATTTCTTCTAATAAAAGTTTTAAATAAGGAGTAAAAGCAATATGAGGATATTCTTCTTGAAGCTCTTCTTTATTTGTAGATGGTTTTGATTTTTCAGGATCTAATTTAACATATTTTATATCGTTTATATAAGAATATTCTACAAAAAATTCTTTATCCTTTTGGAGTTTGGTTTCAAAAAATATAGTTCTTTGAGGGGAATCTTCTACATCTATATTTGATACTTCCTCACTATGGTCTAATATTTTAATGCTGGAGATCTCCCTTGTAGCCCTTGGAATTGGAAGATGAACACGAACATTTTCTCCTACCTTTTCAAACTCCTCTTTAACCCCTATAGATGAGCGTAAAGTTATCTTTACTTTTCTTGAACCCTTTTCTTTCATTATCTCTATATTTTCATCTAACTCATTTTTTCTTAAACTCTGAACTGAGTCTTCTTTCCTTTCAAGATTGCGATCCTTATATTCAGGATTTACTTTAAATAGATTTTGAAGAAATCTTCTTTGATAGTGTACTTTACCATCTATGTATATCCAATCTACTGCTCCTTTTTCCCTTAGCTCTTGAAGTTCGTCATCTTCAAAGTTTTCAATGGACGATTTCATCATTTCTATAGCCTTTTTTTCATCAAATGGATACTCGTTTACTCCAACTACCTTTATAATATCTTTTTCAATTTCCAATCTCTTTCTTAAAGCTTTTGGTATATCTTTAGATAAAAGATTTTCGATTAGTTTATCTGCCAAATTGAAATCTCCATATAATTTTAACTTTTCCACATCTTCTGGAAGAGGTACTGACAAATATTTTAAATCATATTTCATTTTTATTCCCCTTTCACACATCTATATATTAAAGTATACTATGCTTTGCATAATATTTCTATATAATATAATGCACAAGAGATAGACTCTTGTACATTATATTAATCTTTAATACTTGGAAGTTCTTTAGCAAATCTATAAAAGTCTTTATAATTACCTTTATAATCTATATTTTTATCTTCTTGTATATCTCCTATAATATAGTCATCTATTAAATAGGTGCTTACACCAATTTCATTTACTATCATGTCTTCTTTTACATCATTTCCCACCATAAGGCAGTTTTCTGGATTCTTATCTATATTGTGTAAAATCTCTCTATAAAAGTCTAGATTAGGTTTGCAAAAATGCATATCTTCAAAATTTGTAATAAATATAAAATCTTCTCCATTAAGACCTGCCCAGTCTATTCTATTTAATACTGCTGATATTGGAAATAGTGGATTTGTGGCTACTACAAGGTCATATCCTTTTTCTTTTAATATATTTACCGATTTTATCATATTATCATTTTTTTCACTTACATCTTTGATTTTATTAAAATCTCTCTCATAAAACTCATCAAATATAGGATTTAAAACTTCCGCTTTATGATCTACATTTTTATAAAAATCTTCAAAAAATGAATCTCTATTAGTCTTGTCTAGCTCCATGTTTTTCATCATATATTTTGTTGAAGACCACATATGTTTGAATACTTCCTCGGGAGTAAAGTAATCTTTTAATTTTATAGATAATTCTTTAAAATATTTTTTAGTAAAAAGTTCTGTATCCATTGGTAAAAGTGTTCCATCTAAGTCAAACATTATTGTATTTATCATTATATTACACCTTTCTCTCTAAGTTTGTTAATTTATATTATATCAGTGAATTTGTCTTTTATCAAAAATTGTTTAAATAGAATATAAATAAGGCCCCATTTGTGATATGGCAGCCTTGTTTATATTTTATTTGCAAGAAGGATTTACTTGCATTGTCTTTAAATTTTCCATTATTAAATCATCTAGCTTATCCTTTTTAAGACCTGTTAATATTTCCATACCTTCATCAATATGCTCGATTGCATATATATTAAATTTCCCTTCATTTACAGATTGTATTACTTCATCTTTTAACATTAAGTTCTTCACATTTTTCTTTGGAATCATAACTCCTTGAATACCTGTAAGCCCTTTTTTCTTACATATTTCATAGAAGCCTTCTATTTTTTCATTTACTCCACCAATTGGCTGGATTTCACCTCTTTGATTGACTGAGCCTGTAACTGCTATATATTGTTTAATTGGAACCTTTGCCATAGAAGATAATATAGCATAGAGTTCTGTACTAGAAGCACTATCACCATCTATTATAGAGTAGTTCTGCTCAAAGCCTATAGATATTGAGATACCAAGGGGTTTCTTAGTAGCATAATTTTGACCTAAGTATCCACTTAAAATCAATACACCCTTATTGTGGTGTTTACCACTTTGATCTGATTCTCTCTCTATATTTATAATACCTTCTTCTCCACTATAGACTGAGGCTGTTATCCTGCTTGGTTTTCCAAATACATGGTCACCTACACCTAGTACAGCAAGACCATTTATTTGCCCTACCTTTTCACCATCTAAGTCTATTAGTATAGTTTCTTCTTCAAACATTTCGTTTAACTTCTCTTCATACTTATTAGAGCGGTAGATCTTTTCATCTATAGCCTTTTGTATGTGTCTATCAGTAATTATATCGCTACTTTCCATATTAGCCCAAAAGTTAGATTCATATAGTATTTCCACAATCTTGTTAAACTCTGTACTCATCTTATTTTGATGCTCAGCTAACCGTGAAGTATATTCGATAAGTCTACATACCGCCGTTCTATCTAAGGGTTTAAGTTTGTTTTTCTGACAGTGGGTTGCTATAAATTCAGTCATCAACTCTATATTAGATTTATCCTTTTTCATCTCTATATCAAAATCAGCTTTGATCTTAAAAAGCTTTCTAAAGTCATCATCATAAGCATACAGCATATTATAAATATATTCATCACCTATTATTATTACCTTTACATCAAGTGGTATTGGCTCTGGTTTAAGGCTTGATGTTACAGCATAGCCCATTAGTTTGTTTTGGTTTTCGATATTTATTTCATCAGTTTTAAGTGCACGTTTTAGCATTTCCCAAGATATTGGATTGCTTAAAATTTCTTTCATTTGAAATATTAGATACCCTCCATTTGCTAAATGAAGAGATCCCGGTTTTATTCGTGTAAAATCGGTAGCTAAAACTCCCATTTGACTTCTATATTCAATAGATCCCATAAGATTATAATAGATGGGATTGGACTCATTTATAACAGGTGCATGTTTAAGATTACTATTGTCGATAAAAAGATTTATACTATATCTTACAAAGAAACTATCCTCTTTATCCTTTGGAGAATCAAAGAAGGAAAAGTTATTTATAGGTCCATTCTTAAATCTATCTACATTTTCAAGTATATCTTCTTCAAGTTCATTTAAATATTTTACTATATCTTCATTTTCTTTATAATGTTTTATAAGCCTATCAATATTAAAACGAACTAAATCTGCCACTATCTTTTTGTCTAAATCCTTAATTCCCTGTACTAACTCTTCATCTGTTTCTCTTAATTTATTGAAGTCATCAATGGTTACAAGTTTAAGCTCATCATACTTTATCATCATCTTTTCTCGTTCTTCTACAGATAGGTTTTGAAAGTCTTCTTCATTCATAGGTCTATTATCTTTTAAAGCAATAGAAAACAATCCTTTTTCAGTAGGTGAATACATAAATCCATACTCTGCAGATTTCTCATTAAGCTTTTTTAAGATTTGTGTCTTTTTCTGATTTGCAATTCTGATAAAATCACTTCTTCTAGATTCATATTCCATACCTTTAAAGGTTTCAGGTATAAGTTTTCTAAGTTCTTCAACCGTACCCTCTACTTCTTCTTTAAAAGCTTTCCCACTTCCAGGGGCCAAACTAATCGCCTGTGGTGATTCTTTCTTTTCAAAATTATAGACATAAATCCAATCCGATGGCACTGGCTCTTCTTTTGCAAATTCCCTAGCCATAGAATCAGTAAAGCTAGCCTTTCCTGTACCAGCCATACCAGCAACATAGATATGATATCCCTTTTCTTTTATTTGAAAACCAAAGTGTAATGCATTATTAGCCCTTGGCTGCCCTATAATCCCCTTAAAAGGCTTTAATTCTGCTGTAGTTTCAAATGTAAATTCATCTAGGTCACATTTTTTAGTTAGTTGTTTTGATTGCAATCTAAAATTATTAATCATTTTATCACCCCTATATATACTTATACCCCATAGTGGAAATTATATAGTTATTTATATGGATAAATTGATTGAAATGTTACATTTATATTTTCTCTTCTATAAATCTTTTAAGGTTCTTTATAAACTCCTTGCCTTTTTCTCCATCATAGTAGTCTACTGGAACATCTATTGTATTTAGATGTATATCTTCTTCGTTCATAGTTTTTATAATTTCTTCTACAGTAATCCCCGTTTCCCCATATATACCACAACTTGGACTACTATTTATTCCTATAAGCCCTATAATTTTATAATCATGATCCAGATATTCTCTTATAATCTTAACAGTATCTAAACCTATTTCTCTAGAGAGTTCTCTATACTTATGAGTATCATATTCTTCTTTTGTCATTGGTTTTCTTCCAAGACCTAGATGTCTAAATTCTGGACATGGCAGTTGATGAATACCTATTCCATAATCCATTATTGTTTGTATTATATCTTTATAAGTACCCTTAGCTCTAGCTAGGGGAGATACTACTACATTTTGATTTAATATACAATTTGCTATAAATATTATTCTTTTACTTCTCTCCATATATCTATGCCCTTTCTGTATAACGCCTTGGTATCAATTTAATTAGAAATGCTACTAATACACAAGATGCAATTTTATCTACTATATTACTTGCAATTCTAGGTAAAAAGGCAGCAGTAAATACAGCTTGTCCTGCATTTGTAAGCCAAGTAAAAAATACATCATTAAAATCTCCAGTGATACCACCATATACATAAACAGCTATTGGTGTACCTATAAGAGGTGCTACTACTGCTAATATAAGCCCAGTTATTACTGCTGTAGGTAATGTAAACTTTTTATTTTTTGCTATAAATCCAACTATTAATCCAACTGCAATATTTACTAAAGCAAAAGGGATACTTTTAGGACTTGTTAAAACTCCTTGTATTAAATTTGTAAGTCCTCCTGTGAGCGCACCATAAAATGGTCCAAACACTACAGATGTAAATATTGTGCCGATAGTATCTAAGAATAACAATGGTATATTTATTATACCTGCCACTGTTCCAAGTATAATATTAATTGCTATTCCCACTGCTGAAAATACAAGTGCATAAGTATTATTGCTTCTCTTCATACAAATAAAACCTCCTTAAATTATTATGATATAATTATAACACAATAATTTAAGGATTTAAAGCATTGAAGTAAAGTATTTTTAAATTTAAATATTTATTTTAAAAGAGCGTTTGCAATAAGTTTATCAAATTCTCTAATATCTACACCCTTTTGAAGATTGATTTTAATATGTCCTGCTCTTGTCCAAAGTTCTACTTCAGCATTAAAATCTAGAAATTTTCCTGCATTTTCAGTAGACCACATATTGATTGAAGAATAAGGTAGGGAATATATTTCGATCTTCTTACCAGTAAGACCTTGACTATCTCTTATAATAAGTCTCTTATTTGTAAATACTGCACTATCTCGTAGTGTTCTATAAGCTGCAGTTGCCACTTCTCCTTCTACTAGCAAATCTTCTATATCTGCTGGAATAGGACACTTTGATACTAATGTCCAAGTTAACACATTACTCATTTCTGCCATTTATTTTCCCCTTTTCAAATAAATTTATATCATACATTATATCAAAAAATTTATCTTTATCAAAATTCTTTAAGTGTTCTTATGATAAACTATTATCTCTAAAAAATAAGCCTCGAGGATATTTACAAAACTTTCCTTGTAAATATCCTTAAGGCTTTTGCTTAGATAAATATATCTTTTATAGCGATTTTCAAGTCTTTAAATACTTTAGATTTAACTATATTGTCTTTAAAATATATTGTAGGCTCTGAATATTTTCCATCTTTGTCTAGTCAACTACTCCCACCTAAAGAGGATGGAAGCTTGTAACTCTACTACACGAAGTACAAACGATACTCTGTATCTCCTTCCTCAAGCGTAGGTTACGATAGGCTAGTTGACAGTAGCCCAGACCACAAAGTTTACTCTACGGTCTCTTTGGAGTTAGTTTCTATATACTCAATACCTTTTCTCCAAAGATTCATAGCTCCAATTCTATCATCATTAGATTGGTAACTACAGTTTTTACATTTAAAA
>NZ_LTDM01000033.1 GCF_001940565.1 Tissierella creatinophila DSM 6911
TGCAGTCTTAATCCATTCTTCCATATTGTTGTATCTTTCTATAGCTGCATTATATATTTGCTTTAACAATATCAATCGCTTCATCTCCCGACCTTGCAACTCCAACTATAGCACCTGCCTTTTTCATCTGTTTTAGAAAATTATCTTGATACTTAGATGTTTTACCTTTTTCGTTTTTAACTTCTATAAATACTGCTCGTCCATCTGATTTTCTAACTCCGAATAAATCAGAGAAACCTTTAGGAACTCCTGTCGACACCATTCTGCCTGTCTCACTCATAAAACTACCTACATTTATTCTAAAAACTACTGCATAAGGATTTAAAGCTAATCTAATTTCATTTTGTATATCTTTTTCTTTCATATTATACCTCCTATTAGTTACTCGGTAACCAATAAGTAACTGTTTTAGTAACCATTTTAAATGTCTATCTTTAGCCACTTTCTAGCTTGGTAACTAAAGTAACTAACTTTTTAGTATAGGTCTCAATATATATAATACGGATATATTGATATATAACTTTTCTCTATATAGTGTGTAATTAATTATTAGTTACTTTAGTTACTTATAGTTATAACCTTTTATTTCAAGCCATTTGAATTAGTTACTCATTTAGTTACTTTATAGTTACCTTAGTTACTTTTAGACTCTTTCAGTAACTTTATTTTTAATTCCCTCTATATCTATATTTATCTTCTTCAAAGCCTCCGTGTCTAAAACAAAAGACCTTTTACTTTTACCATCAAACTTTACTGCCTTATATTCTTTAAAATATTCTGCACTTCTAAGTTGCCTAGTAAATTGATTCTGACTTGTTAGTACCTCAGTTGATATATTATATTCTCTTATAAATTTAGTTAACTTGGGATATAAACTCGGCATGTGAAAAGCTAACTCATTGTCATTTACTATAGTGAATTCATAATTATAATGAATCAACCCGATATCTGCCATACTAGAAAATAATTCTACAGTATTATCAATTACTGATTTAGTAGTTTTATTCTCATCTAGTACCTCTCTAAATAGATTTTTATTGATAGAGCTTATTACATCTAATATTTTTGTATCTGTTAACTTTTCAAAGTTCAATCCTAGATCTCTAAATACATCTATCACTAAATCAAATCCAAGTAACATATTTCCTATATTTTCCTGAACTCTATCTTCTGTAATATCTTTAGATAAATATCCATCTAATAAATCTGTTCTTCTTTCAATTAATTTGTCTACATCAGCTTTTATAATTTTACTTAATATGCTTCTACCTAATTTCTTTAATAGTCCTGGATGCCCTTTTAAAAATTTGAAGTGTTCTTCTTTTCCAATTCTAGACCTTTTATTAAAATTAAGTATTACCGACCTTTCTTTTATAGCTGTTTCCTCTTGCCCTTCCTCCCCTATTAAGACTACAGGGGATACCATAGGGTAACTGACTACCTTTTGATTTTTCGTTCCTCTAGTGGCATTGTGGCAGTCATAAGTATTTCTTAGGTTGTCCGATATAAGTCTTACTTGATGCTCTGCTAAAAAACTAGGTTTATACTCATCTAAAATAACCGGTAGGGCATTTGTATTACTTAAAGACTTCAATAAACTAAACTGTGTAACATTACTACAAGATAATATGTTTTCTTTATCTAAACTGTAAAATGGTAGTAATATTGATTCTATTGTTTGCGACTTTCCTGCCCCTGCTTCTCCATAAATAACTAGATGTGGTGTTTTTATTCCTTTAGGAAATAATAAAGGCTTCAACATAAAAACTGGTAAAATACTAATTAAAGATGCAGTTATATCTAAGTCATTAAACTTAAATAGATGTTTTGCTAATAACTCTAACTCTTTCTTGGTTATTTCCTCTTGTTTTAAAATATCACTATTAACAACTTGTTCACTTTCATTTACTGTAATCCCTGTTATTTCCTTAAAATCACTGTTTATAGCTTTATCTTGAGTTATAAACACTCTTTTTTTATCTATTTCATGGAAACCAATGAAACTTACACCTCTTACAGTTTCATAAGGCTGATTAGATAATATTTTTTTTATTTCCTGTAAATCATTTAGTGATCCCGAAAAAGAAAAACTAGGATGCTGAAGCAAACTCATAAAATCATTTTTATTATTCATTTCTTTAGCCTTGAAAATTAATTCTTCTTTATAATCTTGTGATATGAAGTTTGCCCTATAATAAAATTCTCCGTCTAAATCATCTTTAATAATTTCTTTTAATTCAATAATAAAAGTTGAAATCATTGATGGCCCTTCTGATGTTTGTTTATGATAAGCCCTACCTATAGCTTGTACACTATTACTTCCAAATTGAGGGGTAATAGGCTGTGATTGGTCAACACTAATACAATAGGTATCCTTAGGTGTATAAACATCTCTAGTGTCATTTATGGCCTTACTTAAAATAATACTTCCATAAGTTCCATCTTTTCTTTTTTCGTCCCACTTTTCCCTCATAAGTCCACTATTTCTAAATATAGTATCCATCTTTTGATAATCCTTAGCAGTCCAAAATGCTAACATATTGCTTAATGCTAAATCTGCTTCTGATTGACTACTGTAATAAGTTTCCCAGCTACCACTATAAAGACTATCAAATTTACTAGCTTGATTAGATTTCTGTATTGCATCTATAATCTCTCTTTCAGATAACTCCAAAGACTTACTTGGCATCTGTATAACATTTGTTTTTTTAGGTTCAATATCTATATATTTTTTATAAAGCTTCATTAAATCATCAGTAACGTTTGTGTTTATTTCAGTATGTTCACCAATCTTATTTCCTGTAAAAGTTAAATATCTTGGGGATGTATGATCATACATTTCCACCTTATCTTTACGATATTTATTTATATCAACTTTTCCTTTAATCCATATGTGAATACCATTTTTACTTGGAGAATATTCTGTATAAGATTTTAAATTATCTACAAATTCTCTTGCTACTTCTTTATTGTTTTCTAAATCATCTATATCTATGGCTACATAATCAGTATTTCCTAACATAAAGCCTATACCTTTAAAACGTTTAGATGTTTCAACTGCTGTTTTATAATCTGCCCATGTAGAAGGATCATTACTTTTTGCATATTGTCCGTTCTTAGGGTTGATTGGGACTTTTTTAGAGTCCCAACACACCCAGTTATTAATCTTTTTTAACTCTCCTGGTATATTATCGTAAATATTTCTCACCTCCAGTAAGTATTTAATGCTATGGATTTTTTTTAGATAAATAAATCTCTCAAGAATCTGTTCTTAAGCGTAGTCATTATGCCTATTTCTCTGATTATTGCTCTCTCATCTCCTTCTATTGCTTCAAAGTGAGCTGCTATAGTATCTTGAATATCTCTTTCATGTAACTCTATTACGATTTCTCCAATATCTTTAATTTGAATATTTAAACCCGATTGATATTTCATAAAAAAACGTTTAATATTTTTATTTACAACTATATTAAAATACCTTTTATTAATATTTTTATCAGGTATCACTACGGCATATTTACCTTCTACTACTTCCATATCATCTTCTAAATATTCTACTTCTCCTTTAGAGGCTGATATTTGAATTATTGTAGAACCTATTGGATAAATAGTTCCTTTTTTAGCTCTTTCATACTTTGCTATATCTTTTAATTTATACTTCTTATAATTTTCAATCATAAAAACTAATCTGCCCCTTTCTTTTCGTAGTTCCCCTATTTTTAAGGTATTTGGCAAAATTACTTAACTCTCTATCCTTTTCTATACTCTTGCTAGTGAGTTGACCTACCGTATTAGCAAATTCAAGTTGCTTTGCTTCTATTTCTTCGTCTAGTTTTATCAAGTCTTTTAAGATATCTGCCAAAGGAGGTACATACTCCTCTACATACTTATCAATGTATCTTGGTATATTTAAATTAAAATCATTTTCTTTTATTTCATCAAATTTAATCAATTTACTAAATTTATCTATTTCTTTATTGTTTTGATATATTTTTAGTATTTTATTTATGTGTCTTTCTTCAATTACATTTTTCGGTGGTGCATTTTTAAATTCTTCTGACGCATCTATGAATAAGATGTCTTTGTTTTCTTTATTCTTTTTTAATACCAATATTACTGTCGGAATATCTGTGTTGTAAAATACCTTTCCAGGTAACCCTATTATTGATTCTATATAGTTTAATTTTATTAGCTTTTCTCTTATAATTCCTTCTGATCCTCCACGGAATAACACTCCATGTGGTAATATGATTGCCATTTTACCATTCTCTGTTAATTGATCTAATCCAGTTAATAAAAAAGCATAATCTGCCTTGCTGTTTGGTGCCAATATTCCAAATTCTTTAAATCTATTTTCTTCTAAATACTTCTTATCTGGCGACCATTTTAGACTATACGGAGGATTCATTATTATAGTTTCAACTTTTATATCTTCTATTTCATCTAGTATTTCTATACTACTAAACTTGTCCCCTTTTTCCAGTTTGTAGATTGCCTTAAATCTCCTTGTAAGACTATCACCATGTCTTACTATGCCTTTAATGTTTCTTATTGCTAAATTAAAGAGTAAAAAAGGTATAGCCCTGTCTGAAAACTCTTCACAATAAAAATCTTGATTGGGGTTATCCGCATACCTTTTTATAGTTAATCCACCAACGCCGGCACATATATCTAAATTAGATCTTCCCTGTCTCAATATCCTACTTGCGATTTCTGATACTTCATCAGGTGTAAAGTCTTGTCCTTTTCCTTTTCTGTCTGAATGCTCCGATTGATAATAATTTAAAAACCAATCATAGTATAAATTTGTCTCTAGTTTTAGGAATTCTTCAAATAGATTATTTCTATCTTCTTCACTTCCCAATACTTCCATTAATTTATAGGAGGCGTGGAAGCTTTCTTCTACACCTAACAATTTATTTATTTGTTCTATCGACAACATATAATCAACCACCTACTAAAATGGTATATCGTCATTACTTACTGGATTAAAGTCTGCAATAGAAGGAGAATCTTCTGTTTTCCATTGGTGGTTTACTTGAGGGAAACTAGATACATACCATTGTTTTACATCTGCATAATTTTTACCGTTATATTCTCTATTTTCTACTCTTATTTTCGCAGTTTTACCTTTGAAATTATTCAATAAATCGTTTACTGAATTAAATTGCTGACCATCTGGGATTTGAAAAGCCTTTGCCATAGCATTAACAAAACCTGAATGATATTCTCCTGTCGCCTTACTTTGGAAAACTTTGTGGAATATTCTAAAATTCTTAAACTTTTGTTGTATATCATTTCTAATTACTAACTGTATGTCCATAAATATAGCTCCATTGTTTGTTACGTTTTCTATTGCTGTATGAACTAATACCTCATATTCTCCTGGTTCTATATCTCCAAATTCCTTTACTTCATCATAATTTACTTTAAACATTTTTATTCCTCCTTAGATTTTTATATCCATCCTCTTGACTTAGATTGAAAATAAACCCAACCTTGTTTATAATTTCTTGCCTTTGCATATTCTGATAAATCTTTCATACTTTTACATTCATCAGGACTTTCAAACTCTAATCCCTTAGTGTTTATTACAAAACTTTCCGTTACTTCTTCAAGTTCTGCATCTTCAATTATTTCTACTTCTTTTTCTTCAACTTTAAACTCATATCCACACTCACAAAACACATAATTACTTAGCAGTGTAGAATAACATTCAGGACATTGTTTTACTGGATTTTCTGCTGGTTCAGTTTCATTACTTCCAGGTTTAGTTTCTAAACTCCATTTTCTATCTAAATTTGGTAATCCAAATCTATTAACATTTCCTACATGGTCTATAATGATTGCCGTCTTCCCTTCCTTGTACCTCATAGACCTCATAGACTGTTGAATGTATAAGCCTAACGATTTTGTTGGTCTTAATAGTATAGTTGTATTGCAATCTGGTATATCGAATCCTTCTGAAACTAGATCTACATTTGATAAAACTAATATCTTTCCATCTCTAAAGTCCTGTATTACTTTATCTCTTTCTTCTTTTTTAGTGTTTCCGTCAATATGTTTAGCTGGAATATTATTTTCGTTAAATACCTTTGCGACTTCCTTAGATTGCTTAATTCCACTACAGTAAACAATGGCTTTTTTACCTTTAGATAATTTATTATAATGAGCTACAACATCACCATAAATTTTATTAGTAAATAAATCTTCTATATCCTTTTTAACATAATCTCCTGCTCTAATCCTTAGGTTATCTGTATCAACTAGCTTTGGAGCATAATATTTAAAAGGTGCTAAATTTCCCCATTCTATTAATTCGTCTACTGTAGGACCTTCTACTAAAACATCATTTACATCACCCAACCCTCCACCATTTAACCTGATGGGTGTAGCAGTAAAACCCACCAACTTAGCATTTGGAAAATAATCATAAATTTGTCTGTAACTCTTAGCTAAAGCATGGTGGTTTTCATCTGTAATTATAAGATTAGGCTTAATGGTTTTCTCCAATCTTCTAACTATTGTTTGAACCATACCGACTTCTATATAGTCCATATCAGCACCCCACCATTTTAAAGTGTTTAAAGTTTGGTCTTTTAGTTCTTTTCTATGAACTAAAAATAATACTCTATTGCCTTTTTCAGTTGCTTTCTTTGCCATGTCCGACATGATAACAGTTTTGCCTGCCCCACAAGGTGCTACTATACAAGGGCTTTTAAATCCTTGTAAGTAAGCTTTTCTTGTTTTATTTAGTAGGTTTATTTGGTATGGCCTTAGTTCCATCTATTATCAACTCACTTTGTAAAGCACCTTTTCTATCATCTAATTGATTCTTAGCAAATACATCATTTGTAGGCATCAATACAAAGCCTCTATTTCCTTCTTTGTTAAAAGTTAACTTACCTACCACATCACATAAACCAGCTATATTATTTAAAATTTTATTGTTTATCTGAGGATATGCTCTGTTAAATTGTTGTCCTTCAGCTGTTGTATATAGATCTGTTGATTCCCACGCTATCCAAATTAAATTACAATCTAAACTTTTCATGTATCTTAAAGAATTAACTAATCTAAACTGTAGATACTGATAATCTCCCATACTAGGTACACCCTTGTTTTTACCTTTACTTCCTAAATCTGATAACAAACATCTTTCAAGTTCAGAAATATTGTCTACGACTATATTGTTATACTGGGAATAGTTATTTTTATTTTTTACTATATCTTGTAATACTTTCTCCCAATGATCCCAAGTATTTATATTATCTATTTCAGCTATATCTATATCTTTACATCCTCTTAAAACCTTGCTTGTCCTATCTACATCCAATACCAAAGTTTTACCTGGTAAATATTTAATAGAAGTAGTCTTTCCTATTCCAGGAGGTCCATATATTAGATAAGTTCCTTTAGTTTCTTTTATATCTGTTGCTTTTGTTATATTTAACATCTTATACCTCCTTATTTAATTGAATACCTTTTGACAGTATAATTTTGCAAATATTTTCACTGACATGCTTATAACTTTCATAGTCCTTTAAAGCATCTTCTTCCGTATTAAACTCATGTACATATGTCTCGCAAGTATATATAAATATAAGATAGTACATTTTATACCTCCTTAAATTCCAATACTGGTGGTCTTTCTATTACTTCAATACCTTCTACTATTTCTCCATCTTCTGTAACTACTTGTCCATTTACTGTTTGTGTTATTTTCTTCAACTCTACCCACTTAGGAATTTCTTTCACTTCTACATAATCATTCATTTTGTTTTCTTTAATCCAGGCTAATAATTTATTATTTTCTCTTCTTACCTCTGGAGCAGGATATTTCTTAACTATTTCACCAGAAGGTAATCTATATTTTTCTTGAGTTTTAGTTTTTTTCTTTAATTCTTCTGGGATAGTTTCAAAATATTCTAGTAAATAAGAATCCCTTCTTTCTTTTATAGAGTCCTCTTCATCATTCAATTTATTTAATTTAATTCTTAAAGTTTCTATTTTTTCTTCTAAGGAATACTTAAATCTTTCAATTTCTAATAGATCATCATTAGTTTGTTCTATAATCCACTCTGCTTCATTATCGTTTTTTATTTTCCAAGTTTCAGTCATTATTTATTCCTCCTATAAAAATGTACTTTCTA
>NZ_LTDM01000034.1 GCF_001940565.1 Tissierella creatinophila DSM 6911
TTTCTATGCCCTTTTTCTGTGTATAACTAGATTCTCCAAAATTAACGAGCATATTTATTTATTGAATTAAATTTCCCTTTGTGGATAACCTTAGATAATTTCAAAACTCTATTCTGCAACTATCTATTCTATAATAACGATCCCGTCTCCACCTCTACCACTGTCGCCACTACCACCACCACCAAGACTCCCATTGGCATCACCAGAAGAGGGAAGACGTGCATCTTGGCCATTCATAAACATACTAGAGCCACCGGACGACAGACCTGTACCTGTCCATCCGGCTCCACCACCACCAAGACTTCCCCCTCCTGCGCAATTCCCAACACCACCGTAGCCACCAATACCATCCCCTGCTTTTACTCTACTAGAATTATTTCCACCACCTCCTTTTCCACCTCCTTTTCCACCGGATTCCCCTGGGGTGCCAGAGTTAGAGGAATTTACCCCTCCTTTTCCACCACCTCCTCCTCCACTAAGAGTGACAATCTCACCTATTATGGTTGCTGACCCAGCATTCCCGGATTGGTATTCCCCCCCAGCTCCACCTTTCCCGACAACTATACTGACCGAGGCCCCTGGGGTTACATTATATGGCTCACTGATAATGGCCGAGGCACCACCCCCTCCTCCTCCAACACCAGTCCCTGACCCTGAAGATGACCCGGAGGCACCACCACCACCTCCTCCTCCGCATGCTGTAACAAAGATTTCAGTAACTCCATCAGGCACAATCCACGTATCATTATTTAAAAATACTCGTTTACTCATGCCACCGCCAGAAGGCTTATTTAAAATCTGCTCTTGTAGTTCTTTTGTTGCTAAATTCAATTCTTGTATCGCCATCTATATTACCTCCTCATAAATAAATTGTGCTACTCCGTTCTTAGTCCTAAAACCCCACTTGTAAGTTTTTGCTCCATCTATAAATTTATGAGGCATACTTTCTGCCAAATGCGTCCTAATTTCATCTTCAAGTAAAGCTAATTCATGTATACTTGCTAGGTTTTTTATTTTCGCAACTTCCTCTTTTTCTAACTTTGTATAATCATTTGTAGATAATCCTTTACCTATTACTTTGTCTACTTTAGTTTGATCTATTTCTTTTGTTTTAATATCTATTTTGTCCCAGTTATCATTTAACATAGTCTTTATATTAAACGTATCATTCCTATCTGTTATTGGGTTCTTCTTATACAAATCTAAAAAAGGTGTATTATCTGCCATTTTTCTCACTCCTTAAAATGCAAACTTATCAAGTGTTGTATTTTCTAATTCTTCTATTGTCATAACTTCGTGTATATCTTTTATATATAGATACATAAATTCATATATTATATCTAAGTGAGCTGGAGATACATCTTCTAAACTCTTGTAGACATCATTTAAATTAGTAGGTATTCCATATATTCCAGTGAATTTTATTACTATCTTTCCGTTAAAACTTACATCTACATTTCCATTTGTGTAAGCATCAACTACTCTTTTTATTAAATATTTATCTACTTTACCAGTCCCGCGCCACTTAGACCTTATGACTCCTCTACGTTCTTCTAAGTCTTTACTTAAATCAATTGGTATTTTTAATTCTTTTTCATATAGATCTAGTCCCCAAGTAGCAGTGTCTATAAATAATTGTTTTTTTAAATCTTCAATATCTAACTCAATTTTATCAAGTTCTAATTCTTCGGCTTTCATCAACTCTTGAAATACTTTAGAATTTCGTTCATAAATGGGTAGTTTATTTATTAATCTATTCACTTACTACCACCTCACCTAATATTGCTACATCTGTATCTAGCACTTGTATGTTAGAAGTTCCTAGATTGACTTTTAACGCTTGATAATCTAAAACCCCACCACTTGATAAGATTAATGACCCTATTCTTGCATAGCTTACTGTATCTTCTTTAAATGCTATAGATTTCAGATACTCAGCTATACTATTGCTAACATTTGTCTTTATTTGTTCAAGTGTGTAATTTATATCTTTAGTAACTGTAAATGATATATTTATGTCTTTTTTAATCGCTGATACTACAGTACAAAATGCCCCTATAGGTGCTTGACCTTCCCCAGTACCAGTTGTATTAGGGTCTATATAGTTTTGTACTTCTAACACTAATTCCTCACTTGCAGTCTGTTTGTTGGAGTCTGTAATAACAACTTTTACAGTGTTATCACCTGCCCACAGACTAAACACCCTAGCATCTCCAACCCCTACTATTTCCTTCGCCCAATTCATATAGTGGTATTTGTTTCCACTTGTTGAAGGTGTTCTAATCGTTTCATAATATCTACTTAGTAAGTTTTCATCTGATTCAGCATTAAATCCATTTGTAACTGAATTATTATTTATTACACTTGTCAATCCTGGAATACTTATAGGAAAATATTTTATAGAACCTTGTGGTACGTTTCCTACGCTTCCTGGTAGTTCACATTCTAATAATACATTTACTTGCCCTGATAAACCTATGGTCTTATTCTCTTGTATAATGAAGTTTACTGTATCACTTGATACTAAATCACCTTTACTTATTAAAGACCCTTCTTGCCCTGTTATAGTTGCTATAGTAGCAGCATAGGTTGCTTGTTTTCTACTTATTCCAGTTCTTTGATTAATATATTTTTCTAATTCTATTCCTGATAAATTTTCTACATCAAATTTGTTTCCTACTTCTTTTATTTTATTGTTTTGATTTTCTAATTCTATCGAAACTGGTGCAGTAGCATCATAAAAAAAAGACCCTTTGGTCTTATCATATTTATTGTCTATGTTATTTAAAATTCTCTCGTGTATTTCGTTCAATTAAAAATTCACCTCCTGGATAAAGGTATCTCCATCCTTCAAGACTACAGTAAAAGATATTATAAGGGTTGTCATTTCTTGCTTTGTATTAAAATTTTCTACTCTATCTATTTCGATATGCTCTACTAGCTTTTCTTCTATAATTCTTTTTAATTCAGATTGCAATAATAGTTGAGGGATCTTCCTTCCTTGAATTAATCTTTTTATAGTAGTTCCATATTCATTTTCACTATTGTTTTCTTTATATATTTCAAACTTAAATTCTTCTGTTAAAAGAAGTTTCTCAATCCATATTTTTATACCTTCTTTACCCTCTACTATGACTAACCTTCCATCTTTCATTACAAAATCACCTTTTTTAAAGTCATAAAGATAAGTGATTCCTTGTTCTGTTTTCTCTTCATTTTCAAGTTCTTCTTGCACTAGATCATCTAATTCCAGCTCAGGAAACATTTAACCACCTACCTTTTTTGCTTTATTTGTAATAAAGAAGGTTTGTTCAGACTCAGTTGGAATTATAAAGACTTCATCACCTTGTTTTAATATTAAATTATCAGCCATATAAAGATGTTCTCCTTGGAGTGTTACCTCTCCATTGAGTATACTTATCTTTAAAGGAGTTACGTTCATTACAAGGCCAATACAAGGCCCTGTTTTACCTTTATTATCTCTTTCTTTAAACATACTAGCCAACCCAACATCCCACATTAAATCACCTTCTCTATAGTTACATTCATGGTATGAATACTATTATGATAGTTATGAGTACAATCTTTGACTAGATACTTACCCTTTAATCCAAATAAATTATTATCTAACTCTAATATTCTTCCAGCTCTTACTCTATCATCACCTAGCAAAGGTCCAAGGCTAATATCTTCACCTATTTTATTTAATTCTTTCAACTTATTTTTAGCTATGTTTTTAGCTTTTGCTATATCTTTATCATCTACTGATTCAACATCTTGCAGAAGTCCAAATTTAGATATATTTTTATTATCTTTGGCTGTAGCGACTACTCTTGAACTCTTCTCATCTCCACTAGATATTAGAATACTATTTTTCATATCTGATATAGATTCGCTTTTACTTATTCCACCTATATTTTTTAATACATCTAGATTTAAAGACTTAAAGATAGGTTTAACTATTAGTTCAGTATATCTTTCTATAAATAATTTACCTTCACGCATTTCTAATCTATATTTTATGCCTAATGTACTTGTAGCTTGATCTAATATATCTTTTATAATATCTGATATAGTATCATCTTTATATATCTTAGCTATAGGTGTAGATATGCCAACTATTCGACCTATAGGTATGTTGAATTTACTACATAATGTTCTTATAGCATTATCTGCTCTTGTTTTATTAAACTGTACAATAGTTTTAGATTTATTTAGATAAAAAGCATAATCAAAAGCCGTTATTGATTTTGTGTATATTTCGGTGCCTAAGTCCACTATAATACCTCTGAATATTTCTTTGTTGTTAGAATACATTATAATCTTATCGCCTATTTCAACTTTATCATCTCTTCTAGCAATATCAAAAGACAACTCCATACCTAGTGTATCAATACTATCTTTCCAACTTAGATTACCACTTATAGGGGTTAATGATTTTCTAAATCCATTATTTTTAATTAAATTTAATTTATATGTCATCTGTTCTCACTCAATTCTAGAGAGTAGCTTATATCTCCATTTCCCATAGTATTGTAGTTAAAACTATCTACTAATACTAATCTATTGAACCAGGCACTGCCATCTTCCTTGCTTACAATGAACCTTACAGGTTTCTTTAATTTTCTCCATTTATCGAAAAAAGCTATATACTTATATGGATCTGCGATACTTCCTGATCTTAACCAATGGTATTTAGTGCTAGGAAATACAGAAGCGATAGACCACTCGATGAGATCTAAATCCCCTGGAATATTTAAAGTACCATTATTTATTGTTTCAAACCTTTCATTTTTCTGAGCTTTATCTAAAGAAATTTCAGGCACTATTGGAAGTACCATAACTTCTTTATTGTTTTCTGCACTAAATATTATACTACGAGCCACTCTACCACCTCCTAGATATTGTCTAATGCTAATTTAACCTTCTTATAAACTGTAGATCCTACTTCATCTGCAAATTGTTTATTGCCTATCACATTCCCCTGTATAACTACACTTACAGCCATTCCACCCCCACTATTATTAGTCGGTGGTTTTGATCCCGGTTTATCAGGTGGCTTTCCACCATAATAATCATCAGCTTCATCTTTGGTTAAGACTGTTTCACCTTTGTGCAATTCAGCAATATACCCATCCCAGGGTACACGTGGAAGCCCTGTTCTATGCGAGCCATCAACATCTCCACCTTTATCTCTTCTAAATAAATTAACAACACCTTCAATTGGATTTTTCAAGAATGTTTTCAAGCCTTCCCACAACTTCTTGACACCAGCTACCTTCTCTTTAAATACTGCATCTAATATACCTACAACTGCGTCAACTGGTGCGGTAAGAAGTCCTACCAAACCTTCCCATAGTGACTGAAGTATATCTACAAACCCACCAAATATAGACTTTACACCTTCCCAAGCCATTGACCAGTTACCTGTGAACACTCCTACAACAAAGTCAATTACACCTGATAAGATTCTTAGTAGTCCATTTAGAACACCTGCTATAGTTGATATTACCGCTTTAACTTGATTCGCTAATAACATGAATCCATACACTATTTTTACAATAAATACACCTGCAATAAAGGCTACTATCGGCATTAATATAGGTATCAGTTGAATCACAACATCTTTAATTTGATTGAAAATAGTCTTAAAAGTTTCAATCAGTGGTTTAAATGATTCCACTATTTGAAGTACCATATCCCAAAGTATTTTGCCAAAGTTTTTTAAAACTTCTATTACTGGAGTTATATATTTGTCTTTTAATTCTCCAAAATTAACACCTAATTCTTTTGCTTTTTCTTTGATCTTATCCCAATTTCTATATAATAGATATCCTGCTGCGACTACTGCACCTATTGCTAGAATTATCCAACCTAGCGGTGTTATAGCTAGTGTTCCGTTGAACAATAACCATATAGTATTTAAAGCAACTAGTGCTACTTTCATAACTCCTATTACTTTTATGACAGTATAAATTGCCCCTATAAATACCACTAAAGTCGTTATAATTTGCTCATATTTCTTTACAAAATTAAATAATTCCTGAACCTTAGTTATCAATTCTTTTACAAAATTTATAGCCTTTGGTATTTTGTCTACAAAGGACTTAACCATATTTTCTATACTGGCTTGTACACTAGACGAGTTCAACCATTTAGACAAGTCTTTCATAACTGGTTGAAAGTTCTTATTTATTAGGTTTTTTAATTTAATTGACATTTCTCCAAAAGTCATAGGAATACTAGCAAACTTCTTATTAATATCATCGGCACTACCGAACATCGCCTTTTTTATAACATCAGAAGTTATTTTCCCTTCTGAACTCATTGCTTTCAGTTCTCCAACACCCACACCCATCTCTTTTGCTATAGCTTGTGCTATTCCAGGTGCGTTTTCCATAATCGAAACAAATTCATCACCCTGTAATCTACCACTAGCCATAGCTTGTGTTAATTGGTGCATAGCCGACTCTTGTTCCTCCGTACTTGCCCCTGATATTTTGAAACTCTTTGCTAACAACTCACTGAATTTCAGGATTTCATCAGTACCACTAAACGCATCTTTTGCGTTGATCCCTAACTTACCTACACTATTTGCAATATCTTCATAAGGTATCCTCGCGTTGTTCGCACTTTTGAATATTTTATCATTCAAACTCTTTATTGAATTCTGTTTATCTGCAACCAAACCCAATCTAGCTTGTATTCCTGTGTAGATATCTGTTTGTTTGATTAACACGGCTGTACCCGCAACAGCACCTGCGCCAATTGCCGTTGCTCCAATTTTAGCGGCTTTCTTGATCACATTATCGATAGATTTTACTGCACTTTTGCCCCATTTATTTATTTGATTTTGCGATTTCTTCATTTCTCTAGTTACTTTAGTTACATTGTTAGAAACTTTTGTCAAAGGACTTGACATTTTATCTTTTAGAGATAGAATAGTAGCTATTTTTTTACTCGCCATTTTTTCACCTACTTCCCAAACATAGCTTTGGTTTTTTCATTTTCTTGCTCTATGTTGTACATCATAGATTCCACATAAAATATTTTTTCCACATAAGAAAGAGATAACAAAGAATCTAGTGCATGCCCTTTATTCAAGTAATAAGCATACATATTAAACTCTCCATCATCTCTTATTAGTTTTTTATTTCACTATCTATTTTGTCTATACCATAAAATGAATTTATAATTTCAACTATATCTTTCATTTCGTTCAGTTGATCTTCTAAAACTGCACTCGGTAAATCTGTAGGCTCTGCTACTTCATAAACTTCCATTGCCTCTTTAGCATCTTCCCTAAAAAGTGGACAACATTCGTATATCAGTTTATTCATACCATTTATACTGTTTTCCTCTTCTAGATTTTCTACTATATCCATGTATTGCCCCAGTGGTATTTTTCTGATTTCAATACCCATATCTAAAGTTTCTGAATAGTAACTCTTAACTTGTAATTTATCCATTTTACCTTGTTTTCTTTTAGCTATAATATCTGCCAAAGTCGCTTGTTTAGCCATATACACCACTCCCTTTATTTGTAAAATAATAAGTGCCCTAGATTGAGTTCTAAGGCACTTAAATTATGTTTTAATTCTGTACTATTGTAATATTTCTACTTTACTAGCTTTAAATGGCATTTCAATTTCCCCCACTGCTCTCTCTTCCCAAGATTGTAAAGTAAGTTCATCAAAAGTGATTCCTGATACTTTTATTCTTTGAGTTTTTCCAGTTGTTCTATTAAATGCTTTTCCCACAATAGATACATCCGGTATTCTTCCCGCTGCATATTCAGTGAATAATAAATCTATTGCTTTATTATAGTTGCTATCTGACTTTCTATAACTAAATGCTCCTTCATAAGCATATCCCAGCGTTAGTGTAAAATTAGATTGGGGAAAATAATTAAAAATAAAATAAGAGCATTCCAAATATGATATTATATAGGTGACAAAACCAGTTAATAATATACAAAAAGGAGATGCTCTTATGGATATAATTA
>NZ_LTDM01000035.1 GCF_001940565.1 Tissierella creatinophila DSM 6911
CTATTATACTTCAAATATAAATTGTCTTTGTAGTTCCTCAGAATAAGCATTTATTGTATCTAAAATAAAATAGCTTATCTTAGTATTAAATTCTGCTGCAAAGTCTAAATCATTTTTAAAACTTAATTTAAGAGAATATTCTTCTATGACAGATTCGATATAGTTTTTAATCTGTGCCTTTAGTTCTACAGATTCATTATTATATAGATCTATATCATTAGTTGAAATTACATGTTTTTTAAAATCATGATGCTTAGCATATGCATCTAATTCTTTTTCGTATTTAATATGTTTTTTCATAGAGCCTATAAAAGTCCATCTTTTAGAATGAGGTACACATACAAAATCAGTCAAATAATGTGAGATTATCCCTATTTTCCTACTCAAAAGTTTCATCGTTAGAGAATCTACATTGTTATTAAAATCTACATATCTACTCATAAAAATAACTTTTATAATTTCTTTTACAACATAATCTAAGCTTTCATCTTTGTAATGTCTAATAAATCTATATTTAGGTAAAATGTCTGGAGCAATAGAGCCCCATAATAATTTTTCTTTATCTAGTTTTAGTCCGTAATTTTCAAATACATTATTGTAAACATTAAGTGCTATAAGTTTATGGCTATCTGCAAATATTTAGAACCACTCCTTTATATATAAAGTAACTTTTGTTTTATCTCTCTTATTTATAATATAATAAGTTTAGAATTTAGTCAACTAATAATAATGTTTATTAAATATCAATCATCATAATATTGTTAATTAATAATATTATATTCAATATTTAATAAAAATATTATATTAAATCTATAAAATGGGAATAAGTATTCATAGATAGTAATATTATTTGGAGGTAGATTATATGGATAATTTTGACATTTTCAAAAACAAATCTTTATCTTTATGGCTTAAGGATAGTATATCTAGTAATATTTCTAAATTAGAAAAGAATATAATTTGTGATATATGTATAATAGGTGCTGGTATTACGGGTATAAGTACAGCTTATATGTTAAATGAATTAGGGTATAAGGTAGTACTTATAGATAAAGATACACCTATTCATTTAACTAGTGGAAACACTACTGCTAAGTTTACATTTCAGCATGATTTAATTTATAGTGAAATATTAAAAAATTACGGTCTAGAAAAAGCTAGACTATACTACGAATCGCAACTTGATGGATTAAATCTTGTAAGGACTTTAGTCCAAAGACATAATATATCTTGTGACTTTAAAGAAACTTCCAGCATTATCTATGGAGAAAATGAAAAAGAGTTTAATGAAATATTAGATGAAAAAAGTTCATATGAAAAATTAGGCATACCACATGAACTTATCCATGATCTACCTTTTAATATAAAGGGGATTGGTGGATTAAAAGTGGATTCTCAATTCGAACTTAATCCTGTAAAATATTTAGATTCTCTAATAAAATATTTATTAGAAAAAGATGTACCTATATTTAAAGATACTTGTGCTAAGTACTTGGTTAAAGATGGTGGAAATGTAAAAGTTGTAACAAATAACGACTTTATAATTAATTGTAAAAACCTTGTTATATCTACAGGATATCCATTTTTTGGTGCTAATGGAATGTATTTTACAAGACTTGAAGCTTATAGATCTTATTTACTTGCCTTTCCTACTAAAGAACCTTTAGATGATAGTTATATGATGATATCTAAATCACAGTCACCTTACTCTTTAAGATTTTCTAATACTGATGGAGTCCATTATCTTTTAATAGGTGGTAAAGGACATAAAGTAGGTCAAGCAAGTTCAGAAAAAGAAAGTTATGAAAAATTAATAGCTTTTGCTAAAAATAATTTTAAAGTAGATGATCCTGTTTATAGATGGTCTGCACAGGACTATCAATCGGTAGATAAAATCCCTTATATAGGAAGGCTTACTTCTAGGTATGAAAATATATTTGTAGCAACTGGATTTAACAAATGGGGAATGAGTAATGGAAGCTTTGCAAGTATTCTTATTTCAGATTTGATAAAAGAAAAAGCTTCAAAGTATGAAGAGCTTTTTAACCCCTCGCGTGGTGAAGTAAAACATAATCTTAACAAGTTTATTAAATCCAATTTAAATGTAGCTAAGGAACTTATCAAGGGAAAAGTACTTCCTGATGAGATAAATTTAAACGATATAAGAAACGATGAAGGTGGAATAATAAAATATAATGGTAAAAGGGTAGCTGCATATAGAGATGCTTCGGGTGTTCTATTTTTATCAGATAGTACTTGTACACACTTAGGATGTGAATTAGAATATAACAATGCAGAGAGAAGTTTTGATTGTCCTTGTCATGGTTCTAGGTTTAATTTTGATGGTAAAGTTTTAGAAGGACCTGCAACTACAGATTTAAAAAAGGTAGATATATAAAAAACTTGTTTAACTATAGGGACTATATTAATATAGTCCCTATAGTTAAATAGTTGGTATTTTATAATCCTTCTATACTGGTAAGAGCTATTGTTATAGGAGGAACTATTTGTTTTTTCCTTGAAAGAACCCCCTTCACATAAAAAGAATTATTTACTATGTCTTTTTCAAAAGCTTTTCCTATTATTTCTATATTTTCTCCTACTACTATTATTTCAGAAGCTTCTTTGAATATATCTGTAAGCATTAATATAAAGGTAGAATACCCCTTATCTTGTCTTCTTTCTTCCATTAATCTTAAAAGTTCAACTTTTATATCTTTTAAACTCTCTCTATCCATCGTATAAACTTGAGCTATACCTATTTTTTGTTCATTTATAGTAAATACTTTAAAATCCTCTTTTAATAACTCTTTTGGTGTTTTTCCTGTAAGAGATGTTCCATTTTTAAACATTTCCATAGCAAACTTTTCCACATCCAAATCAGATATCTTTTCTAATCTCTTCAACATAATCTTATCAGTGCTAGTAGATGTAGGTGATCTAAATAAAAGTGTATCTGAAATAATTGCTGCTGCTAAAATACCCGCTATCTTTTTAGAAGGTCTCCTTCCATTTTCAAAAAATATAGATGCAATTATTGTGGCTGTACTTCCTACTGGTTCATTTCTAAAATATATAGGATTTCCAGTAAATACATCTGCTACCCTATGATGGTCTATTATCTCTAGTATCTCTGACTCTTCGAGCCCATCTACAGATTGACTTCTTTCATTATGATCTACCAGTATAACTTTTTTCTTAATACTAGATATTAGATGATATCTTGATATAAGTCCCACTACCTTTTTTTTATCATCTACTACAGGGTAAGATCTATACCTAGTTTGAGACATTTTGACTTTTACATCATCTACTAAATCATCTAATTCAAATAAGATCAAGTTTTCTTTTGTAGATACATAATCAATTGGAATAGACTGTGTTATAAGTCTAGAAGTTGTAAATGTATCGTGTGGAGTACTAATAATAGATATATTATTTTCCTTTGCCTTTTCTATTATTTCTTTATCTACTTCATTATTTCCAGTTATTATAAGTAATGACACTCCTTTTTCTAAAGCAAGATATTGACTATCTTTTCTATCGCCACATATAACTATATCTTCTTTTTCAATGCTCTCCTCCATGCTTTCTGGTTTCATTGCAAGAACTAACAATTTTCCAATAAATTTCTTTTTGTCTTTTGATATAAATATTGGTTTAGCAGAAAGAGTGTCTAATACATTATCTATTGATGTATTAGATTTTCCAAGTATAGTATTATCCCATACATCAATATAAGATTGAATAATATCAGAAATAGTTACAACTCCAATTAGTTCTTCGTTTTCATCTATTACAGCAATGCTATTTAAAGTGTTTTTTTTCATCAATTCAAGACCCATACGCAATGATATATCCGATGTAATAGGAGCTATTTTGTCAAAATCCAAATCTTCTACGCTCAATTTTACTGTTTCAAGAAGCGTTGGAGACTTTACTCCAAAATATTTTAATATAAAATCTGTCTCTCTATTTATATTACCAAGCCTTACTGGAATAGCATTTACATCTCCTAGTGTGTTTTTGTATTCTGCATATGCAATGGCTGAACAGATAGAATCTGAATCAGGATTTTTATGGCCTGTTATATATACTGTTTCTTTCATTTAATCCCCTCTTTTTTCCCAGTTTTTAAACAAAGGTATTTATAAACTATTTTAAAAATTAATCCCATTAAAAATGCTAATAAATATAAGCTGTATTCTTTGGCATTTTTAATGAGATATGGTTTATTTGTGATTATGTTTTTTTGTTTTACTTTCCTAAAAATAAAGTTCCCTTTTCTTTTCCCTCACTTAAATCTAAAATAATATTTTTTTGTTTACCTCTAGCTACTATTAGAGAAGTTCCATAAGGTGTTACTATTTTAGCTGCCTTTATCTTAGTTGCAATGCCACCTGTTCCAAACGAACTATTTTTACCTATTGAAATGTTTTTTTCTAAATCATAAGGGTCATTAACTATCTCTATAAGTTTTGCATCTTTGTTTTCTGTAGGACTTTTATCGTATATACCAACTATATCGCTTAAAATTATAAGTAAATCTCCTCCCCAAAGTTCACTAGTTCTAGCTGCCATTAAATCATTATCCCCTATCTTTATTTCTTCAACACATACTGTGTCATTTTCATTTATGATAGGAACTACCCCCTCATCTAACAAGGTAAATAGTGTATTTCTAATATTTAATGTTCTAGATGTGGATTCAAAGTCTTCTTTAGTTAGTAATACTTGTGCTATATGCAAACCATATTCTCCAAATATTTTTCTATATGAATCCATCAGTTCAACTTGACCAATGGCACATAGTGCTTGTTTATAATTTATATCTTCTTTTCTTGACCATTTACCAATCGTACTAACCCCTGCTATTCTAGCACCTGAAGATACAAGTATTACCCTCTTTCCACTATCCATCAAACTCTTTATTTGAGGAGCTAAGTTTTTTATAAATTCTTTATCAATAGTTCCATCTTCACTTGTAATTGTACTGCTTCCTATCTTTATTACTATCTTTTTACTATTTTGTATTGTTTTTTGCATTATTATACCTACTTTCTAATTTGACCTTCTCCCATTACTAAATACTTATATGTTACAAGTTGCTCTAATCCTATTGGTCCTCTTGCATGAATCTTTTGTGTACTTATTCCCATCTCTGCCCCAAATCCAAATTCTGAACCATCTGTAAACCTTGTAGATGCATTTACATATATGGTGGAAGCATCTACTCTTCTTTGAAATCTGTTGGCATTAGTTAAATCTTCTGTAATTATTGCCTCAGAATGTTTTGTACCATATTTGTTTACATGCTCTATTGCCTCATCTATATCGTTAACAACTTTTATCGCTAAAATAGCATCTAAAAATTCCTCTTTATAATCTTTTTCTAGTGCATCTTTTATGTTTATAATAGTTTTTGTATTATTGCAACCTCTTAATTCAATTTTTTCTTTTAAGTTTTCATAAACCATAGGTAAAAACTTTTCTTTTATATCTTGATGTACTAATAGAGTTTCACAGGCATTACATACCCCAAGTCTTTGAGTTTTTGCATTTATCAATATATCTAAAGCCTTGTTTAAATCAGCTGATTTATCTACAAATATATGACAATTGCCCTCTCCAGTTTGTAGTGTAGGTACAGTTGAGTTTTGTATTACAAATTGTATTAAACCTTTTCCACCTCTTGGGATGATTAGGTCTATATAATCATTAGCATTTAACATATCTAAAACAAGATCTCTATTGGTATCTTCTATAAATTGAACTACTTCTTTGGAAATAGGAGAATTTTGAAGACCTTCTTTTATAGCTTTTACTAATGCTATATTAGAATTTATAGCAGATGAACTTCCCCTTAATATTATGCAGTTTCCTGATTTTAATGCTAAGCTAAAGGCATCTACTGTAACATTTGGTCTAGATTCATAAACTATACCCAACACTCCTAAAGGAGTTGTCATTTGAGATATAGTCAAGCCATTTTCGATAGTCCAGACTTTATTAGATTGCCATACGGGATCTTGTAACTTTATTACTGTATTTATACCTTCAATTATTCCATCTAATCTATCATCATCTAGCATAAGTCTATCTATTAAAGCTTCCGTCATATTATTTTTCCTAGAAATATCTACATCTTTTTGATTGGCATTTAATATTTCTTGTCTATTATTTTTAATAGATTCTGCAACTTTTTGTAAAGCTAAGTTTTTATCTCTTGTAGAAGCTATAGATAATTGTTTTTCTGCATTTCTTAATGCAATACCTTTACTTTCCATATATGACAATTTAATCCCTCCAATAATTATATATCTTTTATTTATTATATCATAGATATTAAGATAATTTAATAAAATAAAAAAACACTTAAAACTGTATAGTTTTAAGTGTTTTTTTATTGGCGTACCCTGAGGGATTCGAACCCCCGACCCCTTGGTTCGTAGCCAAGTACTCTATCCAGCTGAGCTAAGGGTACATATAAGTATTTATAATTTGTTTGTGGAGCGGGTGAAGGGAATCGAACCCTCGCAATCAGCTTGGAAGGCTGGAGCTCTACCACTGAGCTACACCCGCAAAAGTTTTTAAAAAATTAATCCCTAAAGGAAATTCACAGTTTCCTCCGGGGATTAATTGTGGAGCGGAAGACGAGATTCGAACTCGCGACCCTCGCCTTGGCAAGGCGATGCTCTACCACTGAGCCACTTCCGCACAACGTTTTGGTGGAAAGAAGTATCTTATGGAGCTGGCGAGAGGACTTGAACCCCCAACCTACTGATTACAAGTCAGTTGCTCTACCAATTGAGCTACGCCAGCATTGTTATTTCTTTAAAAAATTATGTATTTAATTGGCGACCTGGAAGGGACTCGAACCCTCGACCTCCAGCGTGACAGGCTGGCATTCTAACCAACTGAACTACCAGGCCGCATTAATTTTTAGCAGTTTCGTGACACAAATTTATTTACTCCCTATCGGTCGTATAAATTTGGTACTCATTGCATTTGACCTACCATAAATTTGCTATGCAAATTGGATTAGGTCATAATATGGTGGGCACAACAGGGCTCGAACCTGTGACCCCCTGCTTGTAAGGCAGGTGCTCTCCCAACTGAGCTATGCGCCCATATATTTAAATATGATGTTAATTGGTGACCCCACCGGGATTCGAACCCGGGATACCGCCGTGAAAGGGCGATGTCTTAACCGCTTGACCATGGGGCCTTATAATTTTATGGTTGTGCCCTGGGGCACTACCTATTATAAAATAAATTTATGGTTGCACCCTGGGGTACTCCCTATTCTAAAAAGAGTTTATGGTTGCGGGAACAGGATTTGAACCTATGACCTCCGGGTTATGAGCCCGACGAGCTACCAGACTGCTCCATCCCGCGTTATATTATTAAAGTTGTACACTTACTTAGGTATTAAGTAAAAAGTTGGTGCCGAAGACCGGAATTGAACCGGTACGACCGATAAAGGCCGCAGGATTTTAAGTCCTGTGCGTCTGCCAGTTCCGCCACTCCGGCAACTTAATTGGCTCTCAGGGTGGGACTCGAACCCACAACCTACCGGTTAACAGCCGGTTGCTCCACCATTGAGCTACCTAAGAATAGTAGAACTGCATAGATTATCTATGCTACTACATTTGACCTATTAAAAGCTTATTATTGTTACTAAGTTTAGGTCACTAATCTGGCGACTTCCTACTCTCCCAGGACGTTGCCATCCAAGTACCATCGGCGTTAAGAGGCTTAACTTCTGTGTTCGGTATGGGTACAGGTGTGTCCCTCTTGCTATTGTTACCAGATAAACTAC
>NZ_LTDM01000036.1 GCF_001940565.1 Tissierella creatinophila DSM 6911
CTCCAGGGAAGTTTACAGCGTGTACTCTTAGTTCTGGATACATACGTCTAAACCAATCCATAGCTTTTCTGTTTGTAGTTAATCCGTGTTGTATAAATAAGTCTTTACCTAAACGTAATACATCCGCTGCATCAAATAGAATTTCATGCTCAGTTGTAACCATATCTAGGTTGGCAGTACGCTCTAAAAGAACTTCTTCAGTAACTTCTCCATCATAGTAATCTTTTTTATAGCTTGCCTCTCCTAGTTCTGGACGAGGACCTGCAATCCATCTAAAGTCTGGATCTTGGTCAAAGTATTCACGTAGGTTTTTATTATATGCTAAGTATTCAAAGAATCTTGATCTAAATGACATTGAAGCCATTATGATATCGTTACCAATTGTTAGTAAAACATCTCTTGGTGGCATTGTTCCAAACATGCTTCCTGTCATGAAGTGTGGTGTAACAACTGCTTGATTCCATTGCATAACTTCTGGTCTATCAACTTTTACTCCACGATCTTCTAATATTTTTACTAAACCATCAAGTTGCTCATTAGCTGCCTCAACTGTATCTGTTGGACGAGGTCCAGTCATACCACGCATTGGACTATCTAAAGGAACTTTAGATTCAGATGCTGGCTCAGTTGGTGGTATACAAGTGTTATCTGCTCTACCAACTATTACGTGTTTTAACGGGTCAAAATCATTCCATGAATTTACTACTTTTGCCATTCATACCCCTCCTAAAATTTTGGTTATATTTTTGTAGTAAGAGGAAAACGATTGATTCATTAATTAAATTTATGACTTAATTGTAAGGTGATAATATCTTATAATGTATTATGCACTTTTTTAATCGTTGTCCACCTGCTTGTAAATACATTATAAATCCAATAAATTTATATGTCAAGTGTAAAATACAATCTGTTTATTGTTAGAGTACTCTATGCTTTTGTATATAGTACAGTATGACGCGAATATAGCTTGCACTAAAAAAATAAAAACAAATATAAATTTTACATATTTCCAAGTCAATTATTATATAAATATTCATAAAAATAAACACGCAATAAAAAAATTCCAATATAACATATGTTATATTGGAATTTTTTTATTGTAAAGCTTTTATATCTTTTCAAACTATAATTTAACTTATTTCCACATTCTTAGGTATTCTAGATCCTCCATTAGTTATATATCCCATAACTACATATACAACACATCCTGCTGCACCAGCTATAATAGGTGCTTCTACCCAACCAATTTTCAATACGAATACAAGTAGCACATTTGTAATAAATCCTGTAATCATAGAAGCAAAACAAGTTTTTAAGTCCGCTTCCATAAATACACGCATGATTGTAGGTCCTACAAACGCTGATATAAGTCCACCAGTACCAATATAAGCTATTTGGTTAAGCATTCCTTGAGGAGCTGCAAATGTTAAGAACATTGCCCATACAGCAGTTACAAGTACTCCTATACGGTTATATAAATCCCCCTTATCTGATTGTTTACCAGAAATAGATACTAACATATCATAAGATAATGATGAAGCCAATGCTTGTAGTACTGAACTTATTGTTGAAAGCATTGCGAAAAGAATAAACAATGTAATCATTCCTGCTAAAGCCGGAGGTAAAAACGTATTTAAGAAAACTGGCATCGCACTATCAGGATTAGCTAAGCCTGGGTTTTTATAATACATATAAATACCAGTCATTGGAATCAAGCTTAGAATTACACCCATAGGTGCCATTATTAAAGCTACTGAGTGTATCTTTATATCTTCTTTAAAAGATAAGAAACGAACTGACATATAAGGTAATGTAGTGGTGAAAAGAAGTGCATAAACAAATACTAAGAATACACTATACTTACCGCCACCATACGGAGCTGACGTTGAAGGATTTAGGAATTCTGGTTTTATTTTCCCGACCTGAGTAAGTAAATCCAACATAGGAATGTCTCTTATAATTGTAATATATATAATAGCAGAAGCTATAAGCATTCCCATACACATTATTGTATCTGTAATAGCTACAGCTAAAAGTCCACCTTGCATTGTAAATATAACAACCACAACCATTAATATCAATGCTGCTAATTGTTGACTAACTCCAAGCCACTCTGCTGCAACAAGACCAACGGCTCTAACTTGACCTATAATATAAACTGAAAGAAAAACGAAAGTTGCTATACCTCCAACAAAATGCACTAATCTCTTTTGTTTTTCAGTACCTCTATGTGTTACCGCCATATACTCTGGAACTGTAAGACCACCAGATTTATCAGCTTGTTTAGCCATAAATCCTGCAAACATTAATGTTCCGAAAACTATTCCAGGAGCAAAGAAAAAGTTTGCTAAAGTTTCAATAGTACCAAAAGCATAAGCTGTACCAGGAGCACCGATAAAACCCCATCCACTATAGCCTGTTGCCATCAATGTACCTGCACCTACAAAAGCCCCTACTTGTTTTGCACCTAGTAAAAATCCTTCACCCTCATTTTGGGCACTTTGTATCTTTTTACCTGATAATGCACCAACAGCAATTAAACCAATTGATGATAAAATAAATATAATCCAGTTAATCATTTTTTAGCCCCCTTATCTTTATTAAACACCTCGTAATAAAGCCATATACCTGCGGGTATTACCATAAGAAGAGCACATCCAATAAAAAATGCATCCATAGTCCAAGATCCTGTCATTTTATTTCCTCCTCATAAATTTATTTTAAAAATATGAAAAACGACTTGCCTAACTTCTTTTCTAAAGACTAGTTTAAAATATAATTAATGCTGGATCTTTAACCACCTCCTGGGTTTTTTATTTATATATTCTTTATTTAAAGTCTACAGTTTTATGTAGATCTATAAATAAAGAAATACACTCATCATAGGAAAACGATTTACCTGTAACTATTTATATGCTTGTTATCTATTTTAATTACTTATTTATATTATAAATACAATAGATACATAAGTCAATACTAAAAGACAAAATATTTGAAATATATTTTCAATTTAAATATTTGTATTTTATACAATTTGTCTTCCTACAATCTCTAACCTAATTTAATTTTATATTAAATTTTAAAATCTATATTATAACTTTTATCTTGTATTATTAAACATCTCTTAACAGGCATAGTTTTTAATATCATCTTTCCATTTTTAAATACATATAAAACATCACTTGTAAGTCTTATGGCTTCTCTTTCATCTTTTGCATCTAAAACTATGAAGTTTGCACTATTTCCTAACTTTATACCATAGTCCTTTAAATTTAAAGATTTGGCTCCATTAATAGTTATCATGTCAAATAGATTCAATATGTCCTCATTGCTACTTAAATGAGCCATGTGAGCGAGCAAATGTGCCGCTTGAAGCATATTTCCTTTTCCAAGAGGAGCAAATGGATCCATTATATCATCATTACCTATACTGACATTTACACCTCTTTGAATTAATTCATCCACTCGTGTATGACCTCTTTTTCTAGGATAACCGTCTAATCTGTTTTGAATTAGTGCATTTGAAGAAGGATTTGAAACTATATTTATATCAGCTCTTTTTAAAATTCCAATTAATTTGGAAGCATAATCATTGTTGTAATTGTGCATTGCAGTTGTATGACTTGCAGTTACCAGACCATTCATTTCATTTTCTAAGGTATATTTAGCAATGACTTCTAAAAACCTAGACTGATCATCTCCTGTTTCATCGGTATGAATATCTATAAGCTTATTATATTTTTTTGCCATATGGAATATATATTCAATTGATTTGATTCCATCTTCCCTAGTTATTTCTACATGAGGAATGCCTCCTATAGCATCAACCCCCATTTTAATAGATTTTTCCATCAGTTTATCCATATCTTTATAAGCAAATACTCCATCTTGTGGAAAAGCCACTATCTGAATATCTACATACTCTTTCATTTCCTCTTTTACTTCTATAAGGGCTTCTACTGTTATTAGACTTTCTTCAGTACAGTCTGCATGAGTTCTAATATATAAGACTCCATTTGCTATGAGCCATTTAATAGTTTCTAAAGCGTTCTTTTTTATATCCTCTTTTTTAAGTGTCTTTTTTCTCTCTCCCCAAATTTCTATTCCTTCTAAGAGAGTACCACTCTCGTTATATCTTGGCGTTCCAACAGTCAAAGTAGCATCCAAATGCACATGAGACTCTATAAATGGTGGCGAAACTAAGTTTCCATTTACATCTATCTCTTCCTTAAACTCACCTCTTATATTTTCTCCTATTTCTTTAAATTTTCCATTTTCTATAACAATGTCTACTAAATTATCTTTTCCTCTAAGTTTAGCATTTCTAACAATAAACATAAAAACCTCCTATAAATAATTATCTTTGTTTACTCGAAAAGTTTATTAAGTTAACTAAAAGGGATGACATTGTCATCCCTTTTAACTAAATAATTCGTTTGTTATTAATGTCTCGCTAGATTTTATTTTCCTTCAGATACATTAACACCAATTAAAGGTACGTTTTCTTGTGGTTTGTCCATAGAAACTAGAATTTTATCAACTATTGGAAATGCAATGAAAGCAGCTATTATACCATTTATTGGTGCTACTCCTGGACTAGCATAAGCCATAAATGCACCAATTACATATGCAATTAACCCTGAGTAGTTAAATTCCTTCATTTTTACTTCTGCTAATTTATTATATTTCCTTTTATGTTTTACATAATAATCTGCCATAATAACTCCACCTATAGGAGGTATTACAGTACCCATTAAAACTAGGAAAGGCACTAACCAATTGTACATTCCAGCTATGGCTAATATTGTAGCTATAGTTGCACCAGCAAAGTTCATTAATGTCCTTTTCTCTGTTCTAAAGAAG
This sequence comes from Tissierella creatinophila DSM 6911, assembly GCF_001940565.1. GTDB lineage: Bacteria > Bacillota > Clostridia > Tissierellales > Tissierellaceae > Tissierella_A > Tissierella_A creatinophila. The sequence goes on from NZ_LTDM01000036.1 coordinate 4,864, forward strand.
TTACATCCAGCAACAGAAACACTATAGATAGCATTATCTTGAGTGGTCCAAACATTGAAAAACAACATAATTATCGCTGGCACTTGCAATCCTTGTAATACTAATACTTCAACAATGTCTGGTTGATTATAAACATAGCCACCAAAAGCACCAGCAACTACCATTAATCCATTCCCTAAAAAGAAAGCAACTATACTTGCTACAATGGCAACCTTGGGTGTTTTAGCAAAACGAGTCCAGTTTGTGGACTGCGTACCTCCACTAACAAAGGTACCAAATACTAAAGTTAAAGCAGTAGCAAAAGGCATTGCTACTTCAGGAGTCTTATTTAATCCAGGGAAACCCCCTACATCTTTAAAGCCAATCGAAAAACTCCAGAAAATAAGTACTGCCATGGCAGGAACAGCTATATTAGATAACATTGCAATTCCTTTATATCCTATATAAGATGTTAAACTAAATCCATAACCAAATACAACCATCAATGGAATCGTCCAACCTGGATTAAGTCCTAACATTTTAACAAAAACTATAGCTATAGTTGCAGTACCCCATGCATACCATCCAATCTGAGTAAATGCAAATAGTAAATCTACTAATTTACTACCTTTATCACCAAAACTATATCTAGATAAAACTACTGAATTATAGCCTGTTTTTTGTGCTATATAACCTAATGCTGCAACATATATTCCTAGTAATAAGTTTCCAAGAATTATAACATACATAAGATCTGGGAAAAACTTATAGTTAGGTCCTATTTGCCCTCCAGCGAACATAGTAGATGTAAAGAATGTAAATCCTAATAGTACTACCATCATAGAGAACATACCTTGCCTATCCTGGTCAGGTAATTCTCCTAACGGGTTATCATCAGATGCTATTTTTTTAGTCTTGTTTTCACTCATGAAAAACACTCCTTTTTATGTTTTTTAAAATAAATATAATTTCATATAACTTTGTTCTTAATATGCCAATTCTTCAAGCGAAAATTCTTCCCTAAAAAATACTAAGAAGTTATCAACAACATCGTCTACTATAATTTTACCTTTCTCGGGCGTACTTGATATAGAAGTATATAACGCACCAGATTTAGGAATCAAAGTTTTGGATACTGGATATCTTTGATATCTAGGAACATTTTCTATTCCTTCATCTGTCAATAAATCATTCTTAACTAAATCAGGTTCGAAATACATCATTAGGGATGTTTCAGTTATAGCAGCATGCTCTAAGTCCCAACCTCTAAATGGTCTTTCATCAAAGATTTGAGGCATAACATCTTCTGAAATATTATCCCACCAACTTGCAAGAACAATTTTAGGGAATTCTTCTTGTTGATCTTTAATCACCAAATCTGCTGCTTCTGCTAAGAAGGCTTGATTTTCATAGTGACTATTTAATAAAATTATCTTTTTCCAACCATCTTTTATAAACTCATTTAAGATATCTTGAACTAAAATTGTAAGAGTGTTACCATTTAAATCAATTGTTCCAGGAAATAATGGACCTCCACCACTAGTTGGGTTTGACTTATATCCATAAGAGAGAGCAGGAGCTATAAACCCATTTAATTCTTTGGCAAGTCTTTGAGCGAAGTTTACAGATATAACATTGTCCACACTAAGAGGAAGGTGACGACTATGTTGTTCAGTAGCCCCTATAGGAATTATGAGAACGTTTTCCTCAGTTATATTAGCATATTCCTCCCAAGTCATATTTTCAATAAATAAGTTTTTCATTTTTATTCCCCTTTCCTTTTTTTATAATATAAATTATTGGATTAGTATTAAATGCTAAATCACTATTATATTTGTCCTAAAAATTGGGTTCATAAAATAATTTAAATTTCTTCAAATAAATTAGATGATTTAGATGATAAAAATAAATTAAAATTAATTTATATCTTTATAGAGGGTCAGCGTTTCTCAATTAACTGACCCTTTATAATTACTTGTTTAAAATCCTATTTTTTTAGCCAAGGGCTAGTTTCAAATGTTACTAGTGTTGGATCGTTAACGTTTTGATTTGGGAAGTAGTCTAAACACTCACCTTCACGGTAAACGTCAGCTGTAGCACAGTGTAATCCTCCACCAAATGCATAA
>NZ_LTDM01000037.1 GCF_001940565.1 Tissierella creatinophila DSM 6911
ATTTGACGTTTCTTTCTAGCTTTATCAAGCTCAATGTAGATAGCTTCAGTTAGTCTTCGTTGAGTATGCCTATAGCCTTTTTTAGAATATCAAGTGCATCTTCCTTGTCACGAAGCTCCTTTTTTAGCCTAGCTATTTCTTTCTCTGCATCAGAGGAATAGTTACCAGAACCTCTGTGTTCTACAATTCCACCGTTAGACTTAGCACTTTGAATCCAGTTATTTAGGCTGGATGGGCTGATTTTTAAATCATCTGCTGCATCTTTCATAGATTTGCCAGATGAATAATAGTAATTCACGGCATCGTGCTTGAATTCTTCACTATATTGTTTCTTTCTCTTTTCCATAATAAATTCGCTCCTTTTCTGATAGTTTTATTATATCAGATATAGAATCTATTATGTTTGGGATGTCCGATTTCTATACTATCACTATAATAATTATTAAGAATATAATGAACAATATATTAATGATTATATTTATCCAATTGCTATATCCACTGTGCAATTGAGGTAAAACACCTAATTTAAAGCTATAATAGCTCATGAAAGCTAAAATTATAGATATAGATGTAAGGATCATATATGTATTAACTTTTGTAGTCTTTAGTAATAAAAGTATTTGAAGTAAAACTATTATTATACAAAACAAATATACTCTCCCAATCATTATAAGCATTTCAATATTAATTGGATTAAATCCTACATTAGAATTAAATACAATCTCCATTGGTAACCAAATTATATAAATCAATATTATAAAAACTCCAGTTATCACAAAGTTTCCCTTCAAAAGAGCTTTTAAAAAATTATCTCTACTTCCATATCGGATTGATAGACTATCTGAGTTATCAATAAAAAAGGTTATATAATCAATATTTATAAGCTGTAGCAACGATAAGTTCATAATAAATAGTCCTTTTAGCATAGCTATATATAAGGGAGTCCCACCGAAAATAGTTTGATACATTATATTTATATTTTCATATCCCATCATTCTTAAAAATACATAGCTAATGACAATATCAATTATAATAGCTATATAATATGGTTTTATATTTTTAAAAACCTTTATCATAGGAAATCTCTCCTATCACTTAATTTAACACATATTAATGTAGTTATAATAATTAAAAACAATATAACAAAATAACTTTTTAATCCTCCATAGAATATCCACGAAAAGAATATATTAATATTTATATTAAATATTATCTTTAAATATTTTACTATCAAAAAGATTTCCATATAAAGAAACAAAAAGACTAAAAATTCACTATATTTACTTAGAATGGAGTTATTGGACCATTTTAAGCATAAAATCAAATTTATTAATAAAATGATTCCTAATAAGTAATGGATATACCATTGGACAATATAAAGTAAATCTATACTATCTGAAAATGACCTAGTTAATAGCCCACCTAAAATAATAAAAATAAACATTATATTCAAATAAATAAATCCTTGTTCATAATATCTTAATAGCTGATTTTTAAGTATCTTTCTTCTATTTCCTATTCTTATATAAGTTAAAGCATTATAGAACCTATCTTGAAGAGCTAATCCAACAATTACAACTGAAACAAATTGAAATACAAAAAATTTATCAAAAAACCAGTGATTAAACCAATCATATCCCAGAGAATTAATTATCAAAAAAAATATAGATGTCCCTAATAAATAAATTAAAAATAGTATTAAAAATTTATTATTTTTAATTATTCTATTCATAACAATCCCTTGATTTAACAAATATAAATAAAGTTAATATACAATTAACTAATATCCATACTCCAAAAGTTAATATTACGCTTTTCCAGGTAATTATAAATTCTAACGCACTAGTCGCCCTGGGTTGAAGAATCATTCTAATATTATATATAAAAAGCATAGGAAGAGAATCAAATATAAATCTAATTCCATATAGAATTATCACTGGCATTAAAAGAGCTATATATCTATTGGTAAGTTTAAATATCATATGAATACAAATGGAAAACACTGAAAATATAGATATTGCGAAAGCATTTAAAACAGTATATATTTGAACCATCTTCATAGGATTGGAAGAAAAGGCATTATATACAAAGGTTCCTTTATTAGGTGCGATTCGATGGTAATGTTCTGATAACATCATATTTTCAGAAAACAATTTATATGTTACAATAATATTTATTTCTAATGCTACTAACATTACAATAAATGAAAATAACCAAGTAGAAAGTAATTTTGACATAATATACTTATTTTTACTGTCTCTAGTTACCTGAAGCATGTACATTGAAGTATTTTTATCATCAAAGTATATTAGACCAGTCAATAATACTGGAAAAATCCAAAACATAGTATTGTATAAATTATTTCCCCAACTAACTGAATTCATTAACATCCAAAATTGAAATGGATTCTTTCCAATTTCTTTCATCATATTAGGATCTCGGGAAAAATGGTTCAATACTGTAAGTGGATCTAAAATTGAAATTGCTAACAAAATCAATATTGTTAGTCGGACCATTTTACTTGACAACAATCTCTTTATATCTAATTTAAAATAATTCATACCCTAACCTCCTGCTAATCTTCTAATGAGTTAAGAATTCCATAGAATTTAATTAAATATATAACAAAAGACCATGGATTATCATACAGTACAATCTGAATCTCCCATCACTGAAGTGACAGGGTTCTTATCTAATTAAACTTCCCCTACACTCTCATATCAGTACCAATACCGACATTACAACATATAGGGACTCATCTATTTCGATAAGACTTTCACTATCAATACTTATTCTAATGAATTATATTTACGATAGCTTTATGGCTCGATTCAAAACCATTGTTTATTTATCTTTATTTTTTGTTTCTTTACTTTTATATTCCCATACTACTTATTAATCTTTTTCCATCTTTCTTTAACTCTTTAAGTTTTTCTATTTCTTTGTCGTGTAGTGTTTTAAAGTTATCATATCTCTTAAAGCATAGTTCTCTATCTATATTTTCTAATGTATCATCTACATTTTTAATCAAAAATGCACTATATAAGTCTCTTTGAATATTTAAATCAACACTCCACCTATCTTTTAATTCCTTTTTAGTGTAGTTATCTTTAAAGTGATTATATTGACTAGCTTTTACTTTGTGTGTATTTATCTTTAATAATTCTTTGTTTCTATATTTTAGTTTTCTCTCTATTATTTCAAGTAGCATACTCGGTGCTTTATTTGCTAAGCTTTTACCAAATCTTTTCTTTTTATTTATTTTACCTGTTTTTTCATTTGTAGTAGTTTTTTTAGCTCTAGCTTGAAGAGCTTTAAAACTCATATCTTCAACTAATATTCTATCTCCTAAACTTATTATTAAATTAGCAAGTTTTTCATGAGAGAGTTTTCTTATAGCTCGTTGTTTTCTTTGGAGTTCTCTTAGCTGATTTTTTGTTTTTAAATATTTTTTAGAGTTATTCCATTCTAGTTTGTTTAACTTTCCGTCTATCCTTATACCTTTTTTAATAGTTCCATCTTCATTATAGTTATTAGGATTATTCTCTCTTCTTTGTCTATCTAGTTTTCTTTGAAGTATTCTCTTTTCTCTTTCTATATTATTTACTTCGGGACACAGTTCAAGTAGCTTTACATCTAGTTTGCTTACTATAGCTATAGTTTGAGTTCCTATGTCTAGTCCTACGTCTCCTATGATTAGCTTTCTTTTGAATTGTCCTGTTTTTTTATCTATCTTAGATGGAGGAATTCCTTCAAGTATTATCTGAACATAGTACTTATTTTTTTCCTCTTATAGACCTTCTAACTATCCTAATGAATTTTATTCTATCTTTTAGAGCTATTTGTGCATAGATATCATTTTTATTTATTTCTACTTCGATCTCTAAGTCTTGCCATTTTATCCTGTTGGTTTCTTTTATGTATATAAGGCAAGATGTGTTTGTTTTATTTTCAATAGAATCCACTTGCTCCCTTTTTTTAAAGTAAACATTATTTCCATCTAATATCTCTTTTACAGCTTTATATACTCTATCTGCTATAGCTTGAGATTGTAGACTTCCTATATTATCTTTAAAGTGTTTATACATAGGTTTAACATCTTCGTAAAGTGAATAATTTGTAAGTCCATATTTTGAGTATATATCATCTCTATCTTTGTATAATTTTTTTCTAACTTTATCTATTTCTTTTTTATCTTTTTTTAGTTTAGCTGCGTAGTATTCTTTATTGATGTTTTTTAGTTTAGTTTTATTTTTTCTATATTCTTTACTTTCAAGCATAAGGTGATATCGCTTTAGAGCTAATCCTAAAACTGAATTATATATTTTTCTTGCTATTTCAAGTCTTTTATCTATTATATCCATTTGAAAGGGCTCAAGTTTTAATGGTAGAGTTAATACATAGCTTGGTGTTTTACTTTTCTTAGCCAAATAATTCACCTCCTATTGTTCTACCTTTATTCTACCCTATTTAACAGTCGTTAAACATTTGTTCTTGAAGTATTTATATTAAATTACAACAAATTCAGAAATGCATCTCATGATTAAAATCACGAGTGTTCTTTCCCAGTTTTATAAATCTAGAAAAAATTTCAATGCTAATAAAATTGTTTAATTTACCTAATTTACTTTGATTCTTGATTATAATTTCTTTTTAATTGTTTTTAATTATATTTTAATAGTGTTCTTGTGTCAAGAAAATGGCAAATTAAACATAAGTAAATAATCTAAAACCCACTATTTTAACTGTATCTTTCAAAACTGAAAATTAAAACTCCTCTTAATATTCTTTTCCTTCTTTAAGTTTATTAATTTTATTTATTACTTTAATTTCTTTTTTCTTTTTTTATAATAAATATAACACATAAAATTTGATAATTGTTAGGTTTTGGTTTAAGTGGTCTTTTTTTGGTCTGAGCGGTAATTTGAGGTGGATATTTAAAAAAATGATTTAACAATACATAGTATATATTCTGTATTGTTAAATCATTAATGAAACTGAATTTATTTAATAAAAATAATTTATTATTTTAAAGATTTTCTTACTTATGTTTATGAAATTACTTTTTAATGTATGAATATGGAGTTAAAATCATTACTATCATAATTAAATAATAAATAACTAAGTCTATGATTTTAAAATCTGTATTGAATTCAGACATAGTATAGATATTGTATATTATACCTAAAAAAATTGATAATGTTGAATAAATAAATAAATTTACAAATTTGATATCAGTATTTGCAGATAATGTATATCCTATTATAATTAAATTAAATAAACCTATAAAGGTATAAAAATTTAATGTATCTCGTATATTTCCATCATAAAAAAAATAAGAAATAAAAAAAATATTTATAAACAATATTAAATTTAAAATTGTTTTTTTCATTAATTGTCTCCTAAAAAAATAAATTTTGCTTTTAAAAAACTTGTTAATCAATTACGTTTACTAACTATTATTTCTCAACCTAGTATTATAATAATTAGCGTCTTTTGAATGAGAGTCAATACTAATAATAGCTGTTGCAGCTGCTCCTACCCCGCCAACGAGAGCTAAGGCTGCTCCTACTCCACTAGCATATAAAAGATTAACTCCAGCGGTCATTAACGATACCCCTACTGCCGCTCCTCCTAACCGTTCTGAGCGAACAATGCTATCAACAGCACTTTTAAATCCATTAATATCACTTTGCTTTCTATGAGCTTCTGGAAAGTTATAATAACTTGTTTTTGGTGTCTTAACTTCCCAATTATAAGATCGTTTATCATAGCTATAATATTTATAGCTATAACCACCTTTACTTGTATTTTGACTCCCTACAGTCATAGCATAGGTAGAGATATCATTGTTTTGTTGGTCAACTTTTTCAATATACTCACTTATATTTATTATCTCTTCAGAAAATGTACCATTTTTGTCAGTTTCATCCCACTTTTGTATTATCAAATTGTTATTTATTTTATCATTAGTTGTTAAAGTGATTAAATTGCCTTAGTGATAGTATAGAAATCGGACATCCCAAACATAATAGATTCTATATCTGATATAATAAAACTATCAGAAAAGGAGCGAATTTATTATGGAAAAGAGAAAGAAACAATATAGTGAAGAATTCAAGCACGATGCCGTGAATTACTATTATTCATCTGGCAAATCTATGAAAGATGCAGCAGATGATTTAAAAATCAGCCCATCCAGCCTAAATAACTGGATTCAAAGTGCTAAGTCTAACGGTGGAATTGTAGAACACAGAGGTTCTGGTAACTATTCCTCTGATGCAGAGAAAGAAATAGCTAGGCTAAAAAAGGAGCTTCGTGACAAGGAAGATGCACTTGATATTCTAAAAAAGGCTATAGGCATACTCAACGAAGACTAACTGAAGCTATCTACATTGAGCTTGATAAAGCTAGAAAGAAACGTCAAAT
>NZ_LTDM01000038.1 GCF_001940565.1 Tissierella creatinophila DSM 6911
TAACATAGATTTTAAAAACTCAAATATAATCATATAATCTTTTCATCTCCTATCATTCTAGTTCCATAACAGCCTCTTTTATTTCCTTTTCTATAATATCTTTTGAAATTCTATCAATCTTCTTCTTTCCATTTATTATCAAAGTACCTTTAAAAATAACTCCATATTTTTTTATATAATCAAAGTCCTTCCCTGCATAATAAATTTTCACATCAACTTTTTCTTTATATTTTGCTGCAGCAGCCTCTACAGCTCTGGTATAACCATCACAACCAGATCATGTATTAATAAATTCAACCAATACCTTACTCAAATAAGCACCTCCAACAAATAGCTTATGTGGATCTCTTATACTATCCTAAGCATTAGTAATGAAATGTTTTATAAGGTTATCACCTGGTCTAATTCTGCATTTTCTAGGCAACCATAAAGTACTGGAAAACATCCAATAGACGCTCCAGGTATTATCTTGTCTTGAATCTCCCTTTCAAAAACACATTGGTCACAAGCAAGTATTATCATTCCCGTTTTATCATGGAGCTTTTGTAATCTCTCTCCTAAATCTGTGTCCTTTAAAAGTAAATATGTATTGTCAAACACAAAAAACATTCCTAAAACATCAGCACCATGCCCTTCAGCTTCCATCTGTGGAACTATCATATCCCTTAATATTGTCCTACTATTATCTGAAGATATAACATATGCAACTTTCATATTGATTCCTCCCTTGTATTTTTTTACTTCTACTAGCTTCTTTGAACTAGCATTTTGCTTTTCACGTCATTTTTTGTTATAATAGTAACAATTGTGATAATTAAAATAAGTAACCTATTATTTTAGACATAATTTATGGTAATACATTACAGTACTAAAGTCAAGCATAATTATTTAAGTTTAAATTTAAATTTAAATTTGAATTTGAAATTCAATATTATTTGGCAAATAAATAGCATGAATCCTGCATCTTTGTTGTAATTTAATAACAATAAAAATATCAATTTAATCAAATTTATTTGTTGAAATTTTCAATTCAGTATAAGAAAAAAAGTTAACCAGATAGTTAACTTTTTTTCTTATACTGAATGTGTAATTCTACTTACTGCAAATTCTACTATTGATGTGCACTTAATAATTCTTGTGTGCCATGTGGCGGCCAAAGGTACGCCCCTAGTTTGCTCTTGCCTATACCCATAATTTCTCGATGTTTTCCTTAGTTAGTTCTTTGCCAATTAAAACGATTTGCCCAATTGCTTGGGGTTTAATATATTTAATCTCTATGTTATTTGGTAGGAAGTCAAAATCCATCCAATTAGATTCGTTATCTGATAATACTCCCTTAGCCCGAAGTACGTTACCATATTTATCCTCTTTCAATCTATTTAGAATTTCTTTAAGTCTATTGCTATCATACTTCTTGGCAGTTTCCATGGTCCAATACTGAAATTCATCATCCTCACCATGGTGGTGATTATGCTCTAAATAATCATGTCTTTGACTATTTTTTGACTCTGACAATTCTAGAATATTTTGGGAGGATAATATATCCCAAGGAGTTGCTATAATATTGCCATTAGGATTAAGACTTCTAATGGAATTTATTATTTCATCAACCTTTCCTTCCTCTACTAATTGACTCTTGCTCAATATAACGGTAGTAGCGTGTTGGATTTGGTCTTTAAAAAAGTCTCCAAAAACATCAATAAAATCCTCGAATTCTATAGCATCTACAATTGCAATTGCCATATTTAACGCTACATCTCTTTGTTTTCTAAGATTATCTACAACATTTATAACGTCAGATAACTTTCCTACTCCTGTAGGTTCAATTATTATTCTATTAGGCTTAAACTCATCTATGAGCTGCTTCATTGCTATGTCAAATTCACCTTGCAAAGAACAGCAAATACATCCAGATGTAATAGATTTTATTTCTATTCCAGTTTGTCCGATTCTTCTTGAATCGATATTAATATCCCCATATTCATTTTCAATAATGGCAATACCTTCCCCTAAGACATTTTCATCTAGCAGTTTATTTATCATAGTGGTTTTTCCCGCACCAAGAAAACCAGAAATTATATCAATTTTTGTGGTCAAATATATCACCTTCCTATTTTTACATTCTATTTATTGAAATTATTTAATCGTACTGTTTCAACAAAATATTAATCCCTTTCTGATATACTATTGAATAAAATCATTTACTATAATGGTTTATCAAGTAAATTACCTTATCTGGGTCGACTGGATAACCAACTTCTCGTACTATATCCATCATTGCCTCTATGTTCTCAATTGGAGTATCTATTGGTAAGCTACATCCTGACATAACTACATATCCTTTAGGAGAGTCATAAGCCTCTAAAATTCCCTTTAAGGTGCTGATTCTAACATCATTTGGTGTTCCACAATACATTATTCCACCTGGATCTACATTACCCATTATTTTTGTCTGATGCCCGATTGTTCTTTTGCAATCTTCCAAGCTTGCAATATTGTCTATACTCATTCCACCAATACCTATATCTGCCATATCACTCCATATTTTATTTGTTTGTCCACATATATGAACTACAGGGTTATAACCATTTTGTTTTATATATTCAATTAATTCCTTTAAGTAGGGCAATGACAGTTCTCTAAATTGCTTAGGACTAATAACTGTACAGGACGACATTGGTTCCGAGATTGTTGGAACTATTCCAATATCCATTGATGCCTTTACATAAGCTTTGCAAGTTTCAAGTGAAACTTTACATAGTTTGTGTATAGCTTCTGGATTTTTATGAACAAATTTTAATGTCTCATTTACACCAAATAGAAAAGATGCATTAGTAAAAGGTCCAACTACTCCTGCAGAACAATTAATCTCATCCTTAGCTAATTCTCGTAAATATTTCATTGCCTCTAAGTGAATTGGTAATCGTCCATCTTTATATGGATTCGCAGGAGTTAACGTATCTATATCTTCTACTTTAAAAACTGCAGGACTTGCCAAATCAACAGTATCATCGTCTGGTTCTTTTACACTTGCCCCCATTGCTTCTGCCCAAGTAAACAAATCTGTAAAAATTCTTAAACTATCACCGCCAAATTTTTTATATGAAGCAAATTGTGCTTCAGCAATTATTTTTGGATTGTGATTGAAATCAGAAACCTTACATCCATAAATTCTAGCAGTACCATTCGCAATATTAGGATTACAAGGTAATCTATCTACTTCTAAACCTTTGCTAATAGCATTTGCTCGTTCAGCAGGGGTCATTTGATCAGTTTTTACCATGTCTGTAACCTCCCATAATATTATTTTCCCTTAGAATTAATAACTAATCATTTATTGTCCAATAAAGTAATTTACTTTTCATTAAATCAAAAAGATTCATTATATTAACTAAAACTAAAGCAATAAATATAAAACCAACAATTACTAGATCAAATCTGGCAAAATCAGAGTAATACTGTACAAAATAACCCATTCCAGAAGTAGCACCGAACATCTCAGCAACAGTTAGCATAACAAAAGAAAATTTAAGTGCTATAGCACAACCTGATAATATAGTAGGTGAAGCAGCCGGAAGGATAATTTTAAACATTTTTTCTATCCCCTTAATTTCCAAAGTTGCTGAATTTTCTAGAAATCTCTTATCTATAGTCATAACTGCATTGATTGTAGATCCTAAAATTGTCCAGAAAGCCGCAATAAATATAATAAATATTGATGCAATTCGAAACGAAGGGAAAATATGAATAGCAAATGGGGTTAAGAGTGTCGCTGGTATAGAACCAAAAGCATTTATGTATGGAGTAATATTTCTTCTAAGCCATTTTTTCAAACCAACAATAACACCTATAGTTATTCCAAACACAACTGCCATGGTATAAGCTGGAACTAATAACCCAAGAGAACTTACAAGCCCATTTAAAAGTTCTTTAAAGTATTTTAAAAATCCTGGCAATATCTTACCAAATCCTGGAAATAAGAACGGGTCTAATATTCCCAAAACATCCGTAACAATTCCATAAAAAAGTACAATTCCAATGAAAATTAACAGAATCCCCATTCTATCTATAATAAACTTTTTCATTAATTTAAATCCTCCCTAACAAATTATTATTGTTCTTTCAATAATATGGCAGAGTTGATATATATCAATTCTCCCATATTAAATACTCATCTAAAGATTATTATCATTGTATTCTTCAAGCTTTTCTTTAAAAAATTTGCTATCTGGATATTCCTTAATTAAAGAATCTAAAGCAGATTTATAGTTGTTAGTCTCTATATGATCGTTTATATCCACATTAGGATCTTTAATATAACCAAAAGATTGCATTTTTTCCCACATAGTTACCACGCTATTTTTAAATGGGTCAGTTTCATAAATCATATGGTCACTAAGCAAGAAACTTTCTGCGGTTTCAACGGACATATCTAAGTTTTCAACAGTCAATTCAACTACTCTACCCATATCTTGTGACATATCTTGTTCGGCTCTTAAATATGCACGCATTAACCTCTGTGCTGCTTCAGGATTTTCTTTCAACCAACTCGTTTTAGCAACCATACGACAACATGAATGATTAGGCCATAATTCATCAGGCCATAATACGATTTCCATTCCAGCTTCAGCAATTTGTAGCTCAAAACCAGTAGAAACAGCACCAAAGTCAGCTTGTCCATTTCTAACCGCTTCCATAACATCTGTGTTCTTTTTTAGCTCAATAAACTTAACATCTTTCTCTATGTCAAATCCTTCATCATGTAAAATGCCTTTTAATACGATGTCTGGTGTTCCACCTCTCATAATAGCTATAGTTTTTCCACGAAAATCTTCAACACTATTGTATTCAGTATCAGGCATAGCAAAAACAGGTGTTGCTCCAATAATCATGTATCCACCAAATATAGTAAACTCCTGTCCATTTGCAATTTGTATTAAAGGCCCACCTGTTCCATATGTGGAAATAACATCAACTTGTCCCGAACTTAAAGCAGAAAACGCATCTGAACCATTATTTATATAAGAAAGTTCAACATCTATGTTTTCTTCTTCCAAATAACCTTTATCTTCAGCAAGAAATTGAAATACTTGTCCTGATGTTGCTTGTGCAGCTAATTTAACTTTTATATTATCTTCTGATGATTCATTGTTGTTACTTACTTCTTTTGGAGAACAAGCCGCTAATAGTACCGTTATTGTAATTAAAAATGTAACTAATTTTATTTTTGTTTTCATATTGCCACTCCTTTTTTATAGGTTTCAAATTTTTTACTGCTTTTTTTCTTAATTTCATTATGAATGATTTTGACCAAGTCATTTCTTAGCTCTAATGCATTAGGGTCAGTATGAATAGTATTAATATTCCATGTCTTTCCTCCTCCAAGGGAACACCTATGAATAATATTGCTTGGCGCTTGCCCCAATATAAATATATCTGTTGCTAGAAGCAAAGCCTCATCTACATCATGAGTTACAAAAAATATAGTTTTCCTATTCTTTTTTTCTTGCTTCCATAAATCAATTACTAAGCCTTGAAGGTTTGATCTAGTAACAGCATCTAATGCACCGAAGGGTTCATCCATTAAGAGTATAGGTGAATCAATACTAAATGCTCGAGCAATAGCACAACGCTGTTGCATTCCTCCGGAAAGTTCTTTTGGAAGTTTATGAAAACTTGATTCATCTAGTCCTACATCTTTTAACCTTCTAATTGCTTCATTTTTTCTATCCACATAAGACATTCCTTTGAATTTCTGCTTAAGAGCTATCATTATATTTTCTCCAGTAGTCATCCAAGGAAAAAGCCCACTATCTTGAAATACCATACTTCTTTGCAAACCAGGATTTTTGAGCAATTCATTTCCGACATATATTTCTCCAGAAGTTGGTTTTTCTAACCCAGCTAACAATCTAAGAAACGTGCTTTTGCCACATCCAGATTGACCTAGTAAACATACAAAGGTTCCTGCTTTAACTTCCATATTTATATTCGACAAAATAATATCTTTGTCATAGGCAAAACCCAAATTCTTTACTAAGATATCTAACATATCCTTTCCTCCTTTCTATCTCACCCTATACTTCCTACTCCCATCAATACTCCTAGCACTTGATATACAGCTTCCACCAAAAAAGCGTCCATTCTCATCCTCTTCAATCAAATCTACTGCCAATAATGAAGTAGATGTTTTTGGACAAATATGAATCTTAGTATTACTCTTAGAATCTATTTTTTCTAACACTCTTAAAAAGGATGGCCCAGCAACTTTCTTGTAAAGTTTA
>NZ_LTDM01000039.1 GCF_001940565.1 Tissierella creatinophila DSM 6911
TTTTCTATGCCCTTTTTCTGTGTATAACTAGATTCTCCAAAATTAACGAGCATATTTATTTATTGAATTAAATTTCCCTTTGTGGATAACCTTAGATAATTTCAAAACTCTATTCTGCAACTATCTAAATATATAAAAAAGATGATTTCTAATTTTAGAAATCATCTTTTTACTATTTGCTCTTTTATTCTTCTATTCTTCAAAAATAACTATCATTCCTGAACTTAAACTTTTTTTAACATCTATAACCCTTTGATTTGAACTTCCCCTAAATTTAAGGGTTAAATCTTTTTTACTTTCTATAAATCTTCCATCTACTAAAACATCTATTTCTTCTAATAACTTTCTTCTATCTTCATGTTTGATTACCTCTTCATAAGTGTATCCACTCCAAAGCCATATATCTTTATTGGAATGTTGCTTAACTTCCTTCACTAGAGAAGTTAAATCATTTGCATTTTGCATAGGCTCTCCACCTAATATTGAAAGTCCTGATATATGGTCATTGTTTAGATATTCTATTATGGTTTGGGTTTCCTTTTTAGTCCAAGGCTTACCAAAGTCAAAATCTTGATATTCTTTATTAAAACAATTAAAGCAATTGTGAGTACATCCAGTTACAAAGATAGAAGTTCTAACCCCAAGCCCGTTTGCTACATCATATTTTCTTATCTGTGCATATTTCAAAAAAATCCACTCCTATAGATGAAGAACTCTATCTTTTATGTCTTTAGTTCTACCTTCACTCCAATAGTTAGACCCTAGATACCCACAAGTTCTTCTTACAACCGTCATTTCATCTTGATTTTTATTATGACACTGTGGACACTCCCACTCTAAATTATCATTTATTATTATTTCTCCATCAAATTTACATATATGACAAAGGTCTGCTTTAGTATTCATTTCTGCATATATATTTGTATTGTAGATATGTTTCATAACTTCTAAAACAGCTTCTAAGTTGTTTTGTAGATTTGGTATCTCAACATAGCTAATAGTTCCGCCAGAGGAAAGAACTTGATATGGAGATTCAAAAGTTAATTTTGAAAAAGCATCTATCTCTTCTCTTATATCTACATGATAACTATTTATAAAGTACCCTTTATCAGTTATATCTTTTATACTTCCAAATCTCTTTTTAGTAGCGTCAGATAATCTTCCAGCCATATTTTCACTAGGAGTGCCATATAAAGCAAATCCTATGCCTGTTTCCTTTTTCCATCCATCTACCTTTTTTCTTAAAAAAGTTACTATATCTAATGCAAGTTTTGCACCCTCATCAGTTGTATGAGTTTCCCCAATTAAAACTTTTACCGTTTCATATATACCTATATAGCCTAATGAATAAGTTGAGTACCCATTTTCAAAGAGTTTACCTATTTTTTGACCTTTTTCAAGTCTAGCTATGGCTCCATGTTGCCAAAGTATAGGTGCTACATCACTTGGAGTATCTTTAAGCTGATTATATCTTAGAAGTCCCATCTCTTTAACTAAAGCTACTCTCTCGTTTAATATATTCCAGAAAAGCTCTATATTTCCTTTGGCTGAAAGTGCTACATCAGGAAGGTTTACACTAACTACACCAAAGTTAAATCTTCCATCAAATTTATAGTTTCCATCTTTATCTTTCCAAGGTGAAAGATAACTTCTACATCCCATAGGAACAAAAACATTTCCCTCATAATGTTCACGCATCTTTTTAGCGGATACATAATCTGGCATAAGTGTTTTAGCACTTGCCTCAGCACTTAATTTAGTTAAATAATAGTACTGACTATCTTTTTCAATATTGTGCTCATCAAGTACATATATAAGTTTTGGAAAAGAAGTGGGCATCTTAACACCAGCTTCATTTTCTATTCCCTCTAATCTTTGCTTAAGTATTTCTTCTTGAATTATAGATGCTTCTAAAGCATACTCATCCTTTGGATCGAAATACAATAAAAATGTTACAAAAGGAGATTGGCCATTAGTGGAATTAAGTGTATTTATCTGATATTGCATGGTTTGTACTCCATCTTTTATTTCCTTTTTTACATCTTCCCATGCATACTTCGTAGACATATCTTCCACTTTATAATCATCTAATTTCAAATCCTTAAATCTTTTTTCATGCACTTTTAGGTACTTATCATAACTTTTTCTTACATATGGAGCTAATATCCTATCTATACCATTTATACTAGCCCCTCCATATTGAGAACTTGAAACTTGAGCTATTATTTGAGTTGTTACTGTGCATGCTACTTGGAATGATTTAGGACTGCTAATTTGCTTTGCATTTATAACAGTTCCATTTTTAAGCATATCCTCTAGGTTTACTATAGTACAGTTATGCATGTTTTGTAGAAGATAATCCCTATCATGAATATGGATAAGTCCTTCATCATGAGCCTGTGCTAAGTGAGTTGGTAGCATTTTTCTTGTGTAAAGATCTTTAGATACTTCTCCAGCTATTAAATCTCTTTGAGTAGAAGAAAGAACTGCATCTTTATTTGAGTTTTCTCGCATTAAATCTTCATTTTCAAAATTTATAAGTTCTATTATACTTCCATCTGTTGTATTCTGTTCTCTCTTATGTTCTTGTACCGCCCTGTAACCTTCATAAGATTTAGCCGTATCCACATGATTATTTTCTATAAGCTTGTGATAAACCATATCCTCTATTTGTGAAATATTAAGCACCTTTGTAACTTCACATATTTGTTCAATCTCAACTGCTATCCTAACGGCCACACCTCTTTCATAGTTTCCACTACCATATCTCATAGCTTTTTCTATAGCAGAAATTATCTTTTCTTTTTCAAAATCAGTTTCTCTATTATCTCTTTTTATTACTTTGATGATCATCAGCTCCTTATCTACTTAAAGTTTTCTATTATCCATTATACCCCAAAACTAATAAATAGTATACAACAAAACTCTATATAGTGTAGTTCTTTTTCTAGAACATACACTATATAGAGTTTTCAGTTAATTGTTGTTTTCTTTATCTAGGAATAAATCCTATCTTCTTATAAACTTTTCTAAGTGTTTTTCTAGCTTCATTAGAAGCCTTCTGGGCACCTTTTTTATAAATTTCTTCTAGGTAAGTTTTATCATTTCTAATTGTTTTAAATTTCTCTTGTATGGGACTTAGTCCTTCTACTACTATCTCTTCTAAATCCTTTTTAAAATCTCCATAACCTCTACCCCTATACTTTTCTACTATAGTATCTATTCCTTCACCTGAAAAACTTGAGTATATATTTAATAAGTTTTTAATACCAGGTTGTTCATCATTATAAGATACTTCTCCTATAGAATCTGTTACAGCTCTTTTAATTTTTCTTCTTATAGCAGCTTGATCATCTAAAATCAAAATAAAACCATTTTCATCACTATCAGATTTACTCATCTTTACACTAGGATCTTGAAGACTCATAATCCTAGCTCCGAATTCTCCTATTAATGGATCTGGAACTTTAAATGTATCACTATATCTATTATTAAACCTTTCAGCTAAATCTCTTGCAAGTTCTAAATGCTGTTTTTGATCTTGTCCTACTGGTACAAGATCTGTCTGATATAATAAGATATCAGCAGCCATCAGTACAGGATAAGTAAATAAAGCGGCGTTTAAATTTTCCTCTGATTTCTTTGACTTATCTTTAAACTGAGTCATTCTATTTAACTGACCCATATATGTTATAGTGTTTAGTACCCAAGCTAGTTCTGCATGTTCAGGCGCATGAGATTGTATAAATAAAGTTGATTTTTCAGGATTTATTCCACATGCCATAAGTAAAGCCAAGATATCAAGAGTGTTTTTTCTTAAATTCTTAGGCTCTTGAGGCACAGTAATTGCATGTTGATCTACTACACAATAATAGCAGTTATAATCATCTTGAAGTGGTACCCATCTCTTTATCGCCCCTATATAATTTCCAATAGTCAAAGCTCCAGATGGCTGAACTCCACTAAATACTGTTTTTTTATCCATTTTATCTCCCCTTTGTATTTTGAAATCTAAATACAATATTCTTCTCTATATAATACACCATTATAGCGGTTTCTTCAATATATGATAAATTTAAAAACTCTATAGAAAATTAAATTAATCATCTTCTTCTCTATATTCTAAAATATCTCCAGGCTGACATTCAAGCGCTTTACATATTGCATCTAGTGTATTAAATCTTATTGCTTTTGCTTTATTATTTTTTAATATGGATATATTAGCCATAGTGATTCCTACTCTTTCACTTAGTTCAGTGACACTCATTTTTCTCTTTGCTAACATAACATCTAAATTTACTATTATCATCATCTATCACCTACACTGTCAAATCATAATCATCTTTATAAATAATTGCCTTTTTCACTATAGCTCGAATCAACATAATTACCATTGCTACTATCCATATTACAAAGGTTATACCTATCATTATTAACGATAACAATGGACCTGGCCCTCCAAAAGTTGTCATATACTGTATTAAAATTATGATTCCTATGGATGCTACTATACACATTCCAACTAATATCTCTAATCCTCTAGTAAATCTTAAACTAAATGTAAAACCATGGTCAAACATCTTAAGTAGATACATTATAACTCCTGTTCCTATTAATAATAAAATTAACAATAATTCACAAGTTACAAGAATAGGTAGTTTAACATATTCAAGCTCAGGATATACATATAACATATCTTCTGCCATTATAGGCAGTATATATGTTCCAAGGGATATTACACCTATTGCAAATACAATTAATAATATTTTTAAAATATTCGACGCCATATTAACTTTCAATACTAATCCCTCCCAAATATTTATCTGGGTATAGTATAACACATAATATATTGAATTTCAATATATTATTATTCAATTTCAATATATTGTTATTTAATTCCAATACATGTAACCTGCTTCATGTATTGGAAATATCAGTTGAGTTTATTTAGATTTTAATAACTTTCTTTGTTTTAAAAAACCATAGCATATTAATAATTGTATTTTTAAGTATTGAGATTTATCCAATCAATAATATTTAGCTCTATAGTGATAGTATAGAAATCGGACATCCTAAACATAATAGATTCTATATCTGATATAATAAAACTATCAGAAAAGGAGCGAATTTATTATGAAAAAGAGAAAGAAACAATATAGTGAAGAATTCAAGC
>NZ_LTDM01000040.1 GCF_001940565.1 Tissierella creatinophila DSM 6911
AATTTTTGAACTCTCTAGTATAACTTGTTTTCTTTCTAGTTGTGGACATAATCATTCTCCTTAGGTTATTGTCGTATATCTATTATATACTAAATTTTCTTTACGACAACTATCCTATCACATAGGGATACCGTTACCTTATATAAAAATACTTTTTTATATACTTCATTGTCAAATATTGTAAGGTATTTTTTCCCTTCAATATTAATGATAGAATACTTTTTTATTTCTGAGGCTAGTGTTACAAAATCTCTATTTAAATCCACAATACATTAATATTTAAAAGATATAATATTTAATAGTCTTTATTCAAATTAATAAAATCGTTAATTATATCATCAAAATACCCCGTATGATCAATAATTATAACTATTTTATTTTTGAACTCTTTGAGTATTATTTCTTTTATTATTTTTTTTGTAGATTCATCAATATTTACAACTGCTTCGTCAAAAATAATTATATCAGCATCTTTCATAAGTGCTCGAGCTACCGATATCTTTTGAACTTCCCCCCCTGATAACTTAATACCATTTTGTCCTACCAATAAATCTCCATTCCCTTCATGTTTCTTGAAAATTTGATCAATTGATAGTTTTTTAACTATATGTTTGTACCTTTCTTCTAATTCATTAATATTCTTTGTAGTACTTGAATAAAGAATGTTGTTTTTTATTGTATCATTGAATAAAAATGTTTTTTGATCTATTATAGAAATACGTTCTCTTAAAGCCTTTTTATCTAAGTCTTTTATATCATAGTTGTTTATCAATATACGTCCTTCTTTGGGATCAATCAGTCCTATTACCATTTTTATTATTGTGGTTTTTCCTGTACCATTCTTTCCTTTTATTGAAAATATTTTCTCATTATTAATTTCTATATTTAAATCTTTAAAGATTTCTTTTCTTTCATTATAGGAAAATTTAACACCTTTCAATTTTACTTTAGTGAGTGTTTCGTTTATCTCTATTCCTTTCAAAGACTCGTCCTTAGGTTTAATCTCTTGTAATAAAGCTTTTACTCTTCTAACGGAAACAACTATCGATTCCATGGTAACAGACATCATTCCTACTGAGAGAAATGGGCTATATACTCGATTGATGTAAGCGGAAAATGCCATTATACCACCAATAGTAATCCCTTGGTTAATAAATAGTAATCCCCCAATAATATATAATAGTATTGGTATAATAGATGTATATATTCCAATAAATTCTATCATTTTTCTTGATATGATAGATTGTGTAAATGCCGAATTCATAGTATCTTCGTCTATAGATTCAATCTTTTCAAGTTCTAGATTTTCTTTTGAGTTGCTTTGTATATATTCTAGTCCTACCAATTTTTCATTAATCGCCGATGTCTGTCTTGAGCCTTTTTCTAATAAATCTTCTGTTGATCGATTTAAACTCTTTGAATAATATGCAATTATAATATAAAGTATTGGTATTGGTAAAAGCAATATGAAATATAGCTTTGCACTTATATTCAACAGTATTATCGAAACAAATATAGCGTCCAATATACTATTAGTTACACTAAAAAAGGATGGTGAAAACACTTGTGCAATGTTATTTACTTCTCCTACTCTTTGAACTAAATAAGAGCTATCTTTTTCTGTTAAAACAATTAAAGGACTATTTAATATCTTCCTAAAGACATCAGATCTTATCATTTTTATAATGCTTTGTCCAGCAACTAAGGTTTCTTTATTTAACATAAATGATACAAAAGATTTTACAACATTTATAAGAAGTATACAAAAAGATAATATAAGAATTACCTTAAAATTAAATTCTAAAAAACCTATATCTAATACCAATTGAGATAACTTAACAGGTACAGATTGCAGTATAGACAAGATTATTGATATTAAAAGTATTTTTAAAAATTTGCACTTATATAATTTGATATATGGTTTCAAAAAATTTATTACTTCTTTAATTTTACCCATATATTCTACTTATGTACTTATCAATAAAGAATCTATTAAAAACATCAGGATTCTTTGTTTTTAGATATACATAATTTCCTAATTTATTTCTTAAAGTTGTTTTTTGTGATTCGCACACGTCAGTATTTATTGTAATTTTATTTTTATCATCTTTTTCCAAAATTGAATAACAAAACATACATAATTTACTTATCTCACAACTCTTACAATTTATTAATAAATCTTTATTTATCTTCTTTATTAAATCTTGGACTTTCTTAATCTCTATTCCATTATTTATATCACCTATAATAAGTTCTGGAAAATTTGGAACCTTTTCACATAAAGTAAAAGTTCCATCTGTTTGTAAAAATAATTTGTCACCCGGGATACAATTTCCTATCGGTGTTTCATAGAAACTTCCACCAAACCTAAATTTTTGTCTATCATCTAACATTATAAATTCATAGTCATATATTATACTACTAATAATATCAATTGGATTGTTTTCAATCTTATTTCTAATGTAATTTTCTCTCATTTGCCTAAAATTATTTCTAAATTCATTAATATCTGTATCAGAAAACTGGTCATAATAATCTGTATTTATATCCATAACAGGAGTTACTTTCGCTATCTTTTTAAAAAACCAATCAGATCCATCTCCAAAGTTTTCTTCTGATTTTAGTCTATTAAAATCAGTTAAGATGTCGTAACACATAAATATATTCCATTTATCATAATCTCTAAGATATTTATTCACCAAATTATTTATCTGGTTAAACGTTCCCTTATCTTCTTGACTTACTCTATTTCGATCATGATTTTCTAAATAACCATCAATACTTAATGATAAAAAGAATTTATTATCTTTTAGGAAGTCAACTCTTTCTTGATTTAACAACACACCATTAGTAGTCATTAAGTATTGAGGAACGAAGTCTTTGTATTTATCCTTTATGTATTCTACAATTCTAGTTATTAATTCGTATTGTAATAGAGGCTCACCTCCATAGAAAGTAAAGTGGGGCTGTACTTTTATGCCATTATTAACTCTATTATGATCTTCTATATACCCCATATAAATATCTATGGCCTTAACAGAAGTCTCAAAATCTAAAACCTTATTATTATAAGTGTCAGTATTCTTATAATGATTTGAATATGTGCAATATTTACATCTTAAATTGCATTGGTTTGTGAGTTTAAAGGTCAATTGTTTAATTCCATTATCAACATAATAGTTGTCAGTCAATAAATCCTGGTTCCAAATATGAGTATTATTATTTAAAACATCTGCAAATTCTTCAATTTGTTGTATTTGTCCTTTATTTATATTAGCTATTTTACATGATTGAAGGTTTTCAAATTCACCTGAATAGAGTTTTGGGAAAATCATACCTGTATCATTATTGTAAAAATACTCATTGTTATTCAAATCTACAAACTCAAACATTTTAATCATGTCAGACCTCCTCTTATATCTTTTATATAGCATTATCTTATAGTAAATATTTCCTATTTAATCTTTAAATAAAATTATGTATAGTAGGGATAATGCTCCCCACTATACATAATTTTAACTATGCCCAGTTAGCAGCTCCTGCTAATCCACCTGATGCTAGTCCATAAAACTCATCTCCTGGGATAGGTGTAATACCACACGCACCACATAGTAGTGCGCATTGTAAAGCACATCTAATTCCTTCCCCTTGTGGTTCAACATTCCCATCTTTGATTTCTTGCATTTTAAAACCTCCTTTTAGAAAACTAAAAACCTGCAGCTCCTGTTGTAGAACCTGCTACTGCACCATACACTTCATCTCCTGGAATAGGTGTAATACCACACGCACCACATAATAATATACATCTTGCAGCACACTGTACCCAACCATCAGTTCCAATGCCATTATTTATTTCTTCCATAACTCCCCCCCCCTTTTTGAAATAGATTTACTTTAACACTTTTAAAATTATTTTGAAACATCTAACTAATACAGAACCTTCGATGATTTATACTTGCAATCCAACATTTTTTCTTTTTTGGTTAAAAAAGCACAGGTATTACAATAAGATTTTATTTTACAAGTTATACAGTTCTGGTTTTCAAGTCTGTAATTAGTAGATTGTTTCCAAATTTTCTCAAGTGTATTAGCACTTAATGGATTATAAATATTATTTATATTATCATAATATTTACATACTTTAATATTACCATCAATATCTATATACATATTTCCATACAAACATTTTATAGTTGTTTTTGATAGCATATTAGATTCCAGAGAAGGTGAACTTACTATATTTTCCTCCGTTGCTAATGATTTGTTGTTTTGATAATGATCATTTGCCACATAATTACATTTCCAAATTAAGTTTAACTTTTTAAGATAAGGTACCCTATGTGATAGGATAGTTGTCGTAAAGAAAATTTAGTATATAATAGATATACGACAATAACCTAAGGAGAATGATTATGTCCACAACTAGAAAGAAAACAAGTTATACTAGAGAGTTCAAAAAT
>NZ_LTDM01000041.1 GCF_001940565.1 Tissierella creatinophila DSM 6911
AATCAAATCTACTGCCAATAATGAAGTAGATGTTTTTGGACAAATATGAATCTTAGTATTACTCTTAGAATCTATTTTTTCTAACACTCTTAAAAAGGATGGCCCAGCAACTTTCTTGTAAAGTTTAACACCTAGTATATCTAAAGTACCTGTAGGGTCAGCATAAGATAATAGATCTACTTCTAAATCTACTATTTTATTTATATATTCTACCAAGAAGTCTTCTATTAATTGAAATAGCTTTTTTGTATCATCTGTAGACTTTGCCATTCCCTTATAAATTTCTTCTATAGGTAAAATAGATGTAGCTAGAGTAACTGGACCTACTACATTGACAGTTACTGGAATACTTTTGTTTTTTAAGTATTCTATTGCATCAAAGACGACATTAATCTTATCATTTTGTAAATCAGCAACAGGAATTTTATCTATGTCCACCAATTTATCTATGGGGAACTCTACAATCCTATTACCATTAACATAGTCTAATTTTACCTTTGAACCAAAAGCTTGTCCCTCCATAGTATGACAAAATGGAATATTAGCCGATTTAGATTTAGATTCAAAATATATCTTCTCTGCGAGTCTCCCCATTTTCACACCATTTCTATTGGCTATATTATAGTCTATATTATACCTTTCTATAGCCATGGAAAGCTCGGTAGGTATATGCTGTAAACTACATTTATAAATATTGTATTTATTCATAAACTTCCACCTATCTGAAATTTCTAAATTTTAAATCTAGAAGATTCCACGAATAATCTTTCATAGCCTTCTGATACACTTAATTCCATGTAGTCTATCTGTTTTGATAAATTATTCATTTCTTTTCTAGAATCCAAGGATATTAAGGATAAGTAAGCTCCCGTTTTGGAAGAGTTTCCAATATATCGTATCTTTTTCTCTACATCTTTAGGTAATATACCTGTACCAACAAGACTTTCTACGGGTAAATGTGCACCAAATTGACCTGCAACTATTACTTCATCTAAATCTGTTAGTTCAAGGCCTACATAGTTGACTAATGCTACAAATCCTGATAATATTGCACTTTTAGCCAATTGTACTTGCCTTATATCCCCTTGAGTAATTCTAATATCTTTATTAATTTTTATAGACCTTTTCTTATTCTCTACAATTAGATACTTCTGTCTGAAATCATCTGATTCCAACGAGTCAGGCTTAACTATATTTCCTCTTTCATTTACTAAACCACAGGCTAGCATTTCCCTAACTGCTGCCAAAATGCCACTACCACAAAGACCTATTGGCTTTGTGTTTCCAATAACTTGAAGAGTGATTTCATTTTCACCAATTCCCATTTCTTCAATAGCACCATCTGAAGCTCTCATACCTGAGCTAATATTCATACCTTCTAATGCAGGCCCAGCTGCACATGAACAGGAAACTAGCTTTCCCCTATCGGAAAGTACAATCTCTCCATTTGTCCCAATATCTATGAATAACACCCTTTTATCGGTCTTGTGCAAACCTGCTACAAAAGCACCTGCTACGATATCTGCACCTATATATGAGGATACGGATGGCAGTGTACTAATCCTAGCAAATGATGACATAGAATCTAAACCTATTTCCCTAGCCATTATATTCTTGGCTTTAGAAAACATTTGTGCATAAGGGGATTTTCCTAAGGATATGGATTCTACACCTAGTAATATGTGTATCATAGTACTGTTTGCTGCTATTGACATTTCATATATTCTATCTTTACTTAGATTTTGTCTTTCACAAATCCTATTCAGCATTTTGTTTAGTGAATTCACTATTGCTTTTTGTAATTCTAGAGTCCCTTGTTCTCTGTTTTCTACTACATAGGTAATTCTGGTCAATACATCTTGACCGAAGTTTTTCTGTGCATTTATTTCTGCTTCACTGTCAATTTCCTCACCAGTATTTATATTTATTAATGAAGCTACTACAGTAGTCGTTCCTATATCTACTGCCACACCATATATTTCATTAGTGGTATTGCCATATTCTAAACCCATGAGCTTGTCCCCATCATAAACTACAGTAAATTGACCTGATTGCATTTTTAAGTTTTTGAGCACATTCAAGTCCAATTCTTCTAAACCCAATATATTTGTAAACAGATCTTCGTAGGTAGTTGATATTCCAAGTGTTGGTTTATCTATACTAATAACTTTTTTCCATATAGATGGGTTTATATTAAACTCTGGTATAAAACCACCTGTAAGAACTTTATGGTTTTTTTCCTGATCAATTATGTCAATTTGGATATCCGATGTAGGACTTATAAGGCACGCAAGTCTAATTCCGTTATTTATTTCTTCTTCAGAAAGAAATCTTTTCTCATCTTCTGTAATTAAGGGCAAATAACCTGAAATGTGTTTTATCTTACACCTACCACAGCTGCCTCTTCCTCCACATGGTCCTTCTACAAATTCACCATTATCTATTAGTATTTTTAGGAGCTTATCACCTGCTTCAGTAGTTATTGTTTTGTTCTTTCTAGGTATATTGATATTAATCATGGGTTTCTTCCTTTACAGCTGCCAACATCGCTTGGATATTTTCAAGGGATGATTGAGTACCTAAACCACAGGCAGGTGATATTATATTCACACCACTATTTAGGACACTTTTAGTCATTGTTTTTATTTTTTCTTTATTGGAAAATTCCAATGCATAAGTACTTAAATTACCCATTATGATTCTATCTGGCATTTGTTCTTTTACTTCTTTAATGCTTACTATGGCATCAAAACTAAGAGCATCTGCCTTAATCTTATTTAGTTCAGGGTAAACTCTATGCATCTGGCCACATATATGAACTATTATAGGTATTTTTTTATTCACTTCATGTAGCCTATCTATCAATTTGTTTAAATACTTCACTGCATATTCATCAAAATAGTCAGGTCCTAGTATTTCCCCTGTACCGCTTGGGTCAGATATGGTGATAACATCAGCTCCTGCTTCTACTTGTGCTTTTCCAAAAGCTAAAATCTGATTTGTAACATAGCCCATAAATTTATGGGCATCTTCTTTTTTCCTTCTAAGCTCCTTATAAAATACAACAGGCTCCATAAGAGAAGAGGCCACACTAATTGGACCTGAAAGATTACCTATTACAGGCACTCCTTCATTATTGGACTTTAATCTGGATATTACGTCTGTGCTTACCTTAGCTCTACCTGCTTTTATATCAAATTGTTTTAATTTGTTATAATCTGATACAGTATCCAATACATAGCTTACAACACGAGGCTCAAATTTAGTATCTCCTAAATCTACTTCCGCACCCATACCCTCAACTTCTACAGTCATACAAAATGGTACACCGTAGTTTTCAAACATACCGTATTCATATACTGATTTTGCTAATTCACTCATCTTATCTACATCAGTGTGAGCATCAGGCCATAAAATATTAGTCTTATGCATTAATTCAGTAACGATCATATTCATCATTCCACCGGGACATATACAAGGTACTCTATCTAATTGGGTGCCTTTTAGTGCACCTAACAATCGTTCTTTAGTATTCATATTAACCTCCTTTAAACTGGCAACCCTACTAAAGTCTTGGCTAGCTTTACTGCACCTATAGCGTTTGCTGAGTATCCATCGGCACCTATTTTATCACAATATGTTTGAGATATAGGTCCGCCTCCTATCATTACCTTTATCTTCTTGTTAAGGTTCTCTTCTTTTAACATATCTACTACATCTTTCATACCGGGCATAGTAGTTGTCATGAGTGTAGAAAGACAAATAAGATCTGCATCTACTTCCTTAGCTTTATCAACGAAGTTTCTAAGAGGTACATCACGTCCTAAATCATACATTTCAAAACCAGCTGTTTCTAGCATTATTCTAACAAGGTTTTTCCCTATATCATGTGTGTCCCCTTCTACAACACCTATAACACATTTATAAACCTTTTCATTGTCAGCTGATTTTTTTGGTAAGTGTGGTTTTAAAATTTCTAGTCCATTGTACATAGCATCTGAACAAATTAATAAGTCGGTTACAAAATATTCTTCCTCTTCATACATTTCCCCAGCTCTATTCATACCATCTACTAGTCCTTCTAAAATGCCTTGGAGAGGATCATAGCCTGCATCTACATATTCCTGTGCAATTTCTCCTATTTCCTCATCTTCCATTTCATATACATAATCTGATAATAATTTCAATAATTCTTCTTTTGTTCTTGCCATTTTAATACCTCCTACTT
>NZ_LTDM01000042.1 GCF_001940565.1 Tissierella creatinophila DSM 6911
CAATTTCCGTTTTGAGTTATAAACAACTTGATACTGTATATATACCCAAAATCGGGGGAATCCCAGCCATTTCAATAGATTGAAATGCAGTAAAATAGCTCGCTACAGAGTTCTGCAACGAGCTATATTATAGAATGGTAGGGGGGTATTTATGATGTTTGCTCAGGTATTAAACGGAAAGGCTCACTATATTTTTAAAAGTGTGGATGTTCCAAATTTACCACCGGACAGTGAGGGAAACCCATTGGTGTTTGTAGATATAACATATAAGCCTAACGTACAAGAAGGATGGGAGTATAATGAAAAAACTAATGAGTTTACAGAGCCTATATATGTAGAACCAGAAGAAAATACAGAACAACTAACTATACACGAAGAAATATTATTCGAAACAAAATATCAAACACTATTACTAGAAATAGGAGGGATGTAAAATGACACCTTATACATTGTCAAAGAAATTTATAAATGCTAAAACTTTACAAAAAGAAGAAATAACTAAAAGAGTAAATACTTTTTATATATTTGCACAATTAAATCAAGAAGAATATGAGGAATTAATGCAACTTATTGAAATTAAATATGAAGTTTAAATTATTGATTATACAATAACACCTGGAAGGGTGTATTTTTTATACCCTTTTGCTTTACCCATATATTTTGAGTAAAACTAAGAATAAGTGAGCTTGCTATATAGCTCCCCTAGTAAATAATGATCATATTGCAAGACTTAATTGTATTATGAGCTTTGAACTTAATATAATTATGAGTTAAAATATGATTATATTAAGGAGGAGATATAATATGCCAAACTATAAAACATTAGTAAAAGAAGTGGAAATCAATATAGGAAATGATGAAATAGCTAAGTGTGAGAAGATAATAATTAACGCAACAAATCAAGAAGAGATAAGATTTTCATGGTGGACTAAGAATGGGGTACAGTTCCAAAGGACCCCGTTAGATCTTCCAAAGGAACAATGGTTAGAGTTGTTTGATGAAGCAGTTAAAAATGACGTTTTTTCAAAGGGTTTTATTAAGGATTTAATTACAGTATTAAGTAAGGGATTGTAGTTTTTAACAAGCAAAGAACTTACTCATGACAGTAGGTTCTTTTTTAATACAAATTTGGAGGTGGGACATGGATGTATGTAATGAAAAACATAAAAGAATAGATGAAAAATTTGATACACATGAAAAAAGAATAAATAATCATTCGAAAAGGATTGATGCATTAGAGCAATTTAAATCTGGAACAGAAAAAGAAATAAAAAACCTTATAGAACAAATTAAAAGTTTAGTATCGGTGATGAAATGGTTTATAGGATTGTTGGTAGGAGCTTTTGTTAGCTTCTTTTTTTATGCAATTCAACAAGGTTTATTTAAGTAGAAAGGATGATAATAATGTCAAAAGTTTATTTGGATTTCGGTCATGGAGGTAATGATCCAGGAGCAGTAGGAAATAATCTCAAAGAAAAAGATTTAACATTAAGTATAGGGCTAGAAGTTGGGAGAATATTAAAAAGGCATGGAGTAGAGATAGTGTATTCTAGAACTACAGATGCGACTATGTCTTTAAAACAAAGATCTGATAAGGCAAATGCTAATAATGTAGATGTATTTGTATCTATTCATATCAATAGCTTTACAAATAGAAATGCTAACGGTGTTGAAACCTTTAGTCACACAGGTAGTAAAAGAGGTTTACCTTTGGCTAAAGCTATACAAGATAGTTTAGTATCAGCGAAGATATTTAAAACTAATAGAGGTACTAAGACAGCTAACTTCCATGTATTAAGAGAAACAAAAGCACCAGCTGCACTTACAGAGCTTGGATTCATATCTAATACTGAAGATGCACAGGTATTAAAAACTAAACAGAAAGAAATAGCTATAGCTATAGCCAAAGGGATATTAAGTTTTTTAAAGATAAAATATAAAGCAGAAGCAAATAAGCCATCTACACCTGAAATACCCAACACTGGGGATTTATACAAGGTTCAAGTAGGAGCTTATTCTATTAAAGCTAATGCAGATAAAAAGCTAGCTGAATTAAAAGCTAAAGGCTTTGAAGGGTACATTAAAAAAGAATAGTAGGAGGTAATGTGAATGTTAAACTTTATTAAATTAAATATAAGTTCAATCCTGGTAGTTCTATTATTCATAGTAGGGCTACTATTTTTATATAAAAGAAATAAAAAAGACTTTGTAAGGCAAGTAGTATTATCTTTAGTAGTACAAGCAGAAAAGGCTTTAGGAAGTGGAACTGGAGAATTAAAATATGCTATGGTTATTGAAGAATTATATATTACATTGCCAACTATAGTAAGACTACTGATAACTAAAAAAGAACTAGATACGCTTATAGAGAATAGTGTGGATTATTTAAAAGAATATTTAAATTCAGGTAGGGATTTGTTAGGATATGAAGATGAATAGATTAATTTAGACCAGGAGATTATCCTGGTCTTTTTGTTTAATAAAAATATTTTAAAATAAAAGAAGGATTCCCCCTTTTTATGTCGAAATATATATATAAAGGTAAGTTTGCATTGTAATTACCTTTATATATAATAGGGGGAAGATTAATGGTAGACTATAGAAGGAACATAAAATTTCAATATTTTCAAGTAACGATACAAAAAGAAAATGAAAAACACTTATTTTCTTTTGATGATTGGGCAGTATACTTAGATAAAGAAAATTTAATTTGTAAAAGTATAGAACTGAAGGGGCTAAAAGCCCGAGTAGAAAAATATCATAATGATGAAAGTAATAACCTTTGGGTTATAAGATTTATGAAATTGAGAGATACCAATATACCTTCTGCAGTAAGAGAAAGTGAGGAGGCTGTCCCAGTAACATTAGATGATAATGAATATTTAGGAGAAGATGTTAATATGTTGTATGATGAAAGTAATGGAATAGCAATGATTCAAAGCAATAGGTTTTCATTGTCTTATACTAGGATTCAAGAACTAGTTAATAATATAAATCCATTTGAAGGGTTCGATATTTTTATAAATCCTATCATAGAAAAAACAAAGTCAAAGCTTGATAATAAAAAATCTAAAAAGATTACATTAGGGTTTGCTAATATAGAGAGACCCATATCTAAAACTAAAAGTGCATTAAGTGATATTATCAATTCTTACTTTAATATTCAAGCTTTATCTGGTCAAGTAATATTTAGTGTGGGCCGTAAGAAAAATATAGTAAAGAAAAATGTTTTAGGAAAATTAGTAGAGTTAAAAGAAAATAGAAATTTAGATACAAAATCAGTGTCAGAACTAATAGATGATATATATGACAATCAAGCAATTATAACAAATGCAAAAATAGAGATAAGAGATGATGATGGTCCAAGTTTAGAAATAATAGATTTATTCGACAATGTATACCATGATTATGTCACTTTTATACTAGAAGCAAGACAAACACTTGGTTTTGAATATGTATCAAACGAAATGATGTACATATACTTAGGGAGGAAATCAACGATAGAGAGATCATTAGGTAATGTATCGGAGGGAGGACTATCTTGAAAGTGATAAAATACTATATAGAAAGAAGTTATCCTTATCTAATTTCATTATTATTAATATATTTAATAAAACAATTAGTGATAGTATAGAAATCGGACATCCTAAACATAATAGATTCTATATCTGATATAATAAAACTATCAGAAAAGGAGCGAATTTATTATGAAAAAGAGAAAGAAACAATATAGTGAAGAATTCAAGC
>NZ_LTDM01000043.1 GCF_001940565.1 Tissierella creatinophila DSM 6911
AGTACCTTTATTAGTCATGCCTTCAGGTACTAAAACCATATAGGCAGAGGCTCCATATCAATGGCAAATCGGAAACAACGGAATATATTTTTTATACTAAATGCGACAACTTGCTTGACAAACTCCGGGTATAAGGTTCATATCATTAGTTTCTCTGATAATAGGAACAATCTGTATATTATTTCTTAATAGGATATTAATCTTATCATAATATGTTTCATTATCTACCAGCTGAAGGTTAATAATTATATTGTTACGATAAATGTCTTCTAATATATCTTTATCACTTATCGAAAATGGTGTATTAATATATATTTTTATATTAGGATTTATTCTTTTGACATTTTTACTTATCTCAAGTAATTCTTTAGCATCATCTAATGGCTCTGAACCTAAAAATATCAGTTCTCTACAATTATATTCTTCAACAGTCATGCTAATAAAATTATTTAAAACATCAAAATCAAAATTTTCATTTTTATAAATTTTAAAACAAGACTTACATTTAAACATAGCATCGTTATCACATAAATTACAATTCACATCACATTCATTACCAATTTCAACATATAATTTTCTTACTTCTATTTTGTTGTTGTTAGAATAAAATTTTGCTATGCAACCCCCAGTACTTAAATCATCATGAAATACATCTTTATTTTCAGTGATGCATACTAAATTAAAAAGTTGCAATTCTTGCAAAAAGTCAATGAAAATATTACCATGTGCATTAACTAATTCATCTATATCATAGTTTTTAAAGATACAATGAAGAATTTCAATTTTTTTAGGATCATGAACTTTATATACTTTATTGTTAAAATAGTTATATATAATTATTGCATGTCCTATATCTAAGTAATCTGTAAATAGTCCTTGTTTTATATACACAATTAATCCTCCTTCTAATCTAGTGTACTAATGCATTTCAAGTACCTTAGTTTTAAAACATTTTTATATAATTTATAAATTTTATCGTACTGGATTGACTATGCCTAATTGAACAGATATTTAGGTAATATCGTTAGTAATATATAATTATCAAAGTTTTCAGAGGTTAAATGCTAATTTTATATTTAATTTATTTCTATATTAAGTTTTATGATATTTGTTAAAATGTGACTTTTGCTAATATTACTAGATTATACTAGTTCATTGTTACTATAAGTATGGTCCTCTGTCAAGAAAAAGGACAAATTAAACATAATAAATCCATATTCTGTTAAATAATATTTTCTTCCTCATAGTCATAAGGTGACTTCATGTTACAGTGACTATGTATTCTCTTTGTATTGTAGAATGTTTCAATGTATTCAAATATCAACTCATGAGCATGACTTAGATGCTGGATTACAAATCTATTCAGCCATTCTCTTTTAATAAGTGCATGAAAAGACTCGATTACTGAATTATCCCAAGGGTTACCTTTCCTTGAGTAACTCCTTATAAAGCTTTCTGCAGGAGTAGCATCAATATAAGCTTTTGAGATGTATTGTACGCCTCTGTCGCTGTGAATAATTATGGGACAATCTATTTTTCTGTTTTGCTTTGCCTTTTCTATTGCTCTTAAAACACTTTTAGTAGAAAGATTATCAGTTAAATGCCAACCGACTATTTTTCTTGAATATAGATCCATTATTGATGCTAAATATACAAAACCAGATAAAGTATAAATATAAGTGATATCGGTTACCCAGACTGTGTTTGGTGAAGCTGGATTGAAATTTCTCTCCAGTATATTTTTAAGATCACTATCAAAGTGTGTATCTATTTTAACCCTTTTATAAGGTGTAACCCATATAGCTCTAATATTAAGCTCTTTCATATAGTTACCTACAGTTTTCTCGGCAACTGCATATCCTCTTTGTCTTAATATTTCAGTTGTTTTAGGGGCTCCATATATTTGGTTTGATTCATTGTAAATGTCTGTTATTAGATGTTTAATCTTGCTCTTTCGTTTTGATTGCTTAGATTCTTTTCGATTTATGAAGTCGTAGAATCCCGATGTAGAAACGCCTAGAAACTTAGACACACCCTTAACTGAAATTTGACGTTTCTTTCTAGCTTTATCAAGCTCAATGTAGATAGCTTCAGTTAGTCTTCGTTGAGTATGCCTATAGCCTTTTTTAGAATATCAAGTGCATCTTCCTTGTCACGAAGCTCCTTTTTTAGTCTAGCTATTTCTTTCTCTGCATCAGAGGAATAGTTACCAGAACCTCTGTGTTCTACAATTCCATCGTTAGACTTAGCACTTTGAATCCAGTTATTTAGGCTGGATGAGCTGATTTTTAAATCATCTGCTGCATCTTTCATGGATTTGCCAGATGAATAATAGTAATTTACAGCATCCTGCTTGAATTCTTCACTATATTGTTTCTTTCTCTTTTTCATAATAAATTCGCTCCTTTTCTGATAGTTTTATTATATCAGATATAGAATCTATTATGTTTGGGATGTCCGATTTTTATACTATCACTACTATGAGAGTATAAATAACTATAACCAAAAATAATAATATAAAAGTTTGATTTTTCTTATCTTCCATAATATATCTTTCATTTATTATGAATTTATTGTGTTGTAATACTTTTCTGTACTATAAATATATCACTTTTTTATCTTTGTGCCAGGTTTTGCCATGAACTATATATGTTTTTGCCGTGAACTACAGTTTTTTTGCTTTTCAATCCATTTTATAAAAAGATATAAGACATTTTCCTATAAAATGTCTTATATCTTTTTATTAATATAAATTAAAATTGTAACTGTAAATAGTTCTTTAGTGTATTCAATATCCATTTCCCCATTATATTTTTCTAATATATCTTTTATACTGTTTATTCCAATGCCATGAGAGGCTTCATCTCTTTTAGTAGTATATATTTGTCCCTTTATTTCTTTTACATGCCCATCAAAGGTATTACTTATTTGTATTATAAGTCTACCTTTACTATAACTTATTTTAAATATAAGCTTTCTATTCTTTTGTAGTGTCTTTAACCCTGTCACAGCATTGTCAAAAAGATTTCCTAAAATCGTTATTAAATCAAAGTTTGATACTCCTATTTTTTGAGGAATATTTGCTTCTGCAGTTATTTCTGTATCATAGGTAGAAGCTTCTTTTAGCTTAAAGTTTACTATACTATCAACAATTGTATTTCCAGAAGATATATACTCATGAGTTGTTTCCAAGGTAGATAATATTTCATTACAATATTCTCTTGAGCTTTCTATATTACCATCTTCATACAATGATCTAAGCATCAAAACATGGTTTTTTATATCATGTTTTAATTTATTTGTAGTTACAATATTAGACCTAATTAAATCAAGCTGTTTTTCATAGTATTTACTTTGTTGCTCAAAAAACATTTTCATAGTATTGTCAGTTAATACACCAATTATCGTGTCATATAGATAGAAATTCACAAAGTTTATTAAAAATATTATAATTATAATTAGTACTAAAGACACTTGACTTAATTGTGCAGAAGAGAGAATTATTAACAATAAAAAAAGCGATGCTATGGGTACTATTATAATACCTAACCAATATGAAGCTGGAATTATAAGATTAGTTTTTATTTCTCTAAATTTAGACATTCCAACTGCAAATATATAAGAAATAAATTTTACAGCTATAAGTCCAAAGATTGAGTCGACTTGATTTCGACTCCAAATAGGAGCCTTTATATATCCCACCATAAAAGCAATAAAGGTTTCAATACAAGCTAAAAATAAATAAATTAAAATTGTAGCTACTATTCTTTTACTCGTTTTTGCTTTATAATTGTATGTTAATAGGAAAAATAGTAATAGATTGGTTACTATCATTACTATTGGTGTCTTTGTTACTAAATATATTGTACTGGTCAATATATAGTAGATTAGATATGAAAAAATCTCTATCTTTTTATCAGTATCCTCACGCTCAAAGAAAATAGACATCATTTTGAATAAAACATATACCCCTATAATGTTTGTAATTAAGTATATAATATCAAATAAATGTAAGTTCACTATAAAACCTCTTTTTCATATAACATTTGAATATTTCTTATTTTCTTTCGTCTTCCTTGGCTTATAGGTATCACATCTCCATTTATCATAATAAACTCATTATATTTTACTATAGATATATGATCATAATTTACAATATAAGAACGATGAGTCTGTATAAATCTAAATTTAAAAACTTGATCTAGTACCCTATAAAGATTATCATAAAAATATATTGTTTCATCTACTCCAACTAATTTTATTTGTTTATCTATGCTTTCAAAATATATAATATCTTTAATAGGCAATTTATGAGTTTCATGACTTAGCTTAAACATAAAGTAATTATTCGTTCTATCTAATATTTTAATTGCAAGAGAAATGTCTTTAAAAACCTTTTCTTTCTCTAATGGTTTCTGAAGAAAATGTAATGGTTGTACATCAAACAATTGTCTATCATAATGTCCTTTTGCGGATATATAAATAATTTTAGTTATATAATCTTCAAGTTCTTCTCTTATGATGCGTCCTATTTCTACTCCATCTAATTTGCCTAATTCTATATCCAAAAATATCAAATCAAAACTATTCCCATCATTTAAATACTTTAGTATATCTTCTCCCCTATAAAAGACTTCCACTGTTAATTCTTGATTGTTTTTTTGTCCAAACTCTAAAATCATATCTTCAAGTTCTGAACAAATAGAAACAATATCATCGCATATAGCTATTCTCAGCATAATATCCCTCTTTCCAAAACACATTTTATTTTGCGAAATTATAAAACTTAGTGTATATTTTATAAACAATTATGCTATTATAGTTACTACCTATAGATTACTCTTAAAATTATTATATATGTTTTAACATACTTCTTCAATGTTTTGATAATATAAAAATGCTCCCCTGTTAGCAACAGGGGAGCATATCAAATTTAAACTTTTATTTTTTATATATTTTATTATTTATATTTAACTATTTCTATCTTTTCCATAACTACATCTTCTTTAGGTTTATCATTTGCACCTGTTTTAACATTTGCTATTTCATCTACTACATCCATTCCTTCAAATACTTGACCAAATACTGCATGTTTAAAGTCAAGCCAAGGTGTTCCTCCAAGTTTTTCATAAGCTTCTATAACTTCATCTGAAAATCCTCCATCTTTTCCTGCTTTTTTCATCTGTCCTATAAAGCCATCATCTACATCACTTTTTTGCACTATAAAAAATTGACTTCCATTGGTATTAGGTCCTGAATTTGCCATAGAGAGTGATCCCCTTAAATTGTGATACTCAGGATTAAATTCATCTTCAAAAGATCTTCCCCAAATACTCTCTCCCCCTCTACCAGTTCCATCCGGGTCCCCTCCTTGAATCATAAAGTCTTTCATAACTCTATGAAAAGTAACCCCATCATAGTAACCATTTTGTGCATGTGTCTTAAAGTTTTCTACTGCTTTTGGTGAAGCTTCAGGAAATAGTCTTACCTTTATATCTCCGTGATTTGTCTTTATTACCGCTATTTCTTCTCCTATTTCTGGTGCTTTAGTTTGATTTAAAGTCATTTATATTCCTCCTATGTTTTGTTTTATTTTAAATATAAAATTAGAACTTTTTATAACCACTATTTAGCTTAGATTTAATCTACTTCTATCATTTCATCATTTAACAATACTTCTTGTATTCCTTCAATTTTATATAGATCCTTCAACAACTTCTCTATATCTAACTTATTAGGAAATTTCAAAGTAAAAATGATTTCTTCATTTAAATCTTTCTTTACTCCTATAGCATGTATAGATATATTGATAATAGTTATATGATGATGTCCAAAGTTTGTACCTATTTCCCCTATAAAGCCAGGTCTAGTGCTTCCTATAATTGTAATAGTTTTATAGTTTTTTCTATTTATGAGTCGTTCCAAAGAAGAAATTTTTCTTAAGAAAAATAAAACTATAGCTGTTACAACTATTCCTCCTAAATGAAATCCACTTCCTATGGCAAGCCCTATTGCAGAACATACCCAAATGCTAGCTGCTGTTGTAAGTCCCTCTATATTGTTACCTGTTCTAAGTATAGTACCCGCACCTAAAAAACCAATACCACTTACTACTTGTGCAGCTATCCTAGAAGAATCAGCATTTGGCCCCATATTCATAGATACAAGCATTAAAAGGCTTGAACCAATGGTAACTAAGATATGAGTTCTAAAGCCTGCTGGTCTATTGTGAGCCTCTCTTTCAAATCCAATTGCCCCACCGAGTATTGCAGATAAAAGTAATCTTATTACTATAACCAAATCATCATTCATATACATCACCTTTTATTTCTATTTTTAAGCTACTCATAATAGTATATTTAACTTTTCAAAATAATACCATCATTATATATATCTTTTCTTAATAATCTTATAAAAAGTGATGATAGTATTATACCTTTTATAATACTTGTGACACTTACACTCCACCATACTCCATTTAGACCTAAAGTAGTATAAGTTGAAAGAATAATTGCAATTGGTATTCTAAGAGCATTAAGAACTATACTGATAATAGCAGGTGGAATAGTTTTTCCTAAACCATTAAAAGCTCCAGCAGTTCCTATTTCAATACTCATAAAAAGTTGACTTATTCCCAGTACCCTAAGATAAATAGCTCCTTCTTTTAAAGCTAAAGGATCATTTGGTACAAATATACTAAATAAATATCTAGGGAAGAGTACAAATAGTATAGTCGCAAACATTCCTATACTACCAATTATTTGCATACCCTTTTTATACCCTTCTTTTATTCTTTTATGCTTACCTGCACCATAATTCTGTCCTACAAATGCACCCATAGCAGCAGAAAAACCTTCGGATGTCATCCATGTTAAAGATTCTATTTGGGAACCTATAGATTGTACCGCTATAGCAGTAGATCCAAACCCTGCAACTACTCTTGTAAGTATCATTCCTATACCAGAATGAACTGAACTTTGTAAAAATGCAGGAAATCCCAATTTAGTTATCTTTTTTATATATGAAAGTTCAGGCTTTTTAAATAGTTTAACTTTTGAATAAAGGCTATTTGTCTTTTTACCTACAATTATAAATATTATAGATACTATAAATTGAGAAGAAATAGTCGCAATTGCTGCACCTTTAATTCCCATTCCGTTTATAGGCCCTATGCCAAATATAAGTATAGGATCTAATATTATATTGAATATAAGTCCCATAGTATTTATTCTAAATGGGGTAACGCTATTTCCTGTACTATTTAGTACAGTAGAAAAAATAGGATTTAAAAAATAAAATATGATTCCCATAGATATTATCCTTATGTACTCTATAGCCATGGTATGTACTTCTATACTATCTATATTGAAAAAACTAATAAGGTCTTCTCTAAATATATATAAAAATAAAGAATATATAATCCCTATAAAAAAGTCTAACTGAAAACCATTTGATATATAATGCTTAGCTTCTTCTATTTCTCCTCTTCCATAGGATTGTGCTACTGTTGTTCCCATACCTATTTGTGAGATAAGTATAAGTCCTGCTCCAAACCATAAAAAAAAGCCTGCAGTTCCAGCTGCTGCAACAGCGCCAGTACTTAGCCTTCCAAGCCACATTATATCTGTTAGGGTGTATGCCATTTGTATAAATGAAGTCCCCATTATAGGAAGTGCAAGTTTTACAAGAGCATTTGTTATATTACCTTCGATTAAATTTAAATGTCTTTCCATATTTGTTTCCTCTAATCTTTTTTTATTTTTATCATCTTAAACAATTCTACACTATTTTAGCCGTTAATTCAATGAAAACAAATAGAGACTATCACTAGTCTCTATTTGTTTATTTTATGTTAAATATAAAAATATTCCTACAAAATGAGTTACACTTGCGGCAAGAACAAATAAATGCCATATAGCATGGTTGTAAGGTATCTTTTTAATACTATAGAATATAGTTCCTAAGGTATAAATTACTCCTCCTAAGAGTATCCAATAAAAGAAATTTATAGAAGTTGCTTCTATTATCTTTTTTATTGGAATTATAGCTACCCATCCCATCCCTATATAAAATATTAAGGATAAAAGCTTATATTTATCAAATTTTCCATAAGTTAGTATTTTAAAAACTACTCCAGAAATTGCCATAGCCCATATACCTATTAGTATTCCCATTCTTAAATAACCCTTTAACGTAAGAATTACTATAGGAGTATAAGTTCCAGCTATAAATAAAAATATAGAGGAGTGATCAAATACTCTTAGAACGTTTTTTACCTTTTCTTTTGTAAAACTATGATAAAGTGTTGAAGATAAAAACATTAAAATTATACATGCTCCATAAATACTAAATGATACAGTCGCAGATACATCTCCTTTTCTAATAGAAAATATCAAAAGAATAGTTAATGCTACTATTCCAAATACTACTCCTATACCATGAGTTACTCCATTTATTATTTCTTCTATTTTTGTATACTTTTTCATCATATTTACTCCTCCTTTTGGGTATCAATACCCTCATTTTGCTCAGTTAAAACTATAGGTCCATCTTTTGTTATGGCTAAAGTATGTTCATATTGAGCCGATACACTTTTATCAACTGTTTTAGCAGTCCAACCATTCTCTACTATCTTCATCCTATAGTCTCCAGTATTTACCATAGGTTCTATTGTAATTACCATGCCTTCCATAAGGCGCGGTCCTCTTCCTTTTGTTCCATAATGAAGAACTTGCGGGTCTTCATGCATATCTTTTCCGATTCCATGTCCTACAAAATCTTTTACTACCGAATAGCCTTGCGCCTCTACAAATGATTGTATAGCATATCCTATATCTCCTAATCTATTTCCAACTTTTGCTTCTTCAATTCCTAAATAGAGAGCTTTTTTAGTTACATCTAATAGTCTTTGGTTTTCTTCACTTATATCTCCAACCCCATAACTCCAGGCAGAGTCAGCAAGCCAACCATCCAAATTTACTACCATATCAATAGTTACTATATCACCATTTTTTAGTTTTTCATCCCTAGGAAATCCATGACATATTTCATCATTTACTGAAGCACATATAGCAAAAGGATAACCCTGATATCCTTTTTGCTCAGGAGAAGCTCCTCTTTCTTCTAAATATTTTTCTACAAATCCATCTATCTCTTGTGTGGTTATGCCGGGTTTTATCATTTTAGCTATCTCTCTGTGTAGTGATGCTAAGATTTTACCTGCCTTTGACATTTTCTCAATTTGTTCTGGTGTCTTTAAAATAATCATATTATCTTCCTTTCAATCTCTTTGTAAATTAAATTCTTTTATAATTCTTCTAAACTCTTTATTCTTATAAAGATTATAAAAATCTTTGTCTTTTTCCACAAACCGTTTTATAGAAGGATTTAAAATAAGACTTTTTCTAATATCTTTTATAGCTTCTTCTTCAAGCTGAAGTAAAGAATAACAACAGGCTCTATTATAATATAAATCTTCTTTAGTGGGGTTTTTTTCTATCCCTTCTGTCAAAATCTCTATAGACTTATTATACTCCTTTTCTTCGATATAGATAGCAGATATATTTAAATAAATATAATGATACTCTTTATTATATTCTAAAGCTTTATAATAATATTTTAAAGCTTTATTTTTATCTTTTAATCTTTTGTAGACAACACCCATATTAAAGAGTGATTTATAAAACTCAGGGTTTATCTTTATACTTTTTTCGAGCATCTTATATGCCCGAGTATACTCTCCCATTTCTTCATATAGAGAACCAAGATTATTATACGCATGATAATCATCTGGCTTTAAAGTGATTACCTTTTTATACAGTCTTATCGCCTCAAACTTTTCACCTTTTAAATCATATATATTTG
Source organism: Tissierella creatinophila DSM 6911 (assembly GCF_001940565.1). GTDB lineage: Bacteria > Bacillota > Clostridia > Tissierellales > Tissierellaceae > Tissierella_A > Tissierella_A creatinophila. The sequence goes on from NZ_LTDM01000043.1 coordinate 9,865, forward strand.
CCGCAAAGTAATATGCTCTATCATAGTTTTCATCTTTTTCTATGGCTTTAAAGAAGTATTCTAAAGCTTTATCTAAATTTCCCAATTGTTCTTCCATAATAGCTACTCCATAATATGCACCGGGATTATCTTTATCAAGATTTAAAATTTCTTTGTATGTTCTCATAGATTCTGAAAAAAATTCCAGTTCATCATATATTAATGCAATATTAAAAAGAGTATTTATATATTCGCTATCTGAAGAAAAGTCCAAAGCTTTTTTATAAAAGCAAAGTGACCTTTTTATATCATCATCTAAATATGATTTTTCTGCTAAAACTATATAATTTCTTCTCTTTTGTATTCTTATCTTTTCATCAATCAAATTTAACACCTCAAAATAAATATCTATTAATAGTGTACCACAAAACAAGAAAAAAGTAGAGTTTATTCCTCTACTTTTAATGTTCTTATTGAATTTAGTACAGCTATTATAGTAACTCCTACATCTGCAAATACCGCTTGCCACATTGTAGCAAGACCAACACTACCCAATGCTAAAACTATAAGTTTTAAACCAAGTGCTAGAGCTATATTTTGAGTTACAATCCTTTTAGTTTTTCTAGCAATCTTCATAGCAGTAGAAATCTTAGATATTTCATCAGTCATAATCACTATGTCTGATGCTTCTATTGCCGCATCTGATCCAAGACCTCCCATTGCAATACCTATATCAGCACGAGCAAGTACTGGAGCATCATTTACTCCATCTCCTATAAATATAGTCTTTTTATTGTCATCCTTTTTATTCATTATATTTTCTAACAACTTAACTTTATCACCTGGCAAAAGATTTCCAAATGACTTATCAATACCAGCTAATTTTGCTACTTTTTTTGCCGTTTCAATATTGTCACCAGAGAGCATTACGGTTTCTTTTATTCCTTTATTTTTTTTAAGGTCTATAAGAGTTTCTTTTATCCCCTCTTTTAGTTCATCTGATACGATTATAGTTCCAATATGTTTTTTGTCTTTTCCTATATAAATAATCGTTCCAATAGCTTCACTTCTTTCTATAACTATTCCTTCTTCTTCTAAAAGTTTTTCATTTCCTAAAAGAATCGGAACTTTATCTATATCTACAGAAATCCCTTTTCCTGAAATTTCTTTATAGTTTTCTACTCTAGTTTTTTCTACTTCCCCATGGAAGTGTTCTAATATAGATTTTGCTATTGGATGATTAGAATAACTCTCTCCAAGGGCTGCTATTTCAATTATATCTTCTTTAATATATCCTCCATAACCCATTATATCAGTTACTTTAAACGTACCCTTTGTTATAGTTCCAGTTTTATCAAACACTAAAGTATCTCCATCGTTTAATGCTTCTAAATAATTTCCTCCCTTTATCAGGATTCCTCGTTTTGAAGCTGCACCTATCCCACCAAAGAAACCTAGAGGTATACTTATAACAAGTGCACAAGGACAAGATATAACTAAAAATACAAAGGCTTTATATGCCCATTGACTTGGATCTCCTAAACCCAATAAAATAGGTATAACTCCTATACCAAGTGCTATAAAGACAACTGCTGGAGTATAGTATCTAGCAAATTTTGTAATAAAGTTTTCTGTTTTAGCCTTTTTACTAGAAGCATTTTCAACTAAATCTAAAATTTTTGAAATAGTAGATTCTCCAAATTCTTTATTTACCTTAACTTTCAACAGTCCATGTTTATTTACAACACCTGATATTATATCTTCTCCTGTTTTTATAGTTCTTGGAACAGACTCTCCAGTTATATTTGATGTATCCAGCATAGACTCTCCTTCTACTACTACTCCATCTAATGGAACCTTTTCTCCTGGCTTTATAATTATATAGTCTCCTATATGAACATCATTTGGACTTACTATCTTTACTCCATCTTCTACTACTAGATTAGCTGAGTCAGGTCTTATATCCATTAAAGCTTTTATAGAGTTTCTAGAATGATTTACAGCTTTATCTTGAAATAGCTCTCCTATATTATAAAATAACATAACAGCTACTCCTTCTGGATACTCTCCAATTACAAAAGCACCAATTGTTGCAACAGTCATAAGAAAATTTTCATCAAAGGGAACTCCAGATACTATATTTTTAAAAGCTATAATTATTACTTTATATCCTATTATAATGTAACTTATTAAAAAGAATATAAGTTTTTCAGATCCTTCTAATTTAAATAAATAGGGGATTAAAAATAAAATACCACTTATAAGTATCCTTCCTATATTAAAATATTCTTTTCTTTTAGTTTCTTCTATAGCACTATCTTCTAACACACTATTTCTTATGGAACTATCTCGAACTACTACATTTGGCTCAAGTTTATTTATTATTTTTTTTATATTATTTATAATTTCTTCTTTATCGTTAGTTTCATATATTGAAACTTTAAGTTTCTTATTGACAAAGTCAAGGCTAGTACTCTCTACTCCACGTAACTCTCCTGAGAGTTTTTCAATTTTCCCAGCACAACTTGCACAGTTTAAACCTTCTAGTTCTAAAGTTACTTCTCCCATTTAAAATCACCCCTCTTTTAAACTATATACATATGAATATATATTCATATGTTATTTATATTATAACTATTTACATAAAAAAAGTCAATTAAAAATAATAAAAAAAGCACCCCAAGGTGCTTTTAAAGTTTATACTCTGCTATTTTTCTATAGGTATATTCATCTATCTTTATTTCTTGTGAATCAACTAGTTCCCATTTACTGTTAAACCCATCATAAGTAGCAAGTTGTTCAAAATAATACATAGCTATACCTGCATCTACAAGTATAGAGTCATACCATTGATTGTATCTTAAAAGAAGTTCTATCTTGTTATCTTTTATTAAAAATCTCCATGGTTGTAAGTTTTTAGTAGAAGGTGCAAATCTTACATAATAAAAGATATCCATAAGTCCTTTGGCTTCTAAATCTTCCACGGTAAAGAAATTGTCTACTTCAGTGTCATAAACTATTTCTTCTATGCCTTTTTTAACGCTATATGGCTCTTCCTTAAAAGGATTTTTTCTTTTGGCTTTACCAAAGGCTAAAAGATATTCTACATTTGCCATATCTTCTCCAAATGTCTCTTTCTTTAAATCATCTGATAGATTTCCAACATTAATCCAACATGTACCAAAGTCTAAATTTATAATTTCTGTTACTAGCTTCTCAGTATAGTATCCTGTTTCTATTAGAGTTTTTTCTTCTGTATCTTTTAAACTAATAGCTATGTAATGAGGACTATCTATCATAACTCCTCCATAGCCTGCTTTTCCTTCTAAATTAGTAGAGATTATTTTACCATTTTCATATAGTTTAACTACTATATGCTCTAAGTCTTCTTCTGTCAATAAATTCTTTATAATCTCTTTAATCTTATCAAGTACATCTGGATTTGCCCCTTTGTCCCTAAAGTCTCTTACCGACTTTCTATTTGTTAAGAAATTACTTATTATCATTTTACCCCTCCTATGTTTTCTTAATATCTTCCATTATATACTATTTTTATAATAAGGAGAACCATTTTGCTATATTCATCACATAATCCAATAGAAAGAAGTGTACTATTATACTAGAGCCAACTCCTATTATTATACCTACTACAACATCAGTGGGATAGTGAACTGCTAGATATATTCTAGATATTCCAATTATCATTGCCATTATATAAAGAAATACAGCTATCCTAGGCATATTTAAAGAAAGAGTTGCAGCCATACAAAAACTTGCCGTAGTGTGCCCGGATGGAAACGAATAGTCTTTTAATTCTATTTTAAAAGTATTTATATTTTTCACCATTTTATATGGTCTTTCCCTTCCAAACCCTTTTTTTAGTATTTGGACTATTGTTTGACTAAATGTTAATGCAGCAATAGCTTCTAAGCCCATAAATCTTGTAGAACTGTTTCCAAAAGCTATAATAGCTAAAGAAAACACACTAGTAAATATTGCCCCTCCTAAATCTGTAACTCTATACATAAAATAATCAAAGAATTTATTTTTCATCTTACCATTTATAACTCTTATAAAAAAAGTATCAAAACGCTTTAATATGTTTTTCAAATTTTCCACCTTCTTTTTTATATGTCTATTATATAATATTCCCAAATTATTAGAAACCCAAACTCTTAAACCTTTTATATCTTTATCATTACTCTTCTTTATGATAATATAAGATAATAATAAAAAAAGGAAGGTAATTATTTTGTTACTTAGTACAGAACAGTCAAATGCAATAAGTCATATAGAAAATCCAGCCTTAGTCTTAGCAGTTCCTGGTGCGGGTAAGACTACGGTTTTAATCCATAGGACTTATAATTTAATAGAAAACTTAAAAATAAATCCTTTAAATATACTATCCATAACATTTAGTAAAGCATCAGCGCTTGATATGAAAAATAGATTTACACGTGTTTTCCCAAATATAAACTCTAAAGATATACATTTTTCAACTATACACGCATTTTGTTATAGACTTATAAGTGAATATTCATATAAAAATAATATAAAGTACCATCTTATAGAAGATAATAGTGGAGTAAACAAGTTTGTACTCCTTAAAAATCTATATCTTCATTTAAATAAATCTTATATCACAGAGGAAAAACTAGAATCTTTAATAAACTCAATAGGATATATTAAAAATATGATGCTAAGTGTAGATGAATTTTTAAAAGAATATAAAATAGATATAGCAAACTTCAAAACTATCTTTAATAAATATGAAAGTTATAAAAGAGAAAATAGCTTGTTAGATTTTGATGATATGCTTAGTATTTCCTGGGAAATATTAAATAGAGATACCTATTTATTAAATAAATATAGGGAAAAATATAAGTTTATTCAAGTAGATGAAGGACAAGACACTTCTAAGCTTCAACTTGAGATAATAAAACTTATTGCCTTTCCTAAAAACAATCTATTTATAGTAGCTGATGATGACCAATCTATATATGGTTTTAGAGGTGCTTATCCTAGGGGGCTACTTGATTTTAATAAACAGTTTAAAGATGGCAAAATATTTTTTATGGAAGAAAACTATAGATCTTCTAGCAATATAGTTACCATATGCAATAAATTTATTAAAACTAATTCTTTAAGATATCAAAAGAATATATTTACCTTAAATCCCAATATGGAACCTATAAATATAGTAAAGGTAAAAACTTTAGGTGATGAATATGATTATTTAATAAATGATCTTAAAGATAAAGACCTAACAAACACAAGTATTCTCTATAGAAACAATCTATCCTCTATAGGACTTATGGAGGTGTTATCTAAAAATAATATACCATTTTTTACACAAGATAAGAAATTAAAGTTTTTTAATCACTGGGTTATAAAAGATATAATTGATTTTATAAGTTTTTCTAAAGATCCTGAAGATATAACTTTGTTTGAAAAATTTTATTATAAAATGAAAGGATATATTTCTAAAAAACAAATAAATTATGCAAAGACACTCCATAAAGACTTTAACGTTTTTGATAGAATTATGGATTTTCCTGATATAAAACAATATCATAAAAGAAATATCAGAAACCTTAAAATAGATTTTAAAAAGTTGTCTAATTTAAATGTAGAAGATGCTATTTTCTTTATAGAACACAACTTAGAGTATGGGGCATATTTAAAAGATAATTCTATTAAATTTGGATATGTATATGACAATCTTTCAACACTGCTTTTTTACTTAAAGATGATAAGTGCTGGTTGTAACACATTAGATGAACTAATAAAAAAACTAGATTTTTTAGAAGAACTTTGTAAAGATTCTCATAAGGGTAGAGAGGGTGTAAATTTATCAACTATACATGGTGCAAAAGGGCTTGAATTTGAAAATGTATATATGGTTGATCTAATAGATGGAGATTTCCCTAGTGCCAATAGTATAGATGATTTTAAAAATGGTAAGATAGATAATTTAGAAGAAGAAAGAAGATTGTTTTATGTTGGAATGACTAGAGCAAAAAAACATCTTACTTTAATTACTATGAAATCTATCAATGGTAATATAAAAGAACCTTCTAGGTTTGTAACTGAATTAGAGAATTTATAATAGAAACTTTTAAATAAGCATTATAAGAAAGCCTTAACCAAAAGTTAGTAACTGAAAGTTTATTTTATTACACAAGTCAAGAGTAGAACTTTCTTATTAATTACAAAATGTATAAATCTTCTTAAAGTTGGGATACTATCAATGTATGGTAAAAACTTAAGGAAGGTGATAGATATGGCTAAAGGTAAAAAAGAAAAACAAAAGAAAACGAAACAATCTACTCAACAAACTACTCAACAATCCACTCAAGAAACTAATCAACAACAATCTCAACAACAATGTAATCAAAGTCAAAAATAAAGAAAGGTCAATTGACCTTTCTTTATTTATATAATTTCCACATTATGATCTAGTTTATATATTACATTTTTTCTTTCTACTATTATAGTGGCTTTTTCACTTAAATCCTTATCTTTCTTTATAGCTTCTAGTAGTTGGAGATTTGGATTTATAGCTATAGGGTTTCCCATAAGTCTAAGCATAGATAAGTCTCCTGTAGTATCTCCATAGGCATAGCTATTTTTTAAATCCACATCATATTTTTCTATAAGTTGATTTAAAACCTTTTTTTTACTAGTTGAGTCCCACATTCTAACTAATTCACCCGTAAATTTATTTTCTTCATCTACCTTGTATAAAGATCCTCTATATTCAGTTACTTCATACTTTTCCGCCATTTTAGAAACTAAAAAGTCTGGGCTTCCGGATATAAAAAACACCTTATGACCTTTTCTCTTATGAAATTCTATTTGATCTCTTGAATACTTATATACCATATCCCCATTTACCTTTATAACATGAGCTGCTATAAACTCTACATATGCCTTGTCTATACCCTTTAACTCTTCTAAATAGACTCCCGCTAGTATTTCAAGATATTTTTCAAAATCTCCATATCTTTTTTCCCATTCCAAGTAGACATCTTTTACTTTTGTATACCAGATAGCCGGGTCTATTACTTCAAAGTTCATAAGCTTTTGAAAATGTTCTATCATAAGTGAATTTCTAAATATAGTTCCATCAATGTCAAAAAAAGCAGCTATGTTTTTCATTGTTCAATCACCCTCTCTATTTAATGTTTTTAATTATATGATAACAAACTTTTATAATAATACGACTATAGAAGTTTGTCATTTATATGGTGATGAATATAAGACTTATCTTCTATATTTTACTTTGTTTATGCTATTTTTCTTCTACATATGCATATAAAAGAGCATCTGATATGCTTATTAAATCATTAGCATTATAATTCTTTAATTTTTCATTAAAGAAATCATGATACATATTTGAGTATAGAGGTATATCTGGTAATAATTCATTCCATTTAGTTATAAACTTTACAAAATTAGCTTTATACTCCTCTTTATCTTTTGGATTTAATTTAACCATAGCTTTAGCTGCATTTTCCAATTCTTTATCTACTAAAAAGTTATTGTTATATCCCGCTTTAACCATTTCACAATCCGTTGTATAATCCTTTGTTAAATCATATATTGGCTTATAATTTGAAGCTAAGTTATACATTCCAAACTTTGGAACTCCATATTTTTTATCTACAGATCCATCACGATACATATAAAGTAATAACTCATCAAAGCTCATTACAGTTTGCTTTATTTCCATACCAACTTCTTGTATATCCTTATTTTGTTGTAACTTAACTGCTAAAAGATCTGCAAATTTATTTTGTTCAGGTGAAGCCCATTCAATGATAAGAGGAATCAGTTTTCCATTCTTTTCTCTTTTATATCTTATTCCTTCTTTGTATTCATTACCATTTTTATCAAGTATCCAACCAGCTTTTATTAAAAGATTCTTAGCCTCTTCTAAACTATAAGAGTATTGATTTAACTTTTCATTTAATTCAGATTTAGTTTCTTGATAGAACCACATTGATTCACCATAAGGTCCATTTACTACTGTAGCAAATCCACCAGTAAATGATTTAGCAAAGTCATCTCTATCTATTAAGTGAGCTATAGCTTGACGAACCTCTACATCTTTTGTAGGTCCAAAGTCAGTTTGAAACATTACTTTTCCATAACCTGAACGGGGATATTTCACAAAATCAAATCCACCTTTTTTAACCAAGTCTAAACCTGTAGTTATATCATCTCCATTTGTTACTTGATGTAATATATCTACTCCACCTATTAGTAATTCATTGAGGGCATTTTCTTGAGTAATTTTTTTATAGACAATTGTTTTTATTTTAGGTTTTTGTCCTGTATAATCTCCAGGGAAATTTTCATTAACTTCTAAAACCGCTGTTCTATTGGATTTATCATAAGATTTTAATTTATATGCTCCTGTTGCTGGGAAGTTTCCAACTTCATTTCTAGCCTCATTAAATCTATCCTTAAAGTTTTTTGCAGTAAAATTATCTGAAAAATAAGCCCCATTTCCATCATCTTTTATTTCAACTGTTTCATCCGTCCAAAATGATAATTTTGTTGGAGTAGAAGCTACAGCTGGTAATTCATGAAAATATGGAATATATTCTGCTGCAATAGTAAGTGAAAACTCTTTATCGCTTATTAAATTAACTCCTGAAAACTCTTTACTAGTTCCATCTTTAAAACCTTTATAACCCTTTAAATAATAACCATAGTCAGACTTTGCACCCGCATCTTGAATGGTTTTTGATGACCAAAGCATAACTGTAGTCACATACTCTTTAGCCGTTACATCAGATCCATCAGAAAATTTTAAACCATCTTTGATAGTAAAAGTATAAGTTTTAGAGGCATCTTTATTTTCTTTTATATCACTTTTTTCTACTATTGTCTCATTTATTTGATATATCCCATCCGGGGTCATACTTACAGTATCCATACCCGTTATAAAATTATAAATATCAGTATTAGCACTATTGTTTGTCCAATATGGGGTCCAATCACCTGTAAGTTCCATAACATTTCCTATTTTAATTTCACCTGTTGGTTCTTCAGATGATTTGACCTTAGGTTTGTTTATCCCATTAGTTACAATCGTTGAATCTAATTTGCTCTCTTTAGGTGTACAACCTATTACAAAAGCAGATACCATTAGTAATAAAACTAATAATCCTATTATACTTTTTTTCTTCATGTGCCTTTTCTCCTTAGTAGTTAAAATGCTAAAAATTAAAGTTATGGTTAACTTAGATTTTTAGCATCCATCTTATTTAGTTATATATTTTCTTTTAAGAAGAAAACAGCCACAGTACCAGGGCCTGCATGAGCACCTATTACGGCTCCTATAGTGTTTATCAAAGGCTCATCTATACCGAATTCTTCTATCATCATATCTTTTAGTTTCAAAGCAGACTCTATATCATTTGCATGACTTATAATAATGGATTGCTTTTTAAGATCTGTATCACCCTTAGTCTTTTTTATAATGTCTATAATAACTTTTAAAACTTTATTTTTTCCCCTTACTTTTTCCAGTGGTTCAAGTATTCCATCATTTACCCACAATACAGGTTTTATGCTCAGTAAACCTCCTATGAGGTTTTGGGCTTTAGATATTCTACCACCTCTATATAGATACTCCATATCATCAATAGTAAATATATGCTCGATATTTTCTGTCATTTTATTTATTCTCTCTATTATCTTTTCTTTTTCTATATTGTTTTTAACCATTTTAGCAGCTTCAAGTACTATAAAACCCTGTCCTCCTGAAACAGCCTTTGAATCAATTACAGTTATATCAGCATTTGGATATTCAGATTCAACTGCTCCCTTTGCAATAAGAGCACTCCCATATGTACCAGATAGTCCACCTGAAAGAGATAGATAGATAACTCCTTCATCTTTTTTAGCATATTCTCTAAAGTGATTTATAAATATCTCAGGTGTAATTTGAGCAGTTTTATAAACTTTTCCTTCCTTCATATCATTAAATACCTTCTCTGGTGTTATATCTATTTTATCTAAATATTCTTTTTCTCCTTCTAAAACAAATATAGGTATTATGTTTATATTATATGTCTCTATTAATTCTTGTGGTAAATCGCATCCACTATCACTCATAATATTAATCGTCATATAAATCCTCCTGTTTTTCTATTATAATCATTAATGTATTGGTACTCTTCTATAATATACTAAATTATAGAAAAAAACAAAGATTAGATAAAATTTGTTCTATATTCTCACTAATTTAAATATATTATATTAGGTATATTAAAAGGAGTGGTAATATATGAAATTATTTTTTATAAGTAAAAAAGCTCTGAACTGGATGGTTAGTACATTCTTTGTAGTAATTTTTCTTCTTATACTTTTATCTATCTTTAAATAAATCTTAAATATCTTTTATAAGCCTTTAGAAAATTAGCTTTTAAAGCTAATTTTCTAAAGAATTAAGATTTTTTATTAATACATCTTTTTTTAATATAAAGAGTCTTCTACTATCTTCTGTTAGTGCATTTGAAAGATTTTTAAAACCGAAGGAAACTTTATCTATTTTCATCTTTTTATCTTTTTTATCTTGCAATTTTAATCTTATCTTATTTATATCTTCCTCACTATTTTCTATATACATCTTCGCCGTATTATCAGAATCTTTAACTGCATTTATATAGTATTGGTATGCCATGTGTTTTAAACTTAAGACTTCTCCCCCAATTTCATCCTTATAAAGATCATAGAAAGGTTTTAAAGCTTTAAAACTTCTACTTCCTTGATCATATACAGTGAGAATTTCTCTATCTTCAATTCCCTTTGTTAGCTTGTTTAAAGCATCCTCTACTTCTTCTGTTTTTTCGGCTGTAGCTCCTTTTTTTACTCCCTTTACTTCATACTCATTCCATAAAAGATACACTGTTTCTAATCCTTTATCTATTTCTTTCCATTTAGTTTCTATCTTTCCATCTTTTATTTCTTTTTTTGTAGGTTGATCTTGTGATTTTCCACTTTCATCAGACGATCCTTGAGTAGATGTACTACTCGCCTGACCTGCATCTTTTTCACTTGAAGATTGATCTCCACTAGATTGTTGGGATTGATCTGGACTAGATTGATCTTGACTTGATTTATCTCCTTCTTTGTTTTTTTCTTTTTTCTCCTCTTCATCTATGCCTAAATCAATCTTTTCTATATCTCCAATATGATCCATTATAGATCCTATCTCTTTACTTAATCCTTGTAAAGATTTTGGAGCTATTTCTTTTTTCTTTAAAATCTCTTTGTTATATGGTTTGCTTCTACATCCCACTAACATTATCAAAACAAATAAACATATACTTATTTTATTTTTATAATTCAAAAAAATCACCTCATGTTATTTTAACCATGAGGTGATAATATTATTATTATTATTAAAGTATAGGTGATAAAAGCCTTGAAATTGATTCTTTAAATTTTATATACCTCGATCTTTTACCATAACTTTGAATTGTGATTTCTTTACATAAATTTAAGTCTTCTAAAAATCTTTCTGTAAGTTTTATATTAACATCTTCATCATATATAAAGGCATTTACTTCAAAATTTAGTCTAAAACTTCTAATATCTAGATTGGCAGTACCAACTGATGATACAAATTCATCTGCTATGAGAACTTTAGAGTGTAGAAATCCATTCTCATATGTGTATACTTTTACTCCTGCCTCTAAAAGCTCCCCCACATAACTCATACTAGCCCAGTATATAAAAGGATGATCTGGCTTATTTGGAATCATAATCCTTACATCTACTCCTGAGAGTCCAGCTAGTCTTAGAGCTTCAAATATGCTTTCATCTGGTATAAAGTAGGGAGTTTCTATATAAAGCTTATCTCTAGCATCTGAAATCATCTTCATATAGCCATCTTTTATACTAGGCCATTTTGAATCTGGTCCACTAGATACTATTTGTATACCTACATTGTCTTTAGTATCTGCTTCATGTAAAAAACTTTGACAAGCATTTATCTCTTCTTTTGCTGCAAATCTCCAGTCTAAGAAAAACCTCCATTGAAGAGAGCTTACTGCCGAACCCTTTATTTTGATATGAGTATCTCTCCAATTTCCAAATCTTTTAGATCTTCCTAGATATTCATCACCAATATTAAATCCACCCATAAAAGCTTCTTTTCCATCTACAATACATATTTTTCTATGATTTCTATAATTGATCCTTACATTTAATAATGGAACAAATGGCGGGAAAAATACAGCAAGCTCTATTCCAGAATCTATGATAGATTTCCGTTCCCTTTTATTTATCTTTCTGCCACCCATACCATCAATCAATAGCTTTACCTTAACTCCTTCTAGTGCTTTTTTCTTTAAAGCATCTATAACTTCTGTGCCTATCCCATCTGATTTAAATATATAATATTCTATATGAATATAGTTTTCAGCGCTTTCTATGCTTTCTAAAAGTGCCTTAAATTTTTCTTTTCCACTAAAGTATAATTCTACATTATTGTCTTCAGTATAATAGGCTTCACTATTCATAAGTTGCATCTTTATTAAATCCTCATATATATATATATTAGGATTTTTAAGCATAAGTTTTCCATTGTTTATTTGTTTTTTTTGTTTTATGGCTAAGTTTCTAAAATAACTATCTTCTTCTTTTTTGACCTTAAATATCCTCTGTCTAGATAAGTCTTGCCCTATAAATAAATATAAAACAAAACCTACAATAGGAAGAAAAGTTAAAACCATAATCCAAAGCCAAGTAGAAGTAGGATTTTTTCTTTCGAAGATTATTAGTAAAAATGCTAATATTATATTTATCCATAATAAATTGCTCGTAAGAAGTAAATAATTATCTACAATATTCTTCAATTGATCACCTATTATCTTATTTATTTTCTAGACTTATATCTCTTATTTGCCTCTAAAATTCTTTTTCTAATTCTAAAAGAAAGTGGTGTTATTTCTATAAGTTCATCATCTTCTATAAATTCTAAAGCTTCTTCTAAACTCATTATATTTGGAGGAGAAAGTCTAAGTGACTCATCCGAACCAGAAGCACGTACGTTTGATTGTTGCTTTTTCTTTACTATATTTACTTCCATATCTTGTCCTTTAGGATTTTCACCTATTACCATGCCAGCGTAAACAGGTACGCCTGCTCCTAAAAACAATACTCCTCTACTTTGAGCTGCGTGAAGACCATATGCAGTAGATTCACCCGTTTCAAAAGCAATAATAGATCCAACTTTTCTTCTTGGAATATCCCCCTTATACGGTGCATATTTGTCGAATATAGTATTTATGATACCATTACCCTTTGTATCGGTCATAAACTCTTGCCTATATCCTATAAGTCCTCTAGAAGGTATAGTAAATTCCAGTCTAGCATATCCACCCGTAGGCTCGGTCATACTTACAAGTTCTCCCTTTCTCTGTCCAAGCTTTTCTATAACTGCTCCTACAAAGTCATTTGATACATCTATAATAACTCTTTCTATAGGTTCCATTTTTTTACCATTTTCTTCCTTAAATAGTACTTCAGGTTTTGAAATTTGGAATTCATATCCTTCACGTCTCATAGTTTCTATAAGTACAGATAAATGAAGTTCTCCTCTACCTGATACTTTAAAAGCATCTGTTAATTCAGTATCTTCAACCCTTAAACCTACATCAGTCTGCAACTCTTTATATAATCTATTTCTTATTTGTCTTGATGTTACAAACTTTCCTTCTCTTCCTGCAAATGGACTATTGTTTACTGAAAAAGTCATAGCTAAAGTAGGTTCACTTATCTTTACAAATGAAAGAGCTTCGGGATGATCAGTTGGACAAATGGTATCTCCTATGTTTATATCTGTAATTCCAGCTATAGCTATTATACTACCTGCTTTGGCACTTTGCACTTCAACTTTATCCAATCCTTCAAACTCATATAATTTACCTATTCTTATCTTTTGTTTCTTATTCTCATCTAGTTTATTTAAAAGAATTGCATCTTGATTTACATTTATAGTTCCTCTTTCAATCTTTCCAACACCTATTCTACCTACATATTCATTGTAATCTATAGTAGAAATTAAAACTTGTAAAGGCTCGTTTGGATCTCCAACAGGAGCTGGAATATACTCTATAATCGTTTCAAATAATGCTTTCATGTTTTCTTCTTGTTTATTTGGGTCAAGACTTGAAGTCCCTTGTTTTGCTGATGTATATACAAAAGGACATTCAAGTTGATTTTCATCTGCACCAAGTTCTATAAATAAATCTAGCACTTCATCAATTACTGCTTCAGGTCTTGCTTCGGGTCTATCTATCTTATTTATACAAACTATAACAGGATGCTTTAATTCTAAAGCTTTTTTTAATACAAATTTTGTTTGAGGCATTGGACCTTCAAAGGCATCTACAAGTATTACTACTCCGTTTACCATGTTTAAAACTCTTTCTACTTCTCCACCAAAATCAGCATGTCCTGGAGTATCTATTATGTTTATCTTTGTATCCCCATAGTGAACTGCAGTATTTTTAGAAAGAATAGTAATCCCTCTTTCTCTTTCGATATCCCCTGAGTCCATTACTCGATCTAGCACATCCTGGTTTTCTCTAAATACACCTGATTGTTTTAATAAACTATCTACAAGTGTTGTTTTTCCATGGTCTACATGGGCTATTATTGCTATGTTTCTTATATCTTTTCTTTCCGTTGTCATATTTTATTCCTCTCTTTTAAAAAATAGTTAATACCATTTATTTTTTATTAGTTTTATCTTTTACTTTAAGTAAATACCCATTGAAAAACTGGCATTTTCATCTATGCCAGCTCTTAGACATACTTTTTAAAATTTAAATCATAAGAAATTAAACTAAGAAAGATATTTAACTGCCGTCACAGTGTTTCTATCTAATATTAGTTCATCTGAAAGGCCCTCTACTAAAACTAGCCCTCTTCCTCTACATTTGAGCTCCATCGGGTTATAAGATTCAAAATCATAATGTATACCTGTTCCCTCATCTTTTACATATATGACAAGTTTATTATTTTTAAGTTCTATACCTAACTGAACCTTTTTAGATTCGATATACTTATTTCCATGAAAAATACTATTTATAATTAATTCATTTATAATAAGTTTTATTTCAAATATAGCATCTTTATCATCTATAACTTTATCAAGTCTTTCTAATATATTTTCTACAAAGTTTTTAACAAGTCCCAGGTCGCTACAAATTGAGCCTTGATAAGTATAATCCATTTTATCACATCCAATAAAATTATTCTATATTTTTATTTTACCCAAATTATATTTATATAACCTTTGAATATTTAATTGTATTTAATGATTAAGTTTGTTATACTTTGGGTATATTTGTTATGTAACAATAGAAGGGAGGGTTTTAATATGGAAAGATGGGTGTGTCAACCTTGTGGTTGGGTATATGATCCAGAAGAAGGAGATCCAGATGGTGGAATAGAACCTGGAACTGCTTTTGAAGATATACCAGAAGATTGGGTTTGTCCTATATGCGGAGCTACAAAAGATCTCTTTGAAAAAGAATAATACATAAAAGACCAACCTAGGTTGGTCTTTTAATTTTCCAACTATATTAAAGGTTCAAATATTGTCCAAGTGTTTTCCACATTTGTCTTGTTTACAGCAGAATATGGAATTATTAAGTTTTTATCTTCTACACCCAATTTTTCCTTTATTACTTTTATGTTTTTTTGCATGATTCCTTTTGATATCTTATCTGCTTTAGTAGCTACTACTATCCCATCATATCCAAAACTTCTTATCCAATTATACATCATTACATCTTGCATTGTTGGACTATGCCTTATATCTACTATTAGTACTACTTCTTTTAAGTTCTCTCTAGTGGATAGGTATTTTTCTATTATACCCCTCCATTTTTCTTGTTCTGACTTAGAAACTTTAGCATATCCATATCCCGGTAAATCTACAAATCTAAAACTTTCATTTATTATATAAAAGTTTATAGTTCTAGTTTTACCAGGCTTTCCACTTGTTCTTGCTAAATTTTTCCTATTTATCATAGAGTTAATAAAAGAGGATTTGCCTACATTTGACCTTCCTACAAAGGCTATTTCGGAGAGTTCATCTTCTGGATATCCTTTTGGTTCTACTGCTATAGCTTGTAAATTGCTACTAGTTATTTTCATATTTTTCATTTCCCTTTATCAAAGCTTCATCTAAAACTTCATTTATATTTTTCATAAATTTAAAATCTATTTTCTTTTTAACTTTCTCAGATACTTCTTCTAAATCTCTTTTATTTTCATATGGAATAAGTATCTTCCCTATTCCCATCCTATGAGCTGCTAATACTTTTTCTTTTATACCACCTACTGGAAGAACCCTTCCTCTAAGTGTTATCTCACCTGTCATAGCAACATCTTTATTAACTGGGCTATTAGATAATGCAGATATTACTGCGGTGGCCATAGTCACACCAGCAGAAGGACCATCTTTAGGTATTGCACCTTCTGGTACGTGTATATGAATATCCATATCTTTATAAAAGTCAGCTTCTATATGGAGCATGCTAGCATTTGCTCTAATATAGCTAATAGCTGCCATTGCAGATTCTTTCATCACATCTCCAAGCTTACCTGTAAGTTGAATTTTTCCAGTACCCTTTACAATGTTTACCTCAATAGATAACGTTTCTCCACCTACCTCTGTCCAAGCAAGTCCTGTCGCTACTCCTATCTGATTTTCTTTTTCAACTAAGTCATATCTAAATCTTGGAGCTCCTAAATAGTTTGAAAGATTTCCTCTATTTATTCTTACTACATCTATCTCCTCTTCTACTATTCGTTTAGCAGCTTTCCTAATAATACTTGCTATTTCTCTTTCTAAATTTCTTACTCCTGCTTCTCTAGTATAAAAGCTTACTATATCTTTTATTAAATCTTTGGAAATTTGAACGTTTTTTTCTTCTAATCCATGTTCTTTAATCTGCTTTGGTAGAAGATATCTAAGTGCAATCTGAATCTTTTCTTCTTCTGTATATCCGCTTATCCTTATAACTTCCATCCTATCTAAAAGTGGCGCTGGAATAGAGCCAATGGTATTTGCAGTAGTTACAAAAAATACTTTTGATAAATCTAAAGGAACTTCTAAAAAGTGATCTGTAAAGTCTACATTTTGTTCAGGATCTAATACTTCTAAAAGTGCACTTGCAGGGTCTCCTCTATAATCACTACTAACCTTATCTATTTCATCAAATAAAAATACAGGGTTTTTAGTGCCGGCTTTTTTCATTGAATCTATGATTCTTCCTGGCATGCTTCCTATATAAGTTCTTCTATGTCCACGAATTTCAGCTTCATCTCTTACCCCTCCAAGACTCATCCTTACAAAGTTTCTATCTAAAGCCTTAGAAATGGACTTTGCAATAGAAGTCTTTCCAACTCCCGGAGGACCTACTAAACAAAGTATAGGACCTTTCATAGTACTTGTAAGTTTTTTTAGGGCTATAAATTCTAATATTCGCTCCTTTACATCTTCAAGACCAAAGTGATCTTCATCTAATATCTCACGAGATCTTTTAATATCTATATTAGCTGTAGATTCCAAGTTCCAAGGCAATTCTATTATCCAATCTAAATAAGTTCGAAGCATGCCGATTTCAGGTGAATTAGGAGACATTTGATTTAATCTATCAACTTCTTTTAGTAGTCTTTCTTCAATATCTTTATCCATATGAAATTCTTTTATTTTTTCTCTATACTCTTCTATCTCTTCTTCACTTTCAGCATCCTGTCCAAGTTCTCTTTGGATTGCCTTCATTTGTTCCTTTAAATAATATTCTTTTTGAACCTTATTCATCTGTTTTTTTACTCTTTGATCAATCTTATCTTCTATTCTTAAAAGCTCTATTTCTTCATTTAATATACCATGAAGAGTTTCGAGTCTTTCATAAAAGTCAAATGTTTCTAATAACCTTTGATTGTCTTCTATTTTAAAAACTAAATAAGAAGCTATAATGTCAACCAATCTTCCTGGGTCTTCTATATCAGATACTGCCATAAAAACCTCTGGTGATATCTTATTGTTTAAACTTATATATTCATCTAAATCCGCCATAATAAGTCTTATGGCAGCTTCCATAGTCTTATCTTTTTTAATTTCTAAAGGATCATATATATATTCCTCTGCTTCTGCTTCTATAAATGGTTCTTCTTTTAATATCTTTATTACTTTTCCTCTACTTAAACCTTCTACAAGTACTCTAGTATTTCCTCCAGGAAGTTTCAACATTTGTTTTACTTTAGAAATAGTACCCACCGAGTAAAAGTCTTCTTCTTTTGGATTATCTATTTTTGGATCAATTTGTGTACATAGGAGTATTGAAGACTCATCAAGCATCGCTTTTTCTAATGCATTTATAGATTTTTCTCTTCCTACGTCAAAATGAATTACCATAAAAGGAAAAATTGATATACCTCTTAAAGGTATAAGGGGTAGAGTTTTTTTATGGATTTCATAATTATTTTTTTCCATCTTATCACTCCTATTTCAAATTAAAATAAAAGGCTCACATAAAGTGTGAGCCTTAAGATGCAGATTCTTTATTTCCGGCTTTACTTGACCTACTTCTTTTTTTCTTATCCAATAACACCAATGTAGGTTCTCCTCTTTTTTCTACCGTTTCCTTAGTAATAAGGCATTTTTCAACATCTTCCCTAGATGGGATATCATACATTATATCAAGCATAGTCTCTTCTATAATACTTCTAAGACCCCTAGCACCTGTCTTTCTTTCAATAGCCTTTTTAGCTATAAGTTTTAATGCTTCTTCATCAAATTCTAAATCTACATCTTCCATTTTAAATAATTCTTTATATTGTTTTACAAGAGCATTTTTAGGTTCAGTTAAAATCCTAACTAAAGCTTCTTCATCAAGTTCTTCTAAAGTTACCATAACTGGAAGTCTTCCTACAAACTCAGGAATAAGCCCAAATTTTAAAAGATCTTCTGGTTGAAGACTCTTTAGTATTTCCCCTACTCTTTGCTTTTCTTTTGTTTTTATTTCAGCACCAAAACCTATTGAATGCTTACCTATTCTATTTTGAACTACCTTTTCTAAGCCATCAAAGGCACCTGCAACTATAAATAGTATATTGGTAGTATCTACTTGAATAAAGTCTTGATGTGGATGTTTTCTACCACCTTGAGGTGGTACATTTGCAACAGTTCCTTCTAATATTTTTAGAAGAGCTTGTTGAACACCTTCTCCACTTACATCACGGGTAATAGATGGATTTTCTGTTTTTCTTGCTATTTTGTCAATTTCATCTATATAAATTATACCTTTTTCTGCTTTTTCAATATCGTAATCTGCAGCTTGAATAAGTTTTAAGAGTATATTTTCTACATCTTCTCCAACATACCCTGCTTCTGTAAGGCTTGTTGCATCCGCCATAGCAAAAGGTACATCTAATATCTTAGCTAATGTTTGAGCAAGCAGTGTTTTACCAGAACCAGTAGGTCCAACCATTAGGATGTTACTTTTTTGTAACTCTATATCACTACCTTTAGTAGGTTTTTTATTTATTCTTTTATAATGGTTATATACCGCTACTGCAAGTGCTCTCTTGGCTTTTTCTTGCTGTATAACATAATCATCTAAAACACTGTTTATGCTTGAAGGTTTTGGTATCTCTTCCATATCGTATTCAAAATGATCTACAAATTCTTCTTCTATTATATCTTGGCATAGCTCTATACATTCATTGCATATATAAACATTTGGCCCTGCAATGAGTCTACGCACTTGGTCTTGTGGTTTTCCACAAAATGAACAACGAAGTTGCTTTTCTTCAAATTTGGCCATTATGACACCTCTTTTAATTTATTTTCTTGAATTAACTACTTTATCTATTATACCATATTCAACTGCTTTTTGTGCAGTCAAATGGTAATCTCTATCAGTATCTTGAGCAATCTTTTCAAGTGGCTGACCAGTTCTTTCACTTAGTATATGGTTTATTCTCTCTCTTATCTCAATAATCTTTTCTGCTTGAATTCTAATATCTTCTGCTTGACCTTGAGTTCCTCCAAGAGGTTGATGAATCATTATATCAGAGTTTGGAAGTGAGAATCTTTTTCCCTTTGCTCCTCCAGCAAGTAAAAACGCTCCCATACTAGCAGCCATTCCTACACATATAGTTGATACTTCTGGCTTTATATACTGCATCGTATCATAAATAGCAAATCCTGCACTAACTGAACCTCCAGGGCTATTTATATATATTTGAACATCTTTATCCGGATCTTCAGCTTCTAAAAATAAAAGCTGAGCTACTATAAGATCAGACATTACATTATTTACTTCTCCTCCTAAAAATATAATTCTTTCCTTTAGAAGTCTTGAATAAATATCGTATGATCTTTCTCCTCTACTTGTTTGTTCTACGACCATTGGTACTAATGCCATATTAAACCATCCTCCCTGTTAATTAAACTTAGCATTTTCTAATAAAAGTTCCATAGCTTTACTATTAGCTATACCCTTTTTCAAAAATTCTAAATCTCCACGTTTCATATCTTTTACAAATCCTTCTGTATCTTCTGCACTATACTGCTTTGCTAGTTTTTCTAATTCTTTATCTATTTCTTCTTCATTTACTTCTATTTTTTCAGCTTCTACTAGAGCTTCTAATATTAAGTCAACATTTACCCTTTGCTTAGCTGTAGGCTTTAACTGTTCTCTTAAATCATCAATATTAGATCCTGTAAGTTCGATATACTTTTCAAGTTCTAAGCCTTGATTTCTAAGTCTAAAATCGAACTGTCTAACTTCTTCATCAATTTGTGTTTCTATCATTCCTTCAGGTATATCTACCTCTGAAATTTCCATAAGTTTTTCAAGTATTGAATTTTCTTTTTCAGCTCTTTCTTGTTTAACTAATTCTTCACTAATTTTTTCTTTTATATCTCCTTTTAATTCTTCAAGTGTATCAAACTCACTTATATCTTTAGCAAGTTCATCATCTAATTCTGGAAGCTCTTTTTTCTTTATATCATGAATTGTAACTTTAAATTTAGCATCTTTTCCAGCTAAAGACTCTTCATGGTATTCTTCAGGAAATTTAACATCAACATCTACTACTTCTTCTTTCTTATGCCCAATAAGTCCTTCTTCAAATCCCGGTACAAAAGATTTAGAACCTATTTCAAGTTTGTGTCCTTCTGCACTTCCGCCTTCGAACTCTTCACCATCTTTAGTTCCTACAAAATCAATAGTTACTAAATCTCCCTCTTGTATTTCTCTATCATTTGCATCCACTAGTCTTGCGTTAGATTCTCTTAAACCATTTAATTCAGTTTCTACCATTTCATCTGTTACACTATAGTCTTTCTTCTCTAATTCTATGTTTTTATAGTCACCAAGTTTAACTTCTGGTTTAACATCTACATCTATCTTTACTACTATATCTTTTCCTTTTTCTATTTCTTCTATATCTACTTCAGGTCTATCTACTGGTTCTATTTTCAATTCTTCTATTGCCATATCATATTTTTCTGGCAATACAAAGTTTATCGCATCATCATAAAATACTTCTTCTCCATAGTTCATTTCAATAATCTTTCTAGGAGTTTTACCCTTTCTAAATCCTGGTATATTAAATTTTCCCCTATTTTGTAAGTAAGCCTTTTGTAATCCTTTTTCAAACTCATCCCATTCTATACCAATATTAAAGGAAACCTTGTTTCCTTCTTTTTTTTCTATAACAGATTTCATCCTAAATATCCTCCTCAAAAGTTTTGTAGATTTTCGCTACCATTATATCATATTATTATAACATAACAATATATTATTTCAAAGCAATATGAAAAAACCAATGGATATGTCCATTGGTTTTGTATGGTGCGGGAAAGAGGACTTGAACCCCCACGTCAATGACACTAGATCCTAAGTCTAGCGCGTCTGCCAATTCCGCCACTCCCGCATAAAGAAGTTTTTTACTACTTCTTTATTATACATCAACCAATAAGATTTTGTCAATATTTTTTTATTTTTTTTAAAAGGCTAAAATAATCCCCTCATGATTAACATATGCAGTACTTAAGCCCTTGGTCTCTACTATTAGTATATCCTTAAAATCATAAAGTGATTTTATTTTTTCTTTTAAATCTTTTGCCTTTTGAGGTGCATTGGCATGGGATATTGCTAGAATTTTTTCTTTAAAGTCTTTTTTACTCTCCCCTATGATTTCAACCAATCTATTAAAAGCTTTATTGCTTCCTCTTATATTTTCTACTAGATGAATATTACCTTCATCATCTGCACCCATTATGGGTTTGAAATTTAAAATTGTTGCTATTAATCCTTTAGTCTTTGAAATTCTTCCATTTTTAATAAGATTGCTTAGATCTTCAGATATAAAATAAGTCTTCATATCCTTTATATAATCCTCTACCTTTTCTACTATTTCTTCTTTTGATAACCCTTTTTCTACCAATTCCCCTATCTTAATAGCAGTTAAAGTTTCTGTAACACTTGCTCCTTTTGAATCAAATACATGAACAAACTTTTCAGAATCTTTCTCTAAAGCCATATCACGAGCTAAAATAGCACTATTATAAGTTCCAGATAGTTTATCTGCAATTGTAACTACAAATATATCTTTTGCTTTTTCATATGCATCCATAAAATCTCCTGGTGATGGACAAGATGTCTTTATAGGATTCGGACTTGCTTTCATAGCTTTTACAAGGTCTTCCATAACTATATCTTTATCATCTCTAAACTCTTTTTCATCTATTGCTATATTAAATGGTACAAGTTCTATATTTAAATCCTTTTCTATAACCTCATTTAAATCACAGCTACTATCTGCAACTATTTTATAGTCCATTTAAGAACCTCCTGTTATTTAGTTTTTTAATTTCCTTTCTATCAACAAAGCTAAATCTTTTGCAATGCTAGTAATCTCTTCTTGATTTTCCCCTTCTATCATAACTCTAACCAAAGGTTCTGTACCAGAAGGTCTTATAACTACTCTTCCTTTACCATGAAACTGCTTTTCTATTCTTTCTATTTCCTCTTTTATTTGTATGTCTTCTAGATATTTATATTTCTTTTCATTATTTACCTTAGCATTTATTAAAATCTGTGGATAATCCTTCATAACATCGCTTAATTCACTCATTGTCTTACCACTTGCCCTTAAAACTTCTAATAGATGAAGGGCTGTTGCTAAGCCATCTCCTGTAGTATTATATTGTAAAAAAATTATATGACCTGATTGTTCTCCACCAAGTACAAAGTCACTTTGTAACATTTCTTCAAGTACATATCTATCTCCTACTGTAGTTTTAACTATATTCATACCCATTTCTTTTAGATATATATCAAGCCCCATATTAGTCATTATAGTTCCTACTACTGTATCATTATTTAATTTACCATTTTCTTTTAAATGAGTAGCACATATCGCTAATATATGGTCACCATCTATTATCTTTCCTTTTTCATCTACAGCTATAATCCTATCTGCATCACCATCAAAAGATACACCTATATCAGCCTTTTCTCTTATTACAAGTTCCTGAATTATCTTAGGATTAGTAGACCCACAATCTTTATTTATATTCATACCATCTGGACTAATATTTACATATACAACTTCTCCATTTAGTTCTTTTATTATTTCAGGTCCAATCTTAGATAGTGCACCATTTCCACAATCCATAGCTACCTTTATACCCTTTAAATCTATATTTATACTTTTCTTTAAAAATTCTTTATAATCTTTTGCACCATTTTCCTCAACATAAACTCTTCCTATGTCTGCTCCAATAGGTCTTAAATCAACTTCTTTTTCTTTGTTTAATATCTCTTCTATTTCTTCTTCTACCTCATCTGGAAGCTTTAAACCATCTTTGTTAAAAAACTTTATTCCATTATATTCTCCTGGATTATGAGATGCTGAAATCATAATTCCAGCTATTGCTTTATACTCACGAGTCAAGTATGCAATAGCAGGTGTTGGTATAACTCCAAGAGTGACTACATCAAGACCCATAGAAGTAATTCCAGCTATAAGACTAGCCTCTAGCATATCTCCTGAGACCCTAGTATCCTTTCCTATAAGTATCTTTCCCTTTTTACCATGAGTAAGTATAAACGCACCTGCTCTACCAACTTCAAAGGCAAGTTCAGGTGTTAAGTCTTTATTTGCAATTCCCCTTATACCATCTGTTCCAAAATATCTCGTCATATATTTACCTCCATCTTTTCCATAATTTACATCTTAAATTTATCTAATACAGTTTCCATTAATGTTTCTTTTTTATTTAGCTTAGGGTCTTCTAATACCATTTCTAATAAATAATCTAATATTTCTCCTATCAGTTTTCCCTGTTTATATCCTAAGTTTACTATATCAGTTCCATTAATATCAAGTTGTTTTTTCTCAATAGGCTCATTTTCTTTTATTATATCATTTATTTCTTGTTTTCTTTTTTCTATAAAACTTATATCTCTGTTTTTACTTGTACATTTCATATCTGCCTTTTGAAGATCTAAAAGATGATAAATTCTTTCCTTACCAACACGATGAATCAGCCTTTTAAGACCTTTTTTACTATAATCATTGTGTTGAGTCATATGTTCTTTTACAAGAATTTTAACCCCTTCTATTATGCTATTGGAAGCCTTCAGCCTTCTTAATATCTTTTCTGCCATAGACACTCCTTTATCTTGATGTCCATAAAAATGTCCTACACCTTCTTCATCCAGGCTAAATGTACTAGGTTTTGCTATATCGTGAAAAAGAGCCGCAAGCCTTATATCTATAATAGCAGGAGTAGAGTCTACTACACACAGTATATGATTGAATACATCAAATTCATGATGAGGATTGTGCTGATCAAATCCTACTGTATCTATAAGTTCTGGGATTATTATATCTAATATATCTAAGCTATATAAAAGTTTTATACCATATGAAGGTTTTTTTGAAAGTAGGATTTTAAATAGCTCCACTCTAATTCTTTCTGCGCTTATCTTTTCTAAAAAGCTACTCATTTCTTTTGAAGCTTTTAAAGTTGCTTCTTCTATTTTAAATCCAAGAGTTGCACTAATCCTTACACATCTTAAAATCCTAAGATAGTCTTCTGAAAATCTTTCTCTAGGCTCACCTACTGTCCTAATAATACCACTTGTTAGGTCTTCTCTTCCACCAAATGGATCTATAAGTCCTCTTTTTTTAGAATATGCCATAGCATTTATCGTAAAATCACGTCTTTTTAAATCTTCTTTTATATCACTTGAAAAAGAAATCACACTTGGTCTTCTTCCATCTATATAATCTTCTTCTATTCTATAGGTAGTTATTTCTACATTTCCTTCGTTTTGAACTACAACTATAGTTCCAAATTCTTTTCCTACGGGTATAGTCTTAAAGTCTTTAAATACCTCTTCTATTTGTTCTGGAAGAGCATTTGTAGTTATATCGTAGTCTGAAGGTGTTTTACCAAGTAAAGTATCTCTAACGCTACCTCCTACTATAAAAGCTTCAAAGCCACGTTCTTCTAATTTATTTAAAAGAGTTTTTACATAACTAGGTATTATAAATTTCATAACTTTCCTCCAAGGTTTGATAATATTATTATAACACAATTATAAAAGTTTAATATAAAAAATGACCTTAGTTTTAAGCCTAAGGTCATTTTTATAAATTATATATAGTTTTATTTATCAATTATTCTACAAGTTTGTTTATTATATTATGCTTTATTAGTTTTATTAGTTTTATTACTTTTTATAATTATACTTAAAATCACGTATAAATTTATACTTATCCAAATTAATAATATATTATAACTATCTTCAAAAAGTGAAATAGGTATTCCATAAGAATTTAAACCCCCAATTATATTTCCTATTATAAAAAGAATATTTGATATAATGGAACTGATAGGATATGAAAATAAAATTATAAGTAGATCTTTTTTAGAGGAATTAACCATTTACAATGCACCTCCAATATAAAAATAATTTTAAAAAGTTATACTAGCATAAAACATATTAATAATCTTATTTATTTTTCTTGATTTCATCTATAATAGTTATTGTACAATAAAAAATTGTGAAAATGATACTCATACAAAAACTTATTATAATTGAAAAACTTTCATCATGAAATATTAAATCGGAAATAAAGAATACTATAAATATTGTAAATAAAAGTATATAAAAAGTAAATAATACTGATTTTAATATTTTTTTCATAAATTTATCATTATATTCTACTATTTTCTTGTCTTCGTTACTCATATACTAATCTCCTGTTACAATATATTTTATTTTATAAGACTTCTCAATTATATCCCTAATCTTTTTAATTCTTTTTATAAATCAAAGTTTCTAATTTAAGAGTTCTTTTTTATATATGCCCTTAATGCCTTAATTATTAAAAACACAATATATATACCTACTCCTAGTATAGCTAATGAGATTATTGTATTTATTATAGACATTCCTTCTGGAAATGCTGTTACCGAGATATCCATAACTTCCTCCTTTTATATAGATATTTAATAATACTTTACTTGCTTAATTCTACTTTAATTCCCCAAAATAATATGTTTTACTATCTTCTTTTTAGAACTTCTTTCCCATATTATTTATATTAATTTTAAATAAAAAACCATTCTAATTGTATATTAATATTCAATTAGAATGGTTTGCTTTAATTCTTGAAATCCCATCTTAGACTGATTGCAAGTAGGACATTTTTTATCTTTTATTCATATTTTTTAAATAATAATGATGCATTATGTCCACCAAAACCTAATGAGTTTGATAGAGCGTATTTTATATTTCTCTCTACCATTTTATTAGGTGTATAATTTAAATCACATTCTTCATCCGGGTGATCGTAGTTTGTAGTTGGAGGTATTATACCTTCCTTTAGAGCTAAAGTTGTAACTATAGCCTCTACCCCACCAGCTGCTCCTAAGAGATGTCCTGTCATTGATTTAGTTGAACTTATATTTATATCTTTTGCATGTTCTTTAAATAAGTTTTTTATCGCAATTGTTTCTAATTTATCATTAAAATATGTGCTTGTTCCATGTGCATTTATATATCCTACGTCCCTATAGTCTACATTTCCCTCTTCTAGAGCAAGACGCATAGCGTTAGTACCTCCCATGGCTTCTGGGTCAGGCTGAGTTATATGGTATGCATCTGAAGTAGAACCATATCCTACTATTTCACCATAAATGGTCGCACCTCTTTTAAGAGCATGTTCTAATTCTTCAAGAACTATTATGCCTGCTCCTTCTCCCATAATAAATCCATCTCTTTCTTTATCAAAAGGTCTAGAAGCTTTTTGGGGATTATCATTATTAGTAGATAAGGCCTTCATAGAACAAAACCCTGCTAGTCCAACAGGAGTTATAGAAGCTTCTGTACCCCCTGTTACAACCATATCCATGATTCCTTTTTCTATCATTCTAAATGATTCACCTATAGCATGAGTTGCTGATGCACATGCAGTTGTTATAGTCATTGTAGAACCTTTAAGTCCCAAATCCATAGAAACCTGAGCTGCCCCCATATTAGTTATCATCATGGGAATTAAAAGAGGGCTTACTCTCTTAGGCCCTCTTTCAAGAAGCTTTTTATGTTCTGCTTCAAAAGTTTCTAATCCTCCTATACCAGTACCTAATATTACACCTATATTGTCTCTATTTAATTTATCTAAATTTATATTTCCATCTTCTATTGCACCTCTTGCAGCTACAACTGCGTATTGAGTAAATCTATCCATACGCTTTGCTTCTTTTTTATCTAAATAATCTTCTGGATTAAAATCCTTTACTTCCGCTGCAATCTTACATGTAAAATCTGTTGTATCAAACCTAGTAATGGGTCCTACTCCAGACTTTCCAGCCTTTATAGCTTCCCAAAATTTATCTTTACCAGTACCTATAGGAGTTACACATCCAAGTCCGGTTATTACTATTCTTCTCATGATATCCTCCTTAGGAATTAAGAGATTTTCCCTTCTATATACTCTACAATATTTCCAATGTTTTTAAAGCTTTCAGCATCTTCATCTGGAATTTCTACGTCAAATTCATCTTCAAGTGCCATTATTATCTCAACAGCATCTAGTGAATCCGCATCTAAGTCTTTCATTAAAGAAGTCTCCATAGTCATTTCCTCTACATCTGCACCCAATTGTTCTCCTACTACCTCTTTTACTTTTTCAAATACCATTTTTATATTCCTCCTAGATTTCTTTATTTTAATTTTTATTGCTCACTTACATTCCCATGCCACCATTTATATTTATAACTTGCCCTGTAATATAGTCAGATTTACTACTTGCTAAAAATACTGTCAAGTTAGCAATGTCTTCTGGCTTTCCTAAATGTTTTAGTGGTATGTTTTTAAGCATTTCCATCTTTACTTCTTCCTTCAATACATCTGTCATATCTGTTTCTATAAATCCTGGTGCTATAGCATTTACTCTTATACCACGTGATGCCATCTCTTGCGCCATAGATTTTGTAAATCCAATTATACCAGCTTTTGAAGCCGAATAATTTCCTTGACCTACATTTCCACTAACTCCTACAATAGATGATATATTTATGATCTTTCCATATCTTTTTTTCATCATCTTTCTAACCACTGCTTTAGTAGTTAAAAATGTACCTTTAAGATTTATATCCATTACATCATCCCAGTCCTTTTCACTCATTCTTATAAGCAGATTATCACGAGTTATGCCTGCATTATTTACTAGGATATCTATAGTTCCAAATTCTTTTTCTACCTTTGCTACTGCTTCTACCACTTCTGACTCAACGGATACATCTACTTTTAAACCAATAGCTTTGACCCCATTTTGTTCTAATTCTTTTATAGTTGTCTTTGCCTTTTCATCATTACTACTATAGAAAAATGCTATATCTGCACCTTCCTCAGAAAGTTTTAATGCTATCTCTTTTCCAATACCACGACTTGCACCTGTTACTAATGCTATTTTCCCCTTTAAGTTCATCTACTCGCCTCCCTTTAAACTATTTATTGTTTCTTTAAAAGAGTCGATATCTTGTATATTAAAAGTTTTTAGTTCAACGTTTGAAGCTTTCGCAGTTCTTTTTATAAAGCTTGTCAAACTTTTATTAGGCCCTACTTCTATAAATGTATCTACTCCTTTTTCTATTAAGAGTTCAATTGATTGCTGGAATAATACCGAGTTACTCACCTGTTTTACCAGTTTTTTAATTATTTCATCTCTACCTTCTATAATTTTAGCATCCACATTAGAAACTATTTTCTTTTGAGGATCATTTATATTATATTTTAAAAGTTCTTTTTGTAAATTTTCTCCCGCGGTCTCTAACATACTAGAGTGAAAGGGTCCGCTTACATTTAATCGTATAGCTTTTTTTGCTCCCAAATTTTTTGCCTCTATTATAGCTTTTTCAATTGCCTCTATTTCCCCTGTTAATACTATTTGACCTGGGCAATTATAGTTTGCTACTGATAAAACACCTTCACTTTTACAAGTCTCTATTAGTATATCTATTTTTTCTGTATTTAGACCTAAAATAGCTGCCATACCACCTTTATTAGATGGAACAGCCATTTCCATAAACTTTCCTCTTTCTCTTACTATATTTACTGCATCTTTAAAGTCAAAGACACCACCTGCTACTAGAGCTGAATACTCTCCTAGACTAAGTCCTAAAGCATATTCATAATCTATACCTTCTTTTTCTAAAGCCCTTAAAATTGAAATACTAGTAGTAAGGATAGCCGGTTGAGTATTTTCGGTTTTTTGTAGTTCTTCTTCATCACTAAAAAAAATGATTCTACTTAAATCCATATTTAAAACTCTATCTGCTTCTACAAAAACTTCTTTTGATACTTGGTACTCATCGAAAAAATCTTTTCCCATTCCGACATATTGGCTTCCTTGACCGGGAAACAAAAGTGCTACTTTACTCATCCCCCGCCACCTCATTTAAAAGTGATAATCTCTTAAGAGTTTCAGAGCCCATACTTACAATATCAGCTATTATATCTTCACATGGTTTTATTTCATCTACAAGTCCTGAAATTTGACCTGCCATAAGAGAACCCTTTTCTACATCTCCCTTTTGAACACTAAGTTTTAATCTTCCTACGCTCCACTTTCCAAGTTCTTCTAGAGAGCTACCATTTTTTTCAAGTTCTAAATATTCTTTTGCAAATTTATTTTTTAGTACTCTGATAGGATGCCCAGTACTTCTCCCAGTTACTAAAGCGTCTCTATCTCCTGCTTTTATAATTTCCTCTTTAAAGTTTTGATGAACATCTGCCTCTAGGGAACATACAAATCTAGTTCCAAGTTGTACTCCTTCTGCGCCAAGGGCTAAGGCTGCTATAAATCCTCTACCATCTGCTATTCCTCCAGCTGATATAACTGGTATGCTAACTGCATCTACTACTTGAGGAACAAGTGCCATAGTAGTTATTTCACCAATATGCCCTCCAGCTTCTGTTCCCTCTACAATTATTGCGTCTACGCCTTGTCGCTCTAATCTCCTCGCTAAAGATACAGTAGGTACTACAGGTATGATTTTTACATTGTGTGCTCTTAATTTCTCGATGTATTTTCCTGGATTTCCCGCACCTGTAGTTACTACAGGAACTCCTTCTTCACAGACTATATCTACAATATCCTCAGCATATGGACTCATAAGCATTATATTTACTCCATATGGCTTATTGGTAAGTTTTTTTACTTGTCTTATTTCTTCTCTTATAATTTCCCCTGGAAGACTTCCACTTGCTATAATTCCAAG
This sequence comes from Tissierella creatinophila DSM 6911, assembly GCF_001940565.1. GTDB lineage: Bacteria > Bacillota > Clostridia > Tissierellales > Tissierellaceae > Tissierella_A > Tissierella_A creatinophila. Next base: position 40,703 of record NZ_LTDM01000043.1, read on the forward strand.
TCCACCTGCATTTGATACAGCTGCTGCAAGTGTATGTGTAGCTACCCAAGCCATACCTCCTTGAAATATTGGATATTTTATCCCAAGTAATCGTGTAATCTTCGTTTCAAACATCTTATTCCTCCTTATTCCATTTTAATACAACCCCACCCCATGTAAGGCCCGCACCAAAGGCTACTAATAATAGATTATCCCCTTTTCTGATTCTTTTTTGGTCTAATGCTTCATCTAATGCTACCGGAATAGAAGCTGCAGATGTATTTCCATACTTTTCTAAGTTTACAAACACCTTTTCTTTCTCTAAATCTAGTTTTTTAAGTGCAGCATCTATTATTCTAATATTTGCCTGATGTGGAACAAGAAGGTCTATATCTTTTGAAGTTAAACCTGCTTTTTTTAAAACATCATTGGATGCCTTTTCCATTATTCTAACAGCAAATTTAAATACTTCTCTTCCATCCATTTTTATAAAGTTTAATCCTTCTTCTACTGTTTCTAAACTAGTAGGTTTTTTAGAACCTCCAGCTGGTACTATTAGTACGTCACCTTTTGATCCATCTGAACCTAGGTCTTCAGCAAGCATTCCAAATCCATCTTCACAAGGCTCTACTATACAGGCCCCTGCCCCGTCTCCAAATAAAACACAAGTATTTCTATCTTTCCAGTTTACTATTTTAGAGAGTGTCTCTGCTCCTATAACCAATACTTTTTTATAAATACCACTTTTAACAAAACCTTTAGCTGTAGTAAGTGCATATATAAATCCTGTGCATCCAGCATTTATATCAAATGCTGCTGCGTTTGTAGCTCCTATATGTTTTTGAACCATACATGCTGTTGATGGGAAGATATAATCTGGACTAATTGTAGCAACTAATATAAGATCTATTTCTTCAGGTAAAACTTTCGCATCTTCCATAGCTCTTTGTGCTGCAATAGCTGCTATATCAGATGTAGCGATATTTTCTTCTGCAATTCTTCTTTCTTCTATACCAGTTCTATCTATTATCCACTCATTAGAAGTATCTACTATCTTTTCTAAATCACTATTTGTCATTATTTTTTCTGGAACAAAACTACCTACTCCAGTAATTCCTACTCCAAACTCAACCAAATTTTCACCTCCTGCTTTTTATAAACTTTCCTTATATATTATACACTATATAAGAAAAATATTAAAACAAATTTATTTTATATTTAATTTGCAAAAAAGACTATTTTCAATTATCATTAATATTATGAGAATAATAATATAAAACTTAAAATTAGTATATATTATTATTATAAAATAATCAATCTTATAATTTTTATAATGATGTTAAAACCATAAAGAGAGGTGAAATCATGAAAAGAGTATTAGAGATTAAAGAAATAATGGAAACTATACCACATAGATATCCTTTTTTATTTGTAGATAAAGTAGAAATATTAGAAGATGGTGTTAAGGGAATTGGATATAAAAATGTAACTATAAATGAATCCCATTTTCAAGGCCATTACCCAGGAGCACCTGTTATGCCAGGAGTTTTAATAGTTGAAACTATGGCTCAAGTTGGAGCTGTTATACTTCTTTCTCATAAAGATTTTAAGGGTAAAGTCCCTTATTTTGCAGGTATAAATAAGTTTAGATTTAAGAAAAAAGTAGTTCCTGGAGATAGTTTAAGAATTGAAGTTGAAATAACAAAATTAAGAAGATCTATAGGGATTGGGTATGGAAAGGCTTATGTAGAAGATGAAATAGCAGGTGAAGGTGAGTTTATGTTTGCAATTTCTGATAAAGAATAAGTTCTTATAAGAAATTATGATTTTAGAAAGGTGATGGTCTAATGAATCTACCTACTTTAAGTATTGGTAGTAAACAAGCAAGTGTACCTATTATACAAGGCGGAATGGGCGTAGGGGTGTCTTTATCAAGCTTAGCTTCAGCAGTTGCAAATGAGGGCGGTATAGGTATTATATCTGCCGTTCAAATAGGTTTTAAAGAAGATGATTTTGATAAAAATACTAATAAAGCTAATATCAGAGCTTTAAAAAGAGAAATCAGAAAAGCTAGAGAACTTAGTCCAAATGGTATAATCGGGGTCAATATAATGGTAGCAATAAATAATTATAGCGAAATGGTTCTTACCGCTGTAGAAGAAGGAATTGATTTAATAATTTCGGGTGCTGGTTTTCCAAAAGAATTGCCTGCGCTTGTAGAGGGAACTGATGTAAAGATAGCTCCAATAGTTTCTTCACCAAAAGCTGCCGCTGTAATAACTAAACTTTGGATGAGAAGGTATGAATATCTTCCAGATTTAATGATTGTAGAAGGACCTGATGCAGGTGGTCATTTAGGGTTTTCTTTAGATGAATTAGAAGGAGATAGCTATCCTGATTTAGAAGAAATAATAGAAGGTGTAATCGAAACTATAAAACCTTTTGAAGAGAAAAAAGGTAAAAAGATACCTATTATAGCAGCTGGTGGTATCTTTGATGGCAAGGATATAGCAAGATTTTTAAAACTTGGAGCAAGTGGAGTTCAAATGGGTACAAGATTTGTAGCAACTAATGAATGTGATGCATCGATAGAGTATAAAAATGCTTATATAAATGCCAAAAAAGAAGATATCGATTATATCTTAAGTCCAGTAGGTATGCCAGGACAGGCTATAATAAACCCATTTATGAAAAAGGTTGCTTTAGAAAGAGAAAAGGTTACTAAATGTTATAACTGTCTTACTCCTTGTAATCCTAAAACCACTCAATATTGTATTTCACAAGCGCTTATAAACTCTGTAAATGGAAATATAGACAATGGTCTTATCTTTATAGGAAAACAAGGATATAGACTAGAAAAGATAGTAAGTGTTAAAAGTTTAATAGAAGAATTAGTAGCAGAAGTAAAAAGAAGTTAAGCCTAAGGCTTAACTTCTTTTTATAAAAACATTAAAATCATCATACTACTTTCTTAGCATTCTAAAGTATTCTCGATTTTTTTAGTGTTTTTTATTCTACCAGCAATAATCATCAGGCTTACCATGAAAATTGCAACTGATATAATCAACGAAAAAATTTCAAATCCCAATATATACAATAGTAAAGCCACTAATATTTCAACCGATAGTATGATCCTTGTTTTTCTTTTATATATTTTATTTTCCATCTCATTTAAAATCTTGTTTTTATCTTCAACAGGTGCAAAAATGTATACTACTACTCCTGAGATACTAGATAAAGTTAAGAGAGAGATCTTTGTAATAGGAATAAATTTAATTAATAGCAATGAGGCTATGATTAAAGATACTGATAAAAAATAGCATCTTAATTCTGTTTTAGCATGATAGCCACCTCCATAAGTACGTAAGGGAATGTATGCTATCATAAATACAATAATTTCCCAAACCTCCTTAAATAAAAATCCAATAAACAACGTTGTCATTATATTTATTATTATCAATAAACCTTGATGCAGTCCATAAGAATAGATTTCTCTTTCTTCATCCTCTATTATCCCATTGATAACAAGATAGCTTGTCATCTTTGTGATCATATTACTCACCACTAATATTTATAAAGCTTTTCTGCACCTTTTGGTAGTTTTGGTTGGTGGAGTAGAAACAGACAAGTTGTATTTACATTTAAAGCTGTCACCATCAATGCTAAACTAGCTACAATCTTACTAATTTTAAAAGTTACTTTTTTCATTTAAATTACCTCCCATTTTTTATATTACTAAAATTATACTATTATTGACATTATATAACAAAAATATTAATTATTCAAACTTTTTTTGAAATTTATGTTCTCTATTGTAAAATTTATGTATTTATTAATTAAATCCAGTTTTTAATTAGTATGTAGTATAATATCTATACAAAATTCATTATCAGTGTAATCTATATCCATAATTCCATTATATTTTTTTAATATACTTTTAACATTGCTTAACCCTATTCCATGACTCTTTCTATCTTTTTTAGATGTTAGAATCTTACCTTTTTCATAAAGGATTGATCCGTTAAAAGTGTTTTTTATATTGATAAATATTATTTCTTTTTCGTATATTATTATAATATCTATTTTCTTATTATTTTCAACTTTGGATGTAGCTTCTATTGCATTATCTAATAAATTACCTAGAATCACTACAATATCAAAAGATGAAATATTTATATCACTCGGGATTTTAATTTCTAACGATACACAAATATCTTTTTTACTTGCTTCGTATAACTTATAGTTTAAAATATTATCTATATCTATGTTACCAGAATTAGAAAACTCTTTTATAGTTTTTATTGTATAGTTATTTTTAATCATCTCATCTATATACATACATGCTTTTTGGCATTCTTCAATCTGTATATATCCTCTTATGATAGATAAATGATTTCTCAAATCATGATTAAATGATTTCGCATTTTTATTGTTAGTATCCATGATTTCTAATTGATCTTTGTAGTATTTATTTTGTTCTTTTAAAATTGTCCTTTCAATCATCTGTTCAAATACTTTATTTAAAACATTATATAGATGAAATACAAATATATTTATAGTAAATAATATAAGCATACTAGCTATAATACTGTATGCATTATAGTCAAATTCTTGTAAAAAAGCTATAATAATATATAAGCTTCCCAAAGGAATAAAGCATATTGATATCCAATAAATATTGGGAATATTAATTCCTCTTTTCATATCATTATAATTGCCTATAAGTAGTACAAATATATATGAAATTATATTTACACTTATCATTCCTATTATAGAAGTGTTTCTACTGTTTACACTAGAAATAGATTTATATCCATGCACTAATATTACCGCTACAATGCTCTCTATTACCATTAAAGTTAGATATATAAAGATTAAGGAAAAGATTCTATTTTTCATCGAGGATTTATAGTTAAATGTCAGTGCAAAAAATAAAATTATATTAACTACAAGGTTTACAATGGGAATATTTACTGTTAAATATATTAAGCTTACTATTATAAAATAGATTGAATAAGAAAGAAATTCTATTCTTTTATTTACTTTACTTCTATCAAAAAATATCGCCATAAATTTACATATTATATATGTACTAAACATATTACTTATGAGATATGCGAAATCATATGTATTTAATGTCATATTAATTCACCTCCTACTCTCTATATATATTTATATTTTATCATAAAAACTATCTATAAGTATTCTTAGCTCAATATAAAATTAACTAACCCCTCCTAAGCACATTTGCTATAGAAGGGGTTTGCGTTAATGTAGACTTGTTTAAAAGTCAAACAATATACTCAACTGCCCTTTTTATATTCTTTTACCTTTTCTTCACCTCTTAAAACTCTTAATACTCCTTCATTTAATGCTTTTAATTCATCTTCTCCAGGAAAAACTACTACTTCCCCTAAAAAAGATACTCTTTCCTTTATATATGAAACGAAAATTTCATCATAAGATATCCCCCCTGTTAGGATAATAGCATCTATTTTTCCATTTAATACTGTGGCTAACGCACCTATTTCTTTAGAGACTTGGTAGGCCATAGCTCTATATATAAGCCTTGCATTCTCATCCCCTGCTTTTATCATTTTAACAACTTCTCTAGCATCATTTGTACCGAGATAGGAAACTAATCCTCCAAAACCAACTATCATCTTTTCAATTTCTTTTCGGGTTTTTTTCCCTGAAAAACATAGTTCAATTACATCTCCTACAGGAAGTCCTCCAGTTCTTTCTGGCGAAAATGACCCTTCTCCATCTAGTGCGTTTGATACATCTATAACTCTACCATTTTTATGTGCGCCTACAGATATTCCTCCACCTAGATGGGCTACTATCAAATTTAAATCTTCATAAGCTTTGTTTTTAAGCTTTGCATATTTTCTAGCTTCAGCTTTTTGATTTAGTGCATGAAATAGGCTCCTTCTCTCTATACCATAAAGTCCGGAGATTCTAGCTATATCCTCTAGTTCATCTACCGATACAGGATCTACTATAAATGCCTCTTTCTTAAATTCATTTGCCAATTCATAGGCTAATATTCCTCCTAAATTAGATGCGTGTTCTCCTGATATTCCATTTTTTAAATCTTCAAGTATTGCTTCATTTACTAAATAGGTACCACCTTCTAGTGGTCTTAATAGTCCTCCTCTACCTACTACTGCATCTATGTTTTTTAATTTCACATTATGTTTTTCTAAATCTTCTAAAATCAACTTTTTTCTAAAACTATACTGATCACATATATTATTAAATTCTTTTAAGTCTTCTACATCATGTCTTAAAGAGTCTTTAAATAAGAGATTATCATCTTCAAATACCGCTATTTTTGTAGAAGTTGAACCAGGGTTTATGGCAAGAATAGTTATCATTTTTTTCCCCCTTATATTTTATAATTTTAGTTTACCATCAGTGTTGCAAGTACTATAGAATTAAGCTTAGCTAATTCACTATCAGCTCTTGATGTTAAGATAATAGGTGCCTTTGTTCCTATTATTATTCCCGCAGACTGGGCACCTCCTAAAAATGTTAAAGATTTATAAAGAATATTTCCAGCTTCTATATCAGGTGCTAAGAGTATATCAGCATCTCCTGCTACTTCACTTTCAATGCCCTTTATCTTAGCTGATTTCTTACTAACTGCATTGTCTAGAGCAAATGGACCATCTACAATGCAATCCTTTATTTCACCATTTTTATTCATTTGGGCTAGCTTGCCTGCATGAACTGTCGCCTCCATTTTATTGGATATCTTTTCTTTTGCAGCTAGTATGGCAACTTTAGGATTTTTTATATTTAAATATTTCAAAAAATCTACCGCGTTTTCTATTATCTGTTTCTTTTGTTCAAGATTTGGTGCTATATTCATAGCCGCATCAGTTAAAAAAAACATCTTATGATAGGAAGCTATCTCAAAAATTGCAATATGACTTATAAGTTTTTCAGTTCTAAGTCCAATTTCTTTATCAAGTACCTGTTTCATAATTATAGAGGTATTTATAAGTCCTTTCATAAGGATATTAGCTTTTCCAGTGCTTACAAGTTTAGTAGCATATCTTGTTGCAAGTATCTTATCTTTTTGGTCTATTATTTCTACATTTTCTAAATCAAGATCAATCTCTTTAGCTATATTTTTTATTAGTTCTTGATCTCCTACTAAAATTGGATCTATAATCTTTTCATCTAATGCCATTTTAATAGAAAGTAATACATCTATATCTCCAGCCCCTGCCACTGCGACCTTTTTAGGAGATCGAGCCTTTGCAAGAGCCACTAAAGCTTCAAAGTGTTTAACCATATTTACACCTCATTTATTATTTTACTCTACATTTTACTTTTACCCTAATTCTAGTATAATATTTACCATTTTATTGAAATCGTTTTCAAATGCAATAAATTTATGCGTCTAATTAAAACTAGACGCATAAATTTATTCTTCTATTTTGGGTGCAATTTCTTTTGGTTCAATTTCTTTGGGTGCAACTTCTTCTAACTCAATATCTGTCCGAGTTGGATCTATAGATTTAATAGTAATACCCTGTATATCTTCTATCTTTAAATCTATTTTATTTATTCCCTTTAAGAAATCTTTTAAATCTAAATATAATTTCACATTATCTTTAGAAATATTGTTAAATATAGATTTTGGACCTTTTAAAATTACTTTTACCTCTGAAGGCAATGTTTCTTTTTTCACCTTAAGATTTTCACCTAAATTCTTAATACTTATTTCATCTGATGAAAATATATATTCTTTTTCTACAATCTCTTCTACACTATAGCTTATACTGATCTTTTGTTTTGGATCTACAAGTTTTACTCCTTCAGGAAGTGCAAGTTCTATATCCATTGATGTTTGACCTATAAGTGTATTTATATCTATAGCCTTGGTTTTTATTTTCTTAAGTTTTGAAAAATCACCACTACCCTTAACCATTACTGTAGATGGATAAATTTTTATGTCATTTATATTTATATTTTCTGGTAATTCATTTATAGTTTCAAGCTCTATAGGTAGTTTCATCGCTTTAGATATATCTATAGAAATGTCAACTATACCTGGATCTTTTTCTATTCCTCTTACTTCATCACCCTTATCATTTAAAAGTTGTACAGGTACACTCATACCAGCTGAACTCGTTCTATTTGTAAGGTCTACAACAGCTCTGGCCTCTGATACTTCATTTACCCAAGTTCTAGGTCCTCTTATCATTATATTTTGAGGCTTTTTATTTATCTCTTCTAAAATATATCCCTCGGGAACTTCCCCTACTGTTTGTATATTTACACTTACTTCTTTTGATATAACTTTATCAATTTTAAATAATATTTCACGAGGCTCATGATTTACTATTTTTACATCATATGCAGTATTTAAAAGTTTAACATTTACAGAAACTTTCATCTCCCCTTCAGAATATCCTTCTAAATCTGCTTCAGCTATTATATTTGCTGAGGTAAATCTATCCATATCAGATTTTTTTCCAGTAACAGTTACATCTATAGTAGCTATCTTTGGATCCATTACTACAAGACCTTGCCTGTCTAAAGATGATATATTTGTAAGTCTTACATTTACATCTTTATAATCAGTTTTTATTATTGGATTTACTTCGCTCATTACATAACTCCATAAAAAGATTGAGATTAGAAGAGCAAAGACTTTAGCTGTCCAATTATTTTTTACTTTGCTCATTTTTACCCCTCCATCTATTTAAAAAGTTGATTGAATCTGTGTCTGGTTTATACATATCAAGAAGTATTTGTCTAAGTGTTTGTATATCTAAATATCTAGAGATACTACCATTTTGCGCAGTAGAAATGCCGCCTGTCTCTTCAGATACTACAATAGATATGCTATCAGACCTTTCAGATATCCCAAGTGCTGCTCTATGTCTTGTACCGAGTTCTTTGCTTAATGTATTGTTTTCAGTTAGGGGTAAAAAACATGCCGCTGCCTTTATCTTATCTTCTTTTATTATAACTGCTCCATCATGAAGAGGAGTATTGGGTATAAATATATTTATAAGAAGATCACTCGATACAAAACCCTCTATAATAGTTCCAGTATCTGCAACTTCATTTAAGCCAGTGTGTTTCTCCAAAACTATAAGAGCGCCTATCTTTTGACGAGACAAAGATGCCACAGCTTCTATTATCTCTTCTACAACTTCAGAAATGCTCTCTCCTCTAATTTCAATCAATGATTTTGTAAATAAACTACTTCTACCTAAATACTCAAGTCCGCGACGAAGTTCTGGTTGAAATACTACTAATATGGCTATAGCCCCTAGTGTCATGGCATTATTAAGTATCCAGTTTATGGTAAAAAGCTGCATCCATTCGCTTATCTTTGTCAGTACAAGTAAAAATATTATTCCCTTTATAAGCTGTTCAGCCCTTGTTTCCTTTATAAGGGTAAATAATTTATAAAATATAATAGCTACAACTACAATATCAATTACATCTCTCATACGAAGATTTGTTAATACATTTGTTATATATTCCAATAGCATCACGCCTTTATGATATTTTTCTTCTTATATTCTATTATATATGAAAAAAGATATAAATAAAACAATATTTCCCGAAATATTGTTTTATTTACTATCTATTCATAATTTAATGTTTCCATACTATCTTCTTGTGATTTTTTTATTCTGTTTTTAACGCTATCACTGATTTTAATTTCTAGTTTCCCATCTAAAACATCATTTGTAGAAAGTATCCTAAATTTTTCTTTGCCTTCTTCATTGTACTTATCTATTCACGTAGGTAAAAAAACAATATTTTTAATCTTTGTTTCATCCTTTGTGATGTTTTTTTCTATGTCTATCTCTACCATAACTCCATCTTCAGTAAATGCATTTCCCATGGTATCTTTTCTTTGATTTGAAAAAAAGTTTCCCATAGAATATATTATAAAATTATCCTTACCATCTTTTTTTATTATCTCAGACTTTTGAAGCACATGTGGATGACTTCCAAGAACTATATTCGCGCCCCAATCAACCATCTTATGACCTAGTTCTATTTGGATATCATTTGGCTTTGTTTGATATTCTACTCCCCAATGAACTGATACTACAACGACATCTACTTCCTTTTTTATTTTTTCTATATCACTTTTTATCTTTTCTTCATCTATTAAGCTTATCATATAGGAGAGTTCTTCTTCACTAAGGTAAAACTCCAGTCCATTTATTCCATAAGTATATGATAAAAACCCTAATTTTACTCCATCTTTTTCTTCTATTAAAAACTCTTTATTTTGATCTTTATAAGTTCCCACAGACTTTAGTCCATATTCTTCTATAAATTTAAGGGTTTTTAATATACCATCTTTCCCTTGATCAAGTGAATGATTGTTTGCGGTAGAGAGTATATCAAAGCCGGTTTCTTTTAAAGCAAATAAAGTTTCTTTAGGACTGTTAAATTGTGGAAACCCTGAAAACTTCTTATCATTTCCTGCCGTTACAGTTTCAAAATTTGCTATAGATATATCAGCACTAGAGATATGGTTTTTCACATGCTTAAAGGTATCTCTAAAATCATAATTTCCATCTCCAAGATATGCTGCTTTTACTTGAGGCATATGAAACATTATATCTCCTACAGACAAAAGCTTTACATTTGCAATTTCGTTTTTAATAGGTTCTTCTTTTTTATTGTTATTATTTATTTTTGAAGGTTTCTCTTTGAGGCTCCTAGGTTGTTCTTCTTTATTTGTTATATTGCTATATAAGGATTTGCCTCCATTTATTAAAAGTGTAGCTCCTTTATATAATATAGGAATTAAAATTAAAAGAAATAAGACAAGAAGTATCCTTCTTCTCATTATAATCTTTTTCCTACGGTTTTTAGCTCTTCTACTTTCTCTGCTCATTTTATTCTCCTTTATAAAGCTACCTTTGTGCTCTTCTTAATCTTATTTTACACTTTATAAAGAATGTTTTCAATAAAAGTTTATCTATTTTAAGTCTTTGTTTTTTAATAGACTGGTTTTTGAATCAAACATAAATGCTTCTAATCTTCTTTCATTTAACCACCAAAGAAATAATACATATGGCACAAAAAATAAGCTTAAGCTTGGTATATTTGCCATAAGAATAAAATCAAAAGTTCCATGTAAGATTACTGGCATTATTAAGGACATTTTTTTGTTTTTTATTTTCCAATCTTTATCAGAATGAAACTTTGATAAAGATAGATAATATCCCATTGTTATCCCAAAAACTCCATGTGCTGGTACTGAAAATATTCCTCTATAAAGACCTATAAAAGGATTGTTTGTATATCTAAAGGCCACATACATTATATTCTCAACAGTAGCAAATCCAAGAGCTGCAAATACCCCATAGATTATACCATCTAATTTTTCATTAAAATAATTGGTTTTAAAGGGGAGTTTTAAAACTACTAATCTTTTAAAATATTCCTCTGTAAGTCCAGCTACAATATATGCATTGAAAAGTGCACCATATATCCCGGGAAATATATTAAATCTTACTAGTATTTCTTCCACAACTATTGTGGGAATAACTATAAAGGCGCCTAATATAAAAGTTAAAAATAATAGTTTAGCTGGTTCTTTGTCTACCCTATCTGTCAAATATATAGCTAACAAACTTATTATAGCAGGCACTACTGCTATAATTATAAGCCTAGTACGCATCATTATTCACTCCTTAGAATTTTAAAATTATTATGCCACTTAAACAAATAAAATATCCTAAGGAAAATTTAAACGAGTAAGGTTCTTTGAAACCTTACTCGTTTATTTATTTCAATATATTTTCATCTATATAGTTTTCTACATCTGTTGCAGTTGAAAGATTTAATACTCTATCAATATGTGATTTTATTTCTTCTTTAGAGGTATTTCTTATTATATATCTTGCTCCTAATATAGATCCTGCGCTCATACTAAATTCATCTAATCCCATGCCAAGAAGTATTGGAACTAACTTTTTATCTCCTGCCACTTCCCCGCACATACCAACCCATATACCTTCTTCATGCCCACCATCTATAGTCATTTTTATAAGTCTTAAAATAGCTGGATGGTATTGATTATAAAGATTTGATATATTTTGATTTCCTCTATCTACAGCCAGCGTATATTGTATTAGATCATTTGTACCTATACTAAAGAAATCTACTTCTTTTGCAAAAGCTTTAGCATGAACTGCTACTGCGGGTATCTCTACCATTATACCAATTTCAACTTTATCAGAAAATGGTATATTATCCTCTTTAAGGCTTTCTCTTACTTCTTTAGCAATAGATTTAGCTTCTCTTAATTCATCTATGCTAGAGATCATAGGAAACATTATTTTTATATTTCCATAATGACTTGCCCTATAAATAGCCCGAAGTTGAGTTTTTAATATTTCTGGTCTATCAAGTCCTACTCTTATTGCTCTATAACCCAAGAAAGGATTCATTTCTTTAGGTAAGTTTAGATAAGGTATTTCCTTATCTCCGCCCACATCTAGTGTTCTTATAACTAATGGTTTATCTTGTAATTTCATAGCTACCTCTTTGTATGCTTCAAACTGTTTATCCTCTGTAGGAAGAGAGTCATTATCCATATATAAAAATTCACTTCTAAAAAGACCTACTCCTTCTCCATCTTTTTCTAAAACTTTATCTATATCAGAAGGGGTTCCTATATTTCCTACAAGCTCTACCTTATGACCATCTTTTGATTTGGTTTCCTTGCCTACCATATCTTTTAATTTTTCTTTTAATCGTTCTTCTCTTTGAAGTTTTTCTCTATAGAAATCTAATTCTTCTTCTGTAGGATTTAATATAATCTCTCCACTATCTCCATCTATAATAATCATATCTCCATGATTTACTCTATCTATTATATTTTCAATTCCAGCTATGGCAGGTATATCTAGAGTTCTAGCTATTATAGAAGTATGTGAAGTTCTTCCTCCAAGTTCTGTTACCAGTCCTACTACCATTTCCTTGTTCATGCTAGCAGTATCTGAGGGCGTTAGGTCTTCTGCTACTATAATTGACTTTTCATAGATAGATAATAAATCAACACTATCTTTATTTAAAAGAATTCTTAATATTCTACTAGATACATCTTTTAAATCTGCCGCTCTCGCCTTTAAATATTCATCTTCAATATTTTCAAATAAAGATATAAATGCATTAGCAGTTTCTTCTACGGCCCACTCTGCATTTATTTTTTCACCTTTTATTTTTTCTTCTACCCCTTTAATAAATTCAGGATCTTCTAGCATCATCTTATGAGCTAAAAAAATTTCAGCTTCTTTTTCTCCCACATCTTTTTTTGTTATATGGTATAGCTCATCTATTTCAGTCTTTGCTTTCTCTATTGATTTATTAAATCTTTCTAATTCTAAATTAAAATCATCTACATTGTTCTTTTTTATCTCAAGTTTAACTTCTTTATATAAAAATATTTTACCTATGCCAACTCCAGGAGAAGTACCTAATCCCTTCATACTAACACTCCTATTCTTTCAAGTTTTTTATAAATTCTATTAAAGAGTTAACTGCTTCTTTTTCATCTTCACCTTCTGCTTCTATTGTTAAGACATCGCCTTTAGCAGCCCCCATACTTAAAAGTCCCATAATACTTTTAGCATTATATTTTTGATCTTCTTTTATTAAATTTATATCACTTTTATAGGTTGAAGCTTCCTTTACAAACATTGACGCAGGTCTAGCGTGTAAACCAGTCTTATTTTCTAATACAACTTCTTCTCTATACATAATTAAATACCCCCTATAATTTTAAGTTAAAATCGTTTTAATAAATTATATTTATCTAAAAGTCCATACTCATATATTATCATACATTCCACATTTTTATGAAATTTAAACTCTCTTTTATTGATTTATTTGTGGGAAATTGTTTTCATAAAAAAGGATGCCTTAAGGCATCCTTTTTAGTATTCTATAAATAACTCTTTTTTAGCACTACAAAGCGGACAAATTTCTTCTTCTCCTGTTAAAGATATATATCCACATATTGGGCATAGATGCATTTCCTTTACTTCTAAATCTTTTCCATTATCTACTGCTTCTTTGGCAATTGTAAATAAGTCAGCATGAACTTGTTCTGCTTCTACAGCATATTTCATAGCTCTTACTGCCATTTTTTCTTCTTGTAATTCAGCTGCAGCTATATATGCTGGATACATCTGAGTTACTTCAAATATCTCACCATCAATTGCCCCTTGAAGATTTTCAGAAGTATTAGTTAAACCAAAACCTGCCATTGAAGTTACGGCAAAATCTCCTCCAATATCTTTTAGCGCATTAAAATGAAGTGTAGCATGAACTTGTTCAGCATCTGATGTACACATAAATAATCTAGATACGTTTGGAAACCCCTCTTTTTTAGCTTTTTCTCCCCAAATTCTATATCTCATATGAGCCATACTCTCTCCACCAAAAGCAGACCTTAAATTAGCTTGTGTCATTGCATTCATCAATAAATTCCCCCTTTTATTATGTACAATTTACATTTACCCACTTTGAAAATAAAATAACATTATAGTTAAAATCTAAATATAACTCCTATTATTGCTGCTCCTATTATATAAATAATTGGATGTTTTTTATATTTATTTATTAGATATAACATTACCATAAACAATATTATACCCTTCATATCCAAAAAATCCAATATATTATTAGCATTAAAATATACATCTGGGTTGATTAAAGTAATCTTAGCTACTTCAAATCCAGCCGCACCAATAAGACCTGCTACTGCTGGTCTTATACCGTAAAAGGCTGATTTTACAATATGTTCTTCGCTAAATTTAGAAAAATAATGAGCTATAACTATTATTATGATTATAGAAGGGGCAATAAGACCAAGTGTTGCAATTATCCCTCCAAAGATACCTGCTGTACTATTTCCAACAAAGGTAGCTGTATTTACTCCGATAGGCCCTGGTGTAGATTCAGATATAGCTATCATATTTACAAGTTCCTCTGAAGTAATCCATCCATATTTTGATACTAACTGTTGCAGAAATGGTAGGGTAGCAAGTCCTCCTCCTATTGAAAAAAGTCCTATTTTAAAAAATACAAAGAAAAGTTTTATATGTATCATCTATTTTTCCCTCTCTATTTCTCTGTTTCTAAATCTTAATATTCCTACAATAGCAGATGAGACTACTACTATAATAGGAGAAAGCTTTAAAAATCCTATTATTATAAAAGCTAATAAAAAAAGTATTATTCCATAATTATCTTTAACAGACTGCTTAAACATATTTACTACAGTAACTGTTATAAGTGCTACAACTACTACTTGGATTCCATTAAATGCATGTTGAACCACTTTATACTCTTGAAACTGTTTGAAAAATTTAGCTATTATACTTATAATGATAATAGATGGAGTTACAAGTCCAAGCGTTGCTACAATAGCCCCTATTATCCCTTTTCTTTTGTAACCTATAAAAGTTGCAGTGTTTATTGCTATAATTCCAGGTGTGCATTGACCTATAGCATAATAATCTATAACTTCATTATCTGTTGCCCAGTTTCTTTTATATACTATTTCCTCTTGAATAATTGGAAGCATAGCATATCCTCCACCAAAGGTAAAAGCTCCCATGCGAAAAAACACCCAAAACATCTCTAATAATTCTTTCACAACTTATGCCCCCTTAAATTTTAATAAGCTTTATTATACTATAGATAAAAGCTTCTTACAAATGATAAGGTTTAAAGGTTTAAAAATTTATAACTTAAATAAAAAATAAAAAAGCTATCTTTAAATAATTATTTAAAATCATTTAAAGATAGCTTGTCTTTAATAAAATCTCTTGCTATTGTTATAATCTTCTACTATCATAAGTGCCTCTCCAAATCTTTGAAAATGAACTATCTCCCTTTCTCTTAAATATCTTAATGTATCAGTTACTCCAGGATCATCACTTACATTTATTAGCCATTCATAAGTTGCACGTGCTTTTTCTTCAGCAGCCATATCTTCATGCAAATCTGCTACGGGGTCATCTTTTGAATTTAAATAGTTTGCAGTCCAAGGAGATCCAGCTGCGTTATGAGGAAATGGACTCTTTCCATGATTTACATAATGTGCTTCAAAAGGCGTTCCTTTTATTTGATCAATAGTAGCGTCTTTTACAAGTTTATATGCTAAAGTTCCTATTATTTCCCAGTGTGCTAACTCCTCAGTGCCGATGTCTGTTAATATACCTTTAGCTCTTCCTGTAGGCATAGTCCATCTTTGCGTTAAATATCTTATACCTGCAGATAGTTCACCATCTGCACCTCCAAATTGTTCAATTATCATAGCTGCTAGAGTAGGATTTGTTGTATCTACCCTTACAGGATACTGTAATCTTTTTTCATATTGCCACATTTCTACATACCTCCCTTATAGTTAAAGTTTATATCCCATGGCCATGGTTCATCTACATAGCTCCAAGGACAACTATCTTCACTTGTATTTCTTAAAAGGCTATAGCGAGTTTCATAAATATTTAAAAGTTGATGGTATCTTCTAGAAGCATTATTGTGAAGATATAGTGCATTCTCATCGGTTGGATTAATGTTCAAATAGAGTGCTGTTTCTAAAACAACAAAATTTGCCTCAGATATTTCCACTAAAAGATTCATCTCTTCTCTATCCATTATATTTACCCCCTACTGAGTTACCTTTATATTCTCTATATGGCATATATAATTCAGGAAATAATGTTCCTTTCCTTAATGCTTCTTTACTATTAAATACTTCATTTATTTTTTGCATTTTTATATATACCCTTGCAAGTCTTTTTTCTTTATCGTTTGAACTTGTATAATCCATACTATTACCTCCTTTTTTCTTCACAGTATTATATTATGCCTGATATTAAAAAGAGTGTTCAAATATAATGATTTTATATTTTTTCACATTTTAATTTAATGTACATATTATTCTATATTTGGTTTTTTTTACATGATTATTTATCTTTTTTTTACACATAATACTATCATACAAAATCATCAAAATATAAATTTGAGAGGAGATAACAAAATGACAACAAATAATAATAGTAGCAATAAATTAGTAGTACCAGAGGCAAAGGCAGCTCTAAATCAAATGAAACTTGAAATAGCTAATGAATTAGGATTATCAAATTATGAGAACATAGATAAGGGTAATTTAACTGCAAGACAAAATGGTTATGTTGGTGGATATATGACTAAAAATTTAGTTAAAATGGCGCAAGAAAACATGGGTAGAACAGGAAGATAGTTTGTAAACATAAAAAATGCTTGAGATCTAAATCTCAAGCATTTTTTATGTTTATCTTTTTCCTAATTCTTTATCAAGTAGGTAAAGTCCTGTAAATTTACCGTCTATACCTTTTAATTTAAATATTATATCTTTCATGCTAGCTTCTTCTTCTACTTGTTCTTCTACAAACCATTGTAAGAATTGTATTGTCGGGTAATGTTTTTCTTCCGTTGCCAAGTTTAATAAATTATTTATTTTGGATGTAACTAATTGTTCATGTGAAAGTGCTTCTTCAAATACTTCTAAAAATGAATTATAATCATTTTTAGGTTCACTTATAGCCTGCATTTTAACTCTTCCATCAATATCATTTATAAACTCATATAATTTCATAGCATGCTCATATTCTTCTTTAGATTGTTCATGTAAAAAGTGTGAAAACCCATTCATATTTTCAGCAGAACAATATGAAGCCATTGCCATATAATAGTACCCTGATAATAATTCAAAGTTAAACTGATCATTTAATGCATTTAATAATTTTTCTGATGCCATCTTTATTCCTCCTATTTTTATGCTCATTTACTTTAGTATCTTACCCACCTAATTTACTCTTAAACATCAATCCATTAATATTATTTTTAACTTTATATAGATCTCTTCATCTATCTTATCAGTTAAAGGAATATTATGGTGTTTTAAAAAGTCTATTAAAGCTTTTTTCATAGTTTCTCCATATATTCCATCGAATTCACCCAAATAAAAGCCTTCTTTATTCAATCTTTTTTGAACTTCTACAACATCTGCTCCTCTATCTCCTGGTTTTAAAGTTCTAAATCCACTTCCAAATGGTCCGTATTCTCCATTGCTTATAACAACATTTGTATTTATAGATACTTTATCATAGAGATCTTCTATATCAGAATTTCTCATTCTGATACAACCTGCTGAAGCATTACTTCCGATAGACCCGGGCTTATTTGTACCATGAATTCCATATGTTCCCCAGGGAACATTGAGTCCTAGCCACCTAGAGCCAAATCCTTCACCCCAAGAAGATTTTTTTATTATTTGAAAGCTTCCAAGTGGGGTAGGAGAACTCTCCTTTCCAGAGGCTATGGGATAAGTAGATATAGTATTTTCATGCTTTTTATTGATAAGTGAAAGTCTTTTCTTATCTACTTCTATTAAAATGATTACATCTTCATTAGTTTCACTATTATCTTTTTGAAAGTGTCCTATAACATTTTTAACTGTATTTATTGGAATATAATATAATGTAATAAGGATTGTTATAATACATATTGTTAAAATCAAAACAAAGTATTTAATCTTCATCATTTCACCCCTATTTATATATATGAAGTATATATATAAATAAAACTTTTATTTAGGAGAAGATCTAAATCTAAATCGGATCATATAACTCATATACACTATATATATTTATATCTGCCTCTATTAATACTTTAATCATCTTTGGAATGTTTTTTTCTTCTATAGGTATCTCTACACCATTATATTTATATACAATATCTTTTTTAACTAGAAATTCTACACTATTAAGTGTATCCATGAGATGAGCTTCGGTATCTTTATTTTCCATATCTCCAATTAAAAAAAATATTCTTTTTTTCTCTTCCTGAAAGTCCTTAGTGTTTATTCTATTAATTAGTAATATCTTATTCATTTCACTACTGCTACTTAAAATATGGACAAATATATCCATATCAAGAGTTTTCCTTTTTCAGCGTGTCTGTCCTTGGCACTCTATAGCCTACTAACATTTGGTATAACACTCCAAAGGCGTAAATTCCCGACTAGCCATCGGTACAAACATGCAGTCTCTTTTATTGTGAGGTTCTGTATGTTTTAGCACTTGCAAGATTATAACTTGCATTTTTATCTCTATCTATTACACAGCCACAGTCACCACAAATATATTCTCTATCTGAAAGTTTTAAGTCTTTTTTAATACTTCCACACCTTGAGCATATTTTGCTTGATGGAAAAAATCTATCTACTAATCTTAGTTCAATAGAGTTTAATCTGCATTTGTCTTCAAGTTTCCTTCTGAAACTATGAAAGTTCTGCCCTGCTATAGCTTTTGATAAGTGCCTGTTTTTCATCATGCCTCTAACATTTAAATCTTCAATAGTTATATAGCTTGGTTTTTGCTTTACTATTATGTTTACTACCTGATTTAAATAATTCTCTCTAATGTTAGATATTCTTTGATGAAGCTTTTGTACCTTAACTATTTGTTTCTGGATATTTTCTCCAGCAGCAGTACCCTCCTTTTTCTTTTTTTGTTTTTTCAAACTCTCGTATTTCCTCGAGAGCCTTCTTTGTTCTCTTTTAAGTTTCTTTTCTAAATTCTTAACCTCTTTTGTTTTGTTAATGTTTTTAAATGGTTTATCTATATTTGAGACTATTGCAAAAACCTTAACTCCTAAGTCTATTCCAATTCCTTCTGTATAACTGTCATGTTTAATGCTTTTGTCAATATCACATAAAACCGATACATAATATCTTCCAGCTTTCATGCTGAAGCTTCCGCTTATTACTCTAGCATTTGTAGGTATATATCCCTTTTCTTTTAACCTTACAAAGCCTAGAGTCGGTATTTTCATCCTATGTCTTTCAACAGTCCAATCACCCTTATTGTTCTTTGGAAAGTAGGCTTTAACATCTGATTTTGATTTCTTTTTAAATCTAGGGAATTTACTTTGTTTTTTAAAAAATCTATTAAAAGCCTTATCAGCATTCATTATAGATTGTTTTATAGCCTTGCTACCTACTTCCTTAATCCAAGAATATTTAGGATTGTTAGGAATAAACTCATTGTTTATCCATTTAGAAAAGTCATAGCCTGAAACAAACCTTTTTTCTTTTTCATAAATCTCTTTATTATGACCTAAATAGAAGTTATATATGAACCTACAAGTACCTATAGTTTTATGGATTTTTTGTTTTTGCTCCTTAGTTGGTTTTATTTCTGTTTTATAAGCTCTCATAGTTTTTTATCCTCTTCTATTTTGTTCTTATATTTTCTAAGCCCATATATCCTACAACTAAAAATATGAATAATACTAATTAAGTCCTGTACCATTTCCTCTTGCGTTTGCAAACTGTTTGAGAAACTTAACTTGATTAACTAAACCGTCCTTTTGGTTATTATTAGAAACTCTAGTGTATATCACTATCTTTTTATCTTCCTCATTAGAATCTGATTCTCCTAGATAGTCTAAATACTGCTCATGAGTATAATATCTTCTGTTAGAAGGATTTCTATATGCCTTTACAGACACGCCTAGCATTTTAGAAAATTCATTAGGTTTATAAATTTTCATATTATCAACTCCTATAGGTATATATTACTATATAAGTCTATAGATGTCAGTGTAATTGTTAACAGTTTACAACTCCTTCCCATAGTTGTATATACTATCTATATCTAGTTTACCCATTAGAATTTTAGTTAAAACAATTCTCCATTATTTTGTAATTGTATAAAATTATTATATGTGATAATCTTTGTATATATCAAAAAAGAGGTGGAACAATTTGAAAAAATACCTTAACAACCTTTCTAAATGTGTTTTATTTAAAGGACTAGATGAAACTCGAATAGAGGAAATCTTAAAACTTATTCCCTATGTGATTAAATCATATGAAAAGAGTAGTATAATAGCTATAGAAGGTGATGATTGTAATAGTCTTGGTATTATATTAGAAGGAAATGTAGAGATTCATAAACCATTTCCATCTGGTAAGATAGTAACTATAAATCATTTTTCAGCTGGAAATGTATTTGGTGAGGCTTTAGTATTCTCTGGAAAACATATATATCCTGCGACTATTTTAGCAACTATTGATACTCAAATAATGTTTATAAAGAGGGAAATGATTGTAAAACTTATGACTATAGATGAAAAGATTCTCAATAATTTTATGGGGGTATTGTCAAATAGAATATTAATGTTAAATGATAGACTTACTAATCTAAGCCTTGACACTTTAAGAAAAAAAATAGCAAATATAATAATTTTAGAATATAAATGTCAAAATTCTTTAAATATAACACTTCCCTATTGTAGAAAAAAGATGGCAGAGTTATTAAATATTCCTAGACCTTCTTTATCTCGTGAACTTATAAATATGAAAGAAGAAGGCCTTATAGACTTTAATAAAAACAAGATAACAATATTAGATTTAAAAGGAATAGAGGAATCTTTATTGTAAGATTTGGTAAAATTTAAGCCATAGGTACTTTATTATGTACCTATGGCTTTTAATCTTATTTAATTTATTCTTTATATTAAATTTGACCCATCATCATCTGCACTGCAAATGATACTACAACTACTAGAAGTGAGATTAAAAATCCATGTACCATAGGTAAAAATCCTGATTTAGAAACTTCTCTAAAGTTTGTGTTAAGTCCTATAGCCCCAAGTGCCATTATCATACAAAACTTACTAAGCGATGATATAGAGCTGCTAAACTCATCTGTTATAAGCCCCATGCTTCTAACACTTACCATCCCTAAGAAAAGTATTATAAACCATGGAAATATTTTTCTTATATCTACTTTCTGATGAGTTTTTATTTCTCCGTTTTCTGTGTTTTTTCTTTCCTTTATTTTTTCGTTTATATATGAAAAAATAAGTACTACTGGAACTATGGAAAGTGTTCTTGTAAGTTTTACTATTAAGGAAAAGTTACCAGCTGCATCTGAAAAAGCATATCCTGCTGCTACAACTGAAGATGTATCATTTACTGCTGTTCCTGTCCATAACCCAAATCCTAAATCACTCATCCCAAAATATTTTCCTGCTATTGGAAAGAGTATTACCATTAATATATCAAATAAGAATGTAGCTGATATTGAATAAGCAATATCAGTTGTTTCAGCTTCTATGGTAGGAGCTATAGCTGCTATAGCCGATCCACCACATATTCCCGTTCCAGCTGATATAAGACTTGATAATTTCCAGTTGATCTTAAATAACTTTCCTAAATAATATCCCCCACCAAAAGCTGCAACTAGTGTAAACATCATTACAAATAAAGAATATTTCCCAACTTGTAGAACTTGAGTGAAACTAAGTGTTGCTCCCATTAATATAATTGCAATTTTTAAAACACCCTTTGATGTAAACTTTACTCCCTTATTTAATGAATCATATTTACTTGCAAAAGGATTCAAAGTCATTCCTATAAGCAGAGAAAAAACCCCTGGGCTAATAAGTCCCTTTGGTACAAAAGAACTAATAAATATTGCTATATAAGATAAAATAATTGTTAGCAATATTCCTGGTGTATATCTTTTTACTAAATCCATCTATCTCACTGCTCCTTCTTTTATTATTATAGTGTTGATTATATAGAGAATGTGGTATAAAATCAAATTATAAATTTTAATATATGTATAAATATTCCTTATAGGAGGTGGTAGTATTTTAGATTATAGACTAAATACATTTCTTACACTTTGCAAAGTATTAAATTATACAAAAACAGCTAATATTCTTCATATTACACAACCTGCTGTAACTCAGCATATAAAACACTTGGAGGAATCTTATGGAGTAAAACTTTTTAACTATAGTGAAAAGACTTTAGCTCTTACACGAGAAGGTCGTATTCTGTATGAATTTTATGTAGCTATGAAGACAAGCTCCGACAAGATTAAAACTATGCTCGCTATAAAAGGAGAAAATACCTCTTTAAAATTTAGTACAACTCTTATTATAGGAGAATACACTATGAGTAGACTTTTAAAAACTTTGCTTTCTGATTATCCACTTATAGATATAAGTATGGTCGTTAAAAATACTGAAAACTTACTCTTATATTTACAAGATGGTAAAATTGACTTTGCTATTTTAGAACTATAAAAATGCTCTCCTTCTTAGTATCAGATTTTATTTATTAACCTGTTTACTAGTAAAGAGAGCATTTTAATATTCAATTTATATTTTTATTTTAGACTATAAACATACCTACTATAGTTGTAACTATAAGTCCCGTCATAACTGGGATAAAGTTTCTTCTAGTAAGCTCAAATGGATCTACACCACAAATTGCTGCTGCTGGAATAACTGCCCAAGGTATAAGCGTTCCTCCTCCTACCCAAATAGCTCCTAATTGACCAAGTGCTGTAAGAGTAGCCGTTCCTCTTCCTATAGCAGTACCAAAGAGCTTAGCTACAGAACCTGCTAGTGAAAGTCCTGAAAACCCTGACCCATCAAGACCTGTTATAGAACCAACTGTTGTGAGTGTCACCGCCCCTACTGCTCCATTTAGAGGAACAATATTTGCTAAGGCCATACCAAGATCATTTACAATTCCTTGAGAGTTTTTAGGTAAGAAGTCGCCTATTACTCCTACAAAACCCTCTCCTCCAAGATAGAAAAATGCTGCTACTGGTATAACAGGACCAAATATTTCAAATCCAAACTTAAGTCCTGCGACTATTGATTGAGTTACTTCTTCTAAAGCTCTACCATTATGAACTTTAAAAGATACCATTATTAGAATGAAAATCGCAGTTCCTCCTACAAGTGCTGTTGCATCTCCTCCTCTAAGACCTGCAGTAAACATTATAATTACATCAAGTGCAAATAATAATGGAACTATTACTGCAAATATTTTTTTAGATCTTAAACTAAGTTTATCTTTTAGCTTTTTCTCTTTAATATTGTTTTTTTCTATTTCTTTTTCTTCTACTTTTAATTTACCACTTTTTAAATCTTTTTTCATAATTATAAAAGCAGTTACAGTTGTTACCACTCCCATTACAACTACTAGTGGTATACTTGCCGAAATAAGTTCACCTACTCCAATTCCTGCTGCATCTGCTGTAATCTTTGGAGCTCCTTGTATTATAAAGTCTCCAGAGAGTGCTATACCATGCCCAAATAGATTCATTATCATAGCAACACTAATAGCTGGAAGTCCTACTTTCATGGCTACTGGAAGCATCACTGCTCCTATTAAAGCTACTGCTGGTGATGGCCAGAAAAACCAGGATATAACCATCATAAGTATACCTATAATCCAGTATGCAAGAGTAGGAGTCTTTATAAACTTTGAAAATGGTGATATCATTATTTCACTAATACCTGTTTCACTTAGAATAGTGCTCATTGAAACTATTATAGATATGATAAGTATAGTTCCAATAAGTTCTACAATAGCAAATATAAAACTATTGAAAACAGTCATCACTCCTTGATAAAGTGAGCTTGTCGATACAATCCCAAGTATGAATATTCCCAGTATACATATAAGAGTTGTATCTCTCTTTTTTACCATTATTATTAATATAAGTAAGGTAAATAGTAAAAAGATGTAATGTAGTGCTTGCAAATCGATACTCATAAAAATCCCTCCTAATATTGTTTAGTACTTATACAATATGCTTAGGAAGGATTTTAGGTGTAAAGATTATTCTTTTATTATTTTTTTACTTATATCATATAATAAATATCCACAAATATATCCACCTATTATATCTGTTGGCCAGTGAACTCCTAAATACATTCTACTTATACCCATGGAAATGATATAAATACATATAATCAAGCCTATTAGGAACTGTTTGTTTTTATCCTCTTCTTTTCTTGTTAAGAGATAAAATATTGATAAATACATACTCATAACTACCATCGCATGGCCACTTGGATAACTGAGTCCCCCTTGTTTTACCAAAGAGAAGTCAAAGGGTCTAGTCCTTTGAAAAACTTGTTTTATTAGAGAATTTAGTGTAAAACTTCCCAAGGTATTTACTAATAAAAATAATGATTCACGTATATTCTTTTTAATTAAATTAAAAACTATAATAATTAACATAATTGGAACTAAAAACTTTTCAGCTCCTAGATAAGAGATTCCTTTCATAATCTTTAGTAATGTAGGGTTTGTTCCCTTATGTAGAAATTCTAATAGTTTTGTATCAAAAAGAATCCCTTCTGTTGAATTCCTTACCATCATTCCAAAGGTTAAAAATATTAATAACAGTATAATGTTTATTGTTTTTTTCTTATTATCTTTCATAGCTTAGCCTCTATCTATAAAAAATAAGAAAGATAGGAAACTATCTTTCTTATTTTTCTTATCTTAATTTTTTATTTATTTTGTAGATGCTTATATATAAATACTTATATAGCTTAAACCTTTAGTTAAAACTATGCCTTATAAGTTACAACTGGACTTCTTGCGGCCTTAGTTTCATCAGGTCTTCTAACTAATGTATCATGAGGAGCTGTTTTTAATATAGATACATCTTCCTTAGCTTCTTTAGCTATCTTTAGCAGAGCATCTATAAATTCATCTAATGTTTCTAGACTTTCAGTTTCAGTTGGCTCTATCATCATAGCTTGATTTATGATAAGTGGGAAATATACTGTTGGTGGATGGAAACCAAAGTCTAGAAGTCTCTTAGCTATATCTAATGTAGTAACTTCTAATGAATTTCCTTTTAACCCTGAAAGTACAAACTCATGCTTATAAAGTGCATCTATTGGTAAATAATAATCATCTTTTAATTTACTTAACATGTAGTTAGCATTTAATACTGCCATTTCAGAAGCTTTCTTAAGTCCATCTCTACCCATAGTAAGGATATAAGTGTAAGCTCTAACCAAGATACCAAAGTGGCCATAAAAGTCTTTTACTTTACCAATAGTGTTTTCTATATTATAGTCAAGGAAATATCTATCTCCTTCTTTTCCTACTATAGGAACCGGTAAAAATTCAGTTAAATGAGCTTTTACTCCAACTGGTCCAGAACCAGGACCTCCACCACCATGAGGTGTTGAGAAAGTTTTATGGATATTGAAGTGAACTACGTCAAATCCCATATCTCCCGGTCTTGCTTGACCTAAAATTGCATTTGCATTAGCTCCATCATAGTAAAGTTGCCCACCAGCATCATGAACTATCTTTGCTATTTCTTTAATATCGCTTTCAAATAATCCTAAAGTATTAGGGTTTGTAAGCATAAGTCCTGCTGTATTTTCTCCAACAAGATTTCTTAAAGCTTCTACATCTACTCTTCCATTTTCTGTGGATTTTACTTCTACAATTTTATATCCAGCCATAGTTGCAGTAGCAGGGTTTGTTCCATGTGCTGAGTCTGGAACTATTATAGTATCTCTCTTTGTATCTCCATTTTTCTCATGATATGCTTTTATTACCATAATGCCTGCAAGCTCACCGTGAGCTCCAGCAGCAGGCTGAAGTGTCATTTGATCCATTCCTGCAACTTCTGCTAAAGAGTTTTGTAATTCGTACATAAGCTGAAGTGCTCCTTGTGTACATCCTTCCCTTTGACGAGGATGAATGTTTGCAAAACCATCTAATCTTGCGGTATTTTCATTTATCTTAGGATTATATTTCATAGTACATGACCCTAATGGATAAAAACCTGTATCTAGTCCAAAGTTTTTATCAGAAAGATTTGTATAGTGTCTTATTACCTCTACTTCGTTTACTTCTGGCAGGGTAAGAGGGTTTTCATTTATAAAATCCTCTGGGAAAAACTCACTTATATCTTTATCTTCCACATCTAGTGGAGGAAGTTTATAAGCTTTTCTGCCTGGTTTTGAAAGTTCAAATATTAATTTATTATATTTCCTCATTTATATCCCCTCCAATACGCTGCTAAGTTTATCAATTTCATCTTTAGTTCTCTTTTCAGTTACAGCATAAAGAATACTATCTTTAAATTCGGGATAATCTATACCTAGGTGATGACCAGCTATTATATTTTCAGATCTTAAATCTTTTATTATCTTATCTGCATCTATGTTAGAACTAACTGCAAATTCCTTAAAGAAAGGTTTGTCAAACACTCTTTTATATTTTCCAGACTGCTCTAGTTTTTCTAAAGCATAATGAGCTTTTTTAGTAGATTGCATAGCTACTTCTCTTAGTCCTTCTTTACCTAGTGTTACCATATAAACAGTAGCAACTAATGTATTTAATCCTTGATTAGAACAAATGTTTGAAGTTGCCTTGTCACGTCTTATATGTTGCTCCCTAGCAGTAAGAGTTAATACGAAAGATCTCTTACCATCTAAATCAGTAGTTTCTCCTACTATTCTACCAGGAAGTTTTCTTAAATATTTTTCAGTAGTTGCTAAGAATCCTAAATAAGGTCCACCAAATGATAAACTCATTCCAAGAGATTGTCCTTCTCCTACAACTATATCTACTCCTAAATCTCCCGGTCTTTTTAATATTCCAAGAGATATTGGATCTACTGAAGCTATTATAGATGCTTTTTTAGATTTATGGACTAAATCAGCTGATGATTTTAAATCTTCAACTACACCGAAGAAGTTAGGACTTTGAACTATTACTGTTGCTACATCATCATCCATTTTGCCTTCTAAATCTTCCATATCTGTAATACCGTCTTTCATAGCTACTTCCACAACTTCAATATCTTGCATATGAGCATATGTCTTTAATACTTGTCTGGATTGTGGGCTTACAGTTTCAGAAATTAAAATCTTTTTCTTTCTTGCAACATCACATGCCATAAGAGCTGCTTCTGCTACTGCTGTACCTCCATCGTAAAGACTAGCATTTGCTATTGGTAACCCAGTTAATTCAGATATAAGTGTCTGATACTCAAATATATATTGAAGAGTACCTTGACTTATCTCTGGTTGATATGGTGTATAAGAAGTATAAAATTCACTTCTTGAAATTATATGGTCTATAATTGCTGGTATATAGTGATCATAAGCCCCTGCTCCTAAAAAACAAACATTTTCTGTTGTAGAACAGTTTTTATTAGCAAGCTTATTTAAATAATTTGTTACTTCTAGCTCTGACTTTGCAAGGGGTAAATCTAACTCTTTATTAAATGCTACATCTTTAGGTATATCAGCAAATAAATCATCTACTGAATTAACACCTATGGAATCAAGCATTATCTTTTCATCTTCTGGTGTATGCGGGATATATGGGAACATATTACGCCTCCTCACTTGTGAATTCTTCGTACTCCTCACTTGACATAAGATCATCTAATTGTGATTTGTCAGTTAATTCTATTTTTACAATCCAACTTTCAAAGGGATCTGAGTTTAGTAGTTCAGGACTATCTAATAAATCTTCATTTACCTCTAATACTTTTCCAGATACTGGCATATATACATCTGAAGCAGCTTTTACTGACTCAACTGCTGAAAAGTCATCTTCTTTTTCTAATTCATCATCTATTTCAGGAAGTTCAATATATACTATATCTCCTAATTGATGTTGAGCAAAGTCACTAATTCCTATATAAGCTTCATCACCCTCTACTTTTACCCACTCGTGATCCTCTGAATAATATAAACCTTTAACAACTTTCATTATAATACCTCCTATAATAGTTTTTATTTATTTTTTAAAAAGTTTTTACTTATAATTTTAGCTTTTACTGGTTTTTTTCTAATCATTATATCAATTTCATTTCCAAGTTCTTTTTCTGAAATCTTTATAAGCGCATTACCTATGTTTTTATTTAATGTAGGACTCATATATCCTGTAGTTACATGTCCTATTTTCTCACCGTTTTTATATACCTCATAGCCTTCTCTAGGAATCCCTCTACCTAATAGTTCAAATCCAACTAAGGTTCTTTCAAGTCCTCCATCAGCCTGTGCCTGTAGAGCTTTTTTACCAATAAAGTCGGATTCTTTATTGAGTTTTACAAAGAATTTAAGTCCGGCTTCTAAAGGTGATATATCTTTGGACAATTCTTGCCCATATAGAGGAAGCATAGCTTCAAATCTTAGAGTATCTCTACATCCAAGACCAGTAGGTTTTAAGCCTTCTTCTTTACCCGCCTCTAATAAACTATTCCAAACCTTAACTACATCATCATTTGTAAGATATATCTCAAAACCATTTTCTCCTGTATAACCTGTTCTTGAAATCATCTTAGTTTTTACTCCATCAATTTCTACATCATCTTTAAAATAAAAGAATTTTACATCATCTAATTTTGTCTCAGTAAGTTTTTGTAGTATTTCTTGGGCTTTTGGTCCTTGAATTGCAATAATTGCTGTTTCTGGGGAAAGGTTTTCTAGCTCTACATCAAAGTCTTTTTTCTGCTCATTTATCCAATCCCAATCTTTGTCTATATTTGCTGCATTTACTATTAAATTAAACTCTTCATCATTAGTTTTATATACTAGTAAATCTTCTACCACTCCCCCCTCAGGATAACACATAAAAGTATATACTATTTGGTGCTCATTCAACTTACTGATATCGTTTGTCATTACATAATCTAGGAATGGAAGTGCATCTTTACCTTTAACACTGATATTTCCCATATGGGATACATCAAATAAACCTGCTTCATTTCGAACTGCATTATGTTCTTGGACTAAACCTTCATATTGTACCGGCATTTCCCACCCTGCATAATTAACGATTTTAGCCCCTAAGTTTTTATGTTCTTCATATAACCTAGTTTTTTTACCGTCCATTAAACCACTCCTTCCAATATTTATAATATTATCTCTAATACCAATAATATAGTACCCTTTTTACAATAATCTAAACTTATTATATTATTAAAACTATTTAGAAAATAATATTATATAGATACATTATATAAGAGAAAATATGATTATGCAACATTAATAAATATTTATCGTTAATATTTTAACAATGGGATTATATTATCATATCAACCATCTTTTAATTACTTCTAATTTCTTACAAAATATTTAAGATATCATTTTTTTAAAGATTTAATGTTTTATTGTCATATCTACAATCGACAAATTTAAACAATAAATATATTTTCTCCAAAAAATTGCATCTAAAAATTATTTGTAGTTTTTTGCTAACTAACAAAAGACATATTACAAAATATACCCAAATGTGAGTTATAAATATAAAATGTGGAAATGTTAATAGTTTTCCACATTTTATGTTGAATTATGTTTTTTTAAAAACAAGTATATAAGCCATACTAAAACAAAATTTTAAAACAATCCACCTTATCAACAATATCCACAATCAGTGGGGATAATTATTCTTTTTCTTCAATATATTTTATAAGCCCTGAGAATATAGACCAAGCAACTTTTTCTTGATGCTTTTTATTTTTTAGTAGCTTTTCTTCTAGTGGATTAGATAAAAAACCTGCTTCTACTAAAACTGCTGGTATGTTTAGTTCTTTCAATACATATATATTATCTCTAGCTGTTGGAGTTCTTAAGTTATCATTATCTAATCTTTCCCTAAATTCAACTTGAATTGTATTTGCAAGTTTTTCGCCTTCAATAGAGCCTTCATTAAAAAAAGTTTGAGCGCCATAATATTTAGAGCTTGTAAAACTATTCATATGTATACTTATAAATATTTCTGCCTCAGAATCCTCAACTATCTTTCTCCTATTTTTTAAGTCCTCTATTTTCTTTTCTCGAAGAGTATTTGATTTAGAAGTATAAAGTCCTTTATTATCACTACGAGTCATTATAACTATAGCCCCACTTTGCTCTAAGAGTGATTTAAGCTTTAATGATAGCTCTAAGTTTATTTTACTTTCAAGTGTGCCACTTTCCCCAACTGTACCAGGATCCACTCCTCCATGCCCTGGATCTATTACTATTATCTTATCTGTTACTGGTAAGGAAAAGGTGGGAGATATCTTTTCTCTATAAAAAAATACTAAGAGAGATATCAACAACACTATTATAGTTATAATAGAATATACCGTTTTTCTTTTTACATATATAACCTTCAACATTTATCACCTCTATAAAATATATTAAGTTTAACACTTACCTATGCATAAAAAAATCCCAAGAAAATTTTCTTGGGATTTTTTATTATCTTTTTGAGAATTGTGGGCTTTTTCTTGCTTTCTTAAAGCCATATTTTTTTCTTTCTACCATTCTAGGATCTCTAGTTAAGTTACCAGCCTTTTTAAGTGTTGGCCTAAACTCTCCATCAACTTCTAACAATGCTCTTGCTATACCATGTCTAATAGCTCCTGCTTGACCAGTAAACCCTCCACCTTTAACATTTACTAATACATCAAATTTTTCAATGTTACCAGTTATAGTTAGTGGTTCCCTAGCTATTGTTCTTAAAGTTTCATAATTAAAATATTCATTGATATCTTTTTTATTTATAGTGAATTTTCCGTTTCCTGGAACTAGTCTTACTCTTGCAATAGAAGTTTTTCTTCGTCCTGTTCCAATATATTGTTCTATAGCCACTTACAGTCCTCCCTTCGTTAAATAATTAGATTTCGTATATTTCTGGCATTTGAGCTTCGTGATTATGTTCGCTACCTGCATATACTTTTAATTTTTTAATCATTTGTTTTCCAATTTTATTTTTTGGAAGCATTCCCTTTACAGCAAGTTCTATAATTTTTCCTGGTTTAGTTTCAATTAGTCTATTGTATGGTACTTGTTTTAATCCTCCTGGATGACCTGTATGATAAGTATAGTTAAGTTGATTTATCTTGTTTCCAGTAAGTTTTATTTTATCAGCATTTATTATAATGATAAAATCACCAGTATCTATATGAGGAGTATATGTTGGTTTGTTTTTCCCCATTAGTATAGTTGATACTTCTGTTGCAAGTCTTCCTAAGACTTTGTCTTCAGCATCTATTATATACCATTTTTTCTCAAGTTCATTTGTCTTTGCCATATAGCTTTTCATCGTTTTCCCTCCTTATAAAAGGTATAAATTATTATGAGGTAGAAAAAAAGTTTCCGGTCTCTTTTTAAACACTCTAATACATTTTAATACATCTAATTATCCATGTCAAGTAGATTTTAATCATAATATACTTTTTCTAAAAATAAGCCTTCAGGATGTGCTGTAATACCTGCTAAACTCCTATCTTTACCATTTATAATATCTTGTAAATCTTCTTTTTTTATCTTTCCTATGCCTACAAATATAAGTGTCCCTACTATTATCCTAACCATATGTCTTAAAAAGTTGTTTCCCTCTATTATAAACTCCAAGAATTCTCCATTTTGTTCCAATTCTATACTGTATATAGTTCTAATTGTATCTTTAAACTTTGTCTTTGGACCCATAAAGCTTTTAAAGTCATGAGTTCCAATAAAATAAGGTAAACTTTTTCTTATTTCTTCTACATCTAGCTTTTTACTAATATGATAAGAGAAGTTTCTATATAGGGGTCTTTCTATCTTTCCATTATATACTATATATCTATATCTTTTTTTTCTAGCACTAAATCTAGAATGGAAGTTTGCATCTACTTCTTCAGAATGTTTTATTTTAATATCATCTGGTAGATTGCTATTTATAGCATATACAAATCTTTCAGCGGGTATACTTGACTCCGTAAAAAAGTTTGCTACTTGAGCTAATGCATGGACTCCTTTATCAGTTCTTCCTGAACCTATAAGTTTAATCTTTTCACCTGTTACACTTTCTATAGCCTTTTCTAATACTCCTTGGATTCCTAGTGCGTTTTCTTGAGATTGAAATCCAGAATAAGAAGTTCCATCATATTCCATTATAAGTTTTATGTTTCTCATATTCTACCTCTAAATAAATCTAGTTGATAAAATAAATAAAAAGAATAAAGCCATACTTGCAAATATTCCTATATCTTTTTTATCTAATTTTAATTCGTTTAACCTAGTCCTACCCTCTCCACCTCTATAGCATCTAGCTTCCATAGCTATGGCAAGTTCATCAGCTCTTCTAAAGGCATTTACAAATAAAGGTACAAGTAGTGGAACTAGATTTTTAGCTCTTTTTATAATATTTCCAGATTCAAAATCAGCACCCCTAGCCATCTGTGCTTTCATAATTTTATCTGTTTCCTCTAAAAGAGTTGGAATAAATCTTAAGGCTATAGTCATCATCATAGCTAATTCGTGGGAAGGTAGTCCAATTCTTTTAAAGGGCTTTAAAAGCTCTTCTATTCCATCTGTAAGACTTATAGGTGATGTTGTAAGGGTTAGTAGGGATGTGCCTGTAACAAGAAATACAAGCCTTAGAGCCATAAATGTTGCTTGTGAGAGTCCTTCCTTTGTAACTGATAATGGGCCTAATGTAAATATTACTTCTCCTTTAGTCATAAATACATTTATCAAGAATGTTATAAGGATTATGAACATAAGCGGTCTTAGCCCTTTTATAATAAACTTAATAGGTACTTTTGATAAGCTTATTGCAATTAGTATAAATGCAACTATAAATATATATGGGAAAAATCTATTTACAAAAAAAAGAGAGGTAATAAACATCACAATAATTGATATTTTTATTCTAGGATCTAATCTATGAATTATAGTCTCCCCCGGAAAATATTGTCCAATAGTTATATCTTTAAGCATTTTCATTTCCCCTTAGATATCTTATAAGTTCTTCCTTAGCTTCTTCAACAGTAAGTATATCTGAATTTATATCATGGCCACGAGCCTTATATTCTTGCATGAATTTTGTAATTTGAGGTATACCAAGTCCTATATCTTCTAATTCTTGTCGTCTTTTAAATATATCTCTTGGAAGACCATCCATAACTATTTTACCTTTATCCATAACCAATATTCTACTTACAATCTTTGCAATGTCTTCCATATTATGAGATACAAGTACTACAGTTATACCGCCCTTTTTAAATAAATCAAATACTTCAGCTAGTATTTCATCCCTACCATTAGGGTCAAGCCCTGCTGTGGGTTCATCTAGAACTAACACTTTAGGCTTCATAGCCACAACTCCTGCTATAGCCACTCTTCTCTTTTGTCCTCCACTTAATTCAAATGGAGATCTTTCTTTTAGTGTTTCATAGTCTAGTCCAACTATGTCCATAGCTTCTATTACACGTGCTTTTATTTCATCTTCATTTAGACCTAAATTTCTAGGGCCAAATGCTATATCTTTATATATCGTCTCTTCAAATAGTTGATATTCTGGATATTGAAATACTAGTCCTACCTTTTGTCTTATTTTTTTAAGCTTTGTTTCTTTTTTAGATATATCAAATCCATCTATATAAAGACTTCCTGACTGAACTCTTATAAGTCCATTTAAATGTTGAACTAATGTAGATTTACCAGATCCTGTATGTCCTATAAGACCAATGAATTCTCCTTTTTCTACTTCTAAATTTATATTGTCTAATGCCTTTTTCTCAAATGGAGTGTTTGCATTATAAACATAGTTTAAGTTGTCAATTTTTATTATCATAATACATTTAACAACTCCTCTATAGTTAATATATCTTCATTTATATTAATTCCAGATTTTTGAAGTTCATAAGCTAGTTCTGTTACTTGTGGTACATCAAGACCTAATTCTTTGATTTTGTCTACTTTTTTAAATACACCTTTAGGACTACCCTCAAGCTTTATCTCGCCTTTACTCATAACAACTACTCTCTCGCCTTGTACGGCTTCATCCATATAGTGAGTGATTAGTATTATAGTCTTACCTTGTTCTTGATTTAATTTTTTAATAGTTTGTAATACTTCAGTTCTTCCAGATGGATCTAGCATAGAAGTAGGTTCATCAAATATTATACAATCTGGATTCATAGCAAGGATTCCAGCTATGGCAACTCTTTGTTTTTGACCACCTGAAAGAAGGTGAGGTGCGTGCTTTTTATATGCACTCATTTCTACTATTTCAAGTGCATCATCTACTCTTTTTCTTATCTCATCTTGAGGAATTCCTTGGTTTTCAGGACCAAATGCAACATCTTCTTCTACAATAGTAGCTACTATTTGATTGTCCGGATTTTGAAATACCATCCCAGCTTTTTGCCTTATATCCCAAATCTTTTCTTCATCTTTTGTATTTATTCCCATAACATTTACATCTCCATCAGTAGGAATGAGTAGTCCATTCATCATCTTAGCTAAAGTAGACTTCCCTGAACCATTATGTCCTAAGATTACTAGAAATTCACCTTTTTTAACTGTAAGATTTACCTTATTTACTGCTACTAATATTTCATCTTCTATATATGATTTATATTCAAATACAACATCTTTCATTTCTATCATTATATCATTCATAATATACCTCAATTCAGCATAAATTTGTTCCCTAATTGAATTATCATACTCTAATATAACATAGAAAGATAAAATATACAATTTATAAGTAGAGGTATTTTTATCTTTATAAAACCAAAAGGGACTAAGATTTAACTTAATCCCTGTCCCTTATACTAGCTCTATTATAGCCATTTCTGCTCCATCACCACGGCGAGGTCCCAGTTTTAAAACTCTTGTATATCCACCATTTCTTTCTGCATATTTAGGTGCTATTTCACTAAATAGAGATGTAGTTACATCTTCATCATATACATAAGCTAAAACTTGTCTTCTTGCGTGTAAGTCTCCTCTTTTTCCTAAAGTTATCATCTTTTCTGCCATTCTTTGAGTTTCTTTAGCTCTAGTTACTGTTGTTTCAATCTTTCCATTTCTCAATAGAGAAGTAACTTGATTTCTAAGCATGGCTTTTCTATGAGCTGTAGGACGACCAAGTTTTCTAAGTTTTGTCATAATTATCCCTCCTTTAAAAGGATTACTCCTCGTTTCTTTTAAGTCCTAATCCTAATTCATCAAGCTTTTTTTGAATTTCTTCCAGGGATTTTCTACCTAAATTCCTTACTTTCATCATATCATCTTCTGATTTGTCAGTTAACTCTTCTACTGTATTTATAGCAGCTCTTTTTAAACAGTTATAAGATCTAACAGATAAGTCTAATTCTTCTACTGTCATTTCAAGAACTTTTTCTTTCTTGTCTTCTTCTTTTTCAACCATAATCTCTACATCATTTACATGATCGGTAAGTCCTATGAATAAGTCAAGATGTTCTGTAAGTATTTTAGCACCTAAAGAAATTGCTTCATCAGCATCAATTGTACCATTTGTCCATAATTCTATTTCTAATCTATCATAGTCCGTAATTTGTCCTACTCTTGTATTAGTTACATTATAATTAGCCTTATTAACAGGAGTATAAGAAGAGTCTATAGCTATAACGCCCACTGATGTCTCTTCACTTTTATTTTTTTCAGAGGTTACATATCCTCTACCTTTAGATAATTCTAATTCCATATATAGTTTTCCGTCTTCATTAACTGTTGCTATATAATGGTCTTTATTTATAATTTCCACATCAGAACCTGTAACAATATCACGAGCGGTTACTTCTTGTGGTCCTTCTATATCCAAAGTCAAGGTTACGGGTTCGTTTGCAAATACTTTTGATGCAATCCCCTTAATATTTAAGATGATTTCTGGTACATCTTCTAAAACTCCAGGAACTGTTGAAAATTCATGAAGTACATCTTGGATTTTTATAGAAGATACTGCAGCTCCTGGTAATGAGGATAATAAAACTCTTCTAAGAGAATTTCCTAGAGTAGTTCCATATCCTCTTTCCAAAGGCTCTACTAAAAATTTACCATAAGTTCCATCATCACTTAACTCTAAGATTTCTATTCTTGGTTTTTCAATTTCTAACATTAATATGAACCCTCCTTTAGAATTTGTTGTTATAAGGACGAGGGTAACTAACTTCGAACTCTATTATTTAGAGTATAACTCAACGATTAAGTGTTCTTCTACTGGGATATCTATGTCGTCTCTAGTTGGCTCAGCCACAATAGTACCCTTTAACGCTTCTAAATCTACATTTACCCATGATACTTGAGTACCGTTATGGTTCTCTATAATGCTTTTGATTTTTTCGCTATTTCTGCTTTTTTCTTTCACTTGTATAACATCGCCTTGTGTTATTTTAAATGAAGGAATATCTGTTTTATGACCATTTACAATAAAATGTCCATGAGTTACAAGTTGTCTTGCTTCAGGACGTGACTGAGCAAATCCTAATCTATAAACTGCATTATCTAATCTAGTTTCTAAAAGGTGTAATAGATTTTCACCTGTTATACCTTGCATTTTATCAGCTATATCAAAATATCTAGCCATTTGTGATTCATTAATGCCATAAAATCTTTTTACTTTTTGTTTCTCTCTTAATTGTAAACCATATTCTGTAACCTTTTTTCTAGATTGGCCATGTTGTCCTGGTGCATAATTTCTCTTTGCAACTGGACATTTATCAGTAAAACATTTATCACCTTTAAGATAAAGTTTTAAACCTTCTCTACGGCACAATCTACACACTGGTCCTGTATATCTTGCCATTTATTTTACCTCCTAATTAAACTCTTCTACGTTTTGGTGGTCTACATCCATTATGGGGAATTGGTGTTACGTCTTTTATCATATTTACTTCTAATCCTGTAGCTTGTAGTGATCTAATTGCTGCTTCTCTACCAGAGCCAGGTCCCTTAACGAATACTTCAACACTCTTTAATCCATGTTCCATAGCTTTTTTAGCTGCTGTTTCAGCTGCTTCTTGTGCAGCAAAGGGAGTGGATTTTCTTGAACCTCTAAATCCTAATTGTCCTGCACTTGCCCACGATAATACATTTCCCTGTAAATCAGTTAATGTAACCATTGTATTGTTAAATGTAGAAGAAATATGAGCTTGACCTCTCTCAATATTTTTACGTTCTCTTCTTCTTACACGAGTTTGTTTACCTTTTTTAACTGCCATTTAATTTCCCTCCTTTACTACTTTCTCTTAGAAACTAATTTCTTTGGACCTTTTCTAGTTCTTGCATTTGTCTTAGTTTTTTGTCCTCTTACCGGTAATCCTCTTCTATGTCTCATACCTCTATAAGAGTTGATTTCTCTAAGTCTTTTTATGTTCATCATAACTTCTCTTCTTAGATCCCCTTCTACTGGATAGGTATCTATTAGTTCTCTAAGTTTTGCTATCTCTGTCTCTGTTAGATCTTTGATTTTAGTATCTCTATCTATACTAGCATTGTTAATTATTTCCATAGATCTAGATCTACCTATGCCGAAAATATATGTTAAACCTACTTCAACTCTTTTATCTCTAGGTAAGTCAACGCCTGCTATTCTAGCCATTAAAGTTTGCACCTCCTATTATTTTAACTCTATCTATATTAACCTTGTCTTTGCTTATGCTTTGGATTTTCACAGATTACCATTACTTTTCCATGTCGTTTAATAATCTTGCATTTTTCACACATCTTTTTAACTGATGGTCTTACTTTCACTTAAATCCCTCCTATACTACTTGTTTCGCCAGGTTATTCTGCCTCTTGTCAAATCGTAGGGTGAGAGTTCAACAGTTACTTTATCTCCTGGAAGTATTCTAATATAATGCATACGAAGCTTTCCAGAAATATGGGCTAAAATCTCGTGACCATTTTCAAGCTCTACTTTAAATATGGTGTTGGGTAAAGCATCGATAACTGTACCTTCAACCTCTATAACATCTTTTTTAGCCATTCGGTTCCGAACCTCCTGTTCAAACGGATTTAGAACTCTTAATTAAAAGGTTCTAAAATCTTTCTTATAAAAGCATCATTTAATATTTTCATATCATCTAATTTATATTTTAACTCTGGAACTACAGTATTGTAAACATCTAAATGTTTAGCTTTTTTTGTTTTAGGATTCTCTAGTTTTCTTAAATCACCATCAACAATAGAAACATACTTATCATCAATTATGTTTAATACTAAAAAGATTCTTCCCTTATCCCGTCCAGCTTTGGACTTAACCACTTGTCCAATGGCTATGTCACTAGTTGAATCCATTAAACTCACCTCAGATTCTTATTCCCTTTCTAGGGAATTTACTATAGTTTCAAATATTTGTTTTATATCTCTTGTACCATCAATATCTAATATAAGACCTTTTTGTCTATAATAATCTATCAGTGGCTCTGTTTGTTTAAAATACACTTCAATTCTAGTAGCTACTGTATCAATCTTATCATCATCTCTTTGATATAATTCTCCACCATCTACATCACATACACCCTCTACTTTAGAAGGTAAGTTTGTAATATGATAAGTAGCTCCGCAACTCTTGCAAACTCTTCTGCCAGTTATTCTTTCTACTAAAACATCTTTATCTGCTTGAATATTGACAACTTTGTTTAGTTTTATACCCATTTCATGAAGTTCCTTATCTAAGGCTACTCCTTGTTCTATAGTTCTTGGAAAACCATCTAATAGAAAACCATCTTTACAGTCTTCTTTTGAAAGTCTATCCTTCACCATAGATATTACTAATTCATCAGGAACTAATAGCCCCTTATCCATATACTCTTTAGCTGAAACACCAAGAGGAGTATTAGATTTTATATTTGCTCTAAACATATCTCCCGTAGAAATATGGGGAATATTATACTTTCCCACTATATTTGATGCTTGAGTGCCTTTCCCAACTCCGGGAGGTCCCAATAGTATAAGTCTCATGCGATTCATCATCTCCTATAGTTATTTTAAAAATCCCTTATAGTGTCTCATAAGCATTTGTGATTCTAATTGTTTAACAGTCTCAAGCGCTACACCTACAACTATTATAATAGCTGTACCACCAAAATTAACATTCATGTTAAATATTTTTGATAGAATTATAGGTAAACTAGCTAAGATTGCAAGAGATAATCCTCCTACAAATGTTATTCTTGAAACTACTCTATTTAAATATTCTGATGTAGGTCTTCCTGGTCTAATTCCAGGAACAAATCCACCATTTTGTTGTAAGTTTTTAGAATACTCAACAGTGTTGAACTGAATTGCAGTATAAAAGTAAGTGAAAAACATTATTAGAATTATGTTTAATATAGAATATATCCATATTCCAATGCTACCTTGTGGTGTCAACCACTTAGTGATCCACGCTGATACTGCTGCATTCTTAAAGAATAAAGTAATTGTTTGTGGAAGCGCAAGTAGTGATGAAGCAAATATTACCGGCATAACTCCTGCCATAGATACCTTTACAGGTATATGTGTGCTTTGTCCACCATACATTTTCCTTCCTACAACTCTCTTTGCATATTGAACATTTATCTTTCTTTCTCCTTCTTGCAAAGCAACTACAACAGCAATGATTCCTAAAAAGACTATTCCAAATACTATTACTTTACCAATTTTCAAACTGCCTGCAGCAACTAATTGAAAAGTCTTTATAAGTTCTGCTGGTAATCTAGAGATTATACCTACAAATATTAGCATTGAAATACCATTTCCAATTCCTTTTTCTGTAATTAAATCTCCTATCCAAATTAAAAATGAAGTACCAGCTACAAGTGTTATAATTACTATAAGCTTTTGAAGCGTACCTGTACTTTCTAAAGCACTACTAAAAAACCCGAGAGTATAACCAACTGCCTGTATTATAGCCAATATTACAGCTGAATATCTTGTAATTCTTCCTATTTTTTTTCTACCTTCTTCTCCTTCTTTAGCTAATTCTTCAAGTCTTGGAATTGCTATGGTTAGAAGTTGAATAATAATAGATGCTGTAATATATGGATATATATTAGTTGCAAATATACTAAAGTTACTAAACGTCCCTCCAGCCATTAGGTCTAAGAATTGCAACAGACCGCCTTGACTAGATTCAAATATACTTTTTATTACTTCCTTATCCATATAAGGAACTGGAATATTTGATCCCAATCTAAATATTAAAAGCATAAGAATAGTAAAATTTATTTTTTTTCTTATCTCAGGTATCTTCCAAGCATCTTTCAAAGTAGAGATCATTTATATCACCTCAACCTTGCCACCTGTGGACTCAATTTTGTCTATAGCAGATTTACTAAAGTGTTGAGCTTTAACTGTTAGTTTAACGTTTAGCTCTCCATTTCCAAGAATTTTAATACCATCTTTTGAACGAGATTTTTTAATTAATCCGTTTTCAAATAATAATTCTGGAGTCACTACCGTTCCTTCTTCAAATCTATTTAAATCATCTAAGTTTATAGTTCCAATTTCTTTTTTAAATATATTTGTAAAACCTCTCTTAGGAAGTCTTCTGAATAAAGGCATTTGGCCTCCTTCAAATCCAGGTCTTACTCCTCCGCCAGATCTAGCATTTTGGCCTTTATGTCCTTTACCAGATGTTTTACCTAGTCCTGAACCAGTACCTCTACCTAGTCTTTTTTTTGATTTACTTCCTCCACCTTCGTTAGGTCTTAAATCATTTAATTTCATAGAGTTACACCTCCTTCTACTTAATCTACAATTTCAACCATATAGCTTATTTGGTTTATCATACCTCTAATTTGAGGGGTATCATTTTTTTCCAATACTTGATTAACCTTTTTAAAGCCAAGAGCT
Organism: Tissierella creatinophila DSM 6911; assembly: GCF_001940565.1. GTDB lineage: Bacteria > Bacillota > Clostridia > Tissierellales > Tissierellaceae > Tissierella_A > Tissierella_A creatinophila. The sequence continues at coordinate 82,178 of NZ_LTDM01000043.1, forward strand.
TCAATTGTTCTTTTGTGCTTTTCAATTCTACCTATTGGACTTTTAACTAATTTTATTTTAATCATAGCCATTTAAAAATCCCCCCTAACCTAATAATTCTTCTACTGTTTTGCCTCTTAATTTAGCAACATCTTCGGCTTTTTTCAAATTCATTAGAGCATCCATCGTTGCATTAACAACGTTTCTTGGATTACTGCTACCAAGGGACTTTGTTCTAATATCTCTTATACCTGCAAGTTCGCATACAGCACGTACCGCACCACCTGCTATAACTCCGGTACCTTCTTTAGAAGGCTTTAATAATACTCTTCCAGCTCCAAATACTCCTAGTATTTCATGTGGTATTGAAGTTTCTTTAAGTGGTATTTCTACAATATGCTTTTTAGCATCTTGTATAGCTTTTCTAATAGCTTCCGGTACTTCTAGAGCTTTAGCCATACCTATTCCAACATGACCATTTCCATCTCCTACTACTACTAGAGCACTAAATCTAAAGTTTCTACCACCTTTTACTACTTTAGTAACACGATTTATATTAACAACTCTTTCTTGTAAGTCTAATTCATTTGGATTAATGAATGAACGTTCCATTATTTACCTCCTTTTCTAGAATTTAAGTCCAGCTTCTCTTGCACCTTCAGCTAGTTCTTTTATTCTTCCATGATAAATATATCCACTTCTATCAAATACAACATTTTCTACATTTTTCTCTAAAGCTTTTTTAGCAATAGATGCTCCGACTTTTTTAGCTGCTTCTTTATTACTAGTTGAAGTAAGTTCAAGCGATTTATCTAAAGTAGAAGCTGATGCTAATGTAGATTTTGTAGTATCATCAATAATTTGAGCGTATATATGTTTTCCACTTCTATAAACATTCAGTCTTGGTTTTGCAGAAGTTCCTTCGATCTTCTTTCTAACTCTAGAATGTCTTGCTTTTCTATTCTCATTTTTATTAATCTTTTTTAGCAATATATTTCACTCCCTTCTACTTACCAGTCTTACCAACTTTACGTCTTATAACTTCGCCTTCGTATTTAACACCTTTACCTTTATAAGGTTCTGGTTTTCTATATCCTCTTATAATAGAAGCATAGTTACCTACTTGTTGTTTGTTTATTCCTTTAACAACTATTCTATTAGCTGCAGGTACTTCTACTTCGATTCCCTCTGGATCTTCTAGCTCTATAGGATGAGAATACCCTAGTCCTAGCACTAATTTACTGCCTTGTTTTGCAGCTCTATATCCTGTTCCTTCGATTTCTAATTTTTTAGCATAACCTTCAGTTACACCCTCTATCATATTAGCGATCAAAGTTCTGGATAAACCATGTAAAGATCTATGTCTTTTGTTTTCTGTAGGTCTAGCTACAGATAGTATGCTATCTTCTATCTTAATTACCATCTCTGGATCTATTTGTTCAGATAGTTCACCTTTAGGTCCTTTTACTTTAACAAGGTTTTTGTCATCTATATTTATTTCTACGCCACTCGGAATGGAAATTGGATTTAATCCTATTCTTGACATGAGTGCACCTCCCATTCTTTAGTTTTATTTATTTTACCAAACATAGCAAAGAACTTCTCCACCAACAGAACTTTTTCTAGCTTGTTTATCAGTCATCATACCCTTTGATGTTGAAATAACTGCCATTCCTAATCCTCCAAGCACTCTTGGTACATTGTCGTTTTTAACGTATACTCTAAGTCCTGGTTTAGAAATTCTTTTAATTCCACTGATAACTTTTTCTTTATTCTGTCCATATTTTAAATCTATTCTTATAATTCCTTGCTTACTATCCTCTATACAATCAAATCCTTTAATAAAGCCCTCGTTTAAAAGAATTTGAGCAAGTTCTTTTTTAATATTTGAAGCAGGAACATCAACCGAATCATGCTTTGCATTGTTGCCGTTTCTTATTCTGGTTAACATATCTGCAATTGGGTCTGTCATCATAATTAGTTACCTCCTTTCATAACCTTATACTACCAGCTTGCTTTTTTTACTCCAGGAATATCGCCTTTATAAGCTAGTTCTCTGAAACATATACGACATACTCCATATTTTCTCAAGTATGCATGAGGTCTACCACAAATTTTACATCTATTATACTCTCTTGAACTAAATTTCGCTTTTCTTTTTTGTTTAGCTATCATAGATTTTTTTGCCACTATTTATTCCCTCCTTATTTACTTTTTAAAGGGCATTCCCATTTTCTCTAAGAATACTCTCGCTTCTTCATCTGACTTAGCCGTTGTTACAATCACTATATCTAAACCTCTTATAGAGTCAACTTTGTCATATTCTATTTCAGGGAAAATAAGTTGTTCTTTTATTCCAAGTGCATAGTTTCCTCTACCATCAAATGCAGTAGAACTAATTCCTCTAAAGTCTCTAACTCTTGGTAGAGATATATTTATTAATCTGTCTAAGAAGTCATACATTCTTTCTCCTCTTAGAGTTACTTTTGTTCCAATTTTCATACCTTCACGTAGTTTAAAGTTTGCAATAGATTTTTTAGCATAAGTTAAGATTGGCTTTTGTCCTGCTATAATTTCTAATTCATTTACTGCTGCTTCAAGAGCCTTAGGATTATCTTTTGCTTGACCAACACCCATGTTTATTACAACTTTTTCTAACTTTGGTACTTCCATTATATTTTCATATTGAAATTTTTCCATCAAAGATTCAATTACTTCATTAGTATATTTTTCTTTCAATCTGGAAGTCATTCCTGATTACCTCCCCTCTTACTTTATTTACTATTTATCTAAAACTTCTCCACATTTTTTGCATACTCTTTTCTTTGTTCCATCTTTTAATATTGTATGTCCTGTTCTTACACCTTTTTTGTCTTTTTCACAATAGTACATTACTTTAGAAACATTTATAGCTCCTTCGTATTGAACTATACCACCAGGGTTTGTTGGTCCCATGTTTTTCTTATGCTTTGTAAGCATGTTCACGCCTTCAATAATAACTTTATTCTCTTTAGGCATAGCTTTTAATACACGTCCAACCTTACCTGAATCTTTTCCTGAAATGACAACTACTTTATCGCCATTTTTTACATGCATACTTTACACCTCCTCTTATAGTACTTCCGGTGCTAAAGATATTATCTTCATAAAGTTTCCACTTCTCAATTCCCTAGTAACAGGTCCGAATATACGGGTTCCAACAGGGTTTTTATCATCTTTAACAATTACTGCTGCATTATCATCAAATTTAATGTAGGATCCATCATTTCTTCTAACACCTTGCTTTGTTCTTACGATTACTGCTTTTACTATTTCACCTTTTTTCACAACTCCACCAGGTGTTGCACTTTTGACAGTACAAACAACTATATCTCCAACTCTAGCATATCTTTTGTTTGTTCCACCAAGTACTCTTATTACTAAAACTTCTTTTGCACCTGAGTTATCAGCTATTCTCATACGGCTTTCCGTTTGGATCATTAGATTACCTCCTTTCAAACAAAAATTCCTATTTTGCTTTTTGTACTATATTTAAAACTCTCCAGTTCTTTTGTTTACTTAATGGTCTTGTTTCCATTATTTTAACAACATCACCTGTTTTACATTCATTGTTCTCATCATGTGCTTTGAATTTCGTAGTTTTTTTAAGTTGTTTCTTATATAGTGGGTGAGTTTTAAAAGTTTCAACTGCTACAACTACAGTTTTATCCATTTTATCACTTACTACAATACCCGTTCTAGTCTTACGATTTCCTCTTTCCATTTAAGATTAAACCTCCCTTCCTATACCTAGTTCACGTTCTTGAATAATAGTTTTTACACGTGCGATATCTTTTCTTACGGATTTAATCCTTAAGGGGTTATCTAATTGACCTGTAGCCAATTGAAATCTTAAATTAAATAATTCAGTTTTTAATTCTAAAAGTCTAGAATTTAATTCGTTTCCAGTCATTTGGCGAATTTCTTTAGCTTTCATTAGCCTCACCACCCTTTTCTTGCCCTTCATCACGAGTGATGAATTTAGTTTTTATAGATAATTTATGTGCTGCAAGTCTCATTGCTTCTCTTGCATCTTCTTCAGATACTCCACCCATTTCAAAAAGTACTCTACCAGGTTTAACTACCGCTACCCAATATTCAGGTGAACCTTTACCAGAACCCATACGAGTTTCTGCAGGTTTTTCAGTTACTGGTTTATCTGGGAATACCTTGATCCAGATATTACCACCTCTTTTTACATATCTTGTCATAGCACGTCTCGCTGCTTCTATTTGATTAGAAGTAATCCACGTTGGCTCTAATGCTTGTAATCCAAACTCTCCATAAGTTATTGTATTACCGCGATGAGCTTCTCCCTTCATTCTTCCTCTATGAACTCTACGATATTTTACTCTTTTAGGCATTAACATATTAAAACTCCTCCTTCCTACAGTTTATTTAACTGTTTCTTCCTTTTCTTCGTTTTTAGTAGGAAGAACTTCTCCTTTATATATCCACACTTTTACCCCTAATTTTCCATAAGTAGTATCAGCTTCGGCAAAACCATAATCTATATCTGCTCTTAATGTTTGTAGAGGTATAGTTCCTTCACTATATCCTTCTGTTCTTGCCATATCTGCTCCACCAAGTCTTCCTGAGACGGAAGTTTTTATTCCTTTTGCTCCAGATCTCATAGTTCTTTGGATAACTTGTTTCATAGCTCTTCTAAATGAAACTCTTCTTTCAAGTTGAGAAGCTATGTTTTCTGCTACTAATTGAGCATCAAGTGATGGGTTTTTTATTTCTTCTACATTTATAGAAACAGATCTCCCTGTCATCTTTTCAATTTCATTTCTAAGAGCTTCTACTCCAGATCCACCTCTACCTATTACCATTCCAGGTTTAGAAGTATAAACTGAAATCTTAACTCTATTTGCAGCTCTTTCTATTTCAACTTTTGAAAGCCCAGATATAAATAATTTTTTCTTAAGATATTTACGAATCTTGTCATCTTCTATTAAAAATGTATCAAAGTTTTTTTTATCAGCATACCACTTTGAATTCCAATCTTTTATAATTCCAACTCTTAAACCGTGTGGGTTAACTTTTTGACCCATTAATTACCCCTCCTTTTTACTCTTTTTCTTCAACTACTACTCCTATATGACTGCTCCTCTTTATTATCGGATAAGCCATTCCTTTAGCTTTAGGTCTCCATCTTTTCATACGTGGACCTTCGTTCGCGTAAGCGCTAGAAACGTATAAGTTATCTCTATCTAAATTAAGATTATTTTCTGCATTAGCAACCGCTGAATCCAATACTTTTTCAAGAATTCTAGCACCTTTTTTAGGTGTGAATTTTAAAATTGATAGAGCTTCATCTACTTGTTTGCCTGTTATCTCTCTACATATGAAGTTTACTTTCAACGGAGAAATTCTAACATATTTAGCTATAGCTCTTGCTTCCACTTTAATTCCCTCCTTCTAGCATCTATCTAACTCCAGATGATTTTTCGTTTTTATTGATATGGCTTCTAAACGTTCTAGTAGGAACAAATTCTCCTAATTTATGACCTACCATATCTTCAGTAATGTAAATAGGTACATGTTTTCTACCGTCATGAATTGCTATTGTATGGCCTATTAGTTCTGGAAATATAGTAGAACGACGTGACCATGTCTTAATAACTTTTTTTTGATTATCTTTGTTTAATTCTTCCACTTTTTTTAGAAGATGATCGTCTATAAAAGGGCCTTTCTTCAAAGATCTACCCATTGACTATTCCTCCTTTACCGATAAAATTTAACTACTTAGTTTTTCTTCTTCTTACTATATATTGATTCGATTTTTTAGATTTTTTTCTAGTCTTAAGTCCTAAAGCAGGTTTTCCCCATGGAGTTGATGGTGAAGGTCTACCTATCGGTGTTCTACCTTCTCCACCACCGTGTGGATGGTCTACCGGGTTCATGGCACTACCACGAACTGTAGGTCTTATGCCCATATGTCTAGATTTTCCTGCTTTACCTATCGTAATAAGCTCATGGTCTTTATTTCCTACTTGACCAATCGTTGCACGGCATTCTATGCTTATAAGTCTAAATTCTCCTGATGGTAATTTAAGTTGTGCATATTTACCTTCCTTAGCCATAAGTTGAGCTTCAGATCCTGCAGATCTTGCTAATTGACCACCTTTTTCAGGCTTTAACTCTATATTGTGTACTGTTGTACCTACAGGTATGTCCTTTAATTTTAATGCATTTCCTATTTTTATATCTGCATTTTCGCCAGACTCTATAAAGTCTCCTACTTTTAAGCCTCTAGGAGCTATAATATATCTTTTTTCACCATCTACATAATGTATAAGTGCAATATTTGCAGTTCTATTTGGATCATATTCTATAGTAGCTACTCTTCCTTGTATATCATCTTTATCTCTTTTAAAGTCTATTATTCTGTATTTTCTCTTAGCTCCACCGCCTCTATGACGAATAGTGATTACACCTCGAGAGTTTCTTCCGCCTGTTTTATTTAAGCTAACTAATAATGATTTTTCAGGTTCAACACTTGTTATTTCTTCAAACGTTGATACTGTCATCTGTCTTAGAGCAGGGGAAGTAGGTTTAAATTTTCTAACGCTCATTGTTTTACCTCCTTTTTATAAAACTTTTATTCCATTCCTTCGAAGAATTCTATTCCTTTAGATCCTTCTGCTAATTTTACTATGGCTTTTTTCCAGCTAGATCTTCTACCAGAAGTTGCACCTTGTCTTTTCATTTTACCAAGCATATTCATGGTATTTACTTTTTCAACTTTTACATCAAATACACTCTCTACAGCTTTTTTTATTTCAGTTTTATTTGATTTTCTATCTACCATAAAAGTATACTTTCCTTCTGCCATGTCTTCCATACTTTTCTCAGTTATTATTGGCTTAATAATAATATCGTGTGGAATACGCATTATGCATACACCTCCTCCACTTTTCTAACAGCTTCTTTTGTGATAATAAGTGAATTGTATTTCAATATATCATAAACATTCAAATTGCCCACTACTGTAGTTTGAACATTTGGTATGTTGTTAGCTGATTTTATAACATTAGTCTCTGGATTTACAGTTACTATCAATGCTTTTCTATCAGCAGATAATTTATTTAATACATTTACCATATCTTTAGTCTTTGGAGCATCTAATTTAAACTCATCAATAACTATAATTTCGTTTTCTAAGACTTTTGAAGTAAGTGCTGATTTCATAGCAAGTCTTTTAATTTTCTTAGGCACTTTATAGCTATAATCTCTAGGCTTAGGTGCGAATGTAACTCCACCACCTGTCCAATGAGGCGCTCTTATACTACCCGCACGAGCTCTACCTGTACCTTTTTGTCTCCACGGTTTTCTTCCACCGCCTCTTACTTCTGCTCTTGTTTTAGCTGATTGTGTACCTTGTCTTTTATTGGCAAGTTGATTTTTAACAACTTCATAAACTACGTGTTGGTTAACTTCTATACCAAATACATCTTCGTTTAAGTCTATTTGTTCTACTTGATCGCCTTGCATATTATATACATTTACTTTAGGCATTTTACGTCCTCCTTTCGGCCTTATTTATACTCTTTTACTAGTTTGTTTTATAGTTACAAACCCTTTTTTAGGTCCTGGGATAGCACCTTTTATCAAGATTAAGTTCTTCTGAACATCTACTCTTACTACTTCTAGATTTTGAACAGTAACTCTTTCATTTCCCATTCTTCCAGCCATTCTATGTCCCTTCCATACTTTCCCTGGATATGCACTCGCTCCCATACCACCTGGCATTCTATGGAATTTAGAACCATGAGTTTTTCTACCTGTAGAGAAACCATGTCTTTTTACAACACCTTGGGTTCCCTTACCCTTTGATGTTCCAACTATATCAATTTTATCTCCAGCTTCAAAGATATCGACCTTTATTTCTTGTCCTATTTCAAATGCATCTGGATCTTCAACTTTTATTTCTTGTAACACTTCTTTAAGTCCTGCTTCAGCCTTATTAAAGTGTCCTTTTAAAGGTTTGTTAGCCTTTTTCTCTTTCATATCAAAAAAGCCTACTTGGATAGCATTGTATCCGTCTTTTTCAGTAGTCTTCTTTTGAACTACTACTAGGGGTCCTGCTTCTACAACCGACACTGGAATAAACTCTCCATTTTCTCCGAAAATTTGAGTCATCCCAATTTTTCTTCCTAGTATATTTTTCATATATTGCACCTCCTATTTTTTTACAGCGGATTACCACTTGGCAATCTTATAAAAGATCTTATAATTTTATCTCTATATCTACCCCTGCAGGTAAATTTAATTTCATAAGTGAATCTACAGTGGCTTGATTTGGGCTAAGAATATCTATAAGTCTCTTATGAGTTCTTTGCTCAAACTGCTCTCTAGAATCTTTATATTTGTGTACCGCTCTTAGTATTGTGATTATTTCTTTTTCAGTTGGTAACGGCACTGGACCAGATACATCTGCACCTGTTCTCTTTGCAGTCTCTACAATTCTTTGAGCTGATGAATCAAGTAGTTCATGATCATAAGCTTTTAATCTAATTCTTATTTTTTGTTTACCATTGTTTGACATTTGTTTCCCTCCTTTTATCGCATGTTTATTTTTTACATGCGACTTAGAATTGCCGATACACCCTACCGGGTGTTTCTATTTTTTTAAAAAATAAATTGGCAAATCTAGTCGACCGGTTTTAAACCGAACATACTCCACAAAAATTTCCTGCATTTATAACAGCCACCTTTTGTATCATCGCTATGCCTCCAATAAAACACTACTTTAGTTTATAATAAATCACAACAAATTACAAGTGTTTTTTGAAAAAACTTTATTTTTTTAAAAACATTTAAAAAGGAGGATTATCCTCCTTTTTATTTATATTAACCTAAAACTTTAGTTACTACTCCTGAACCTACTGTTCTTCCACCTTCACGGATTGAGAATCTTAGTCCTTCTTCTATTGCTATTGGAGTTATAAGTTCTATTATAAACTTTGCGTTATCTCCTGGCATTACCATCTCTATACCTTCTTCAAGTTGTATATCTCCCGTTACATCTGTTGTTCTAAAGTAAAATTGTGGTCTGTATCCGTTAAAGAATGGAGTATGTCTTCCACCTTCTTCTTTTGATAGAACGTAAACTTCTGATTCGAATTTCGTAAAAGGCTTTATTGATTTTGGTTTTGCTAATACTTGACCTCTTTGAATTTCTTCTCTTTGTACTCCTCTTAGAAGTGCTCCTATATTGTCTCCTGCTTGTGCTTCATCTAGTAGTTTTCTAAACATCTCTACTCCTGTTACTACTACTGTTCTTGCTTCATCTGCTAAGCCTACGATTTCTACGCTTTCGCCTGTTTTTACTATTCCTCTTTCTACTCTTCCTGTTGCTACTGTTCCTCTTCCTGTAATTGAGAATACATCCTCTACTGGCATTAGGAACGGCTTATCTGTATCTCTTATTGGTGCTGGAATCCATTCATCTACTGTTTCCATTAGTGCTAGAACTTTATCTCCCCATGGTCCTGCTGGGTCTTCTATTGCTTTTAGAGCAGATCCTACTGTGATTGGTGTGTTGTCTCCATCAAAGTCATAGTCAGATAGTAGTTCTCTTACTTCCATCTCTACTAGTTCGATTAGCTCTTCGTCATCTACTTGGTCTTCTTTGTTTAGGAATACTACCATTTTAGGTACTCCTACGTTTCTTGATAGTAGGATGTGTTCTCTAGTTTGTGGCATTGGTCCATCTGCAGCGGAAACTACTAGGATTGCTCCATCCATTTGTGCTGCTCCTGTTATCATGTTCTTTACGTAGTCCGCGTGACCTGGACAGTCTACGTGTGCGTAGTGACGGTTTTCAGTTTCGTATTCTACGTGAGAAGTTGAAATTGTTATTCCTCTTTCTCTCTCTTCTGGTGCTTTGTCTATATTTGCATAGTCTATTGATTCACCTGATCCAAATCTATTGTGTAGTACCATTGTTATTGCTGCTGTTAAAGTTGTTTTACCGTGGTCTACGTGACCTATTGTTCCAATATTTACATGTGGTTTTGTTCTTTCAAATTTTGCTTTTCCCATTTCTTTTTTCTTCCTCCTTAGGTAATGATTATTTCTTTCCTACTACTTCTTCTAATATACTCTTTGGCACTGGCTCATAGTGGTCAAACTGCATTGAATATACTCCTCTTCCTTGAGTGTTTGAACGAAGATCTGTAGCGTAACCAAACATCTCAGCTAGCGGAACATATGCATTTACTACTTGTGCTCCACTTCTTAATTCCATGCCCTCTATTCTACCTCTTCTTGAACTAACATCTCCCATAACATCACCCATATACTCTTCAGGTATAATTACTTCTACCTTCATCATAGGTTCTAATAATACAGGACCTGCTTTTGCCATACCTTGTTTGAATCCCATAGAAGCAGCTATTTTAAATGACATTTCGTTTGAGTCTACGTCATGGTATGATCCATCATAAAGAGTAACTTTTACATCTAATACTGGGAATCCTCCGATTATACCAGATTGCATAGCTTCTTGAATTCCAGTGTTAATTGAATTTATATATTCCTTTGGTACTGATCCACCAACTGTAGCATTTACAAATTCATAGCCTTTTCCAGCTTCCTGTGGATCTAATTTTAATTTAACGTGACCATATTGTCCACGTCCACCAGATTGTTTTACATATTTTCCTTCTGCTTCTACATTTTTAGAAATAGATTCTTTATATGCAACTTGTGGATTACCTACATTAGCTTCTACTTTGAACTCTCTTAAAAGTCTATCTACAATTATCTCTAAGTGTAACTCACCCATACCGGCAATTATAGTCTGACCTGTCTCTTCATCAGTATATGTTCTAAATGTAGGATCTTCTTCAGCAAGTTTTGCAAGTGCCGCCCCTAGTTTATCTTGACTAGCTTTAGTTTTAGGCTCTATAGCTACATGGATTACTGGTTCTGGGAATACCATATTCTCTAAGATTATTGGATCATCCTCATCGCAAAGCGTATCTCCAGTTCCTGTATTTTTAAGTCCTACTATAGCAGCTATATCTCCTGCATAAACTTCTTCTACTTCTTCTCTTTTGTTAGCATGCATTAAAAGTAGTCTTCCAACTCTTTCCCTTTTGCCTTTTGTAGAGTTTAATATATAACTTCCTGATTTTATACTTCCAGAGTAAACTCTAAAGTATGCAAGTTTACCTACATAAGGATCTGTTGCTATTTTGAAAGCTAAGGATGAGAATGATGCATCATCATCTGCTTCTCTTGTAAGTTCTTCTTCTAAATCTATGCTCGTACCAACAACAGCTGGTATATCAATCGGTGAAGGTAGATAAGATATTATAGCATCTAGTAAAGGCTGTACACCTTTATTTTTATAAGCAGTACCACATAATACAGGAGTGATTTCTACTTTAAGAGTAGCAGTTCTAATACCTTCCATGATTTCTTCAGTTGTGAATTCTTCACCTTCAAGATATTTTTCCATTAATTTTTCATCATGCTCAGAGATTGCCTCTATAAGTTTTTCTCTATATTCAGCAGCTAATTCTTTTAAATCTTCTGGAATGTCTATTACCTCTATGTTTTCACCTAAGTCGTCATTATAAACTCTAGCATTCATATTAACTAAGTCTATAATACCTTTAAAGTCATCTTCTGCCCCTATAGGTAATTGTATTGGAACAGGGTTTGCCTTAAGTCTATCTTCAATCATTCCAACACCTCTAAAGAAGTCTGCTCCGTTTATATCCATTTTGTTTATAAATGCTAAACGTGGTACATTGTATTTGTCGGCTTGTCTCCATACTGTTTCAGATTGAGGCTCTACCCCACCCTTAGCACAAAATACAGCTACTGCTCCATCAAGCACTCTAAGGGATCTTTCAACTTCAACCGTAAAATCCACATGGCCTGGTGTGTCGATAACGTTAATTCTATGGTCATCCCACATACAAGTAGTAGCAGCTGAAGTAATTGTAATACCTCTTTCTTGCTCTTGTTCCATCCAGTCCATTTGGGCTCCACCCTCATGAGTTTCACCTATTTTGTGTATTTTACCTGTATAAAATAAAATTCTTTCGGTGGTGGTTGTTTTTCCTGCATCAATATGAGCCATTATGCCTATGTTTCTAGTTTTCTTTAGTGAAATTGTTCTTGGCACAATTTTTCCTCCTTATAATTTCGTAAGCCCCATCCACACCTTTAAAACGATATATTACCATCTATAGTGTGCGAAAGCCTTGTTAGCTTCGGCCATCTTGTGAACTTCTTCTCTTTTCTTAACACTTGCTCCTACTCCATTTGCAGCATCAAGAAGCTCTTTGGCTAATCTATCAACCATGTTCTTCTCTCCTCTTTTTCTTGAGTAAGTTACTAACCATCTAAGTCCTAATGTTTCTCTTCTATCTGCTCTAACTTCTATTGGAACTTGATAAGTTGCTCCACCTATTCTTCTAGCTTTTACTTCTAATACAGGCATGATATTGTTTAATGCTCTATAAAACACTTCTAGAGAATCTTCACCTGTCTTTTCACCTATATCTGTTAAAGCGTCATAAACTATAGCTTGAGCAGTTCCTTTTTTACCATCTAACATTATGTTATTTATTAATTTAGTTATGATCACATCATCGTATATCGGATCTGGCATAACTTGTCTTTTTGGTACATGTCCTTTTCTTGGCACTTTTCTTCCCTCCTTAACTATGAAAAAGTAGATTCATTGGTACTCGGTAATCTTGTTACCGTCTGTGCGCTGAATACAATCTATATTAACGGAATAAGTATTCCTGCACTTTACACAATTATTTTTTAACTTTAGCTTTTTTAACACCATATTTTGATCTAGACTGTTGTCTTCCATCAACTCCGGCAGTATCTAAACTACCTCTTACAATATGGTATCTAACACCTGGTAAGTCTTTAACTCTTCCACCTCTTATAAGAACAACACTATGTTCTTGTAAGTTGTGTCCTATTCCTGGGATGTAAGCCATAACTTCAAATCCATTTGTAAGTCTTACTCTGGCAACTTTTCTTAGTGCTGAGTTAGGCTTTTTAGGAGTTACAGTTCTTACAGCAACACATACACCTCTTTTTTGTGGTGAGTTAACAGTTGTTTCTTTCTTTTTTAAAGTATTTAAGTTTACTCCTAAAGCTGGAGTCTTAGATTTAGAAACAAGACTTTTCCTACCATGTCTAATCAATTGATTGATTGTTGGCATCAAGGCACCTCCTTATAATTTATATTAGTAATGCAGCGGTAGCTGCATTAATATCAATTCCACATGCATCTCCCAAATCTTTCATTGTACTAACTTTAATAATTGGGATTTGCTCTTTTTCGCAAAGTGCTAAAATTTCATCTTTAACCTTTTTCTCAGCATCCTCTGCTATATAGACGATACTAGCTGTAGAAGAGAAAATCGCTCTTTTAACTTGATTTAATCCAACTACTTTTTTATCATCTTCTAATCTTTCGGTCATAAACTTTCCCACCTTTAAAACATTTTAAAGATTATGTGGCATGTGCACCACATAATCTTTATGTCACTAGATTAATATAAAGTTTACACACTCACTTATTTTACCATCAGTTATTTTCTATGTCAATAGAATTTTCTTCTAAAAGCTTAATATTTTCTTCTGCAATAAGTTCTACATTTCTATATCTTTTCATTCCAGTACCTGCAGGGATCAGTTTACCTATGATGACATTTTCTTTAAGTCCCAATAGATAGTCTTCTTTACCTTTTATAGCAGCATCTGTAAGAACTTTTGTAGTCTCTTGGAAAGAAGCGGCAGAAAGGAATGAATCAGTTGCAAGCGAAGCTTTAGTTATACCAAGAAGAGTTCTCTCTCCATTTGCAGGAGTTCCTCCTTGTGATATTACATCTGCATTCTTCTTTTCAAATTCATGGAAGTTTACTAAACTTCCAGGCAACATATCAGTATCCCCTGCATCTTCAATCTTTATTCTAGATAGCATTTGTCTAATTATTATTTCAACGTGCTTATCATTTATATCTACACCTTGAAGCCTATATACTCTTTGAACTTCTTTTACTATATAGTTTTGAACTCCTCTTATACCTTTTATCTTTAAGATATCATGAGGATTTACAGATCCTTCAGTAAGCTCATCTCCAGCTTCTACAAAGTCTCCTTTTTTAACTTTTATTCTTGAGCCATAGACTATATTATAGGTAGCTACCTCTCCATCGTTGGCAGTTATAACTACCTCTTTCTTTTTCTTTGTCTCTTGAATACTAACTTCTCCAGATATCTCTGAAATTATCGCAAGACCTTTGGGTTTTCTAGCCTCAAACAACTCCTCAACCCTTGGAAGACCTTGGGTTATATCTGATGCTGATGCAACTCCTCCTGTATGGAATGTTCTCATTGTAAGCTGCGTTCCTGGCTCTCCTATTGACTGAGCTGCTATAATTCCTACAGCCTCTCCCATTCCAACTGGTTCACCTTTTGCTAGATTTATTCCATAACAATGGGCACACACTCCAAATTTAGCATGACAGCCTAGTACAGATCTAACTTTTACTTCCTTTATACCAATATTTTCTATAAAAGCAGCCTCTATCTCTGAAATCATTTCGTTTTTATAAACTATAACAGATCCATCCTCTGGATTTATGATATCTTCAAATGCATATCTTCCATCCAATCTATCTTTTAACTCTTCTATAACTTCATTGCCGTCTCTAAAAGTTTTTACAGGTAAAAACTCATCAGTGCCACAGTCTTCTTCTCTTACTATTACATCTTGACTTACATCTACTAGTCTTCTAGTTAGATATCCTGAGTCTGCAGTTCTTAAAGCAGTATCGGCAAGTCCCTTTCTAGATCCGTGAGTAGAAACGAAGAATTCAAGTACTGATAGACCTTCTCTAAAGTTAGCCTTTACAGGAACTTCTATAGTTCGGCCCGATGCACTTGCCATAAGTCCCCTCATACCAGCAAGTTGTCTTATTTGGTTTTTACTACCTCTAGCTCCAGAAACCGCCATTATATACATGTTGTTTTCAGAATCCAGATTATCCATCAACACATCTGTTACTTCATCTGTTGTTCTATTCCAAATTTCTATTACTTTTTCATATCTCTCCTCATCCGATATAAGTCCTCTTCTATATGACTTTTCAAATTTTTCTACTTCCACTTCTGCTTTTCTGATAAGTTCATGTTTTTCTTGAGGCACATATATATCTCCAATAGATACAGTTACAGATCCTATTGTAGAATAATGAAAACCAGTATGTTTTATATAGTCAAGCACCTCAGATGTAAGAGTGTTTCCATGTTTTCTAAAGCATCTTTCGACTACATTACTTAATTTATTTTTATCAACTACATCATTTACTTCTAATGAATAAGGATCTTGCGTCCTATCTACAAAGCCTAAGTCTTGAGGTATGTTCTGATTTAATATAAATCTACCTACTGTACTTTCTACCAACTTCCCTCTATCGGTATCATTTAATTTAATCCTTACTTTTACAGTTGCATGTATACCTACTTCCTTATTGTAATAAGCAAGCAACATTTCATCGTAATCTTTAAATATTTTACCTTCACCTATTTCTCCATCTCTTTCCATAGTCATATAATAACTACCAAGCACCATATCCTGAGTAGGAGTTGTTATAGGCTTACCATCCTTAGGAGCTAGAATATTATTAGTAGATAACATAAGAAGTCTAGCTTCAGCTTGCGCTTCGGTCGAAAGGGGAACATGAACTGCCATTTGATCTCCGTCAAAATCTGCGTTATAAGCTGTACAAACTAAAGGATGAAGCTTTATAGCCTTACCTTCTACTAGTACTGGTTCAAAAGCTTGTATACCAAGTCTATGAAGCGTAGGGGCTCTATTTAATAGTACAGGGTGATCTTTTATTATTACATCAAGTACATCCCACACTTCTGGTTTTACCCGCTCTACCATTCTTTTAGCAGATTTTATATTATGAGCATGACCTTGTTTTACAAGTTCTTTCATAACAAAAGGCTTAAATAATTCAAGAGCCATTTTCTTTGGAAGTCCACACTGATAAAACTTAAGATCAGGCCCTACAACTATTACAGATCTACCAGAATAGTCTACTCTTTTACCAAGAAGGTTTTGCCTAAATCTTCCTTGTTTTCCCTTTAACATATCTGATAGAGATTTTAAAGGTCTATTTCCAGGTCCTGTTACAGGTCTACCACGTCTACCATTATCTATAAGAGCATCTACTGCCTCTTGTAGCATTCTTTTCTCATTTCTAACTATGATATCTGGTGCTCCTAAATCTAGAAGTCTTTTTAGTCTATTATTTCTATTTATAACTCTCCTATAAAGATCGTTTAAGTCAGAAGTTGCAAATCTTCCACCATCTAATTGAACCATAGGACGAAGATCAGGAGGGATAACAGGTATTACATCTAAAATTATCCATTCGGGTCTATTTCCCGAACCTCTAAAACCTTCCACAACTTCTAATCTTCTGGTGATTCTTATTCTTTTTTGTCCTGTGGCATCTTTAAGCCCTAATTTTAACTCTTTAGATTCTTCCTCTAAATCAATTTTAGCTAAAAGAATCTTCATAGCTTCTGCACCCATCATAGCTTTAAATTTGCCAGGATATTTTTCTTGATAATCTCTATACTCCGTTTCAGAAAGTAATTGCTTTTCATAAAGAGGCGTATCTCCTGCATCTATAACTATATAAGAGGCAAAATAAAGCACTTTTTCTAAAGCTCTTGGACTCATATCTAATATAAGTCCCATCCTACTTGGAATTCCTTTAAAATACCAAATATGAGAAACTGGGGCTGCAAGTTCTATATGTCCCATTCTTTCTCTTCTTACTTTGGACTTAGTAACTTCTACACCACATCTATCACAAACAATACCTTTATATCTTATTCTTTTATACTTACCGCAATGGCACTCCCAATCTTTAGTAGGTCCAAAGATTTTTTCACAAAACAATCCTTCTTTTTCAGGTTTTAAAGTTCTGTAATTAATAGTTTCCGGTTTCTTAACTTCTCCTTTAGACCACTGTCTAATCTTTTCTGGGGAAGCCAATCCAATTCTAATTGAGTCAAAAGTATTTAGTTCAAACAAGGAGCACTTCTCCTTTCTATAATAAATTAATTAGGAATTTAATAATCTTCATCTTCGTCTTCATAATCTTCATCCTCTAGTTCTAAAGGTTCTTCATCTTCTTCGTCTTCTTCGTCTTCATCTTCTTCATCTTCTTCCATAAGGAACCCTAAAGGTAAATCTTTTCCAAGCCTTTTTATTCCTTTAACAGTAGATGATTTTCCTTCTTCGACATCTTCTGAACTAAGGTCTTCTCCAATAAGTTCTAAATCAGTTAATTCATCTTCTACAGATTCTTTAAGTTCTATTTCAGCTTTATCTTCACTTAGAACTTTTATATCTAGTGCTAAGCTTTGCAACTCTTTTATAAGAACTTTAAAGGATTCTGGGATTCCAGGTTCTGGAATATTTTCGCCCTTTACTATAGCTTCATAAGTTTTTACTCTACCTACTATATCATCTGACTTAACAGTAAGTATCTCTTGTAGAGTATGAGCTGCTCCATAGGCCTCTAAAGCCCAAACTTCCATTTCCCCAAACCTTTGTCCACCAAACTGTGCTTTACCTCCTAGAGGCTGTTGTGTAACTAAGGAATATGGACCAGTAGACCTTGCATGTATCTTGTCATCTACAAGGTGATGAAGTTTTAGCATATACATATATCCAACAGTTACAGGATTGTCAAAGAATTCTCCATTTCTACCATCACGAAGCTTAATTTTACCATCTTCTGGGTATCCTGCTTCTTTTAGAGCCTCCATAATATCATATTCGTTTGCTCCATCAAATACGGGAGTTGCTATATGCCATCCAAGTTTTTTAGCTGCAAGTCCTAAATGTACTTCTAAAACTTGACCCAGGTTCATACGTGAAGGAACTCCTAGGGGGTTTAATACTATTTGAACTGGAGTACCATCTGGTAAATAAGGCATATCTTCTTCAGGTAATATCCTAGATATTACACCTTTATTTCCATGACGACCACACATTTTATCTCCAACGCTTATCTTTCTCTTAGTGGCTACATATACTTTTACAGTTTGATTTACGCCTGGAGAGAGTTCGTCTCCATTATCTCTAGAGTAAATCTTTACATCAACTATAATTCCTGCTTCACCGTGAGGAACTCTTAGAGAAGTATCTCGAACTTCACGAGCTTTTTCACCAAATATAGCTCTTAGTAGCCTTTCTTCAGCTGTAAGTTCAGTTTCTCCTTTTGGAGTAACCTTACCAACTAATATGTCTCCTGCTCCAACTTCTGCTCCAATTCTTATAATTCCTCTATCATCAAGATCTTTTAACATATCTTCTCCAACGTTTGGAATGTCTCTAGTAATCTCTTCAGAACCCAGTTTAGTATCTCTTGCTTCGGATTCATATTCCTCAATATGCACTGAAGTTAAAGCATCTTCTATAACAAGTTTTTCACTAAGAAGTATAGCATCCTCATAGTTATAACCTTCCCAAGTCATAAATGCAATTAATATATTCTTTCCTAAGGCAATTTCACCTAAATCTGTACTTGGTCCATCAGCCATAACTGTACCACGACTTACCTTTTCACCCTTCTTTACCATAGGTCTTTGGTTTATAGTAGTACCTTGATTAGATCTTTTAAACTTTAACAATTTGTATCTATCTATTTTTCCATCAGAATCACGTTTTACTAGGATTTCATCCGCGCTTACTTTTTCTATCACTCCATCGGCAGTAGAAACTACTACGACTCCGGAGTCTTTAGCCGCTCTATATTCAATACCAGTACCTATTATTGGAGCTTCAGCTTTTAAAAGAGGCACTGCTTGTCTCTGCATGTTCGCGCCCATAAGTGCTCTATTAGCATCATCATTTTCTAAAAACGGAATCATAGCAGCTCCAATTGATACAAGTTGTTTTGGAGATACGTCCATGTAATCTATTTCTCTACTTGGAAATATATCTACTACTCCATTTTTACCACGAGCTACTACTCTTTGGTTCGCAAATTTATTGTCTTCTGTTAACGGCTCATTTGACTGAGCAATTATAAATTCATCTTCTAAATCGGCAGTTAAATACTCTATCTCACCTGTAGTTCTACCTTCACCTTTTTCAACTTTTCTATAAGGTGCCTCTAAAAATCCATATTCATTTATAGTGGCATAAGTTGTAAGCGATGTTATAAGTCCTATATTTGGTCCTTCAGGTGTTTCTATAGGGCACATTCTTCCATAGTGGGAATGATGCACATCTCTTACTTCAAATCCTGCTCTATCACGACTAAGTCCACCTGGTCCTAGTGCTGACATTCTTCTTTTATGAGTAAGTTCTGCTAAAGGATTTGTCTGATCCATAAACTGTGAAAGTTGAGAGCTTCCAAAGAACTCTTTAATAGATGCAACTACTGGACGAATGTTTATAAGTGCTTGAGGAGTGGCTACATCGACATCTTGAATAGTCATTCTTTCTCTAACTACCCTCTCCATTCTAGATAATCCAATTCTAAATTGATTTTGTAGTAATTCTCCTACTGATCTAAGCCTTCTATTTCCTAAATGATCTATATCATCTGTATGTCCCACACCACTAAATAATCCAAACTCATAGTTTACGCTAGCAACTATATCGTCAATTATAATATGTTTTGGTGATAATTCCTTTATTCTATCTATTATTGCAGTCTTTAATTCTTCTTCATCTTCAATAGTTTCTATAAGTTCTTTCATAAGTGGATAATGAACTTTTTCCTTTAAACCTAATTCTTCTAAGGAAAATGGTAAGTCAAATGCTTTTACACTTACAAAGTTGTTTCCAACTACTCTAATCCTCTTATTTTCAATCAATATATCTACTACATTGATGCCAGCATTTTCTATTTCTATTGCCTGATTTCTAGTAATTTTTTCACCTTTTGCTATGATTATTTCTCCTGTTTCAGAGTTTACTATGTCATCGGCAGCTGTTCTATCATAGATTCTATTAAATAATGCTAGCTTTTTATTGAATTTATATCTACCTACTTTTGCTAAGTCATATCTTCTAGGATCAAAGAACATGTTTGTGATAAGGGATTTTGCACTGTCAACTGTAGGCGGCTCACCCGGTCTTAGTTTTTTATATATCTCAAGCAATGCTTCTTCTTCTGTAGTAGTATTGTCTTTATCTAAAGTCTTTAATACTTGTTCCGTTTCTCCTAATACCTCTATGATTTGATTATTACTAACAATGTTTAAGGCTCTTAGTAATATAGTGATAGGAATCTTTCTAGTTCTGTCAATTCTAACATAGACTATATCATTGGAATCAGTTTCATATTCAAGCCATGCTCCTCTATTAGGAATAATAGTTGCAGCATATAGCCTTTTACCAGTTTTATCTATGCTCTCCGTATAATAAGATCCAGGAGAACGTACTAATTGACTTACTACAACCCTTTCAGCTCCATTAATAATAAATGTACCTTTCTCGGTCATTAAAGGTAAGTCACCCATAAATACTTCTTGTTCTTTTACTTCACCTGTTTCTTTATTTATAAGTCTTACCTTGACTTTTAATGGTGCAGAATAATTTGCATCTCTTTCTCTTGCTTCATCCTCATCATATTTTAAAGAATCTTCAATATGATAATTGACAAATTCTAAAATGAGATTACCTGTATAGTCTTGAATTGGTGAAATATCATCAAAAACTTCCTCTAGACCTTCTTTTATAAACCATTCGTAGGAAGAGTTTTGTACTTCGATTAGATCAGGTAGATCTAAAACTTCATGAATACGCGAGTAACTCATCCTGATGCGTTTCCCAAGTGTTACAGGATGTACCATAAAAAAATTCACCCCTCATTAAACTAAAATATCCAAAAGCATTAAACACTTTTGGTAATACATCTAAACTATTTAATAATATTGACCTTTCGAATATATTTTATACAAAAGGTCATATTATTCCTCATTATGCAATAAATTATGATATCATATTTGAAACTTTAAGTCAAATACTTTATTAATAAATGTTAAAATAAAAAAGGCTCTCTTTCTGAAAGCCTTTTTATATTTTTTGCTTATTTTAATTCTATACTTGCTCCAACTTCTTCTAATTTAGTTTTCATTTCCTCTGCTTCTTCTTTTGAAACTCCTTCTTTAACTGCTTTTGGAGCGTTATCTACTAATTCTTTAGCATCTTTTAAGCCTAATCCAGTTATTTCTCTAACAACTTTTATAACTTTGATTTTTTGATCTCCTGCTGATGCTAACATAACATCAAACTCGCTTTTCTCTGCTGCTGCTGGAGCTGCTTCTCCTGCTGCTGCTGGAGCTGCTGCTGCCATAGGAGCTGATGCACTAACACCAAATTCTTCTTCTAAAGCTTTTACTAGTTCTGATAACTCTAATACTGTTAAATTTTTTACTTCTTCCATTAAGTTTGTTACTTTTTCATTTGCCATTTTTTATAATACCTCCAATAGTTTTTTAATTTAATTTATGCAGTTTTCTCTTCTGCTATAGCGTTTAATACTGTAGCTAATGATCTTATTGTACCTTGTAATACATTTGCAAAACCTTGTATCGGTGAATTGAAACCACCAAGTACTTGAGCGATAAGAACTTCTTTTGATGGTAATTTAGCTAAATTATTAACTCCTTCGATATCAATAACTTTTCCATCTACAATCCCAGCTTTTATTTCTAGTTTTTCATTGTCCTTTACAAACTCAGAAGTGATTTTAGCCGCATTTACTGGATCATCATATCCAAAAGCTATGGCTGATGGTCCTTTTAAGTATTGGTTAAACTCCTCTAAACCTGAATCTTTAAATGCAAATCTCATCATGGTATTTTTATATACCTTGTAATCAACTCCAGCTTCTCTGTACTTACTTCTAAGTTCTGTAAGCTGTTCAACATTTAGTCCTCTATAATCAACTAATACTACTGATTGAGCTTTTTGGATTTTTTCTTTAATTTCTTCAATGTTTTCTGATTTTGCTCTAAGGGTTTGTTCTTTCATTTACTTCACCTCCTAGAAGTTTACAAAATAATAATGGTCTCTACGTAGACACGTAGAGACCATTAATTTGAATACAAATTATTTCGCTCTTACCTCGGTAGGAAATTTAAACCTTAGGTCCCTACTGTCTACAGTTTATTATTTATTTTACCTTTGAATTATATCAAAGGTTTATTTCATTGTCAATAAAAATTAGTCCATTAATTTTTGAGCATTTATCTTAACACCAGGTCCCATTGTGCTAGCAACAGTAACTGATTTTAAATATCTTCCTTTAGCAGCTACCGGTTTTGCTTTTATTAAAGCATCCATCATAGCTAAAAAGTTATCTTTAAGTTTTTCTTCTCCAAAAGAAGCTTTTCCAATAGGAGCATGAACAATACTCGCTTTATCTACTCTATACTCAACTTTACCTGCTTTGATTTCATCAACAGCTTTTGCTACATCAAAAGTTACTGTTCCAGATTTTGGATTTGGCATTAAGCCTTTAGGTCCTAATACTCTACCTATTCTACCTACAACTCCCATCATATCAGGCGTTGCAACTACAACATCAAACTCTAACCAACCTTCAGTTTGAATCTTTGCTACTAATTCATCTCCACCTACAAAATCAGCACCAGCATTTTCAGCTTCTGTTATCTTTTCACCTTTTGCTATAACTAAAACTCTTCTAGTTCTACCTGTACCATGTGGTAAAACAACAGCGCCTCTTACTTGCTGATCAGCATGTCTTGGATCTACTCCAAGTCTTACAGATAAATCAATAGTTTCATCAAATTTTGCTTTAGCTGTTTGTAAAACTATCTCCATAGCTTCATCAACACTATAAAGATTGTGTCTATCTACAAGACCTAAAACTTCTTCATATCTCTTACCTTTTTTTGCCATGTTTATTCCTCCTTGTGGTCTTAACGGATATTCCTCCCACTTTTATTTATCTATTAATTATTCTCCTACTTTTACTCCCATGCTTCTTGCAGTACCAGCAACCATTTTCATAGCTGATTCAACATCTGAAGCATTTAAGTCTTGCATTTTAAGTTCAGCTATCTCTCTAATTTTTTCATTAGATATTGTAGCAACTTTAACTTTATTAGGTTCAGCTGATCCAGATTCAATATTTGTAGCTTTTTTAATTAAAACTGCAGCTGGTGGTGTCTTAGTAATAAAAGTAAACGATCTATCTGCATAGATTGTAATTACTACTGGTATAATAAGACCTGCTTGTTCAGCAGTTTTTGCGTTGAATTCTTTTGTAAATTGCATGATATTTATTCCGTGAGGCCCTAATGCAGTACCAACAGGTGGTGCAGGAGTTGCCTTTCCAGCAGGAATTTGTAATTTCACCATACCTACGACTTTTTTTGCCATAAGTCTTCTACCTCCTCATATCTTTGTGGTTTAGCGGGATTATCCCTCCCACTTCTTATACTCATCTATTTTAAAAGTAAACTTTTAAAAACTACATTCTTTCTATTTGGTTAAACTCTAGTTCAACTAGTGTTTCTCTACCAAACATTGAAACAAAAACTTTAACTTTTGCCTTTTCAAAATTAATATTATCAACAGTACCCATAAAACTTTCAAAAGGACCAGATGTAACTTTGATTACATCTCCTACTTTAAAGTCAATTTGAGGTAAGGTTTTTTCTTGAACCCCTAGTGCCTTTACTTCACTTTCCGATAATGGAACTGGTTTTGATCCAGGTCCTACAAAGCCTGTAACACCTCTTGTATTTCTAATCAAATACCAAGATTCATCCGTTATATGCATCTTTACTAATACATATCCTGGAAATAACTTTCTTTCTTTAACTGTTTGCTTTCCATTTTTTGTATCGGTATATTCTTCAGTAGGCACAGCTATTTCAAGTATTTCTTCACTCATACCTCTATTTTCTACCATTTTTTCTAAATTAGCGCTTACCTTGTTTTCATACCCCGAATAAGTATGCACAACATACCATTTAGCATCTTTTAATTCTTTTCCATTTTCATTGTTATCAGTCATATAATATAAGACCTAAAGGTCTTTACCTCCTTAGTTACTTAATAAATAGTGCCAATACTCTATGTATACCAATGTCTAGTAGGTAAACAATCAAAGAGACGATTCCACTTATTAATATGACTACCCCTGTATAGTTTAACAATTCTTTTTTATTTGGCCAAATTACCTTTTTCATTTCAGCTTTTATACCTTTAAAGTAAGTTGACATTTTTCCTTTTTTAGCTTCAGTTTGAGCCGCCATATTTTTCACATCCTAACCTTTAGTTATTTTGTTTCTCTATGAACTGTATGCGCATTGCAAAATTTACAGTATTTTTTCAGCTCAACTCTTTCTGTTGTATTTTTTTTATTTTTTTTAGAAACATAATTTCTTTGTTTACAATCAGTACAAGCTAGTATAATTCTATCTCTCATCTAATACACCTCCTACCATTTTGTATCAAATCTATATTAAATTCTATCTATCCGCATATATATAATAATAGTACTTATATAAACTATCACAAAACAAATTTTATGTCAATATTTTTTATTTAAATGATCTTAATTTAAATGAATTTAAGATAGTAATTTATCTATAAATAAAAAAGGAGGATAATCCTCCTTTTTATTTATATTAACCTAAAACTTTAGTTACTACTCCTGAACCTACTGTTCTTCCACCTTCACGGATTGAGAATCTTAGTCCTTCTTCTATTGCTATTGGAGTTATAAGTTCTATTATAAACTTTGCGTTATCTCCTGGCATTACCATCTCTATACCTTCTTCAAGTTGTATATCTCCCGTTACATCTGTTGTTCTAAAGTAAAATTGTGGTCTATATCCGTTAAAGAATGGAGTATGTCTTCCACCTTCTTCTTTTGATAGAACGTAAACTTCTGATTCGAATTTCGTAAAAGGCTTTATTGATTTTGGTTTTGCTAATACTTGGCCTCTTTGAATTTCTTCTCTTTGTACTCCTCTTAGAAGTGCTCCTATATTGTCTCCTGCTTGTGCTTCATCTAGTAGTTTTCTAAACATCTCTACTCCTGTTACTACTACTGTTCTTGCTTCATCTGCTAAGCCTACGATTTCTACGCTTTCGCCTGTTTTTACTATTCCTCTTTCTACTCTTCCTGTTGCTACTGTTCCTCTTCCTGTAATTGAGAATACATCCTCTACTGGCATTAGGAACGGCTTATCTGTATCTCTTATTGGTGCTGGAATCCATTCATCTACTGTTTCCATTAGTGCTAGAACTTTATCTCCCCATGGTCCTGCTGGGTCTTCTATTGCTTTTAGAGCAGATCCTACTGTTATTGGTGTGTTGTCTCCATCAAAGTCATAGTCAGATAGTAGTTCTCTTACTTCCATCTCTACTAGTTCGATTAGCTCTTCGTCATCTACTTGGTCTTCTTTGTTTAGGAATACTACCATTTTAGGTACTCCTACGTTTCTTGATAATAAGATGTGTTCTCTAGTTTGTGGCATTGGTCCATCTGCAGCGGAAACTACTAGGATTGCTCCATCCATTTGTGCTGCTCCTGTTATCATGTTCTTTACGTAGTCCGCGTGACCTGGACAGTCTACGTGTGCGTAGTGACGGTTTTCAGTTTCGTATTCTACGTGAGAAGTTGAAATTGTTATTCCTCTTTCTCTCTCTTCTGGTGCTTTGTCTATATTTGCATAGTCTATTGATTCACCTGATCCAAATCTATTGTGTAGTACCATTGTTATTGCTGCTGTTAAAGTTGTTTTACCATGGTCTACGTGACCTATTGTTCCAATATTTACATGTGGTTTTGTTCTTTCAAATTTTGCTTTTCCCATTTCTTTTTTCTTCCTCCTAGATAATTTAAATTATTTTAAGTAAACTCATCCGTGTGTTTCTTTTGTTGTCACTATTGTTATGATGGAGCCCACGACCGGATTTGAACCGGTGACCTCTTGCTTACCATGCAAGTGCTCTACCTACTGAGCTACGTGGGCCAGATGCTAAGTATTTTACTATCAAAACATGTCTTTGTCAATAGATTTTATAAAATTAATTTATAATATATCGACCAAGCTTTTTTTTTATTCTTTGAAGTGCATTATCAATACATTTTGAATCTCTATTTATTTCTAAAGAAATCTCTTCATAGCTCTTTCCCTGTAGATAGTGTTGAATGACTTCAAATTCTAAATCACTTAGCATATTGTTCATCCTAGATTCCATTTTTTCAATTTCTTCTCCAATTATAAAAACCTCCATTGGATCTAAAACTTTTGTACCTTCTATCATATCCATTAATGTTCTATCTGATTCTTCTTCATATATAGGCTTATTTAAAGAAATATAAGAGTTTAAAGGAATATGCTTTTTTCTAGTAGCAGCCTTAATAGCTGTTATTATTTGCCTTTTTATACATATCTCTACAAAAGAAATGAAAGAAATTAGTCTATCTTTATCATAATCTCTAATAGCCTTAAAAAGCCCTATCATTCCTTCTTGAATAATATCGTCTCTATCTCCACCAACTAAAAAATAAGGTGCTGATTTGGCTTTAACAAAGTTTTTATATTTACCTAGTAAATAGTCTAGGGCTGATGAATTACCATCTCTTACGAGTTCAACTATATCTTCATCCTTCATGTATTTATATTCTACCCTGTTGTCATCATATAGTATAGGTATCAAAGTCATCTCTCCCATGTATGAATAATTAACTTCATTATAAATACTTTTTTCACAAAGGTCAAGCTTAATTTATATTTTTTTCCAATTCTCTAATTTGTTTAACAATTCCTCATCTAATCTTTCTAAGGATGAATCGTTTATTTTATTTGTATATTTTATATTCTTATTTATTATTTTCATTTTATTTTCTATTTCTACTTCTAATTCTCTCGCAGATATACGAGTTCCTCCACGGGATAATATAATTTGTTGTTCTAGCCAATCAGATGTTGCAACCCTTACTCTTTTGATTCTTCCTACCTTATCTAATACTTTTTCGATGTAGTGATCTGCTGTCTCTCTTTCTTTTGTGAAAATAACTTTTATACCTTTGTAGTCTACCTCATTACCTAAATTATTTTTTACAAACTGAGCATCAAATACTACTACTATTTTTATACCGGAATAATGGTGATATTCGGCTAAAAGTTCAATAAGCTCATCTCTTGCTTCTTCTAAGTTTATATCTTTTTTTATCTTTAGTTTTTCCCAAGAGTTAATTATATTATAACCATCTACAAATAGGTATTCTTTAGGTTTACGATTTCTTTTTTTCATCTTTTTGCCTTACTACTTCGTATATTAATATGGCAGCAGAAGTAGAGGCATTAAGAGAAGATACATTTCCAAACATAGGTATTTTTATAAGTACATCACACTTTTCACTTACAAGTCTTGATATACCTTTTCCTTCATTTCCTATAACTAATCCAATCGCTCCTTTTAAAGATTCATTATAATAATAGTTTTCTCCTTTTAAATCTGCGCCATATATCCAAAGTCCTTTTTCCTTTAAAGTTTCAATAGTGTTTGATATATTTGTAACATTACTTACCAGGACATGATTTACTGCTCCAGCTGATGCTTTATATACAGTTTGATTTACTCTGGCTGATCTTCTTTTAGGAATTATAACCCCGTGAACTCCAGCACATTCACAGGTTCTAATAATAGCCCCTAGATTATGAGGATCTTCTATTTCATCTAATATAACTACAAATGGAGCTTCATTTAAGCTTTCAGCTTTCTTTAATATATCCTCTAGAGTAGAATATTCAAATCCAGTAACAAAAGCAGCTACTCCTTGATGCACTTCACCTTCACTAATCTCATCAAGCTTTCTTTTGTCTACTTCTTGAATTATGATACCTTTATCTTTTGCAACTCCAATTATCTTTTTGATAGACCCTTTTAAATCTCCTTTTAAAATATATATCTTATCTATTTGTTTTTCTGTCTTAAGTAATTCTAACACAGGGTTTCTTCCCACAACATATAGTTCTTCCATCTACTTTAACCCTCCCTTAAACCTTTTTCTTACATTAACAATGTCTCCACATGTCATAGTTCCTTCTGGACATGTTCCT
Source organism: Tissierella creatinophila DSM 6911 (assembly GCF_001940565.1). Taxonomy (GTDB): domain Bacteria; phylum Bacillota; class Clostridia; order Tissierellales; family Tissierellaceae; genus Tissierella_A; species Tissierella_A creatinophila. The sequence goes on from NZ_LTDM01000043.1 coordinate 110,354, forward strand.
CTTACGCATCCTGGCCCTGAATTTTTAAATAAATTAGGATATACTTCTTTTACGCATTTAAGCATTTCTATAGAGAGGTTTCTTATCTCCCACTGAGCTCTGTTACAAGTTCTAAGTTTAAAGAAGTTTAAAAGAGTCCTTGCATTCATAGTAAATATAATCTTTGTTTCACACGCATTAGGAAATATATATCTTGCATCTTCTATTGCTTCTTTTTCCGCTTTGTTTTTTGCTTTTTTTGGAGATAATCCATCTTCTATATATTTTTTAAAATGTTTTTCATATAGTATATCCACTAAATCATTATAGTACTGAGTATCTTTTTCCATAGCTTCTATAAATATTTTTTTAGCTTCTTTATCTTGTTCAATTGAAGGAGGAATTATATACTCGAAATTTGAAAGTTTTACATACCTTTGTGATTGTTGAGAATAGCTTGCTATTCTATGTCTTACGAGTTGATGAGTAAGTGTTCTAGATACTCCTTCTACTCCAAATGTAAAACTTATATGCTCAATAGGACTTTCATGCCCTAAATCTACTAGCATATTTAAAAATGATTCTACGTTTTCTTCATTTAAACCTTCTTCTATTTCTTCTATACCTGTGGATGAATAACAAAGCTTAGCAGCCGATGCTACAAGTTTTTCTCCTTCGGGAGTATATCTTAATAGTTTTACTTTTAACATTTACTTTCCCCCTTTTTTTAATTTTCTTTAGTCTTCATTTTGTATAATAAAGTTAAAAATCTCTGCAAGTCTTTCATCTTGATTTGTCAAATAAAGGTATCCAAATAAAGCTTCAAAACCTGTGGCGTATTTATATTCTATAAGATTTGCATTTTTAGGATTAGAGTTTGACTTTGTATTTCGTCCCTTTCTAACTATATCTTTTTCTTGTTCATTTAATATTTCTTCTAATTTATGAACAATCAACGACTGACTCTTAGCCTTTACATATCCAGTAGTTTTTTTATGAAGGATATTTACCGAAAGGTTTTTATCTAAGAGAAATGTCCTTACCATCAATTCATAACACGCATCTCCTACGTATGCAAGTTGTAGGGGGCTCATCATCTTTATATCTTCCCTTGTAAGAGAAGTATTTGTTTTTCTAAATATATTTTTTTCTATCATCTCTACACTCTCTTCCACTTTACTCCATCTTTTGAATCTTCTAGTATGATACCCTTTTCTTTTAGACTATCTCTAATTTCATCTGATAGTTTATAATCTTTTTCTTCACGTGCTTTGTTTCTTTTTTCTATTAAAGCTATGATTTCATCTTCAAGTATCTCATCTTTCCTATTTAATACACCAAGAACTTTAGTAAGTTCAGTTAAAATATCTAAAGATTTTTTTAAAATTACTTTATTGGTCATTTTATCAAATTTAGTATTTGTATATTTTACTAATTCAAATATAGCAGCTATTGCATCAGCAGTATTTAAATCGTCTTCCATTGCTTTTACAAATTCTTCTTTAAAGCGTTCTACTTCTAAGAGCATCTTTTCATCATCTTTGGAAGAACCATCTTCTTTTGATTTTAAAAGATACTCTAAGTTGCTTTTACCATTGTAAATTCTCTCAAGCCCATTTTTCATATGATCCATAACTTCACGGCTGAAATTTATAGGAGATCTATATTGTGATGATAGTAAGAAGAATCTTAAAACTTCTAAATCATATTCTTCTCTTACATCTTTTATAGTAAAAAAGTTACCTTCAGATTTCGACATTTTTTTATTGTCTACAGTTATCATTCCATTATGTAGCCAATAATTTGCAAATGGTTTTTTAGATAGAGTTTCTGATTGAGCTATTTCATTTTCATGATGAGGAAACTGTAAATCTTCTCCCCCAGAATGAATATCTATAGTCTCTCCAAGAATAGATTTTGCCATTACAGAGCATTCTATATGCCATCCTGGTCTACCTTTTCCCCAAGGACTCTCCCAGTATGGTTCTCCTGCTTTCGCCTTTTTCCAAAGTGCAAAATCCATAGGATTCTTTTTCTCTTTATTTATTTCAATTCTTGCTCCACTTATAAGTTCATCTAAATGTTTTTTAGAAAGTTTTCCGTAGTCTTTAGCCTTTTCTATATTAAAATAAACATTCCCATCTATATTATAAGCTGCATCTATCTTTATTAATTCTTCTATAAAATTCATCATTTCATAGATATAATCAGTAGCTCTAGGATTTATCGTTTCATATTCATATAAATTTAATCCATTGGCATCTTCCATAAAGGCTTCTATATATCTATCTGCAATCTTTTCTACCGTAGTTCCTTCATTATTTGCTTTTACTATCATTTTGTCATCTATATCTGTAAAGTTTACTACAAACTTAACATCATAACCTTTATATATGAAAAATCTACGAAGAGTGTCAAATATAACTAAAGGCCTAGCATTTCCTACATGGATATAGTTATAAACTGTAGGACCACAGTTATACATCTTTACTTCTTTCTCTTTTAATGGTGTAAATTCTTCTTTTTTCCTTGTTAAAGTATTGTAAAGTTTCATAATATATACCTCCAATATTTTTATTATTAAAAAACCTTTCGCCTCTATTATATAGAGACGAAAGGTTTTCGTTTATCCACTCTAATAGACTTTTTAAGTCTATCTAAATACGCCTATAACGTGTGGCTCATCGTCTCTTTCTAAATATCAAAAGAGAAATTCAAAGGTGCATTTCTTTTTATTAAAATCTTAAAACTCCTTTCAGCCTATGAGAGCTTCTCTCTAAAAGTTTTAATAAAATTACTTTCCTCATCATAATTTTTATTTATTTAAAATATGTCTTTTCTATATAATCTATTCTATCTAATATATTTTGTTTACCTAGAAGATAAATTATTTTAGCAAATTCAGGTCCATGAAGACTTCCAGCTAGTGCTACCCTTGTTGGCATAAATAAGTTTTTACCTTTTATACCAGTTCTCTTTTGAATCTTTTTCATAAAAGAGTCTGCGTACTCTTCGTCTATTTTCTCTACTTCTTCTAGTTCTTCTCTTAACGCTTTTAATATAGTAAGAGTTCCTTCACCTTTTAAAGTTTCAATAGCATCGTTTTCTACTTCAACTTCATTGGTGAACATAAACTCTACTCTATCAACTATTTCATCCATATGATGCATTCCTTCTCTTACTATATCTACTAATATTTCAAGCCATTTTCTATTTTCTTCTATAAATCTATCATCTATAAGCCCAGCTTCTTTTAAGTAAGGGATAGCAATGTCTGTGATTCGCTCTATACTCTCTTCTCTTATATAGTGACCATTTACCCAATCTAGTTTATCTTTATCAAATATACCACCAGTTTTAGCCACTCTTTCAAAGCTAAATTTTTCTATCATCTCATCCATAGAAAGAATTTCCTGATTATCCTCAGGAGTCCATCCAACTAGTGCTAAGTAGTTTACTAATCCTTCTGGTAAATAACCTTTAGTTCTAAAATCTTCAACTGATACATCACCGTGTCTTTTACTAAGTTTTTTTCTTTCCTTGTTTAAAACAGTTGGGAGATGAACGTATGTTGGCTTTTCCCAACCAAATACTTCATATAGATAAATATGTTTTGGGGTAGATGGAAGCCATTCTTCACCCCTTACAATATGGGTTATCTTCATAAGATGATCATCTACTACAACTGCCATATGATATGTTGGATAACCATCTGATTTTAGTAAAACCTGATCATCAATATCATCTGTATTTATAGTAATATCTCCCCTTACAAGATCATGGAACTTTATATCCTGACTTCTTGGAAGTTTTAATCTTACGACATATTTTTCACCATTTTGTATTCTTTCTTTAGCTTCTTCTAAAGACACATTTCTACAAAACCCGTCATATTTCGGAACAAGTCCTTTTATCTTTTGTTCTTCTCTTACGCTATCTAGTCTTTCTTTAGAACAAAAACAATAATATGCATGACCTTTTTCTACCAGTTCATCAACATATTTTTTATATATATCCAATCTTTTAGACTGTATATAAGGACCATATTCTCCCTTTTCTACTATTTTACCATCCTCTATAAATACACCTTCATCATGTTCGATTCCTGACCAATTAAGTGAATCTATAAGGTTTTCAACTGCACCTTCTACAAATCTAGTTTGATCTGTATCTTCTATTCTCAAGATAAATTTGCCATTGTTGTGCTTAGTAAAAAGATGATTATAAAGCGCTGTTCTAAGCCCTCCAATATGCAAATAACCCGTGGGACTTGGGGCAAATCTAAGTCTAAATTCTCCCAAAATTACACCTCCATAAATTTTCCTTATCTTTAAAGTTTCATTATTTATATTAAACTTTTTATATTACTAGTATTATATATGAAATTTTCTTATATTTCAACCGATGGTTTAACTCTTAAAAGCCATACCGTTGTTTTTAAATTCTTCTTCTATAATTTTAATTAAATCATTTACATTTATATCTTCTTTTTCTCCAGTCTTTCTAAGTGAATATTCTACCATTCCATCTGCTGCACCTTTACCCACTACAATTCTAATAGGTATCCCTATTAGGTCTCTGTCGTTAAACTTAACTCCTGCTCTTTCTTTTCTATCATCTAAAAGTACTTCTACTCCTTTTTTAGCCAATTCATCATATATATTTTGTGAGAGATTCATTTGCTCTTCATCTTTAGTATTTATAACAGTTATTATAACTTCATAAGGAGCTACATTTAAAGGCCAAATTATACCATTTTCATCATGAGATTGTTCTATTATGGCAGCTACTGTTCTAGTTATACCTATACCATATGAGCCCATTACAAAATATTTTTCTTTTCCATTTTCATCTAAATATTTTGCACCTATTCCCTCAGAATATTTTGTTCCTAACTGGAATATATTCCCAACTTCAATTCCTCTTGCCATCTTAAGCTTTTCATCACATTTAGGACATATATCTCCATCTCTTATCATTAGAAGATCTTCTACTACCTCACCTTGAAAGTCTCTTCCATAATTTACGTTTTTAAGGTGGATATCTGTTTCATTTCCGCCCACTATAAGATTTTTCATATCTTTTATCCTAGAATCAACTAAAAGTCTTGTGCCCTCTTTAAGACCTACAGGACCTGTAAATCCTTTATTAGCTCCTGTAATATCAATAATCATTTCTTCATCTGCCATTTCTATATCATGAGAAGAAATCTCTAAATAATTTTCAAGCTTTATTTCATTTAATTCTCTATCTCCCGGTATAACAACTACTAAAGGCTTTCCTTTTACTGAATAAACCAAAGCCTTTCCAAATGAAGACTTATCTATTTTGAAAAAGTCTTCTAATCCTTCTATAGTAGTAACATTTTCTGTCAATACCTTTTCCAGCGGTAGTTCTTCTTGATTTGAATTTTCTACATTATATACAACTGTAGCTTTTTCATCTGTAGCTGCATAATCGCAAGCTTCACAATATGCCATAAAACCTTCACCAGCTTCACTCATAGCCATAAACTCGTGTGACACCCTACCACCCATAGCTCCTGTATCTCCTTCTACAACCTTGTATTTAAGGTTTAAACGGGTAAATGCTTTATCATAAGACTTCCACATTATATCGTAAGCTCTTATCATAGCTTCTTCATCCACATCAAAACTATAAGCATCTTTCATTATAAATTCTCTACCTCTCATAAGGCCAAAACGTGGTCTTTTTTCATCACGATATTTAGTTTGAATTTGATAAAGATTTAATGGAAGTTGCTTATATGATTTTACTTCATTTTTTATAAGATCTGTAATATATTCTTCATGAGTAGGTCCAAGGCAAAACTCTCTAGAGTTTCTATCTAATAGAGTAAACATCTCAGGACCAAAATTTGCCCATCTTCCTGTGGCTTCCCAAAGTTCTCTTGGTTGAATAGGAGACATCAAAAGTTCCTGAGAACCTGCAACATCCATTTCCTCTCTTACTATTTGTTCTACTTTTCTAATAACTCTATATCCCAGTGGTAGATATGAATATACTCCACTTACTAGTTGTCTTATCATACCAGACCTCAATAGAAGTTTATGACTTGCAATTTCTGCTTCTGAAGGATCCTCTTTTAATGTAGGCATATACATCTTTGACATTTTCATTTTTAAAAACCTCCTTAAATAAATAAAGCCTTTCGTCTCTATCTAGAGACGAAAGGCTAACTCTTCCGCGGTACCACTCTAATAAACCCTAAGGTTCACTTTTAAAGCTTTTAACGTATGCTATCCGTTTAGAATCTTATTCTAAAAGTTCTAGGGCTGGTTCCTTATTAAGAGGGTAGAAACATCCCACCATTAGTTTCCTCTCTTTATCCATTAATAAATACTACTCCCCTTCGCAACTTATAAAAATATTTTACTCTATTAAATCTTAAATGTCAACTATTAACTGCTTTAAGCATACAAACACTATAAGAAGATATACCTTCTTTTCTTCCTACAAACCCTAGTTTTTCCGTAGTAGTAGCTTTAATATTAATATCCCCTAAAGAACACTCCAGTACTCTAGATATATTTTTCCTCATTTCCAATATAAACGGTGCAAGCTTAGGAGATTGGGCTGCTACTGTTGCATCTATATTTCCTATCTTAAATCCATTAGAGTCCATAGTGTCTTTAACTTTTTCTAATAGAATTAGACTTGAAATATCTTTATATTGTTGATCTGTATCTGGAAAATGGTATCCTATATCTCCAAGTGCCATCGCTCCTAATATACTATCCATAATTGCATGTATCAATACATCTGCATCTGAATGCCCTAGTAGTCCTTTTTCATGAGGTATATCTACACCACCTATTATAAGATTTCTTTTATCTACTAGTTCATGCACATCAAACCCGAATCCAATTCTCATTTTAATCACCTACTTTGTCTTAAGAAATATTTTTTGTTTCACCTTTAAATCTTCATCTACTTTTAATAAAGATTCTGCAATAATTAAATCTTCTGGAGTTGTAATCTTTATATTATCATAGTTTCCCATTATCATCTTTACTTTATGACCTACTTTTTCTACAAGTGAGCTATCATCAGTTCCAACTATTCCTTCATCAATTGCATATTCGTATCCTTCTTGAAGGAGTCTCTTCCAAAAACATTGAGGTGTTTGAGCTGCCCAAAGCATACTTCTCTTTGGAGTATGGTGCACTTCATTTTCATCATCTATTGCCTTTATTGTATCTTTAACAGGTACCCCTATAACACATGCTCCATACTCTATTACACCCTTTATGCCATCTTCTATGTTTTCTTTTCTTACAAATGGTCTTGCACCATCGTGAGTTAAGACTATATTACATTTTTCATCTAAAGCAAGTATTCCATTGTAGATAGAATCTTGTCTTTCCTTTCCGCCTCTTATAATCTTTTTTATCTTTTTAAATCCATACTTTCTTACTATTTCTTTTCTGCAGTATTCTACTTCTTGTTCTTTTGAAATAAGTATTATTTCATCTACATAAGGACTTTGTTCAAATTTATTTAAAGTGTGAACAAGTATAGGCTTATTATCTATATCTATAAACTGTTTATTTATCTTACTTCCCATTCTATTGCTCATTCCTGCGGCAGCTATTATTACAGATACATAGTAACTTTTATACATTTTTCCACCTCAATTATTATATAAGATTTATTTCTATTTGTTATTATATCATATTTTATATAACAAAATATAAAAATCAAATAAAAAAAGACCCATATGGGTCTTATACAGCTTTATCTGCCAAACTTTTGGGTTTTGCAAATATCATCTTACCTGCGGAGGTTTGAAGCACAGATGTTACTATTACTTCAATAGTATCTCCTATATACTTTCTTCCTGACTCTACAACTATCATAGTACCATCATCTAGGTAAGCTAAACCTTGACCAGATTCTTTACCATCTCTTACTACGGTTACAACCATTTCTTCTCCAGGAAGTACAACAGGTTTTACGGCATTTGAAAGTTCGTTTATATTTAGTACTTCTATACCTTGCACTTCTGCAACTTTATTTAAATTATAGTCGTTTGTAATTATCTTTCCATTCATAAGCTGAGTAAGTTTTAAAAGTTTAGAATCAACCTCTTTAACATCTTCAAATTTTTTTTCATGAATTATGATTTCAACATCTATTTCCTTTTGTATTTTGTTTAAAATATCAAGTCCTCTTCTACCACGATTTCTCTTTAAACCATCTGAAGAGTCAGCTATATGTTGAAGTTCTTCCAATACAAACTCAGGTATCACAAGAGGCCCTTCTATAAAACCAGTACTACAAATATCAGCAATTCTTCCATCTATTATTACACTTGTATCTAGTATTTTAGGAGAAGAGTTATATCGAAGTTTTGTCTTTTCCTTTCCCTGTGATTGCCTTCTAGCAGAACCAATATCTTGTATAGCATTGGAAATATCGTCTTTCTTTCTAGTGGCGATTTTAATTCCTAAGTATCCAAATAATCCAAATAAAATTATAGATCCTATAAATCCTAAATATCCAATGTTTAAATTTTCTAACGGCTTGCTTAAAAAGAATGCAATTATAAGTCCAACTATAAGTCCAAATGACCCCAAAGCTATATCATATGCTGGTAACTTCTGTAACTCATTTTCTATAATCTGGGTAACCTTTTTACCAAGTTTTATAATAGCTGGGGACAATAAAAAGAATATGATGCCAAAAAATAAATATACTCCTAGGTCTATTATTAGTCCTAGCCATCCTATCTTTGGTAATGTCATAAGTTGCGATGTTTTAACTATAGCTAGAATTCCATATCCTAAGAGAGCACCCATAATTCCTATAAAGATTTTTACTATTTTTTTAATCATCACTTCACCTCCTATATATAATTATTACCATTAAATAAAAATATATAACTTAAAGTTACATATTTTTATTCTTTTTCTAAAACTTCTTCTTTTAATTCTTCAATTTCTTCTAAATCGCCATCATCTAAATCAGCATTGAATTCTACTGATTCAGCTACTAGTTCTTCTGTTTCTTCTAATGTAAGTTCACATACTAAAACCATTTCTGATATAAGCATTTGTTTTGCGTCGTTTAACATCTTTCTCTCGCCTGTAGAGAGTCCTTTTTCTTTATCTAAAAGCATAAGATTTCTAACTACTGCTGCAATCTCATATATATCTCCGGATTTTATCTTATCCATATTAAGCCTAAATCTTCTATTCCAGTTTTGGGGCATTTTACCTTTATCACCTTTTAAAATAGTGATTACTTCTTCCATCTCTTCTTTACTTATGATTTCCCTAACTCCAACTTCTTGCATATTATCAATTGGAATCATAACTTTCATCTCACCTATAGGCATCTTCATAATAAAATACTTTCTTTTTTCACCTAATATTTCCTTGAGTTCTATGTTTTCTATAGTTCCAGCTCCATGCATTGGATAAACAATTTTATCACCTATCTCAAACATCTTAATACCTCCCTAAAAAAATAGTCTCTTTAATTATATACCATATAGAGTTTTTTGTAAAGTTATCATTTTATCATAAAGCTATTTAATCTGTCAACCTATTTATTTCAAATATAACTTTGTAATTATTTGACAACTACTTGTCCTTAAAAGTATAATGATATTAGAATATAAAAGTTTTAAGGAGGAAATTATGGAAAAAAATATTGAAACTATAAAATCAGATGATATTTGTGTTAATTTTCAAGATAGTGTATCTAAAACTTTAGTTAGACATAAAAGTATTTTAGATATAATGTCAAAGATGGATGTATATAGTGCTCGTGTAAATAGAGCTGTAGCAAAATCAGTCACTAATTGTGGTTGCATATCAATTGATGCTAAAAAACAACAATTTACGGGTGAGTCATACAAAGATCTTCCCAATACATTAGATGATCACTTAAGAGGCGAGATATGTGAGCAATGTAAAGAAGTACTAGATTTAGAAATGGGAAATTACCTTTTCTATATCACAGCACTTTGCGATACTATAGGACTTAATCTAAACGAAGTTATAAAACATGAATATGAAAGAAATAAGACATTAGGTCTATTCAATTTAAGATAAGCTAAAGCAATATTTAGCTTATCTTTTTTTAAAGCAATCTAAAATAACCTCTTTCAATATATTGCACTCTATAATTTGTAAGCTTTTGAAACTACCTACTTTACCGCTTCCCTTAGCTATATATGCCCTTTTAAATCCCATCCTATCTATTTCTCTAAGTCTCACTTGTAAAGAAGGAACTCTTTTAAGTTCTCCGGTAAGACCTACATCCGAGATAAACACAGTATCATTTGGAATGCTCTTTTGAAATACAGAAGATGCAATACTCATTATAACAGCAAGGTTTGATGCTTGTTCTTTAAGTGAGATTCCACCTGTAGTCTTTATAACTACATTTTTATCATATAGTTTTATATCCCCTCTTTGTTCTAATATAGAAATAAGAGTATTGAGCTGTTCTTTTCTCATTGATTCTCCAATTCTTGAAGGATATGGTGTAAAAGAAGGAGAAACTAGGGATTCTATTTCCAATATAATAGGCCTTGTCCCTTCTCTTACCACCGTTAAAGCACTTCCAGATATCATCGAACTCTCTTCTCTTTGAGTCATAAAATACTCTGAAGGATTATCAATAGAGACCATCCCTCTTTCACCCATATTAAAAAATCCCATCTCTCCAGTAGACCCATATCTATTTTTTGTAGTTAAAAGAGTTCTAAGTTCTTCTCCACTTTCTCCATCTATTATTAGCACTGTATCTACTAAATGTTCCAATGCTCTTACTCCGGCAAGTTCATCTGCCTTGGTCATTTGACCTACTAAAAAAACTGCACGAGGTCTTTCAATGTTTTTAGCTATTTTAACAAGTTCATAAGCACATTCCATAGTTTGAGTAGGAGAACCTGCACGAGAACCGGGAAAATCATCTAGTGTAAAAGTTTGAATACTATCTACAATGACAATATCTGGATCAATTTTTTCTACTATCTCTAACACATTGTCCAAACTATTATCTGAAACTACCCATACATTTTGATGGATGTTCTTAAGTATTCTATCTGCCCTTGACTTTATCTGGGATTCAGATTCTTCTCCTGAGGCATATAAAACTTTAAATCCTAAATTAGCTAATTCATCAGTAACTTGTAGAAGTAAGGTAGACTTTCCAGCTCCTGGTTTTGCCGAAAGAATAGTAACTGAGTCCCTTACAATTCCTCCTCCCATAACTCTGTTAAACTCTCCAATATTTGTTACTATCCTATCACTATTTGATGTTTCTATTTCTTTTAATCTTTTAATAGTAGCACTGTTTTTACTGACTTTTTTACTACTAGAACTGCTACCCTTTTTAGTCACTACTTCCGTTTCAACTAAGGTGTTCCAGCTAGTACACTCAGGACATTTTCCCATATATCCTATTGATTCATAATTACAATTACTACATACATATATAGTCTTTTTCTTCATCTAAGCTCTCCTTACTGTTAAAAAAGGCCTTTACAGGCCTTTCTCAAATTTCAATTTACCATCTTCACTTTTTATTATTATTTTATCTTCTTTAGAAAGATTTCCCTTTAATATTTCTTCTGCTAATTGATCTTCTATCATTTTTCTTATTGTTCTCTCTAGCGGTCTTGCACCATATACTGGATCAAAACCTTCTCTACTTATCTCTTTCCTAGTTTCTTCACTTACAGTAACATCTATATCTAGTTTTTTCATTCTCTTTTCTAAATCATCTACCATTATATCTACTATTTGTTTTACTTGATCTTCTTGTAGAGAATGGAACACTATAACTTCATCAAGCCTATTTAAAAACTCTGGCCTAAATGTTTTTTTAAGTTCCTCTGTTATAGTTTCTTTCATTTTTTCATATTCTTCTTTATTTTCATCTACCACTGTTGCAAATCCAAGTACATTTTGTTTTCTGATAGAACTTGCTCCAACATTAGAAGTCATAATTATAACTGTATTTTTAAAATCTACTGTTCTACCTTTAGAGTCTGTAAGTCTTCCATCATCTAATATTTGTAGAAGTACATTAAATACATCTGGATGTGCTTTTTCTATTTCATCAAAAAGAAGCACTGAATAAGGTTTTCTTCTTACCGCTTCAGTAAGTTGACCGCCTTCATCATATCCTACATATCCAGGGGGTGAACCTACAAGTCTTGAAACAGTATGTTTTTCCATATATTCACTCATATCTATTCTTATCATATCATTTTCATCGCCAAATAGAGTTTCTGAAAGAGCCTTTGCAAGATATGTTTTACCAACTCCTGTTGGTCCTACAAATATAAAGCTTCCTATAGGCTTATTAGGGTCTTTAAGACCTACTCTAGCTCGCCTTACAGAGTTTGCAATGGCGCTTACTGCCTGTGATTGCCCAACTACCTTTTTATGAAGTGTCTCTTCTAAGTTTAACAATCTTTCAGATTCTTCTGTTGTCATTCGCGTAACAGGTACCCCAGTCCAATCGGATACTATATTTGCAATTTCTTCATATCCTACTACCATACTTGATGTCTGCTTTTTATGGTGCCATTTTGACTTATAATTCTCAAGTTCTTCTTTTGTTTGTTTTTCTAAATCTCTAACACGTGCAGCTTTTTCATAGTTTTGAGTATTTATAGCTTCTTCTTTTTCTTGTTGTAATTCTTCTAATTTAGCCTCTAATTCTTTTAATTCATCAGGAGCTACATAGTTTTTAACTCTTATCATAGATGCAGCCTCATCTATCAAATCAATAGCTTTATCAGGCAAAAATCTATCAGTTATATATCTAGCGGATAATTCTGTTGCAGCCTGAATTGCTTCATCAGTAATCTTCACACGGTGATGGGCTTCATATTTATCTCTAAGACCTTCTAATATCTTTATTGTATCTTCTTCACTAGGTTGTTCTACAACTATTGGCTGTAGACGTCTTTCAAATGCAGCATCTTTTTCAATATGCTTTCTATACTCATCTATAGTGGTTGCACCTATCATTTGAAGCTCTCCTCTTGCAAGTACTGGCTTTAATATATTTGAAGCATCTACAGAACCCTCAGCAGCTCCTGCACCTATAATAGTATGAAGTTCATCTATAAAAAGTATAGTATCTTTTGCTTCTATAAGTTCTGCCATAACTGTTTTAAGTCTTTCTTCAAACTCGCCCCTATATTTTGCACCAGCTATCATTCCTGGTAGGTCTAAAGATACAATCCTTTTGTTCTTTATTATTTCAGGTGCCTTTCCCTCATAGATTCTTTGAGCTAAACCTTCTGCTATTGCAGTTTTACCAACACCTGGTTCACCTATTAGTACTGGATTGTTTTTTGTTCTTCTACTTAAAATTTGAATTACCCTCTCTACTTCTTTACTTCTTCCTATAACAGGATCAATCCTTCCATCCTCAGCCATTTTATTTAAATCTACACTATATTTCCCTAAGCTCTTTTGGGAAGTGCTTTGTACCCCTGAAGTTCCAGGCTGAGCTCCCTTATTAGAAGAGTCTGAAGTTATCATTCCCACTATCTTTTCTCCCAATAGCTTTATATCCACTCCAAGTCTTTTAAGAACTACTATTGCAACACCTTCTCCTTCAGCAATTAAACCAAGAAGTAAATGTTCGGTACCCACATAGTTATGTCCTAAATTTCTAGCTTGTAAAAAGCTAAGTTCAAAAATTCTTTTAGTTCTCGGAGTAAATCCTAGTATTTCATCCTCCCCATTGCCAAATCCTATTGAATTTTCGACCTCTTTTCTAGCATTTTCTAAATTTACTCCCATTTCTTTTAAAGAAACTGCTGCAACACCATTAGTTTCAGCAATTAAACCAAGAAGTAAATGTTCTGTACCTACATAGTTATGTTTCATCTTTTTAGCCTCTTCTTGTGCTAATAAAATAGCTTTTTGTGCTCTTTCTGTAAATCTACCAAATATCGCCATCTGTTTATACCTCCACTCCTAAAGTAAATTCTCTCATCATCCTTGCCCTTTCAATATCCCTTTCTTTACTGTTCATTTCTTTATTTAATTTTTTCTGGATATTGGCAGGCTGTATATCTATCATTAACTTTATTGCACTGCTTAATTCTTTATTCTTTAATATATTCATAGTTTCACCCATTCTTATATTTGAAAGATGTTCCATAGCCTCTGTAGAACTTAAAATTCTACTATATTTTAATATTCCAAGGGATCTATATACTTTGTTTTCCATTTCTACTAGTCTATTGCTAGTTAAATATTTTCTTGTATTTCTTTCTCTAGTTAAAATTTGATGTACTACTTTATCTAATTTGTTTATTATTTCTTCTTCAGTGTCCCCTAGGGTTATTTGATTAGAAATTTGATATAAAAACCCCAGTGCTTCAGAACCTTCACCATATAAACCTCTAGCAGTAAGACCTATCTTTCTAAGTCCTTCGATTATAACACTTATACTTCCAGTCATAGAAACACAAGGAAGGTGCAGCATTACTGATGCTCTAAGACCTGTTCCAACATTAGTAGGACAAGCAGTTAGATATCCAAGATCTGAATCATATGCATATTTTAGCTCTTCCTCTAAAAAGTCATCTATAGAGGAACAAAGTTCCCATGCCTTTTCTAAATTGAGTCCTGGAAATAGGGTTTGAATTCTCAAATGGTCTTCTTCATTTATCATGATGGTCGCTTTTTCATCTTTTCTTAAAAGAAAACTACCAATATTTTCATTCTTTAATATACTTGGACTAATCAAATGATCTTCTACATAAACTCTTTGTTCTAGTTTGTTTAAGTCCCTAAGTCTTTTAAACTTATATTCATCAGATTCTTCCTTTTTAACTCGATTTAGTACATCATCTGTTAAATTATCTGATTCACTTATACTCATATATTCAGGAAATTTATATTTAGAAAGATTTCTAGCTACTCTAACTCTAGTACTTATAACTATATCTTCTTCTTCTCCAATCTCATCTAACCATTGAGTCATCTATCTCACTCCTTAATTTCCTCTAATTTCGAACTTATACCCTTGAGTTTATCTCTTAAAATAGCAGCCTTTTCAAATCTTTCTTCTTTTATAGCATCTTCTAAATCTTTTTTAAGAATGTCTTTTTCCCTTTTTAAAAATATATGATTACTAGAATGTTTAGGAATTTTACCCTTATGATGATTATGCCCATGTAGTCCTTTTATTAAAGGATCCAATTTATCTTTAAAAGTAATATAGCATTCATCACAGCCAAACTTTCCTTTGCTTTTAAATTCACTATAAGTTTGACCACATTTTTCACATTTTAGATTGATTTCTTCTTTATTGTTTTCAACTGATGAATCTATAAGACCTGTAAAAAGTTTATTCATAGAAAAATGATTTTCAAAATCAAAGTCAAAATCATAATCATTTACAGCACACGATTCACATAGATGCTTTTCTTCTATATTTCCATTAAAAATCTTAGTATAATGAAACTTTGCTTCATTTTTACCACAAGATTCACATCTCAAACTTATCCACCCCCTATTTAGATAAAATCAGAAGAATATTTCGGAGTATATTAGCTCTAAGCTTATTTGTAGATTCTGTACTTTCTGAAATAGATCTATCACTTATAGCCGCTTTTATTATTTCTTCTTCTCTTTTTCCTATAAATTCTTCTTCTCGGAGTCCTTCTATAATATGATATGCTTTTGACTTAGTTATAGATTCCCCAATAGTCTCTAAGATAATTTCATTTAAATCTGAATATTTTTCTATACTGACCTTTATTATCTTTATATACCCACCTCCGCCTCTTCTACTCTCAATATAGTAACCTTTATATGGAGTAAATCTTGTAGATAAGACATAATTTATCTGAGAAGGAGAGCATTCAAATTGCTCAGCCATTTCATTTCTTTGTATCTCTATTATACCTGTATTAGATTCTTGTAAAAGTTCTCTAATAAACGACTCTATTATATTACTTAATCCTGTCACCAAATCACCTCTTTGACTTTGACTATCTTTGTCCTTTAACTTTAAAAAAATAATCTTTTAACTTAAAAGAATTGTCTTATAAAATTTACTCTATAGTATCAACATATAAACTTTTTTTTAGAAAAGTTTATCTACTATAAGTTTTATATATAATATTTATACCATTTTTTTAAATATTTGTAAAGTAAAAGGTGTCTATATTTTATGCATAGACACCTTTAATTATTTATATATTTATTTTTTATTTTTTCTTCTTTTTATAAACACCCATTCCAAATACTAACATTAAACCACCTAGTGTATAGTAAATTATATCTGGAGTAGCTCCAGTTTTTACTAATTTATCTATAATTGTTCCTGGTTTCTGTGGTGTTTCTGGAGTTTCTGGAGTTTCTGGTTTCTCAGGTGTTTCTGGTTTCTCAGGTTTCTCTGGTGTTTCAGGCTCTTCTGGTGTTTCTGGTTCTTCTGGTTCTTCAGGCTCTTCTGGTTCTTCTGGTATTTCTGGTTCTTCTGGTTCCTCTGGTTCTTCAGGCTCTTCTGGTTCTTCTGGTGGTACATAATTATTTTGAGCTGTAAATATCCAGTTCACAGTTAGCGATTTACCTTGAAATTCATTTCCTGTTTCTGGTCCAGGTAAATGAACTATTGCTTTTAATTTTTTTTCTCCATTAAGTCCAAAAGATCCAATATATTTATTTGTAGGAGCAAACTCTTCCATTTTACCTTTATAAAATTCTACTCCATCTAAATATACCGTAAGTTGTAATTGTTTGAATAAATCCGGATCTCTTTCTCCAGGTTTTTCACTAGCTCTTTGAGTTCTAACAAATATCTGTAAATTATTTATATATTCATTTTTTAATGTTATTTCAGATTCTTTTGTATCTCCAGGGTTTAAGTTATTTAAATTAAATATACCAGTATTTTCCGGTATTACTTTAAGACCCTGAGTATCTCCTAATACTTTTATATTATCAGCATAAGATATATTTTTGTATGTGGAAATAAAGTTAACAAATATAACTCCTAATATAAGCATAAAAATTGAAATTTTTTGAAAGGTTTTTTTCATCTCCTACCCTCCTTTTTTAAAAAAAGGGAGGGTGACCTCCCATTTTTTATTTAATATATTTTAGAATTTTATTTTAGTAATTTATTTAGTTTAATTATTTTTATTTTGTTATGGTGTTACTGGTGCTACATATAATGGATCATATTTCCATCCACTTTCTGTTGGAGCATTGTTAGTTGCTTGTATAGCTTCTGCTTTAATAGTTATATTAAGTTTTGCACCTTGATAG
Source organism: Tissierella creatinophila DSM 6911 (assembly GCF_001940565.1). Taxonomy (GTDB): domain Bacteria; phylum Bacillota; class Clostridia; order Tissierellales; family Tissierellaceae; genus Tissierella_A; species Tissierella_A creatinophila. The sequence continues at coordinate 127,618 of NZ_LTDM01000043.1, forward strand.
CTATTGTCCATAGCTGCTCCATCAAATTTGATTTTTTTATCCTTAAATAACATTGTTGTAGATTCATTTGGTTGTAATACTTTAGTATAATAATAGTAACCATCATTATTTAAAATCCAATTTTCACCTAATGCATAATTTACTACACCAATATTTTGATTACCATCAAATTTAAAATCTTTTTTAATTCTTACCATAGCTCTTTTTGTTCCAGTATTCTTAATTGATACTTCTTTATTGAATTGATCTCCAGGGTTTACATTTTGTGCATCTGCTGCTACAAATATATCTGTTAATTCAATTTTAAGTGTACCTGCTTTAAAATTATTTGATACGGGATCTGATTGTGCTGTAAACCAAGCCATTGTTCCTCCTGCTACTAAAAGTACTGCTAACATGATTGCTGAGCCTAACATGATTTTTTTGTTTTTCATTTTTCTTCCTCCTTTTATTTTTTAAATCAAGTATTTGCGGCTAGGCTGCCAGTTTAAAGGCCCTTTAGCTTTGCGTCCTTCAGTTTCCCAAAGTTTGCCTAGTTTACATTTATATTATGGTGCCCAAGGAATTTCTGGAGTAAAAGGTAAGGTATTTATTCCCCATACATCTTTCCATGCTCCATTTGTTATTTGGACTCCTTCTGCTACAACTTTAAGTGTAAATACTTTTCCCTCATATTCTGGGGGTAAACTTGTAAAGGTTACACTTTCGAGTAATTTACTAGTGATTTCATTTTCTTTTAAATAGTACTTGAAGTAATAGTATCCATCTGGTTGTTTAGTAGTCCAATTTCCTAAATTTAGATTTAATACTACATTAGAAACTGGTAAACTAGGATCACTCCACTCTGGCACTAGTCTTACTCTTACATAAGTTCTCTTTGTACCTAAACTTTGTACTTGTACATTTTTAGTATAAGTTGTGGCTTTTACATTTTCTAAATTCTCAAAACCTTCTTCTACTACTTTTACTTTTACGGTTCCCATTTTAAATTTATTTACTTCAGCACTAGGACTGGATGTAAACCAAGCCAAGGAACCGCCAGCTATCAATATTGCTATTAATAATGCTATAGATAGTATGATCGATTTTTTCTTCATATTCATCCATCCTTTTCATTGCATTTCTGATAGTTTTGTTTTCTTAAAGATTATTGGGAAAATCATCCACAGTATTCCCATACCTACTATAAAAACTATACCTTGGATACTACTTAAAAACTTTAATATATATCCTAGATATGGTATAGAATAATTTACTTTTCCTATAACTCTTTGTTTATCTACAGGAAGTGGATCCTCTACATTGTTTGCATCACCTTTTGTTATAAAATATTCACTACCATCTCCTATATCAACTACTCTATGGGTAACTCTGGTACTACTTCCTTCTACATAGTAGGTTAAGATATCCCCTATTTGTATTTCTTTAGAGGGTACTTTTCTAACTATTATAAGTGAATTTATCTTAAGTTCTGGTATCATGCTTCCACTTTCTACTGTATAGAATTTATATCCCAGTAGAGAAGGTTCTTTTCCTGTAACCCTTTCTCTTGCAACTGTAAATATAAGAAATATCATTGTTAACATAAATATGGTATAGATTATATTTGAAACGATTTTAAACTTCCTATTTTTATTAACCATATTTATGCCTCCTATTTAGTCATTTTTTTCTAAACCATCTTTTACTTCTTCTAGCTCTTTTGGTATTATTACTTGTCTTAATGGTACTGAAACGATTCCAACTTTAAATTTGTTCTCTCTTATATCATCATCATGGAACCATCCACCATTATCAAGTTCGTTTGTAACTATGCTTTGAGATTGTAGATTAGTTAAGTTAAGACTTATATTTGCATTTGTTATACTCTTGTTTTTATAGTTCATAGGAACTATTTCACTTATAATATAGTTTCCAAGACTTAAGTTTTCTACCGTTTTGGATTCTCCATTCTTTAAACTAACTACATATTGAACTCCATTTGGTCCATTTAAAAATATATCAAATTCTTGATTTGGATCTATATTTAAACCTTTAGGATTTAAAACTTGTTTTGTTATAGTTATAGCTCCCTTAACTTCAACAGTCATAATGGCTTTTGCCTTACATCCATTTGAATCAGTTACTGTAAGTTCATATTGAGTAGGACTTGTTGAAAGATTTACTGTAGGATTTTTATTGGTAGATATTACAGTGCTATTTCCTACTACTCTCCACTCATAAGTGTAAGTTCCATTTCCATCTCCTCCAGTTATAGGGCTCATATAGTTTTCACCATTTGGGTCTGTACCTGAGCCAAGTGTTATAAGAGTGGTTAACTTTATATTTGCATCTGTTAAGCTAACCTTTAAAGGAGCAGGTACATTTACACTCGGTTTTGGAAATATCTTTGTAATTCCTTGATTACCATTTATATCTTTATAAGTTAATTTAGCATATTCATTTGTATTGGCTAGTCCTCCTTGGAAGCTTGATTTAGCTTGAATAGTGTATTTAAGTTGTGAATGTTCTACTATGGTTCCCGGCGTCCAAGTTATTTCTCTTGTATTAGAATTATAACTTGCCCCTGCCGGAAGACTTCCTAGAACTAGTTCAAAATTGTCACCTAATTTATCTACTACTACAGCATTTGTAGCCGAATATCCTAGTTGTTGAGAAATAAGTGTAAATATTTGATCTAAATCTTGTGCACTAGGTGCATTATAAAATCCTTTATTCTGAGCTTTTGTAAGGGTATCAATGGCTAAAGCTTTAACACTTGCATTCATATTTTGTAATAGTCCTATTGTAAACACATCTGCAAGAGGCCATATGCTTTGCCCAGCAGTGTAAGCTGCTCTTGTATGATTATTATGAGATGTTGGATCATCTGGTCCATATCTATTACCATTACTAGCTGTTGGGATACCATCTGTAAACATAATCAATACCTTATTTGAGCTTGGATTTCCAGAGTTTGTTATTACAGATTTACCTTGTAGGAAACCTGCCTCTGTGTTTGTTCCTCCAACAGCGGTAATATTATTTATAATGGAAGTTACTTGAGATAGATTACTAGTTAAACCTAAATCAGTACTGGCTTGATTTTGAGCTCCATTACCAGTTGTTGTAGAAGGTCCACTAAAGCTAACTACAGATACTCTACTTCCAGCTATCCCATTAGGCCCTAGTACCTTTCCCGCAAAGTTAATAGCTGCTTGTTTTGCATAATATAATCTACTGCGTGTTGGGTTAGAAGATGCCGTCTCATTCATACTACCTGATCTATCTATTACTAAGACTACATCTACAGGTGCTTTTTGTGGAATCCCTGTTATATCAAGCTTAACTTCATAAGTTCTACATCCTGGAACTCTACTAGCAGTTTTATCTACTTCTATAGTGTCTGTTAAACCAGAAGTTAATAATGATGGTCTCATCATTTCTTGATAATAAAAATCTGGAAGTACGATTTCTGGTTCACCTGCAATAGGTGGAATATTTTCAGCAAGTTCATCTTCAATAATTTCTTCCTCTTCTTCTACTATTTCTTCTTTAGGCTCTTCTGGTGTTTCTGGTTCTTCCTTTGGGTCTTCTTTTGGTTCTTCTTTTGGTATATCAGGTTCTTTTGGGTCTTCTTTTACCTCTTCTTTAGGATTTTCTGGTTTTGTTGGAATCTCTGGAAGATTAGGCTCTGGTGTTGATTCCGAATCTTGCGGATTTTGTGGTTCTTTATCTGGTTCTTTTGGAATCTGTGGTTGTTGCGGAATCTGTGTTTCTTCCTTAGGATTTTCTTTCACTTCCTCTTTTGGAGGATCTGTTAATGTTTCTCCTTGTTTAATGGTATTTTCCGTAATAGGATTATCTACACTTATACCTTCTATCCCTAGAGAAAATATCATTGATATTATTAAGAGAATAGGCACTAAACTTTTAAATAAATTCCTCATCCACTTTCACCTCCCATAAATAAATTGAATTGTTTAAATTTTAAAAATATTTATCTTATATATATAATATACCTACTACAGTTACATATTGGATTCTAAAAGATTTCATAGCAATTACAAAATATAATATTATCGTAAGAAACCCTGATACATTAGATAGTATCAGGGTTTCTTACGATAAAAGTTTTTTTATAAAATATTTAATTTTATGTTTAGACTTAATTTATCATCGTCTTTAACTAAGTCAAAATTATTATTTATCTTATCAACTACAATTTTTATATGTTCTTCTCGTAATCCATATAGAAGTATAAGCATCTGATTGTCATTCCATTGTGAAACTATATCGCCATATCTAAATGATTTGAAAAGAACATAACCCAACAGTTTCATTGCCTTTGTTATTTCTTTTTTGGTTAATTGGGTATGAGCTCTACTGTAGAGAGTAATTATTCCAATTCCTACACCTACGCTTTTATCCAACCTTCTATCTCTATTTCTTCTTTCATAATTATATAGAAATTTAAAATACTCGACATCACAAAAGACTACTCCACCAAAATTAAACTCTTTTGACATTTCATCATCTATTTTATTTAAATCAATACTTGAGGTAGGACTATCCTCTTTTTGTTTAATCTTTTTATAGAGCTCTGTAAGTTTTCTAGATGGTGCTATTGCAAGATCATTAAAAAGTTTTTTAGTAAAAAATTCATAATGTATTAGTGCATAGGAATATTGTTTTAAATTTATAAGTGCTTCTATAAAATCGAGATGAATTATTTCTTCATATGGTTTTATATTTATAGCCTTTTCACAAACTTCTATTATTTCAGTATACATAAGATTTTCTTTTAAATAGCTTATATAATATGATAATGCTTTTAGATATAGTCTATCAAACCTGCTTCTAATAGGAATTAACCAGTCTTCATCTCCCATTTCTCCTAAAAGCTTTCCTCTATAGGATAAAATAATATCTCTAAATTTCAGATAGTCTCTCTCTATATCACCTCTTATACTTATAATATCTTTTTCTAGTGATTTTTCAAATTCTACAAAATCTACTTCACAATAATCTTTTAAAGAAAATATATAGTATCCATTTATGTATTTAATACTAAAAAAAGGTTCTACATTAATTTCATCTATTTCTAATATTTTCCTAAGTCTACTTATTTGTGTCCTGAGCATGTTTATAGGATTTTTAAAATCTTCTTCTATCCATAAATCATCTATAATATTCTCTGGTAAAAGTTTTATATCTTTGTGAATTAAAAAGTATTTAAATAGCTTGATAAGCCTTTGATTCTTAGCTATATAGTCCAATATTGATATATCATTTACAATAATATCAAAATCTCCTAAGGTAATTATTTTAACCATAAATCTTCTTCCCCTTTCAAATTGCTATATACCCACATTTTATTATTTTATTAAATAAAGATTTAAAAGTCTAGCAATTGCTAGACTTTTAAATCTTTATTTATTCATTTTTAAGTGTTTCTATAAGTTTTTCTGCTATATTAGAAGGGACTTCTTCGTATCTTGCAAACTCCATAGAGAAATTTCCTCTAGCCTGTGTCATAGATCTTAAATCTATCGCATATTCTAAAACTTCAGATTGTGGAGCTTCACCTATTACAAGTTGAGTTCCATCTTCTTGTGGCTCCATCCCTAAAACTCTTCCTCTACGCTTGTTTAAATCACCCATTATATCTCCCATATAATCCTCTGGTATATTTACATCTAATTTCATAATAGGTTCAAGTAGTATAGGCTTAGCTTGTTCAATACCTTTTTTAAATGCCATAGATGCTGCAATTTTAAATGCCATTTCATTGGAATCTACTGGATGATAAGAACCATCATATAGAGTGGCTTTTATATTTACAACAGGATATCCTGCAAGTACGCCCTTATCTAGTGAGTCTCTAATTCCCCTTTCTACTGCTGGGAAAAAGTTTCTAGGTACTGAACCTCCAAATACTTCTTCTTCAAATATAAATTCTTCATCACATGGTTCGAATTTTATATGAACATCCCCATATTGACCTGCTCCTCCTGATTGTTTTTTGTGCTTTCCTTGAACATCAGAACTAGTCTTAATAGTTTCTTTATAAGGTATTTTAGGTGTAGAAAGGATAATATCTACCCCAAATGTATTTTTAAGTTTATCTTTTATTACAGATAGTTGCATATTTCCCTGTCCACCTATAAGGAGTTGCTTAGTGTCTTTATTTCTCTCTAGACTAAAAGTAGGATCTTCTTCTGTAAGTCTATGAAGAGATGTTCCTATCTTTTCTTCATCACCTTTAGACTTAGGCTCTACTGCCATAAATAGTGTAGGCTTAGGATATTTAAGTGGTCTATATCTAGTTGTATTGTTTTTATCACAAAGACTATCTCCTGTTTGGGTTTTATGAAGTTTAGATGTAGCGCCAATATCTCCTGCAAGGATTTCATTGACTTCTATTTGTTCCTTACCCCTTAATATAAACAATCCTCCAAGTTTTTCACTTGTTTGTTTATTTTCATTATAGACTTCAGTATCTTTTGTAAGCCTTCCTGAGCTAACCTGAAATAGAGAAAGTTTTCCAACAAATGGATCTACAATTGTCTTAAATACAATAGCTGAAAACGGCTCACTAGTATTTACTTTTCTTTCTATAAGTTCACCATCTTTATCTTTACCCATATAAGTTTCAACATCCATTGGTGAAAAAATATATCTTTTTATAACACTTAATAGATAATCTATTCCAATTCCTTTTTCTGCTGAACCTAAAAATACTGGTACAAGTTCTCCATTTGCCATAGAGTCACGAACTCCTTTAGCTATTTCTTCTGTACTAAAGGCCTCTCCTGCAAAGAATTTTTCCATAAGTATTTCATCAGTTTCCGCTACTTTTTCCATCATACTTTCTCTTATATCTTTTATAGCTTCTATTTCATTTTCCCTTAAAGGTATCTCTTTTCTTTCTTTTCCTACATATTCATAAGCTATTTCATCTCTAACGTTTACAAATCCTGTAAATTCTTCATCTTCCCCTACTGCTATTGGAAGAGCGAAAGGAAATACTTTATCTCCAAACTTTTCTTTTAATTCATCTATAAGTTTATCAAAATCTACATTTTCTTTATCCATTTTATTTAAAAATATAAATCTAGGTCTTTTATTATCCTCAAGTAATTTCCACGCCTTCTCAGTTCCTACTTCTATACCAGAAGATGCATCTACTACAAGAATAGCCCCTTCACTTGCTCTTAGAGCTCCATAGGTCTCCCCTACAAAGTCAAAGTAACCAGGAGTATCTAACACATTAATCTTTGTATCATTCCATTCTACGGGTATTAAAGAAGTTCCTATTGAAATACCTCTATCAATTTCTTCTTTCCCAAAGTCTGAAATCGTATTCCCATCCTCTACTTTTCCCTGTCTTTTAGTAATTCCAGCTGTAAAGAGCATCGCTTCAGTCAATGTGGTTTTTCCACTTCCACTGTGTCCTACAAGAGCCACATTTCTAATGTCTTGTGCCTGATAAATTTTCATTATGCACTTCCCCCTTAACAATGTGTATTTAGCTCGTTGCAGAACTCTGTAGCGAGCTATTTTACTGCATTTCAATCTATTGAAATGGCTGGGATTCCCCCGATTTTGGGTATATATACAGTATCAAGTTGTTTATAACTCAAAACGGAAATTGAA